>NZ_JBQSUN010000013.1:0-18080 GCF_052384325.1 Streptococcus sp. cx1 | reverse complement strand
TGATATGATACCTCTTAAGTAGACAAGGTAAATACCTAAAATCTACTTAAGAGGTATTTTTATGTCTAGAAGAGAAAGGTTCACCCCATACGAGAAAGAACAAGCTTGTCTCGATTATATTAATTGTAATCGTTCCAGATCTGAGATATGTAACTGTCTCCATATTTCCACAAGGACGATTCAAGATTGGGCTGCCATCTATAAAAAATATGGGATTTTAGGATTCACAAAGAAAACAAAAAACCGTTCCTATTCAAAAGAATTTAAAATGGAACTTGTAGAAAAATGTATTAGTGGTGAGGCTTCATCTATTGATTTAGGTCATCAGTATGATATTTCTTCAGGACTTTTAAGAAAGTGGATTAGGATGTATAATGCCAATATAGAACTTAAGGATTACAATCCAAAACGGGAGGTCTATATGGCAAAAGCAAGACGTAAAACCACTATTGATGAACGCAAAGAGATTGTCAACTATTGTATTGAACATAATCGCAATTATAAGGAAACGGCATCACTTTATGATGTTTCTTATAGCCAAGTGTATTCGTGGGTGAAAAAGTATGATAGTGATGGTGAAGAAGGTTTAGTTGACAAAAGGGGTCATCACAAACTAGATGATGAGGTTGATGAATTAGAACGTTTACGAAGAGAAAATGTGCGCTTAAAACGTCAGTTAGAAGAAAAGGATATGACTGTTGAACTCTTAAAAAAAGTGAAAGAATTCGGAAGGATGTGAGGCTAGGCAAACAGCGCCACGAATCAAAATACTTAGCGATCGAAGACTTCAACACCAACAAAGGGTGGAGCATTAGCTGGATGTGTCATCAGCTCGGCATTACGAGGTCTGCATTTTATAAATGGAAACATAGAATAGTTCCAGAACAAGAACAATTAAACAGCGAAATTGCGGAATTAATTAAAGAATATGACGAACGTTTTTCACACATCTTGGGATACCGAAGAATGACCGATTGGATCAATCATTTCAATCATACGAATTACTCAAGAAAGAGAATTCACCGAATTATGAAAGTACTCGATATCCACGCTTTTATCCGTAAGAAAAGGAAAAAATACAAGACTGCCAAGCCTAAAGAAACTGCAGAAAATAAGTTGGCAAGAAACTTCTATACAACTGCTCCGAACAAAAAATGGGTAACAGATGTTACAGAGTTTAAGATTCCTAACTCTCATAAGAAACTCTATCTTAGTGTCATACTTGATTTATATGACCGCTATCCTATTGCTTTTGTCATAAGTGGTCGAAATGACAATCGGCTGGTCTTCAAAACATTTGACAAAGCCATTGAAAAAAATCCCGCAGCGAAGCCTATATTTCACAGCGATAGAGGGTTTCAATATACCAATAAGAACTTTCAAAAAAAGCTGAAAGATACTGATATGATTCAATCCATGTCAAGAGTGGGCCATTGTATTGATAACGGACCAATAGAAGGTTTTTGGGGAATTATAAAATCGGAAATGTATCAGATGTATGAGATTTCAGATGAGGCCTCCCTCCGATATGCCATCAAAGACTATATCCGATTTTACTGTCAAGAGCGTCCACAAAGTAGGTATGACTGTAAAACGCCTTTGGCAGTAAGAAACGCTGCCTTATCATCAGAACATCCTTTGTCATACCCAATCGCTAAGAATAACAAAATTGAAAAGTACAAGTCTAAGTGGTCTGCATAAAAAAACAGCCGTACATTTATTATGTAAGACTGACCTTCAAAAACAGACACTTTTTTAGATATTTAACCTGTCTACTTGACAGGGGGCATATCACTATGGGTGCTTTTTTGTATGGATTTCTGAAAAAAGTTCTAAATCTCACTTGAAATTTGTCTTCATCTTGAAAATTTCACAACAATGTGATATATTTATAACATACAAGGTGTGATATATTTATAACATTTTAAAAAGAGGTGGCAAAGATGAAAATGTCGAAGAACTTAAAGATAATTCTTTATATCGCTAGCGTGCTTATTGTTGTATGTTTAGTATTATTGCTGGGGAATCACCTACCGATTCTAGCGAAAGGTGCTATTATGACGACGGCTTGGCTTCCTTCGTATTTGGTGTGTACGATGGTATCGGTCCTCTCAAAATCAACCTATCAAAAGAAAGAAAAAAACATGTTTGGGATTACTGCAAAATTATATACAGTGCTTGTATTTCTCTCGTCATCAATCTATACTATTGGAGTTTGGCTTCTAACTCCTGGTTCTTTGATTAAGAATATAATGTTAGGAATTGGATTAAGTGTTCAATTGTTATTAATGTTTTACTTCTTATTCAAGAGAATTAATGAAGAACCCGATGAACGATTTTATAGAAATATTGCAAAGTCCTCTTCCATTTTGTTTACAATAGCAATCTTTATATTATTGGGAATTGCAACATTGATAGCTGTTTGTAAAGTTTTCGTTTTGAATGCTGGATTTCTTTATATTTTGGTGGCTTTTTTACTCTTATTATTTGCCATTACTTACTTTATCACTGAAAAAAGGGGATGAAATATGGCGAAAGAAAGTAAAATAAAGACTAACTTGAAAGAAGTGAGGGAAGCTTATGGTATGACTCAACAAGATTTAGCAGATCAAGTAGGAATACGGAGAGAAACGATTGTTCACTTGGAAAATAACCGCTACAACCCTTCGTTGGAAATGGCTTTAAAAATAGCGCAAGTCTTTAATAAACAAGTGGAAGAACTATTTCGTCTGAAATAAGAGAAGTAAAACAATTCAATTGATTCGTATACAAGCTCTAGAGACTTGTTATTCAGGTGGCGCAGGGCTAGTAATAACGTAATGATTTTCAAGGGACTTTTCTTAAAAAAATTAGTTATAAAGCTCTCGAAAATAAGATAAGAGTTTATTTTTCAAGAATTTTAACCGATGAAAACGGATTCTTTGCTTGATTTCATTTAGGTTATCTAATTTTAGTTTAATATATATCGTATTTTGGAATTTGTATATTATGTAGTTATCATACAAAAATTTAAAAAGTGATTGAATATATTTATTTGAAAGATGATATTGTTCTACACTTCAAACTTGTTGAAATCAAGCGGATCTTTATGTCTGATAAAAATCATTTGAATGTTTGAAACAAAAGTTTTCATAATTAAGGGTGTATATTTTACAAATTATGCTTTTATATATAGATGATCTTTTGTATTTTAAACTTAGGGTAAGATATAACAAATTGCTCAAAATAACACTAAAATTAAAAATGGTTAATCATTACTATTTGTTAGTATGCACTAAAACCCCATTGTTTTCACGAATTGTAGGATATATTAAAAATTTAAAAAAGTTTTTAAAAATTGTTGACATATCTCTAAATAGTGTTATAATCTATAAATGTCAGGGAGGTCCTGATACTAAATATATAATAATCCATTAGAGGAGAAACAATTATGAAAAAAGTATTGCTTACATCAGCTGCAGTTCTTGCAGTATTCGCTTCATCAGCAGCAGTTTTCGCTAACGACGGTAACGTTCACACTGGAAACCTTGATAACAAAACTGAAGCAACAGGTAGCGACTTCTTCACAAACAACGAAGGTGGTCTTACTCAAGCTGCTAAAGACGGTCTTAACAACGTTGATGCAGATTCAACTAAACAAAAATTTGAAGATGCTGGTGAACACATCGAACCAAAACGTGATGCTAACGGAAACATCATCAAAGATGAGTTTGTAGTTACTGATAAAGCTAACGCTAACAAAGACGCTAAAGAAGAAGCTAAAGCTGTTAAAGCTGCAGAAAAGAAAGCTCCAGCAGCTAAAGCTGAAGCTAAAGCTCTTCCAAACACAGCAGCTGTTAAATAATTAACTGCTATTGCAAAAAAGAATATCACTGGGGCTAGAGCTTCGGTGATATTTTTCTATGGATAAAGAAAAGGATTTGACATTTCATGAGTAATCATAATCGTAAATCTACTGGATCTCGCAAAAAACTGATTGCTGGGATTTCGGCCTTAGTCATTGCTGCTTTGGCTATCTTCCTTGGCTTCCAGTTTATGTCTCCGACAGCATCATCCTCTAATGGTGTTAAGAGTGTTTTAACGACTAAAAAAGCAAACACTTATAAAGTTTCAGATGAGGAGAAAGCCTACCTCAAAAATAAATTTGATGGTCTTGAGGCGACAAACCCTGATACTATCGCTTATGTCTATGCACCAGGGACTAAATTGGATGAGCCAGTTGTTCAAACAACGGACAATTCAACCTACTTAGATAAAACATTTGATGGAGGAAACGTTCCATATTTGGGAACTGTCTTCATGGATACAGATAATAAGAAAGATTTTAGCGATCGTTTGACTTGGCTCTTCGGTCATGCTCGAGGAAGTAAGGTTGCTGATAGTCGTATGTTCAACGATGTTAACTACTATAGTGATCAGTCGTTCTTTGATAAACACAAATATGTTGTTATTGAGACGCCTCAACGTAAGTATTATTATGAAGCGCTTGCTATGGTAATTGTGCCTGAAGACACAGCTTTCTATCGTACATCATTTGAAAGCGATAAAGACTTTAAACAACAGTTGGATATCATTTATGATCAAGCAAGTGTTAAAAACAAGGATTTGAAGGTTAGTGCTTCAGATAAATACCTCGTTCTTTCTACTTGTCGTGAGGAAGATGAAACGATTCGTGCTAATCTCTACTTGCGTCAAATTCCAGACTCTGAAATGTCTGATTTTGTAGCTAAACACGGTAAAGATTTGGAATACACACCAACACGTTAATCATTAACAAAACTCTACTTCATATGAAGTAGAGTTTTTATCTTGTCTAAGAAAACTGATGTTTTCAACCGTCGTGGAATTGAGATGTAACCGTTTATTAATCTTTTTTATCATCAATGGATAAGTTTTTTTGGTACACTAGAAGTATGAAAAAGGAGAGTATTATGAAACAGAGCCAGGCTAAAAAGCGTGACAATGCGATGACTAATAAGATTTTGATGGGGTTGATTGCTCTCGTCTTAGGTTTGCTTTTTCTTGAGATTTTAATTGTTCATAGTAAGAACGAACAGCAAAAGAATGCCTCGAACCAGGTACAGACAGCACGTATCATGGCTAATGGGGACTTGCTCTATCATGACGGTCTCTATATGAGTGCCCTGCAGGCAGATGGCAGCTATGATTTCACGGAGAATTTTACTTATGTGAAGCCGTGGTTAAAGCAGGCTGATTTGGTTTTGGGTGATTTCGAGGGAACGATTAATCCTGATTATCCTTTGTCAGGCTATCCTCTGTTTAATGCTCCTCAATCAGTGACAGCAGCTATTAAGGATGCTGGTTATGATGTTATGGATTTGGCCCATAATCATATCTTGGATTCTGGTTTAGAGGGTGCTTTTACAACGGCTGATGCTTTTAAAAAAGTGGGAATTGATCCTATTGGCGTTTACGAAAAGCCGGTGCGAGACAAGGCACCACTTCTTATCAAGAATGTTAATGGTATCAAAGTTGCAATACTTTCCTATGCTTATGGTTACAATGGCCTAGAGTCGAACTTGACGGATAAAGAGGTTGCAGACCACTTATCGAATTTGGATGAAAAACGTATGAAAGCCGAGATTCAGCGTGCCGAAAAAGAAGCGGATATCACGGTTATCATGCCTCAGATGGGTGTTGAATATCGTTTGGAACCGACAGATGAACAGGTTAAACTTTATCATAAGATGATTGATTGGGGTGCCGATATTATCTTTGGAGGTCATCCTCATGTGGTAGAACCTTCTGAGGTGGTTAAAAAGGATGGACAGCAAAAACTTATTATTTACTCAATGGGGAATTTCATTTCTAACCAGCGCATAGAGACTATGGATGGTGTGGATAGTGCAGAGTGGACAGAGAGAGGTGTCTTAATGGATGTCACCCTTGAGAAAAAGAATGGTCAAACCACGATTAAGACGGCTCAAGCACATCCGACTTGGGTTAACCGTACGCCTAAAGGAACAAGTTCGCCAGAGGGATACCCTTTGTATACTTACCAAACTTATATTTTAGAGGATTTCATTAAAGGTGGTAAATATAGAAATAAACTGGATGAAGAAACCAAAGAGCGTATAGATACTGCTTATAAAGAAATGAATGCCCATGTTAATTTAAAATGGAAATAAAGCTAAGATATCGCCTGAATTTGGCGATATTTTTTTGTTTATCGACAAGTTACCCACAGACTTATCCACAGGTGTGGAAAAGTCTGTTGATAGTGTTGAATCTTGATTTTTCAAGGTTTTATAAGAAAGATATTATTTAGGTTGTGAACAAGTTTATCCACAAGTAGTTGGGGCAAAGAGAGGATATTTTCATAAACGATATTAGTTAAATTCCTCGGAAACATTCGTCTTTTTCAAGAAAAAATATGCAAATTTCATAAAAAATAGCATTTTTAATCAAAATATGCTAAAATTATACAAAATAAAATGATGGAGGCTTCTCATGAAAGCGATTATTACAGTTGTAGGTAAGGACAAAGCAGGTATTGTTGCGGGTGTTGCGACTAAGGTGGCAGAACTTGGCTTGAATATTGATGATATTTCTCAAACAGTTCTTGATGAATTCTTTACCATGATGGCGGTTGTATCATCGGAAGACAAACAAGATTTTACACACCTACGTGCTGAATTGGAAGCCTTTGGTGAGTCATTGAACGTTAAAATCAACATCCAAAGTTCAGCAATTTTTGATGCTATGCACAACTTGTAAGATAGGAGTAGCTTAAAATGGATATTAAACAGGTCACAGAAACCATTGCCATGATTGAGGAGCAGAACTTTGATGTTCGTACCATTACCATGGGGATTTCACTCCTAGACTGTATCGATTCAGATATCGATAAGGCGGCGGAAAAAGTCTATAACAAGATTGTATCTAAGGCTAAGAATTTGGTAGCTGTTGGTGACGAAATTGCAGCTGAACTTGGTATTCCGATTGTTAATAAACGTGTGTCTGTTACTCCGATCTCAATCATCGGTGCGGCAACAGATGCAACAGACTATGTACCTTTTGCGAAGGCATTAGACCGAGCAGCTAAGGAAATCGGCGTTAACTTTATTGGTGGTTTCTCTGCACTCGTTCAAAAGGGCTATCAAAAAGGTGATGAGATTCTTATTAATTCTATTCCACGTGCGCTTGCAGAGACTGATTTTGTCTGCTCATCTGTCAACATTGGTTCAACAAAGACTGGTATTAACATGACAGCAGTACGTGACATGGGACGTATCATCAAAGAGGCTTCTGAGGCAGATCCAATGGGCCCAGGTAAATTGGTGGTCTTTGCTAATGCGGTTGAAGATAATCCATTTATGGCGGGTGCCTTCCATGGTGTTGGTGAGGCTGATGTTGTAATCAATGTTGGGGTTTCAGGTCCTGGTGTTGTGCAACGTGCAGTTGAGAAAGTTCCAGGCGAAAGTTTCGATGTTCTAGCTGAAACAGTTAAGAAGACCGCCTTCAAAATCACACGTGTTGGTCAGTTAGTTGGTCAAATGGCCAGCGAACGTCTTGGTGTCGAGTTTGGTATTGTAGATTTGTCTCTTGCGCCAACACCAGCAGTTGGTGATTCAGTAGCCCGTGTACTTGAAGCGATGGGTCTTGAAGTTGTTGGTACGCATGGTACTACTGCAGCTCTAGCCCTTCTTAACGACCAAGTTAAAAAAGGTGGTATTATGGCATGTAACCAAGTTGGTGGTTTGTCAGGTGCCTTTATTCCAGTTTCTGAAGATGAAGGTATGATTGCTGCGGTTCAATCTGGTCATATCAACCTTGAAAAATTGGAAGCCATGACAGCTATCTGTTCTGTTGGTCTAGACATGATTGCTATTCCTGCTGATACGCCAGATACAACAATCGCGGCCATGATTGCTGACGAAGCAGCTATCGGTGTCATTAACCAGAAAACAACAGCTGTTCGTATCATTCCTTATGGTAAGGAAGGTGACATGTTGGAACTTGGAGGTCTTCTTGGTTATGCACCAGTAATGAAAGTAAACAAGGCTTCATCGGCTGATTTCATTGCGCGTGGTGGTCAAATCCCAGCTCCTGTTCACAGCTTTAAAAACTAAGCGGATGATAAATGCTTTGCCAATTGGTAAGGCATTTTCTGATGGTCTCGTTGGCTAGATAGTCGAGGGGATTTGTGCTATAATGAATTCAAAAAATGACGGAAAGAAGGGGTGCTATGAGTAAGGTTAAGTTGTATATTGCGAGACACGGCAAAACGATGTTTAACACCATTGGTCGTGCACAAGGTTGGTCTGATAGCCCTTTGACCCCGTTCGGTGAAGAAGGTATTCGTGAATTGGGGGTAGGTCTGAAAGCAGCAGGTATCCCTTTCAAGGCTGCATATTCTAGTGATTCAGGTCGAACGATTCAAACTATGGATATCATTTTACGTGAGACGGGTTTAGAAACTATTCCTTATAAACGTGACAAACGTATTCGTGAGTGGTGTTTTGGTAGTTTAGATGGTGGCTATGACGGTGAACTTTTCTACGGTGTGCTACCGAGAACAGATGCTTTTCAAGGTAAGGATTTGCATGAGGTAACTTATCCTGAGCTTGCACAAGGTATCCTTGATGTGGATACGGCTGGTTGGGCAGAGCCTTGGGAAGTGCTCAGAAAACGTATTTTAGAGGGGTTCACAGCTATTGCAGAAAATCTTGAGAAGTCTGGTGGCGGTAATGCTATTGTCGTTAGTCACGGTATGACCATTGCAACCTTTGCTTGGTTAATTGATCCTTCTGTCGAGCATCCTTCATTGGACAACGGTTCGGTCACTGTTGTTGCTTATGAAAATGGTAAATTTACATTAGAAGCGCTTGGCGATATGACCTATCGTCAGGTTGGGCGAGAGATAATAGAAAAAGAAAATGGTAAAAAATAACTATCCAAGTCGCCGTCAGGCGAAAAAGCAAACCAACTGGTTTTTGGTTATCAGCAGTGTCTTGATTGCAGTTCTTTTAGTTGCAGCAGGACTTTATTCAGTATTTGGTGTCAGCCGTACAGTCCAACAAACCAATGGATCGTCAGTAACAAAAAGTAGTAAACAAGCTACCGATGCGACTCAAAGCAAGGATACAAAGGGACTACCTGATGTATCGCCTAAAGACTGGCAATTGCTTTTGGTAAATCGAGATAATAAGTCTAAAGAACTTAACCCTGAGATTGCTGACGTTGATGGTGTTTCTGTAGATGCAAGAATTGCTAAGAACGTTAAGGAGTTTTTAGCGGCTGCTCAAGAAATTGATCCAAGTTATCACTTGATATCAGGTTATCGTAGTGTTGCTTATCAGACAGAACTTTATAACAGTTATGTTCAGCAGGAAATGGCTGCTGACCCAAGTTTGACGGAGTCTCAGGCGGAGAAAAAGGTTCAAACCTATTCACAACCACCAGGAGCGAGTGAACACCAAACAGGTCTTGCGATTGATATGAGTACTGTAGATAGCTTAAATGAAGCAGATCCAGATACAGTAGCTAAAGTCAAAGAGTTGGCGCCGAAATATGGCTTTGTTCTTCGTTTTCCAGATGGTAAAACATCGTCAACGGGTGTAGGCTACGAGGATTGGCATTTCCGCTATGTTGGTAAAGAGTCAGCAGAGTATATGACTGAACATAATCTTACTTTGGAGGAATATTTGGCATTATTAAAGGAGAAAGCTAAGTGAGACGACGTTTTAAACTAAAAGCCTTCATTACCTTAGTTGTTGTTTTTGCTTTAGGTATTCTCTTACCTTTGATTCTTCATGCCTCTACAGATGATAATGCGCGTGCGGTAAAGGTTGCTTACACACAGCAAGAATTTATTGAGACCTTAGCTCCAACAGCTCAAAAGATGTCTAAAAACTATGGTGTACCTGCGTCTATTCTCCTTAGTCAAGCTGCATATGAGTCAAATTATGGTAGCAGTCTTTTATCTGTTAAATACCATAACATCTACAGTCTCCCTGCTCAGCCAGGTCAAGAACGTATTCGTTTAAAGGATAGTATCTACAGTAAAGGTAAATGGCAATACCAAAAGGTGGATTTTGCAGTTTTTAAGGATTGGTCAAGTTCTATGATGACTTATTTAGAAGAACTTCGCCAAGGAACATGGGGCGAGTCGACCTATAAAGAGGTGGCAGGAACGACTAGTTATAAAGTTGCGGCAGAAAAACTACAAGCTGCGGGTTTTAGCAGTGATCCAGATTATGCCAAACACCTCATATCTATTATTGAGACCTATCATTTGTCAAAATATGATTGATAAGATTAGAGTACCTCTGAGGTGCTCTTTTTTTGCTTTTCTAGGTCTTAAGATGTATTTTTAGCACTCTCGCAAAAAGAGTGCTAATTTTTTTGGTTTTTTGGGTTGACATGTTCAAGTTTAGGTGTATAATAGAATCATAAGTTAGCAGTCGATGTATTAGAGTGCTAATGAATAGAAATGAGGTGACATCGTGATTACGCAAAGGCAAAACACTATTTTGAATTTGATAGTTGAGATGTTCACTCGTACACATGAACCGGTTGGTTCTAAAGCATTACAAGAATCAATTGATTCGAGTTCAGCGACCATTCGTAATGACATGGCCAAGCTTGAAAAAATGGGCTATCTTGAAAAAGCTCATACTTCTAGTGGGCGTATGCCAAGCCGAGCAGGTTTCCAGTATTTCGTCGCTAATTCTTTGAATCTTGATACGATTGATGAACAAGATGTTTATCAAGTGGTCAAGGCCTTTGATTTTGAAGCCTTTAAACTTGAAGATATCTTGGATGCAGCGGCGAAGCTGCTGGCAGAAATGACAGGATGTACAGCAGTGATTCAAGATGTGGAACCGACACGACAACGTCTGACTGGATTTGACATTGTTCATCTATCCAATCACGACGCTTTAGCGGTTCTTACTCTAGATGAATCTAAGCCTGTGACAGTTCAATTTGCTATTCCAAAAAATTTCTTGTCTAGTGATTTGGAAATTCTTCATAAGCTTGTTCAAGAACGTTTTTTAGGAAACACTGTCTTAGAGATCCATTACCGATTGAGAACTGAGATTCCTCAGATTGTGCAGAAGTATTTCAAGATAACAGATAATGTTCTAGATTTGTTTGATTATATCTTTTCACAACTTTTTAAGGAATTGATTTTCATCGAAGGTAAGGTTGCATCACTGACTTATGCCGACTTAAAAACTTATCAATTTTTGGACAATCCACAACATGTGGCACTTGAGCTTCGATCAGCTATCTCCGATGATGAAGTGACCAAGATTTCGGTTGCAGAATCAACTGAAGAAGCGCTTGAAAATGTCACAGTTATGAGTCATAAATTCCTGATTCCTTATCGTGGGATGGCGCTCATGCATGTGATTGGCCCAGTTGAAATGGATTATCGTCGCATGGTTAGTTTGGTCAATGTTATTAGTAGAGTTTTGGTTATGAAGTTGACGGATTATTACCGTTACCTCAATAGTAACCATTATGAAGTTAGCTAAGATATAACATTTAAAAAGTATAGAAAGAGGTGTATGCCTTGACTGAAGATATTAAAAAAGAAGAAGTGAAAGAAGAGGAAGCTACGGAGACAACTGAAGAAGTTGTAGAGGAAGTAAGCGAACCTTCTGAACTTGAAGAAGCCCAAGCGCGTGCCGAAGAATTTGAAAACAAATACCTTCGTGCCCATGCAGAAATGCAAAACATTCAGCGCCGTTCTAATGAAGAACGTCAACAATTACAAAAGTATCGTAGCCAAGATTTGGCAAAAGCAATTTTGCCATCACTTGATAACCTTGAACGTGCTCTTGCCGTTGAGGGCTTGACTGATGATGTCAAAAAAGGTTTGGAAATGGTGCAAGAAAGTTTAGTGCATGCTCTTAAAGAGGAAGGGATTGAAGAAATTCCAGCAGATGGTGATTTCGATCATAACTTCCACATGGCTATTCAAACAATGCCTGCAGATGATGAACATCCAGCAGATACGATTGCACAAGTTTTCCAAAAAGGGTATAAACTCCACGAACGCGTCTTACGCCCAGCTATGGTAGTTGTATACAACTAGGATACAAAGTCCGTAAAAGCTCACAGTAAAAATAGGAGATTGACGAAGTGTTCGATGAACACAAGGAAATCTATCTTTTTTACCCAGAGCTTAGGGCGTGTTCAACTAGGCAATTCTGACGGTTGCTGAAGCAACTCGTCAGAAAACGGCAATCGCTATGGCGCTTGCCTAGCCTCCTAACTAACTCGTCGTCAAAATAAAATCGATTTCGACTTCTTGTGTCGTAACATAATTGAAAACTTGTCCGAAATGACAGAAAACTATGAATGAAAGATAAAAAAGCAAAATAGAAATTAAGTAAAAAGGGGAAAAACATATGTCTAAAATCATTGGTATTGACTTAGGTACAACAAACTCAGCAGTAGCAGTTCTTGAAGGAACTGAATCAAAAATTATCGCAAACCCAGAAGGTAACCGCACAACTCCATCTGTTGTGTCATTCAAAAATGGTGAAATCATCGTTGGTGACGCTGCAAAACGTCAAGCAGTAACAAACCCAGATACAATCATCTCTATCAAATCTAAGATGGGTACTTCTGAAAAAGTTTCTGCAAACGGTAAAGAATACACACCGCAAGAGATTTCAGCTATGATTCTTCAATATTTGAAAGGTTATGCTGAAGATTACCTTGGTGAAAAAGTAACTAAAGCAGTTATCACAGTTCCTGCTTACTTCAACGATGCGCAACGTCAAGCAACAAAAGATGCTGGTAAAATCGCTGGTCTTGAAGTAGAACGTATCGTCAACGAACCAACAGCAGCAGCCCTTGCTTACGGTTTGGATAAGACTGATAAAGAAGAAAAAATCTTGGTATTCGACCTTGGTGGTGGTACATTCGACGTATCTATCCTTGAACTTGGTGACGGTGTCTTTGACGTATTGGCAACTGCAGGGGATAACAAACTCGGTGGTGATGACTTCGACCAAAAAATCATCGATCACATGGTTGAAGAATTCAAGAAAGAAAATGGAATCGACTTGTCAACAGACAAGATGGCTCTTCAACGTTTGAAAGACGCAGCTGAAAAAGCTAAGAAAGACCTTTCTGGTGTTACTTCAACACAAATCAGCTTGCCATTCATCACTGCTGGTGAAGCTGGACCTCTTCACTTGGAAATGACATTGACTCGTGCGAAATTCGATGATTTGACTCGTGATCTTGTAGAACGTACGAAAACTCCAGTTCGTCAAGCCCTTTCAGATGCAGGTTTGAGCTTGTCAGATATTGACGAAGTTATCCTTGTCGGTGGTTCAACTCGTATCCCTGCCGTTGTAGAAGCTGTTAAAGCTGAAACTGGTAAAGAACCAAATAAATCAGTGAACCCTGATGAAGTTGTGGCTATGGGTGCTGCTATCCAAGGTGGTGTCATCACTGGTGATGTGAAAGACGTTGTCCTTCTTGACGTAACTCCATTGTCACTTGGTATCGAAACAATGGGTGGAGTGTTCACAAAACTCATCGACCGCAACACTACAATTCCAACATCTAAGTCACAAGTCTTCTCAACTGCAGCAGACAACCAACCAGCCGTTGATATCCACGTTCTTCAAGGGGAACGCCCAATGGCAGCAGATAACAAGACTCTTGGACGTTTCCAATTGACTGATATCCCAGCTGCACCTCGTGGTATCCCACAAATCGAAGTTACTTTCGATATTGATAAGAACGGTATCGTATCTGTTAAAGCTAAAGACCTTGGAACTCAAAAGGAACAAACAATTGTTATCCAATCTAACTCTGGTTTGACAGATGAAGAAATTGAAAAGATGATGAAAGATGCTGAAGCAAATGCTGAAGCAGATGCAAAACGTAAAGAAGAAGTAGATCTTCGTAACGAAGTTGACCAAGCTATCTTTGCCACTGAGAAGACAATCAAAGAAACAGAAGGTAAAGGTTTCGATACAGAACGGGATGCTGCTCAATCAGCCCTTGATGATCTTAAGAAAGCTCAAGAATCAGGAAATCTTGATGACATGAAGGCTAAATTGGAAGCTCTTAACGAAAAAGCTCAAGCTCTTGCAGTTAAACTATACGAACAAGCTGCAGCAGCACAACAAGCTCAAGCAGGAGCAGAAGCAGCACAAACAGCAGATAATTCAGGCGACGACGTCGTAGACGGAGAGTTTACTGAAAAATAAGATGCAAAGCCCGTTAAAACCTCATAGTGAAAATAGGAGATTCAACGCAAAAACTTTAGTTTCTAGGGAGATTTCTCTTTTTCACCAAGAGCTTAGGGCGTGCTCAGTTCTGACTAATTAGTAAATGATAGTAAGAAATCCAGAGGTTGCAAACCAGCCTCTGTTTTTCGCTAAAATAAGTGAAGTGAATATAAGATATAGTTTTACTTCGTATCGTAACAAATATAAAATAGAAAGGAACAAAGAGTGTTCGTCGTTGAACACGGGCTAGGGATTAAGCCAAAAAGATAGTTGGTTTCAAGGGACTAGGTGTTCATCTTCAAAACTATTACTTTGGCTTTCTCCATTAGATGCCCTTTGTATCTAAAATTATGAACAATACCGAATATTACGATCGTCTTGGGGTATCTAAGGATGCCTCTCAAGATGAAATTAAACGTGCCTATCGTAAGATGTCTAAGAAATACCACCCAGACATTAATAAAGAACCGGGTGCGGAAGAAAAATATAAAGAGGTTCAAGAGGCCTACGAAACTTTAAGTGATGACCAAAAACGTGCAGCCTATGACCAATACGGACCAGATGGTGCGAATGGTTTTGGTGGTCAAGGAGGCTTTGGTGGCTTCGATGGTGGTGCAGGCTTTGGTGGCTTTGAGGATATCTTCTCTAGCTTCTTTGGTGGTGGTGCTACTCGTAACCCGAATGCTCCACGTCAAGGTGATGATCTTCAGTACCGTGTCAACCTAAGCTTCGAAGAGGCGATTTTTGGTGCCGAAAAAGAAGTTCACTACAATCGTGAAGCAACATGTAAGACATGTTCGGGATCTGGTGCAAAACCTGGCACAAGCCCTGTAACTTGTGGTCGCTGTCATGGTCAAGGGGTTATCAATGTCGATACGCAAACACCACTTGGTATGATGCGTCGTCAAGTAACCTGTGATGTCTGTCATGGAACAGGTCAAGAAATTAAAGAGCCATGTCAAACTTGTCACGGAACAGGACATGAAAAACAAAGCCACAAAGTATCTGTCAAGATTCCAGCAGGTGTTGAAACAGGTCAACAAATCCGTCTTGCAGGTCAAGGTGAAGCTGGTTTCAATGGTGGTCCTTATGGAGACCTCTTTGTAATCATCAATGTTAATCCAAGCGATAAGTTTACTCGTGATGGATCAACAATTTACTATACACTTAACATTTCCTTTGTCCAAGCTGCTCTTGGTGATACTGTCGAAGTACCAACAGTTCACGGAAATGTTGAGATGACCATTCCAGCAGGGACTCAAACAGGCAAAACTTTCCGTCTAAAAGGAAAGGGGGCTCCACGTCTTCGTGGAGGTTCACAAGGAGACCAACACGTTACAGTTAAGATTGTAACTCCTACGAAGCTAAACGATGCTCAAAAAGAAGCTCTCCTTGCATTTGCCAAAGCAAGTGGTGATGAAAAAATCGCACCACAGAAAAAAGGTTTCTTCAATAAAGTAAAGGATGCCTTAGAAGATTTATAAAGGAAGGACGTTGAAGGCGTCTTTTTCTTTATTTCGAAAATTGTATGGGGTCAGTTGCTAATCGACCTACTTCTTATCCTTGAAAAAATCTGATATGATAATCTTATGGTTAGATACAAAGCGACAATTTCCTATGATGGTACACTTTTCTCAGGTTTTCAAAGACAACCAAATGCACGTTCTATTCAAGAAGAACTTGAAAAGACTCTCTTACGGTTAAATAGCGGAACACCTGTCACCGTTCATGGAGCGGGTCGTACAGATGCAGGTGTTCATGCCTATGGACAAGTTATACACTTCGATTTGCCCCAGGAGCGGGATCCAGAGAAGTTACGTTTTGGTTTAGATACACAATGTCCAGATGACATTGATGTTGTTAGTATTGAACTTGTATCAGAAGAATTTCATGCACGATACAATAAACACAGTAAAACCTATGAGTTTCTAGTAGATGCAGGGCGACCTAAGAACCCCATGATGCGTAATTATGCGACCCACTATCCCTACCCTCTAAGTTTAGCACCTATGCAGAAGGCTGCTAAGGATTTGGTCGGTACACATGATTTTACAGGCTTCACAGCTTCAGGAACTTCTGTAGAAAATAAAGTACGCACAATTACTCAGGCTAGTGTATCTATCGATGAGAAAACTGGATTTTATATCTTTACTTTTTCTGGCAATGGTTTTCTCTATAAGCAAGTTAGAAATATGGTCGGTACCTTGTTGAAGATTGGCAATGGTCGCATGCCTGTTTCACAAGTTAAGACAGTGTTGGAAAGTCGTGATCGTAATCTCGCAGGACCAACGGCAGCAGGAAATGGATTATATTTGAAGGAGATAAGATATGAGTGATGAATTGATTTTAGCGATTTCAGGGAATGATATTTTTAGTGGTGGCGGACTTCATGCAGATTTAGCGACGTTTACCACTAATAAACAGCATGGATTTGTGGCTCTTACCTGTTTGACAGCTATGACTGAGAATGGTTTTGAGGTCATTCCGGTTGATACTAATGTTTTTAAACAACAACTTGACTCACTAAAAGATGTCCCATTCTCAGCAATAAAAATTGGTTTGTTGCCTAACGTTGAAATCGCAGAATTAACGTTGGATTTTGTTAAAAAACATTCTGATATTCCAATTGTCTTGGATCCCGTTTTAGTATGTAAGGAGACTCATGACGTTGAAGTTTCTCAACTACGTGATGAATTGGTTAAATTTTTCCCTTATACCACGGTTATCACTCCGAACTTACCTGAAGTCGAACTGCTTATAGATAGAAAGGTTAAGACTATTGATGACATGAAGCATGCGGCTAGCTATCTCAATGAATTAGGTGCTAAGACTGTCGTTGTCAAAGGTGGAAATCGCTTGGATGGTAATAAAGCGATAGATGTCTTTTATGATGGAACAGACTACAAATTGTTTGAAGAAGCTGTGCTGGATAAAAATAATACCGGTGCAGGATGTACATTTGCTTCAAGTATAGCTAGTGAATTAGTTAAAGGATGTTCAGAAACTGAAGCTGTGGCAAATGCTAAAGCCTTTGTTTATGAATCAATTAAACAATCAAATGAATTTGGAGTAGTTCAATATGCAAAATAAGAAAACAAAAGAGCTAACATTATTAGCTATCTTAACTGCTTTATCAGTGACCTTTGGATTCGTAGCTAAAATTCCGACTCCAACAGGGCTTTTAACTTTGGTAGATGCAGGAATCTACTTCACATCCTTCTATCTTGGCAAGAAAGAAGGAGCAATTGTAGGAGGATTATCTGCATTTTTGATAGATTTGCTATCATCTGCTCCGCAATGGATGTTCATTAGTTTGTTAATCCATGGTGCACAAGGTTATTTTGCTGGATTTAAAGGTAACTATCGTATCCTAGGCCTTCTGATTGCTACAATTGTGATGGTGGGTGGCTATGCACTTGCTTCAGTATTTATGTATGGAACAGGAGCTTCAATCGCAGAAGTGATTCCTAATTTCTGCCAAAACGCTCTCGGCCTAGTCGTTGGATGGGTATTGTATCAAGGATTCAAAAAGGTTCAATCTAAAAAAGATTAATAGCTTTACTAAAATCCTATTGACAAGTATTGATTTGGGTGATAAGATATAAAAGTTGTCTTAACTGACTTGCCACAAACTTGAAAAGGTTCCAAAACTTTAAAAAAAGTTATTGACAAGACAAGCTAGAGATGATATTATAAATAAGCTGTTTCGCGAGAGACAGCAGACACGAGAAGTGAAAAAAACTTCAAAAAAAGTGTTGACAAGGCATTCTAGATTTGCTAGAATATAGAAGTTGTCTTAAGAGAGACAAAGACCTTTGAGAACTGAATAAGAAACCAAGTGCAGGGTTATGA
>NZ_JBQSUN010000012.1:0-35527 GCF_052384325.1 Streptococcus sp. cx1 | reverse complement strand
TGATATGCCCCCTGTCAAGTAGACAGGTTAAATATCTAAAAAAGTGTCTGTTTTTGAAGGTCAGTCTTACATAATAAATGTACGGCTGTTTTTTTATGCAGACCACTTAGACTTGTACTTTTCAATTTTGTTATTCTTAGCGATTGGGTATGACAAAGGATGTTCTGATGATAAGGCAGCGTTTCTTACTGCCAAAGGCGTTTTACAGTCATACCTACTTTGTGGACGCTCTTGACAGTAAAATCGGATATAGTCTTTGATGGCATATCGGAGGGAGGCCTCATCTGAAATCTCATACATCTGATACATTTCCGATTTTATAATTCCCCAAAAACCTTCTATTGGTCCGTTATCAATACAATGGCCCACTCTTGACATGGATTGAATCATATCAGTATCTTTCAGCTTTTTTTGAAAGTTCTTATTGGTATATTGAAACCCTCTATCGCTGTGAAATATAGGCTTCGCTGCGGGATTTTTTTCAATGGCTTTGTCAAATGTTTTGAAGACCAGCCGATTGTCATTTCGACCACTTATGACAAAAGCAATAGGATAGCGGTCATATAAATCAAGTATGACACTAAGATAGAGTTTCTTATGAGAGTTAGGAATCTTAAACTCTGTAACATCTGTTACCCATTTTTTGTTCGGAGCAGTTGTATAGAAGTTTCTTGCCAACTTATTTTCTGCAGTTTCTTTAGGCTTGGCAGTCTTGTATTTTTTCCTTTTCTTACGGATAAAAGCGTGGATATCGAGTACTTTCATAATTCGGTGAATTCTCTTTCTTGAGTAATTCGTATGATTGAAATGATTGATCCAATCGGTCATTCTTCGGTATCCCAAGATGTGTGAAAAACGTTCGTCATATTCTTTAATTAATTCCGCAATTTCGCTGTTTAATTGTTCTTGTTCTGGAACTATTCTATGTTTCCATTTATAAAATGCAGACCTCGTAATGCCGAGCTGATGACACATCCAGCTAATGCTCCACCCTTTGTTGGTGTTGAAGTCTTCGATCGCTAAGTATTTTGATTCGTGGCGCTGTTTGCCTAGCCTCACATCCTTCCGAATTCTTTCACTTTTTTTAAGAGTTCAACAGTCATATCCTTTTCTTCTAACTGACGTTTTAAGCGCACATTTTCTCTTCGTAAACGTTCTAATTCATCAACCTCATCATCTAGTTTGTGATGACCCCTTTTGTCAACTAAACCTTCTTCACCATCACTATCATACTTTTTCACCCACGAATACACTTGGCTATAAGAAACATCATAAAGTGATGCCGTTTCCTTATAATTGCGATTATGTTCAATACAATAGTTGACAATCTCTTTGCGTTCATCAATAGTGGTTTTACGTCTTGCTTTTGCCATATAGACCTCCCGTTTTGGATTGTAATCCTTAAGTTCTATATTGGCATTATACATCCTAATCCACTTTCTTAAAAGTCCTGAAGAAATATCATACTGATGACCTAAATCAATAGATGAAGCCTCACCACTAATACATTTTTCTACAAGTTCCATTTTAAATTCTTTTGAATAGGAACGGTTTTTTGTTTTCTTTGTGAATCCTAAAATCCCATATTTTTTATAGATGGCAGCCCAATCTTGAATCGTCCTTGTGGAAATATGGAGACAGTTACATATCTCAGATCTGGAACGATTACAATTAATATAATCGAGACAAGCTTGTTCTTTCTCGTATGGGGTGAACCTTTCTCTTCTAGACATAAAAATACCTCTTAAGTAGATTTTAGGTATTTACCTTGTCTACTTAAGAGGTATCATATCATAGACGGGTGGTTATGATTTGTTTTCAGCGTTTGCCAATCGTTTTCAGAATATTTTGTCGTCCTATGCTATAATGGAAGTACTATGAAGAAAGTAATTTTACAGTATCTAGCAAGTGCTCTGACTGTAATCCTTATACTTGGTCTTGTGGTTTTCAACAGACAGCGAAATCACTCTCTGGTAAAGAAGGTCAAAGACCCTGAGATTTCCTATATCTATAAGGATTCTTTGGAAAATCTAGATAGACTGGCCCTTAGTCAGGCTGGGATTATACGATCCTATCAACTCGATTCTTTGTCTGTTAGGAAGGAAGATGGAAAGATTCACCTCGTTCTCCATATCAATCATTCCTATGATATGCAGGTAAATCTTGTCCTAAAGTCTGATATCTATGGTGATTTATCTGTGGTTCAAGCGACGCCATCAAAGGCTTTGAAGCTGGCCTTGGAGGACGAATCTTATCAGAAACGGTTGACCTTGATTTCACAAAAAGCAGATGCTATTATATCTCGTGATCACTGGGATAAAGGCATTAAACCGGCCTATGTGGCTCAGGTCAGAAGTAAGATGAAGAAGACTTCTTTGAACCAGTTGGAAAAGGTTCTGCAAGAAATTGATCAAGAAAGTAAGGAAGTGGGCTCCGATACCTATACGGCCTTTTTCCAAGCTTCTCAACTGCCTAATCACGACAAGATCAATTTGGTTATGGAGCACATGCAGGTTTATGTGGATAAGTACCAGTTCCTCCAGTTAGGGAAGTCAGGTTATAAATTTTCCAAGAAGCTAGAGCCAACCAGTCCTTTTTACAGTTACTTCCGTGAGGCTATTATGGAGACCTATCAGACGGATCTAGGGCTTGGAGTAGATGAGTTAGGTATCAAGCTCCACCTTTTTAGGTCTTGGATTGATAAGCAGTCTATGGACTATATTAGGACCAACTACAAGGGCAAGACGGATTTTGACAAGCTTCTGGCTTACAGCAAGGACAAGAAGATTAAGTTGGATTATACTACAGGTGCTTCCTATCATAATAGAAGCTTGGGAGACTTTACCTATCCAGAGAACATGAAAATTCAGCTACCTCAGACCAGTGTCATGGGACCTTACGGTGTCAGCAATTCCCGCTTTATTGAATTTATTGTCAATATGGATACAGGAAAATTTGTTTCTGAGTGGAATGTCTACAAGAAAAGGAAAGATGGTAGTATCGACTCTAATCCTAAGCATTACAAGATTGAAGATGGTGCTGACATTGCTGATACGGACTCTGCTAACTACGGCCTATCTAAGGGATTAAATGCTGACTTACCAGCCTATCTCAATAATAGCCATACCTATCTCGATGTTCGTCACCCTGCGGATAATGCGATTAGACGCAAGATGGTTAGAAAGTGGAAAAATGCCAAGAATGTCTTAAATGGTGGGCGCTATGCTGATATTGTAAAAAAAGGAGGCTTGAAAGATCTTGAAACATGGAGACAAGTTAAAGCTGAAGACCGCCTCCAGGTCTACAATGCTTACCTTGATTATATTCGCTCTCATCTTGTGCTTAATGGGTTTGACAGCTTTTACCAAGAAACCTACAAGCCCCAAGGTGGAGACAAAAAAGACTGAAACCCTTGATAGTGTTCTTGTCGCTAAAAATTTCTATCGTGTAAGGGATGCCTATGCCATCAAGCTCTACGGGCAGGATGAGGGGATGTCCTTTGATATGGCTGGTCAGAGACTCTTTGGGTCAAATATTGCTATTAAAGATGGTCTGTTATATGGCTCCAGTCTTGGAGATTTGACCATTGAGGCTTATTTTCAG
This sequence comes from Streptococcus sp. cx1, assembly GCF_052384325.1. NCBI lineage: Bacteria > Bacillati > Bacillota > Bacilli > Lactobacillales > Streptococcaceae > Streptococcus > Streptococcus sp. cx1. The sequence goes on along the minus strand of NZ_JBQSUN010000012.1, from coordinate 31,924 downwards.
GGGGAAGTGTCCTACCTTTTAGAGGCCACCCAGAAGCTCCCAGTGGACAAAAATCGTATCAAGGCTAGTCACTATAGTCAGGACATCGTTTTGAATAACGTTTGGTCTAGTCTGGAAGGTCAAGAAACTTCCAACAGTATCGTCACTCAGTTTCAGGATAAGACCTTGCTTAAGCTGCGGATCAGCTACAACAAGGATTTCCTTCCGACTAAGATTCAAGGTTTTTACAATAGCCAAACCTATAATGGCTGGCGGGACCTATTTTATATAGATTATCCATATAGTGATCAGGAGGCCTTCAATCAGGCTCAAGATGCCTATATACAACACATCCAGTACATGGAAACGCATCCTGAGGAAGAAGCAGGAGAGTTTGGTTAATAGAGTAAAAGCACCTTTATGAACTATAATCCGCATATGTAAGGGTTGCTAGAGCGCATATTATGGACAGCCTATACCACATATAAACCACAAAATAGATAATCTGAAGAGGACCAAAAAGGCCAGTGCAAATGCACTAGCCTTTTTTTGTTGTTATGAAAACCCCAGGACCGAAGAGGTCGAAGGGGCGCATAAATCTAGAAAGAAAAAGATTGCTGTTGTTTTGTGTCATAGAGGACACGTTATGAAAAAAGTATATGAAGTAGGTTGCTTAAGCCTACAAAAGATATTATACCAGTCAAACGACAAATAAACAGAGTGAGATGACCTAAAACAAGGGAAAGCAAACTAAAACACCGATAAAGCAGTGGAAAACAAAATTCGAAATGATATTTCGAAATTCGCCATATTGATCTATATATAGTGTTCTTAACATTAGCCGCTTAGTCACACAAAATAACGAAAGGGGACTTATGCAAATGTAATAGGTATATCAACCAGACTTGAGATGTCATCTTACTGCTCGAAAAGTGATTATCTTTTAGAATAAAAAAAGCCCAATATGTACTGACCCCAAAAAGTTAGACAAATAATTTAAGCAAAGGATTTAGTTCTGTATTGTACAGGACCGAGTCCTTTTAGTTTTAGCTTAATGCGTTTGTTGTTGTAATAATCAATATAGTCTATAATAGCTTGTTCCAATTGGCTAAGCGACTGAAACGTCCTCTCATAACCGTAAAACATTTCCGATTTTAAAATGCCAAAGAAGGATTCCATCATGCCATTATCTGGGCTGTTCCCTTTACGTGACATGGATGGTTGAATCCCTTTATCCTTTAAAAAATGATGATAATACTGGTGTTGATATTGCCATCCTTGATCGGTATGGAGAATTGTATGTTCGTAATGGTCCTCTGTGAAGGCTTGTTCCAACATCATTTTTACTTGTGCTAAGTTCGGTGACGTAGAAAGATTGTAAGCAATAATTTCACTGTTAAAACCATCTAAAACTGGTGATAAATAGAGTTTTTGACTGCTTGCTGGAATGACAAACTCTGTCACATCTGTGTAGCACTTTTCCATTGGTTTTGATGCTTCAAACTGGCGTTGAATGAGATTCTCTGCTTTCTTACCAACCTCTCCTTGGTATGAATAATACTTACGTTTACGACGAATTCGAGCACTTAAACCAAGAGCCTTCATCAGACGTTGCACTTTCTTATGATTTACTACGAAGCCACGATTTCTCAATGCGAGAGTGATGCGACGATAACCATAATTTCCCTTGTGTTCAGTAAAAATAGCTTGAATTTCAGCTTTGATAGTTTGATTATTATCCGTTTGATCCAGCTGTTTTAAGTGGTAATAATAGGTCGAACGAGCAAGCTTAACAATCTTTAGAAGAATCTCTAAAGCAAACTCTGTTACCAATACTCGAACAATTTCCGTTTTTCTCTTTGCTCTTTCTCGTCCCTCAATCGGAGTTCTCTCAACTTTTTTAGAACAGCGTTCTCCGCTCTCAAGTACTCATTTTCTGCTTGAAGTCGCTCTAGCTCTGTCATCTCTTCAGGTTTCTTCTTTGGCTTACGTCCCATTTTAGGCGGTCTCCCTCTTGCTTTCTCAACAATAGTATACCCATTTTTCTTGTATTGTGCTATCCAATTGTTAAGCAAGCCTTGATTTGAAAGGCCATAGTCCAGACAAACACTTTGTTGAGAACAACCTTCAAGCAGAACCTTATCAATCATTTCTTGTTTTAATTTAGGAGAATAGTAACGCTTCTTTCCCTTTTTGACGATGTTTATTCCATAACGGTCAATTAATTTCACCATGTACTTTAGGCCGGAAATATTCACCCCAAATTGATTTGAAAGTAGTTTAAAGCTTTCTCCTTGCTTTCTCAGTTCATATATTTGAACTTTATCTTCATAAGTCAATTTCATAATAAAAACACCCCAAAAGTTAGATTTTTTCAGTCTAACTTTTGGGGTGCAGCTCAATAGGCATGAAAGAATTTTATGGTTTCAATAATTTTCTTTTTCACGGCAAAAATCGAGCATAATAATGTTGGCAAAAAAAGTGTGATTTTTATGGCAGTCTTTATAAGACTGGCTAAAGTTAGTTTTAAAATGGTGTGCAAAAAATCGGCTATAATCAAAAGTACACATGCTATGGAAGACTAAAAAGTTTTTATGCTTTCAATAATTTTCTTTTTTAAAAATAAAATCGAGAATAATAATTTTGTATAGAAAAGGAGCCCATCAATGGCAGAATTTATAAAAGATTTGTTGAATAGAATGATTCAACACAGCAGCAATTTAATTCAGTTTTTAGAGTTGGTAACAAAGTGGGTAGTTTTACTAATGTTCCTCATTACTTTGGCAAGCACGGTGCTTGCTGCTCGTCGTTCGTCTAAACACTACTATGCTAAGTGTCGGAGACAAAAGAAGGAATCAAGTGAAGAATCTTTGTCTAAACACCTAATCAACTACCAGCCTGCGCGTGGAAGTCCATCTTATCTCAAATTTTATTATCAATTTTACAATATTAGTCGTGATTAGAATAAAAAAAGGAATAATAAAAGTATAAACAAGAAAAAGGAGGTGGCAACATGCAACCAACGGAGATGATTATTGCATTAATCACAATTTCTATACAAGTCATCAATTGTGTTGTTGATGTCTTGAAATATAATAGAGATTCAAAACGTATCGCAAAACACGATAGAAAGAAATAAGAAGATGATTAGTAGAAAAAACAAAATCCAGGGAAGACCGTCCCTGGATTTTGTCGTACCTGAAAAAGCACGGAGTCAAGCAGGTACAAAGAAAAGTTTGATTTATGAAGTAGGCTAATAACCTACGAGGATATTCTATCATAGAAACGTATTTGATATTGCATCCCTAGTGCTTTAATGGTAGAACGAAGGCGCGCTAGTTGAAAGAACTATCTGAGGTTATTCATCTGTTGCCTTATGACAGGCGCTTTTTTGTGCCATAATTTCTTTGATGAATCATCAAAGGAATAGTATTAAATAAGGTTTAAGGCCTAACAAATAGAGTGATAGAAAATATAACGAAAGGGTCTGAATTGGAAAGGAAGAAAACACCTAACAGCAACCAATACTCAAACTGTTAGGACCTCAGAATCTCACATGTTGACAAAGGTGCTTTGTATGTTGACAGTTTAGTTTTGATGTTTAAGAGCTACTAATTCTGGAAAAAGCTTGTCTAGGATTTTTGGAGTGATAGCTTGTCCAGGACCTTCAGCACAATAGGTGTGCATATACATAGAGGGATTGAAGTTGAGCTCGATACAAGTGCAATGAGGTTTTTCCTTGCTAGCAGGCTGAGTTTTATCTGGAATGATGAGGTCAACCCCGCAAGCCCAGGCGCCCATGCTAGTTGCCATGGCTGCGGCCAATTCTTGGTAAGAGGAATCCATTGTCTCAGTGACATCAATAGAGTCACCACCCGTAGAGATGTTAGAGTTACGGCGGAGATTGACCTTTTTCCCTTCTGGGAGAATATCATCAGGTGCATAACCTTGCTGAGTCAACATCAGTTGTTCGATGTCTCCTAGCTCAATGATTTCCAGAGGTGATCGGTGATCACGGCCTCGCAATGGGTTGGCGTTTTTCTGAGCGACTAATTCACGAATGGTGTGTTTGCCATCACCGACAACATTGGCAGCGACACGAAGGAGGACAGCCTCACAACGTCCATCCAAGATGAAGAAACGGTATTCGGTTCCTGGGATAAATTCTTCAACAAGGACAGCGGTATCTTCTGCGAAGGCAATTTCAAGGGCTTTTTTATAGTTGTCAAGACTGGCAGGTTCTTGGAAAATGGAAATTCCCAGACCAAAGTTAGTTGACTTGGGTTTGACAACAATTTGCTTGCCCTTGATAAGAGGATAGTAGGCTAGACCTTGTTCTAGACTGGTAAATTCGTCGCCGGCAGGGACAGGGAAGTCAGCATCAGCCAGGATTTTTTTGGTCACGGTTTTATTAGCCATGGCAAGAGGAACTACATAGTTGTCTTTTGAGGTCATGTTACCATTTTTGACGTACTCAACATGATCTTTATGCCAGAGTTTAAGGAATTGATCCTGCTCATCTAGGATTTCAAAATGAAGCCCTTTTTGAATGGCATCAAAGAGCAGCATCTGGGTAGAAAGTTCCATCTCCTCATAACCCTTAAGGGCATAGTGGGCAGTCCAGTCGTAATCATGATAGGCAAGAGCCTTGTCGAGGGCAAAGTCAGCAAGGGACTTGTCTTTGATATGAGGCAAGAGTTGGGCTGCTAGTGTATGGTTAGGATCAGCAAAGGCATCTTTAACTTGTTTGACCAAACCTTGATGATAGTCACCTAGGCCAAAATGTTGCACCAGTTGGTCCAGAGCCGTCGTAATGTTTTGAGTTTCAGCTTCAGATGGTAGAGGTTCTAAAGGATGAGAGAGGGCAATCTTTTCATTCAGCGCGTGACCTTGAGCCAGAGCCTGATCAACATTTTCAGGGGCATCCATCCAGAGGAAGGCTAGTAGGAGTAGGTGTACGGTATCCATAGTAGTTTGGCTAATACCGATACGCTCAAAGGGGTTGAGGTCGAAGTTACGGAATTCCAGATAGGTGATTCCCTTGTCAAGGAAGGAGCGATTAACTTTTTGTCCACGGAAACGAACAGCTGAGTAAAATTCCTTCTCCGCAATCAAATCTCCTTGTTCGATATAGTTTTCGATGGCAGAGACATAATCTTCTAGGCTTGCAAAAGATACTTGGATTTCTTCCTTATTGACATAACCATGATCACTGTTACGGAAGGAACGCACGGGTTCTGGCACTTCTTGGTCGAAGAAGCCTTGCTCAGCAACAGGTGCAGCACCAAAGAGATAGGTAATCACCCAACGGTAGCGCAAATAGTTCTGAGCCAGCTTAAGATAGAGGGCGTTCTTGAAAGCAATCATATCAGTCTGGTCACTTTCTTTGAATAAAGCCTCAACCAAATCTTTCCCAAGTTCCATATTATAGTGGATACCTGAGATAGCTTGAAGTTTGGTTCCGTATTTTTCAGCCAAGTAGTTACGATAATGGCGTTCGAATTCATTTTCCAGTTGGGCAACTTGGATTTCTTGGGCCTTGATACGAGGTGGCATGGACAAGGGCCAGAGAAGTTCATCTTTACTGATGGAACGTCCAGCTACATCGGTAATGGCTCCAAGAAAACGACGGGCCTCAGTGGTAGATTTAGCAACTGGTGTGATGAGCTCCATTTGAAACTCACAAAAATCTGTTTGAATATAAGGGTGGAAACTTCGAGCTCCTAGGCAAGAAGGGTGAGGCGTATGTGCTAATTTTCCCTGTCTATCGACACGAAGACTTTCGCGTTCAATTCCAAAGTTAGCTTGAAGGATAGGGCTGGTAGGCTCCAGCTTTTGAAGCAGTTGATTTATAGTCATAGAGTCACCTTTTCATCTAATGTTAGTGATAGTCTATTATAAATAGGAGAAGAAAACAACTTTCTGCTACGGTTAAGGGCAATTTCCGAATGTTTTAGATAAGAATCCTTAAAACCAGTTGCTTTTTAGCTCTATTATATGCAAAAATTGTAAAATACCCACCGATTTTTATGTAAAATGTTATTTCTCTTGCAATTTAAATCAAATTAGCCTATACTAATGACGTATATATAAGAATGAAAGCATCCCTAGGGTCTGCCCTCAGGGGCTTTTGTATGCTCTCAAAAGGGTGTAACCGTTCTTTTATAGATAAAGGATGAGCGTTAAGAGTAGCTTTCCGACAGTATGCTCTACTCAAAAATGATGCTTTCGCCGTGATGGATTACAGGACTAGCTTATATCTATCAATGCCTGAAACATGCTCTGCTCAGGGCAGGCGATATTTTTCGCCGAGGCAATAGTTATAGAAGTCAAGAGACTTCTATAACTCGGAAGTTTTGAGACTTTGGCTCAAAGCTTAGCTATGAGATTCCGAAGGAAGCTGCTAGCGTCCGAAGCCACTTAAGAAAAATATCAAAAAAGAAAAACAAATTAAACGGAGGTAATTATGTTTCAAACCCTTATCCCCCAGATAAAGGAATACAAGAAACCCTCAATCCTAGCGTCCCTCTTCATGACGCTAGAAGTCATGTTTGAGATTTCTATTCCCTTTGTCATGGCCAATCTTTTGGACAAAGGTGTCCAGCAATCTAACATGTCTAACATTTGGCTCTATGGTGGCCTCATGTTGGTCTGCGCCTTCCTGTCGCTTTTCTGTGGTATGCAGTCAGCACGCTATGCAGCCTTTGCCTCTGCTGGATTTGCCAAGAATCTACGTCAGGCCATTTTCAAAAAGGTTCAAACCTTCTCTTTTGAAAATATCGATAAGTTTTCAGCTGGTGGTTTGGTAACACGTATGATGACTGATGTTACTAACGTGCAGAACTCTTACCAGATGATTATCCGTATCTGTGTACGTGCACCTCTTAACTTGATTTTTGCCATTGCAGCAAGTTTCTTGATCAATGCTGAAATGGCTTGGATTTTTGTTGGTGTAACAATCTTCCTTGGTCTGGTTTTGGCTATTATTACCAAAATCGTTTACCCTCTCTTTACTCAAGTGTTTGAGGCTTATGACAACCTCAACAACAGTATCAAGGAAAATATCACCAACATGCGTGTGGTGAAATCCTATGTTAAAGAGAAAGAAGAGACGGACAAATTCAAGAAGGCCTCACGTCGTATTTACAAGATGTTCATGCGTGCCATTCGTGTGGTTGTCATGTCTAACCCAGCCATGATGTTGTCTATGTACGCATCCTTCCTCATGATTTCCTGGTTTGGTGCCCAGCTTATCGTTGGTGGTAGCCTAACTACTGGGGAATTGACTTCCATGTTCAGTTACACCATGACCATTCTCATGTCACTCATGATGTTCATGATGATTTTTGTCATGTTGTCTATCTCTATGGCCTCTGTAGAGCGCATCAATGAAGTGCTTAATACTGAATCAACCATTGTTTCACCTGAAAATGGCTTGACAGAAGTCACAGATGGTTCTATCAGCTTTGATCATGTGGATTTCTCATATACTGATGAAAATGGTGACAAGACCCATGTTCTCAAAGATATCACTCTAGATATTAAGTCTGGTGAGGTTATCGGTATTCTTGGTGGAACAGGTTCTGGTAAATCAAGTTTGGTTCAGCTCATTCCTCGTCTTTATGATGTGGAAGCCGGTCAAGTTAAGGTTGCTGGCCACGATGTTAAGGACTATGATTTGGATAGCTTGCGTAAGCAAGTTGCCATGGTGCTTCAAACCAATGTCCTTTTCTCAGGAACTATTAAGGAAAATATGCGTTGGGGAAATAAACAGGCGACAGATGAGGAAATCATTGAAGCTTGTAAGGTTGCCCAAGCTGATGAATTTATCCAAGAGTTTAAGGATGGCTATGACACCAAGATTGAACGTGGTGGAGCCAATGTCTCAGGAGGACAACGTCAACGTCTCTGTATTGCACGTGCCCTCCTCATGAATCCAAAAATCTTGATTCTTGATGATTCAACATCAGCGGTTGATACGAAGACAGATAGTTTGATTCGTCAAGGTTTGGCATCAAGTCTTAAGGACACCACTAAGATTATCATTGGTCAACGTATTTCATCCATCCAAGATGCAGACCGCATCGTTGTTATGGATGATGGCCGTATCGATGCTATTGGTACCCACGATGAATTGGTGGCTAACAATGCCATTTATCGTGACGTCTACAAGATGCAAACACAAGGGAAAGGAGTAGCAGATGCAGAATAAGAAAAAAGCTAATTGGGGCTCTCTAGCACGTCTTCTACGCTTTTTGTGGCAAGACTACAAACTTTCGCTTTCTATCGCCTTTGTCCTTATTGTGGTTGCTTCCTTGGCAACGGTCAATTTGACGGCTTCTATTCAGTCCTTGGTTGACGTTTACGTTCAACCCATGCTCAAATCTGGTAGCCATGACTTTGGACCGCTTTTACATTTCTTGACTTCAGTGGCTGTCTTCTGTCTTATCGGTGTGATTGCCAACTATGTGTCATCACTCCTCATGGCAACGATTTCGCAAGATTCTCTACGTTCCCTTCGTAATCAGCTCTTTGCTCGCATGCAAAAGCTTCCTGTTCGCTACTTTGATACTCACCAACACGGTGACATCATGTCTATTTACACCAACGACATCGATGCCCTCCGTCAGGCTGTTGAGCAATCCATTCCACAGTTGCTACAAACGGCTATTACCCTTATCGGGGTAACAGTGACAATGCTTACGGTTAGTCCTCTCCTCTTTATCGTGGTCCTAGTCATGGTAGGTATCATGTTTATGGTCATCAAAAATGTATCAGCCAAATCAGGCCGTTACTTCGGTGAACAACAAAAGAATTTGGGGATTGAGAATGGTTTCATCGAGGAAATGATGTCAGGTCAAAAAGTGGTCAAGGCCTTTGTTCACGAAGAAGAAAGCATGGCTGATTTTGACAAGATTAACGAGCAACTCTTTGAATCTTCTTACTTGGCCAATCGCTATGCCAATGTTCTCATGCCAATTCTTGGAAACTTAGGAAATGTTTCCTTTGTTTTGACCGCCTTGGTTGGTGGACTCTTTGCCCTTAATGGTGTTGGTGGTTTGACTATCGGTGGTCTCATGGCCTTCCTACAATTGAACCGTTCTTTCAACGGTCCTATTACTCAGGTCTCTCAACAACTGAACTTTGTTCTTATGGCACTTGCCGGTGCTGACCGTATCTTTGACCTTCTGGACGAACCAGAAGAAGTTGACCAAGGTAAGGTCACTTTGGTCAACTACGAATTGGTAGATGGTCAAATGGTTGTGACAGACAAGAAAACCAATCTTTGGGCTTGGAAACACCCACGTCCAAATGGCGACTACGAATTGGTCGAGTTGGTCGGAAATGTGGTCTTCCAAGACGTTGATTTCTCTTACGATGGTAAGAAACAAATCCTTCATGACGTTAATCTCTATGCAGACAAGGGGCAAAAGGTTGCCTTTGTCGGTGCGACAGGTGCTGGTAAGACGACGATTACCAACTTGATTAACCGTTTCTACGATATCCAATCTGGTGTGATTACTTATGATGGTATTGATGTCAAGCTGATTGAGAAAGATTCTCTTCGTCGCTCGCTTGGTATCGTGCTTCAAGATACCCATCTCTTCACAGGGACTATCGCTGAAAATATTGCCTATGGTCGTGCCGATGCGACACGCGAGGAAATTCTTGAAGCTGCCCGTATTGCTAACGTGGATTCCTTTGTGCAACACTTGGACAATGGGTATGACACTGTTCTTACAGATGACGGTGCAGGCTTGTCTAATGGGCAACGTCAGCTTATCGCCATTGCGCGTGCTGCCCTTGCCAATGCACCGGTTCTTATCCTTGACGAGGCGACATCCTCTATTGACTCTCGTACCGAAAAAATGGTACAAGAAGGGATGGACCGACTTATGGAAGGACGTACGGTCTTCGTTATTGCCCACCGTCTTTCAACCATAGTCAACTCTGACGTTATCATGGTTATGGACCACGGACGTATCATTGAACGTGGTGACCACGATAGCCTTATGGAACAAGGTGGTACTTACTACCGACTTTATACCGGTGGTCTGGAAATTGATTAAGACTAAAAAACTCAGGTTTTGCCTGAGTTTTTTTGCATCTGAAGAAAAGGTTTCTTTTGAGACTTTTCTTGTAAAAACGATAGATTTGATATCCTAAATCTCAACTTCTTCTAAACCTTGTGAGTCTAGACGATAGATCTTTTGGCAGACTTGTTTGAGGTAGTTGACATCATGCGATACTGTCAGAATTGCCCCTGAATAGTTCTCGAAGAGCTGTCGGACTTGGGGTTGAGAGGTGGGGGAAAAATTTCTGGTTGGTTCATCTAAGATAAGGAGCTGAGGGCTTTCTAAGACCAGGTGCAGTAGGAGAAGTTTTCCTTTCTGTCCTCCAGATAAATCAGAGATTGCATGGTTCATTTCATCATGACTAAAGTTGAGGTTAGCGAGATGGGAGCTTATAACCTCTCGTTCAGACTTGTCGCCAGTCTTACTCAAAAACGCTATTAGAGACAAATCCAGTGGCAAGATAGTGTCATAATGTTGGGGCATGTAGCCAATGGTCAGGTCTGTCTTTTGGCTAAGTTTTTGGTAGAGATAGTGTAAGAGAGTGGATTTCCCACAGCCGTTATCTCCAACAATACCAATTTTTTCTTGCCCTTTCAAAGAAAGTTTGAGATGGTCAATGGTCAGGTGAGGAGCAATGTTTATCTGCTTTTCATCCAGATTTAAGAGATATTTTCCCTGAGGTAGAGGGTCGATATGAGAGAAGAAAAGTTCAATGCTGTCTTCTTTATCAGGCATCTGTGTCATATCTTGGGCAAGGCGGTCGAAGCGTTTTTCTTGTGAGAGGACTGCTTTCATCTTTTTAGCAAGCAATCGTCCTTGCGTGCTGTCATGCGTATTGCGTAGGGTGGTTTGGACATTTTGTTTGATACGGCGATGCTTGGCCATGGCTTTGTCATAGGCTTTTTTCTCAGTTTTGGCTTGCTGCATCTGTTGTTGGTAGCTATCAGTGCGATGTTGGCTGTAGTTATCATAGTCGAGGTGTTCCACACTGGTCCTTGCCTGTCGACGACGTTTAAGGAGTTCCAGATGGATAATGGTATCAGCTGTCTGACTTAGCAGATCCTCGTCATGTGAGATGTAGACGATCGTTTCATCAGAGTGCTTGATAAAGTCTTTTAACCAAGTCATAGTAGTCAAGTCCATATCGTTTGTGGGCTCATCAAGAAAAATGATGTCGTGGGAACGAGCTAATTCTCGGATGAGTTGAATTTTGAGTTTCTCACCACCTGATAGAGTGGAGATAAGCTGACTGCTAGCAAAACGCTCACTATCAAAATGAAGTTCATCAGCCAGACGATAGAGGGTGGCATAGTCTAGGTCATAAGTGTCCGCGAAGAAGTAGTCGTTAAGGGTTAGGGTTTGCAAGTTTTCCGAAATTTGCTGGGGAATATAGACCTGTGGGCTATCTGGTTTAGTAATAGTTCCCTCGTAAGAAAGATGGTCGAAATGTGTTTTTGGATTGACAAGAAGGGCAAGGAGACTTGACTTTCCATTACCTTCCTCCCCAATGATGGCGACTTTTTCGCCTAGAGTTATTGTTAGATTTAAGTCATGAACGAGTTCACGCAAATCTTTAGTATGTGTTATGCTTAGGTGTTGAATCTGTATCATAGGACCTCCTAGGTCTGAGTGCTTGTAGATATTGTTTCATGGGTAGTACAGTTTTTACTTCAAACAATATCAAAGGTCAAAAAACAGTCCTACCTTATAAGATAGAACCGTCTTGAATCTAGCTAAAAAGCCCTCTAGGAGATAGTGATGGTGTGGATGCAAAAAACGCAGATACCACCAATAAATTTTCTACAGAAAAAGAGCGCAAAAAAGACATGAAAACAATCTATCGAATAAAGCAGGTTTATTGTGAATAGACTTAGTTGTTCATGTCTCCATTTACCTCCGAATGTTACTTGTCTTGATTGTACGCTGTCCGAGAGATTTTGTCAAATGAAAATAAAATATCCAACCTTATTAGACTGCCAATCTACCTTATCAATAGTCTCCACCTATGCTATACTAAAAGCAATACTAAAAATGGAGATTATTTATGGAAAATAAGTTTGTAAAGAAACCAACACCTAAGGGGGATAAGTCCACAAGAATTGTTTTTATAGGTCTCTTAGTGGCGTTGCTTTTTATAATCGCAGGGACGGCTATCTTCTTTGCTGTGAACAGTAGCAGTAAGGCTACCAAAGGTTCAGCTGCATCCAGTAAGTCGAGTACGACTGTCTATTCCGGCAGCAATGCAGAAGACCCCTTGTTCAAAATCACGCTGAAAACCTTCGGAGAAAATAAAGAATTTTTACTCGTGACACCAAATCCTGGTCATGATAAAAACATGTTTAACATTGTGGGGGTTGCTGGTCAATACTTAGTCACTCAAGAGTACAAGGGGGGTGAATCTGGTAAGAAAAATGCCAAGGGTGAGACACTTTATAAGTATGACTACTTTAATATCTATATGTATGACACGGAAAAACCAAATCAAAAACCTAAACAAATTGACCTCTTGAAATTGGCTAAAAAAGCTGGAGATGAAGATTATTTAAATCAGGCAAGTCTAAGGCTTTTCATGCTTAATGAGCAAGCTTACTTACAAATGCCTTTTGGTGCGTCATCAGCTGATTTTGCTTCTAATAAAAAATACCTCAATCTCAAAACGCAAAAGATTGAGGAAATGAATATTCCAGCTAACTCGAATACTTTGGACTCGGAATTGGATTACGCCAATGTTGATATGCGTAAGACCTTAGAGCCTTTGGGTCTTGAAATGTGGCCGGGTGCAACTAATGGTAAGGATCTAGATCATCCAACAGAAACACCAATTGCGAGTCTGCCTGCTCTTTATTACATTTCTGAAAAAGACAGAAGCCTCAATATGGATAGTACCAACTTTGCCAAAGAGCATAAGGCTGCTTATGAAGCGATTAAGACCAAACATGCTAGGATCTACACCATTCCAAGCAAGATTAACAATGAAACCTGGTTCAATACCTTACTCCATTGGATGGCACCTGAAGGCCAGGATGCCTACGAGTTACCGGTTAGGGCATTTAGACCGACTCAGGAAGAAGGGAAAGTCAAGTCCTACCAAGAATTGCAGACTTGGAATGACAACCATATCAGAAAAAAATAGAGGAACTTACCTCTGAAACCCATAAGATTATGAACCCAAGTCTATGATACTTGGTTTTTTTAGTGTTTTTGAAATGCTAATGGGAGACTTTAGTCGTGAAAGAGGATTATTAAATTGTATATCAATGGTTTATCGAGGGTGTTACAGAATCGGATGGTTTGTAATAAGAAGGTAAAAATTAGAATCAAAGTGAGGAAATCAGCCAATAAAATGAGTTAAATCCTCTCATAAGTCTAACATCTTCCGTGAAAATCATGAGAAAGTTAGGAATGAAAAGAAAATAAAATAGAAATTTGAAAACGGTATAAAACAAATAAAATCAAGGGTTTACACCTGTAAGAATAAAAAACGAGCGAAAGTTGTTGGTTGAATTGTCAGACAACTTGATTTTTTTTAAAAAAAGTTGACTTAATCACTTGACCATGAATTGTCAGAATGTTAGAATGTAATAGAATCATGAGTTCAAGTATAGGATTCTTGTATACTCGTGACCTATAACTAACTATTTCATACAGAGGGAGACTTGAAATGAAAGACATTTTTAACAGACGTCAACGATTTTCATTGCGTAAATATTCGTTTGGTGTCGCTTCAGTCTTGCTAGGAACGGCACTCTTTGCTGCTCATACTGCACAGGCTGATGAAGTCGTAGCACCTGATGCTTCTTCATCAAATCCTGGTTCATCAGTTGAGGGCGAGAGTTCTTCAAACCTGGTTGAGACATCAACAGCATCAACAGCTCAAGCAGATCCTACTGCAGCTGTATCTTCAACTGAGGCAACTGCGTCAACATTTAACTTGACGCCAGAAGCTTCAACAACAGATAAGGCTGCCGCAGAGGCAACTGACAAACAAGCTACAGAAGCTGCAAAACCTGAAGCAGCTAAACCAGCTTCAGAAGCAGCTAAACCTGCAGAAAACAAAGCTACATCAGAAGCAGCTAAACCAGCTACTGCAGCATCAACTGCAGCAGCTAGCGGTAAAGTTGAAACAACAGCTTCAACGACAGCCGCTGCAGCAACTCCAGCTGCAACAGCGGCTAATCGTACTGCAGCAACAGCAGCTCCAGTAGCTGAAGAAACAGCAGCAGCTGAAACTGCGGCAGCAGCAACAAGTGTTAAGCCAAATGTCACAGCACGTGCTTACTCAGTTAGAGCAGCTGCTGAAGATCGTAGTGCAACACTTGATCGCGCTGCAACTGATATGACAAATGGTGGTGCTTTGGCAACAAGTCGTAGCCGTCGTAACCGTCGTGCTGCTACAGACCACAATAACGAGCCGATTGCTGTAACAACTTTCCTAAAAGACGGTGAAGTTGCTACACCTGGTATGACGGATCCAAATGGTGCAACTGTTGCATCTCAAACTGTACCAGCTGGTTACCAAGCTAAAGAAGGCGACTTCTATACGTATGCTATTTGGGATCTTACTAAATTCAATGAACGTTATGGTACAAAATATTATGCGCGTGCCTATAAGAGATTTGATGACTCTACCGATACAACTGTTGAATTGCTCGACAAAAACACTGGTAGTGTAGTTGAAACTAGAACGATTACCGCTTCTAGTGGTGTTCAAAAATTCACGACTACTACGGCAGCGTCTAATAGCCAATTAACTTTCCAAGTAGATTATAAAGCTGGAACTGCTCCAAAGGGTAAAAAAGCAGAACCATTTATTCAAAATGGTTATGAAGTTGGAAAGAGTATCACAGACTTAGTGGCGTCTGGGCACCAACTTACACCTGCAGAACAAGCTCTATTTACTGCGGTCTATAACGCTCGTACTACAACAGATATTTTAAATGCTGTTGAACCAGCTCACAATGGTCGTACAATTACTGACTCAAACGCTAAAATACCAGTAACAATCAATAAAACAACTTACTATAAAGTAGTTGATAAAAACAACCCAACATTTAACGCCAATAAAACAGATGTAACTGTTCAAGATTATAAAGAAAATGGTAATGAAGTTGAGTTGGCTAGATACACTCTTAAAGCTGAAGAAGGACAACGTTTCACAGCATCTGGCGAACGTCAATTTGATGGATACAAACTTTACCAAACTGCTGATGCAAATGATCAATCAGGTACTGTAAGTCGTCCTTACACCGTTGGTACGAAATTCATGGATGCGGACCGTTACGGTATCAAACGTATCAAAGAAGTTGTTGGAGAAGACGGTTCAGTCGTTATTCGTGTTTACTTGCTAGATCCAAGACAACAAAGCAAACGTTCTGATGGTTCATTAAGTACCGATGGCTATATGTTGCTAGCAGAAACTAAGCCGATTAAACCAGGTGAATGGAATTCACAGGACTTAGTTGTTAAAAAATCACCTCTTAACACTATTGCGCATACTGTAACTGATCCAAAAACGGGAGCAAAAACTAACTATCCAAACGGTAAAACAGTTCCATTTGACTTCCAAAAAGCTTCTGGATATGCACCATATCATAGTGTATTCGTACCATTCTTAGGAGATGGAATTGGACATGGTTCAGATAATGCGCAATTAGAGCGTGGAGTTACAGGTATCGGTACCAACGTTGACTTGCTCAACTCTTTGACACCGTATAAGCAACCTGTTTATTACTATGTCAAACAAGAACCTGTAACAGTTACTCCAGAAGTTGAAAAACAACTTGAAGGACGTGTACTTGTTGATGGTGAATTCAGCTTCAAGATCAAAGAAGTCAATGAAAACAAATCACTTCCTTCTTACGAAGAAACTGTTACTAACAAAAATGGTAAAGCTACATTTAGTAAATTAAGCTTCAATAAAGTTGGTACCTACAAATATACAATCTCTGAGATTGCAGGTTCAGATGCAAACGTTGATTATGATGCAATGACAGTTACTATGACAGTTACTGTTACAGAGAACTCTAAAGGTGATTTGCAAGCTTCAGTTAAATACAGTGGTACTGGTGGATTTGCTTCAAGTGCAGATGATAAAGTCTTCAACAACTACGTTGTAGCTCCAGTTAAGACTAAGTTTGACTTTAGCAAGGCTCTCGCAGGTCGTGAGTTGAAAGCCGGTGAATTTAGCTTCGTATTGAAAGATTCAACTGGTAAAGTTCTTCAAACTAAAACAAATACTAAAGCAGGTGTTGTAGCCTTTGATGATTTGACCTTTGACAATACTCAAGTTGGTACTCACAAGTACACTGTAGAAGAAGTTATCCCAGAAAACAAAGAAGCTGGTATGACTTACGATACAATGAAGGCTGAAGTAACAATCACTGTTACTAAGGAAGGTCACGTTCTTAAAGCAACAAACACTCTTCCATCAGATACAGAGTTCAACAATACATTCACACCTGCTGCAACACAAGCTCAATTCAAGTTTACTAAGAAACTTGAAGGTAAAGAACTTACTAAGGATGCCTTCACATTTGAATTGCTTGAAAATGGTAAAGTAATTCAAACTAAGAAGAATGCGGCTGACGGAACAATCCAATTCGACGCTATTTCTTACGATAAAGAGGGTTCTCACACTTACACTGTACGTGAAGTAGCTGGAACAGATACAAACATCGATTACGATGATATGAATGCAGTAGTAACTGTTAACGTTACTAAAGATGCTGCATCTGGTATCTTGACTGCTAAAGTTACAATGCCAGAAGATACAGAGTTCAACAACTTTGCAGTAGCTCCAGTTAAGACTCGTTTCGACTTCACTAAAGCCCTTGCAGGTCGTGCCCTTAAAGATGGTGAGTTCACTTTCCAATTGAAAGATGCGAACGGAACTGTTCTTCAAACTAAGACTAACAATGCTAGTGGTGTTATCGCCTTTGACGATTTGACATTCACAAACGCACAGGTTGGTACTCACAAGTACACTGTTGAAGAAGTTCGTGGTTCTGAAGCTGGTATGCAATATGACCCAATGAAAGCTGAAGTAACAATCACTGTTACTAAAGATGGTCACGTACTTAAAGCAACAAATACCCTTCCTGCAGATACAGAATTCAACAATACCTTTACTTCAGGTCCTACTCAAGCACAATTCCGCTTCACAAAACGTTTGGAAGGTAAGACTCTTGAAGCAAATGCCTTCACATTCGAATTGCTTGAAAACGGCAATGTGATTCAAACTAAGAAGAATGCGGCTGATGGTTCAATCCAATTTGATCCAATCTCATATGCAACTGTAGGTACACACACTTACACTGTACGTGAAGTAGCTGGAACAGATACAAACATTGATTATGATTCAATGAACGCAGTTGTGACTGTAAATGTCACAAAAGACGCTCAAACAGGTCTTTTGAACACTGCAGTTACAATGCCGGCTGATACTGAGTTCAATAACTATGTTGTTGCTCCAGTTGTGACTAAGTTCGACTTTACTAAGAAATTGGCAGGTCGTGAACTTAAAGCAGGTGAATTCAGCTTCGTATTGAAAGATTCTACAGGTGCAGTAGTTGAAACAGTTAAGAATGATGCTGCTGGTAATGTTTCATTCTCTAACTTGTCATTCGACAACACTAAAGTAGGTACTCATACTTATACAGTAGAAGAAGTTATCCCAGCCAACAAAGAGTTTGGTATGACTTACGATAAGATGAAAGCTACTGTTACAGTTGAAGTTGCTAAGAACGGTCATTCATTGACTACAGTTACAAACGTATCTTCAACTGGTGGGGTTGATGCCAACGGTAATGCTACTGACGGTACTGCCGATAAAGAATTCAACAACAAAGTTACTCCTCCAACGCCTCCTGAATTCCAACCAGAAAAATTTGTCGTTTCTAAAGAGAAATATGACATCACTGGTGACAAGTTGATGGATGACGACGATGATGTACCTGGTAACGAGTACACAGCAACAAATGAGAATCCATATGTTGATGGTGTTAAAAACAACGAACCAGAAAACTTGAATACTAAGACTGTTAAACGCGGTTCTAAATTGGTATACCAAGTATGGCTTGATACTACTAAATTTACAGAAGCTAACAACATCCAATACGTTGGTGTATCTGATACATACGATGCAGAAAAATTGGATGTTAACGCTGCTGACATCAAAGCATACGATTCAGTAACTGGTGCAGACGTGACTGCTAAATTCGACATCAAAGTTGAAAATGGTACAATCACTGCAACTTCTAAAGATGAATTTATCAAGGATAAAGTAAATAACCCAGTTATCGATACTACTAAGTTCGCATTTGGTCGTTACTATAAATTTGATATTCCAGCAACTGTTAAAGAATCTGTTAAAGCTGGTGCTGATATTGAAAATACAGCCAACCAAACAGTTCACGTTTACAACCCAGTAAGCAAGACAGTTGAAAAACCAAACAAACCAACACAAAAACGTGTTAACAGTGTTCCAGTTCCAGTGGAAATGAACTTCACAAAACGTTTGGAAGGTCGTGAACTTCAAGCTAACGAATTCGAATTCGTATTGAAGAAAGACGGCGTTGAAGTTGAACGCGTGAAGAACGACGCTGCTGGTAAGATTGTCTTCAAGACTCTTGAATTTGGTCGCGATGATCTTGGTAAGACTTACAACTACACAGTAGAAGAAACTCCTGGTACAGATACAACTGTCAAATACGACACAATGGTTGCTACTGTTAAAGTTGTGGTATCACACGATGGTACAGCTAAAGCAATCGTTGCCAACGTAACAGATGCTGCTGATAAAGAATTCAACAACCGTGTAACTCCTCCAGAAGAACCTAAGTTCCAACCAGAGAAATACGTTGTTTCTAAAGCTAAATTCGATATCACAGGTACTAAACTCGTTGATGACGATTCTGAATTGACAGATAAATATGGTGAAACAAACACTAATCCATATGTCGATAATACAAACAACAACGAAGCTGAAAACTTGAATACCAAGACAGTTGAACGTGGATCTAAACTTTACTACCAAGTATGGTTGGATACAACTAAATTTGACGCAGCTAACAAAGACAATATCCAAACAGTAGGAATCACAGATAACTACGACAAGGATAAATTGACTGTTAATGCTTCAGATATCAAGGTTTATGATTCTGTAACTGGTGCAGATGTTACTAACAAGTTCGATATCACTGATAACAACGGTGTTCTTACAGCTAACCTTAAAGCAGGCTTCACTAAGTCACTTGGCGACGCTGAAAATACACAAATCATTGATACGACTAAGTTTGAATTTGGACGCTACTATAAATTTGATATTCCAGCAACAGTGAAAGACGATGTTGTAGCTGGTGCAGATATCGAAAACAAAGCAGCCCAAGTTGTTAACTACTACAACCCAGTAAGCAAGACTGTTGAAAAACCAAACAAACCAACTGAAAAACGTGTAAACAGTGTTCCAATCTCAGTAGAATTTAACTTCACTAAGAAATTGGAAGGTCGTGACCTTAAAGCTGGCGAATTCACATTCGAGTTGAAAGATAGCGACAATGTTGTGATTGCAACTGCAACCAACGATGCAGCTGGTAAGATTAAATTCTCTCCAGTAGAGTACACAAATAAAGCTGGTAAAACTGTTACAGCCCTTAAATACCAGAAGGGTCAAGAAGGTACTTACAAGTACACTGTAACAGAGGTTAAGGGTACAGATGCAACTGTCACTTATGATGAAATGGCTGCTGTTGTAACTGTTACTGTTTCTCATGATGGTACAGCGAAAGCCTTGATCACAAACGTGACAGACCCTGCTGATAAAGAATTCAACAACCGTGTCACTCCTCCAGAAGAACCTAAGTTCCAACCAGAGAAATACGTTGTTTCTGAAGAAAAATTCGATATCACAGGCGACAAGCTCGTTGATGATGATAAAGAGTTGGCAGACAAATACGCAGATACCAATGCGAACCCATATGCGGACGATGCATCAAACAACGAAAAACAAAACTTGAACACCAAGACTGTGAAACGTGGCGACAAGTTGGTTTACCAAGTATGGTTGGATACAACTAAATTCGACGCAGCTAACAAGGACAACATCCAATCAGTAGGAATCTCAGATGACTACGATGAAGCGAAGTTGAACCTTGATGCTTCAGCGATTAAAGCTTACGATTCAGTAACAGGCGCAGAAGTAACAGATAAATTCGATATCGCTGTGAACAACGGTGTGATTACTGCAACTCTTAAAGCTGGCTTCACTAAGTCACTTGGTGATGCAGAAAACACTCAAGTGATTGACACAACTAAGTTCGCCTTTGGACGTTACTACAAGTTCGACATCCCAACAACAGTTAAAGCTGATGTACCTGGTGGTGTAGATATTGAAAATACTGCGGCTCAAGTAGTTAACTACTACAACCCAACAACTAAGAAAGTTGAAAAACCAAGCAAACCAACTGAAAAACGTGTTAACAACGTACCAGTTGAAGTGGAATTCAACTTCACTAAACGTTTGGAAGGCCGTGAGCTTAAAGCTAACGAATTCAGCTTCGTTCTTAAAGATTCAGAAGGTAAGACTCTTGAAACTGTAAGCAACGATGCATCTGGTAACGTTAAGTTCTCTAAACTTGAGTTCAAGAAGGGTCAAGAAGGCGTACACAACTACACAGTAGAAGAAGTTAAAGGCTCAGACGCAACCGTTACATACGACACAATGAAAGCGAATGTAACAGTTACAGTTAAACACGATGGAACAGCTAAAGTTCTTATCGCGACTGTAGGCGACATTGCGGATAAAGAATTTAACAACCGTGTGACTCCTCCAGAAGAACCTAAGTTCCAACCAGAGAAATACGTTGTTTCTGAAGAGAAATTCGATATCACTGGTGACAAGCTCGTTGATGATGATAAAGAGTTGGCAGATAAGTACGCAGACACAAATGCGAACCCATATGCGGATAAAGCTGATAACAACGAAGCAGAAAATATCAATACTAAGTCTGTTAAACGCGGCGAAAAGATCTACTATCAAGTATGGTTGGATACTACCAAATTCGACGCAGCTAACAAAGACAACGTTCAAACTGTAGGAATCACTGATGACTTCGATGAAACTAAGGTTGATGTAGATGGTTCAGCAATCAAAGCTTACGATTCAGTAACTGGTGCTGATGTTACAGATAAATTTGACATTAAAGTTGAAAATGGTGTGATGACTGCAACTCTTAAAGCTGGCTTCACTAAGTCACTTGGCGACGCAGAAAATACTCAAATCATTGATACAACTAAATTCGCCTTCGGACGTTACTACAAGTTCGACATCCCAACAACAGTTAAAGCTGATGTTAAAGGCGGAGTAGATATCGAAAATACAGCGGCTCAAGTAGTTAACTACTACAACCCAACAACTAAGAAAGTTGAAAAGCCAAACAAACCAACTGAAAAACGTGTTAACAACGTACCAGTTGAAGTGGAATTCAACTTCACTAAACGTTTGGAAGGTCGTGAGCTTAAAGCTAACGAATTCAGCTTCGTACTTAAAGATTCAGAAGGTAAGACTCTTGAAACTGTAAGCAACGATGCATCTGGTAACGTTAAGTTCTCTAAACTTGAGTTCAAGAAGGGTCAAGAAGGCGTACACAACTACACAGTAGAAGAAGTTAAAGGCTCAGACGCAACCGTTACATACGACACAATGAAAGCGAATGTAACAGTTACAGTTAAACACGATGGAACAGCTAAAGTTCTTATCGCGACTGTAGGCGACATTGCGGATAAAGAATTTAACAACCGTGTGACTCCTCCAGAAGAACCTAAGTTCCAACCAGAGAAATACGTTCTTAGCAAAGATAATGGTAAGTTTGATATCACTGGTACTAAGCTTCTTGATGATGATGCAGAGTTGACAGATAAGTACGCAGAAACAAATGCGAACCCATATGCGGATAAAGCTGATAACAACGAAGCAGAAAACATCAATACTAAAGCTGTTAAACGTGGCGACACTATCAACTACCAAGTATGGCTTGATACAAATCAATTTGATGCAAACAACAAGGATAACA
This sequence comes from Streptococcus sp. cx1, assembly GCF_052384325.1. Lineage (NCBI taxonomy): Bacteria > Bacillati > Bacillota > Bacilli > Lactobacillales > Streptococcaceae > Streptococcus > Streptococcus sp. cx1. The sequence continues at coordinate 9,801 of NZ_JBQSUN010000012.1, read as the reverse complement.
TCCAAATTGTTGGTATCACTGATGATTATGATGAAGCTAAATTGGAAGTTAAAGCCTCAGACATTAAGGCTTACGATGGTAAGACTGGTGCTGATGTTACTGACAAGTTCGACATCTCTATCGCTAACGGCGTGATTACTGCAACACTTAAAGCTGGCTTCACTAAGTCACTTGGCGATGCGGAAAACACTCAAATTATCGATACTACTAAGTTCGAATTTGGACGTTACTACAAGTTTGTCATCCCAGCTAAGGTTACTGACGGTGCTTACGATGGTGCTGAAATTGAAAATACAGCAGCTCAAGTTGTAAACTACTACAACCCAACTACTAAGACTGTTGAAAAACCAAACAAACCAACAGAAAAACGTGTTAACAACGTTCCAACTGCTATCGAGTTGATCTTTGGTAAGACACTTAACGGACGTAAGTTGCAAGATAAAGAATTTACTTTTGAATTGAAAGATGAAAAAGGTAATGTTCTTGAAACAGTTAAGAATGATGCCGAAGGTAAAGTTAAATTCTCTACTATCAACTATGCTAAAGCAGATCTTGGTAAGACATTCAACTACACAGTAGAAGAAGTTAAAGGAACTGATACAACTGTTACTTACGATAACATGAAAGTCAATGTTACTGTTCAAGTTATCCAACCTTCAGTAGGAGATCAATTGTCAACAGTTATCTCTTACGCTACAGTAGGTGGAGATGCTTATGGTGGTGACGATCGTGTCTTCGATAACAACGTAACTCCTAACTTCAAACCAGAGAAATACGTTGTTTCAGAACCAAGCTTCGACATCATTGGTAACAAACTTGCTGATGACGACGATTCAGCTGATAAAGTTGAAATCCAAAACTTGAATGGTAAGACCCTCAAACGTGGTCAAAAGATCTACTATCAAGTATGGCTTGATACTCGTGACTTCACTGCAGAAAGCAACCTTCAAACAGTTGGTATCACAGACAACTACGAAGAAGCTAAGCTCGATATCGACGCTTCTGAAATCAAGGTTTACGATGGTATCACTGGTAAGGATGTTACAGACAAGTTCGATATTAAAGTTGAAAATGGTGTTCTCTACGGTACATCTAAAGCAAGCTTGACTAAAGCTATTAGTGCAACAGATGCTACTCCAGTCATCGATACAACTAAATTCGAGTTTGGTCGTTACTATAAATTTGATATCCCAGCTGTTGTTAAAGACATTGATGCTAACGACGGTGTAGATATTGAAAATACAGCCAACCAAACAATTCACCAATACAACCCATTCAATAAGAAAGTTACAACTCCTGAAAAACCAACTCAAACACGTGAAAACAACGTTCCAGTTCCACTCGAGTTCAACTTCACTAAACGACTTGAAGGACGTGAGTTGACTGCAGGTGAGTTCAGCTTCGTATTGAAAGACAAAGACGACAAGGTTCTTCAAACAGTAACCAACGATAAAGATGGTCACATCAAGTTTGAAAAACTCTTGTTCAGCAAAGCAGATCTTGGTAAGACATTCACTTACACAGTTGAAGAAGTAGCTGGTAAAGATACTTCAATCACTTACGATGCTATGAAAGCAACTGTAACAGTGGAAGTTACTAAGGAAGGCAAAGTTCTCACAACTGTCGTTAACCACGCTTCAACAGGCGGATTCGCTTCAAGCGCTAACGATAAAGAGTTCAACAACAAGGTGGTTCCACCAGAAACACCTAAGTTCCAACCAGAGAAATATGTTGTGAACAAAGAGAAATTTGACATCAAGGGTAACTCACTCGTTGACGATGATAAAGAATTGGCAGACAAGTACGCAGATACAAATGCGAACCCATATGCTGATGATGCATCAAACAATGAAAAAGAAAACATGAATACTAAGTCTGTTAAACGTGGTGAAAAACTTGTTTACCAAGTATGGCTCGATACAACTAAATTCGACGCTAACAACAAGGATTACATCCAAACAGTTGGTATCTCTGATGACTACGATGAAACTAAATTGGAGCTTGATGCTTCAGCTATTAAAGCTTACGATTCAGTAACAGGCGAAGATGTAACAGCTAAATTCGACATCAAAGTTGAAAATGGCATGATTACTGCTAACCTTAAAGATGGCTTCACTAAGTCACTTGGAGACGATGCAAATACTCAAATCATTGACACAACTAAGTTTGCCTTTGGCCGTTACTATAAATTCGATATCCCAACCACTGTTAAAGACTCTGTTCCTGGTGGTGTAGATATTGAAAATACAGCTGGACAAGTAGTTCACTTCTACAACCCACAAACTAAGAAGACAGAAATTCCTACTAAACCAACTGAAAAACGTGTAAACAGCGTTCCAATCTCAGTTGAATTCAACTTCACTAAGAAACTTGAAGGTCGTGAGCTTAAAGCTAACGAATTCAGCTTCCAATTGAAGGATCAAGCAGGAAATGTTATCGAAACTGTTAAGAACGATGCTTCAGGTAACGTTAAGTTCAAAGCTATTGAGTACAAGAAAGGCCAAGAAGGTACTTACAAGTACACAGTAGAAGAAGTTAAAGGTACCGATGGCACAGTTCAATACGACGGTATGAAAGCTGTTGTTACAGTTGAAGTTAAACATGATGGAACAGCTAAAGCACTTATCACTAACGTGACAGATGCAGCTGATAAAGAGTTCAACAACAAAGTAACTCCTCCAGATACTCCAGACTTCAACCCAGAGAAATACATCCTTAACGAATCTAAATTCGATCTTACAGGAGTTAAACTTCTCGACGATGATAGCGAATTGAAAGATAAGGTTGCAGATACTAACGCAAATCCTTACGCTGATAAGACTGATAACAACGAAGCTCAAAATATCAATACTAAGACACTCAAGAAAGGTGATAAAGTATACTACCAAGTATGGTTGGATACAACTAAATTCACTGAAGCTCACAATATCCAATCTGTAGGTGTTACAGATAAATATGACAGCGAAAACTTGACTGTTAACGTTAAAGATATTAAAGCATACGACTCTGTAACAGGAGAAGATGTGACAGCTAAGTTCGATATCACTCTCGTTGACGGTGTAATCACTGCAACATCTAAAGCTGACCTTACTAAGTCACTTGGCGATGCAGAAAATACACAAGTTATCGACACAACTAAGTTCGCCTTCGGACGTTACTACAAGTTTGAAATCCCAGCAGAAATTAAACAATCTGCTAAGGGCGGTGTTGACATCGAAAATACAGCCTCACAAATCGTTCACCAATACGATCCACAAAGTAAGACTGTTAAGAAACCTGAAAAACCAACAGAAAAACGTGTCGTAAACATCCCAGTTGAAGTTGAATTTAACTTCACTAAGAAACTTGAAGGCCGTGAACTTAAGGCGGATGAATTCAGCTTCGTTCTTAAAGATAAAGATGGAAACATCCTTCAAACAGTTAAGAACGACGCTGCAGGTAACGTTAAATTTGCTGCTCTTGAATTCAAGAAAGGCCAAGAAGGTACTCACAACTACACTGTAGAAGAAGTTAAGGGTACTGACGGAACTGTTTCTTACGATTCAATGAAAGCTCTTGTTACTGTTGAAGTCTCACATGATGGTAAAGCGAAAGCTCTTATCACTAAAGTGAACGACCCAGCAGATAAAGAATTTAACAACACTGTTCGTCCACCAGAAAAACCTAAGTTCCAACCAGAGAAATACGTTGTTTCTAAAGAGAAATTCGATATCACTGGTATGAAACTTGTTGACGATGATGCTGAGTTGAAAGATAAAGTAGGCGATACTAACAAGGATCCTTACGCTGACAGCACAGCTAACAACGAAGCTGAAAATATCAATACTAAGACACTCAAGAAAGGTGATAAGTTTGTCTACCAAGTATGGCTCGACACAACTAACTTCACTGACGCTCACAATATCCAATCTGTAGGTGTTACAGATAAATATGACAGCGAAAACTTGACTGTTAACGTTAAAGATATTAAAGCATACGACTCTGTAACAGGAGAAGATGTGACAGCTAAGTTCGATATCCAAATCGTTGACGGTGTGATTACTGCAACATCTAAAGCTGACCTTACTAAGTCACTTGGCGATGCAGAAAACACACAAGTGATCGATACTGCCAAATTGGCATTCGGACGCTACTACAAGTTCGATATTCCTGCAACTATCAAAGGCACTGCTAAAGATGGTGTAGACATCGAAAATACTGCGTCACAAATCGTTCACCAATACGACCCAACTAAGAAATCTGTTGAAAAACCAGAAAAACCAACAGAAAAACGTGTAGTCAATATCCCAACTAAGGTTGAGTTTGAATTCACTAAGAAACTTGAAGGTCGTGAACTTAAAGCTGGTGAGTTTAGCTTCGTACTTAAAGACAGCAAGGGTAATGTGATCGAAACTGTAAGCAATGATGCTAACGGTAAGATCAAGTTCTCAGCTCTTGAGTACAAACGTGGTGAAGAAGGTACTCACGTCTACACAGTAGAAGAAGTACAAGGTAACGATGCAACTGTTACCTACGATAAGATGGTTGCTACAGTCGTTGTCTCAGTAACTAAAGACGGTAAAGTCTTGACAGTAACTTCTCAATTGCCAGAAGATACTGAGTTCAACAATATTGTGACACCACCGACTCCTCCAACACCACCAACACCACCAACACCACCAACACCACCAACACCACCGACTCCTCCAACTCCAGTGGTTCCACCAGTGACACCACCAACTACACCAGAAGCTCCTAAAGGACCAGCACTCCCTGAAACAGGTGATGATGCGTCTATGGCAGCTATGGCTCTCGGAGGAATCCTTGCGGCAGCTGGACTTGGTTTGGCAGGAAAACGCAAAAAAGAAGACTAAGATAGTTCATAGGTTAAATCCCTCAACATAGTTAGTTAGACTATTTCAGTTTTCGAAAAAGAGACTCATCCCATAAGGGGTGAGTCTCTTTTGTGATGTTCAAAGTTATAAATACATGCTTTCTAAAGCTGATTAATTTTTTTAAACCAGATCTCAAATCTTTGATATGCTTGTTAAGTATATTGCCATCTTCTAATTTTGCAATCGAATAATGTGCTTCTAAAACATTTTTTTGTATTGTCTATGTTTAAAAAAAGTCCTAAAGAATGTTTGGAAGTAATGATTGACATTGCTTATATTCTCCTCTATGAGTTCAAAAAACTCATCCACTCTTTTTTCTTGAAAGTGAAAAAGCAAAAGCTGATAGAAGTTATAATAATTGGCGAGTTCTTCTGAGAACTTCAGTGTCTTCTAAACGACTTCATGTGGTGCTAAAGTTTGACGAAAAGTCTTTGAATAGTAACAGTTTAGGGATAACCTATGGCTCTCTTTTTGAAAGTGTTGTCAGTAATTTTTCAAGGCTCGACAAGGTAGTGATTTCTTGTCGAAATGGTTCATAATCGCAATTCTAGTCTTAAAAATATCGGCTCTATAATCTCTAGAGCAGTTTTTAATTATTCAGTCAAAAATAAAGTTTGATGGGAAATTGAATCATTAAAAATATCGACATTTTTCTAATGTAAAATCGTTAATAAATCTAAAAATATGTATATTTCTGGATCTAAATATTAATTTTATTGTGAATTATCCTATATAGATTGAAAGTATAAAACGTAAGAATCATTCTGTTTTCCGAAAAATGTAAAGCTTTTAACAAAGGGAGAGCATAGGTTTTGTAAGGTTTTTAATCGTTTATATACAGTTTGTTTTTGCTTATTAATTTATATTTGTAAGGTTTCAAATTTCTGTATAAAGATAATGTGTAAGATGAGACTAATATAGAAAAATTTTGCTTAAGTTAGTTTTTAAAAAATATATATAAAATTAATTTTATGACAGTAAAATATTGATTCAATTCTAATTATATGATATATTTTATGTTAGGGAAATTCAATTTATATTATTTTTAGAAGAGACAAGAGCAATCAAAATCTAATGATTCCTTGTCTAGGAGGAAATATGGGTAAAGATATCTTTAGTAAGAAGAGTCGTTTCTCGATTCGTAAATTGAATATCGGAGTCTGCTCGGTCTTGCTTGGTACTTTGATCATGATTGGTCACACAGCTCAAGCGGATGAAACGACATCTGATGGAGCAACAGTTGTAGCTACAGCTGTAAGTGCAAGTCAAGGTGAAGGAGTCTCGACCACCACTTCGCCAAGCACAGCACCAGAAAGTGCAGCAACTGCTACGGTAGCACCAGCAGCTACTGAAACAGTTACAGCGACGTCGGTTGCACCTACAAGCTCAGTTGCATCAAGTGTAGCAGTAAGTTCGGAAGCACCAGCTTCAACAAGTGCTACAAGTTCAGCGCCGGCTTCAACAGCACCAGCTTCATCAAGTGCTACAAGTTCAGCGCCGACTTCATCAGCAGCAACATCATCGACTACAGCAGTTGCTTCAGAAGTTACAGGCTCAACAAATGTATCAACTGCAAAACCAGCAACTGCTTCAGAGGCATCTCGTTCAGTCACAGCTTCTACAGCATCGTCGACTACAGCAAGCTCAGTGAGCGCTAGTGCAAATAATGTTACTGTGTCAGAAACGGCAAATGCGCCTCGTGTACGTAGTCGTCGAGCAGCAGGACAAGAACGTGCTCAAGATCGCTCTATGGAAGGAAAGGATATTAAGTACGTATACCAAAATAGACGAGCTACGGTTAATGGTGGAGAACCAACTGAACGTGCTAAGATTGAATACAGACAGTTGGACGACTATGAGGTAGTCAATGGGAAGACAGTCGCAACTGATCCATCTGGTCAAGGTCGCCCAGTATTAGAGTGGACTGTAACCTTTAACGAGGCTAAGTACGATAGGATGGGAGGATACTACTATTTTACCATCCCTAACAATGTATCCGATCCTTATGATTTTGTTACAGATTATGATGGTGCTTACGTAGACCGATATGGTTGGAAGGATGCAAATAAAGAATCGGGTGCCGGAACAGCAAATGCAGAAGGTGTTCAGTATGTTGACGCAGGTAATAGACTTGAATGGCGTGTCAAAAATACTGTCGGAAATGATTACAATAATGTAGATGGTCTTAGCGGTGTCATGGGGGACACTAAAAAGGTATATGTTCTTCAATTATCTAATAGTTCTAGTGCTCGCAAGTTTACTATTAAGTACCGTACAGTAGTTGAAAACTCATCACAAGCCATTTCTTATATTGCCGGAGTTGAATCCAAGACAGGGCTACCAAGGAATAACTGGTATGCTATCTCAGGTAAGTACGACAAGAACTTGGTTAGTCAGGTTGATGCACCAAGAGTGACTCCAAACTTGACGAACACTTCTATCAACGTTCCTGTTCAGACAGTGGCGTCGACTTCAAGCACTCTTTCAGGGACAGGGGTTCCAGGGGCAACTATCAAACTTTATATCGATGGTCAGGAGCAAAACATCGGTAACGTCACTGTTGACAGTAGTGGTAACTGGACTACAGGTGAGCTTCCAACAGCTCTTAACAACAACCAAGGTACTGGTGAAACTATCAAACCACGTCAAACAGTACAGGTAAGCCAAACAGTTAACGGAGAAGAAAGTAGCCGCCGTACAGTACCAGTATCTGTCGGTGTGACTACTGTTGAACCTTCAAGCTTGACTACTAACCAAGATGCAGTTGTGGCAGGACAAAAAGAGGTAACACTTAAAGTTCCTCATGACGCAGGGATTGCCTACTTGCGTTATACAAATACTGCAGGAGAGACTGCGGAGATCCCAGTCAAACGTGACAATGTCTCATCTGCATGGACATCTCAAAAACCAGAAGCAGCAACTGTCAAATCAGTTGAGAACGGTAAGTTCCAAGATACGATCGTCCTTACCATGGCTGACAAGATTGCAGGTACAGAAGTAGCAGCTATCTCAAACGTAGTGGAAGGTGGCTTCTCAAGTGTGGCTGGCTGGCAACCACGCTCAGTAGAAAACCAAGCTCCAACTATTGCATCAGCAGTTGAAGGAAACAGAAAAACTGTTGAACAAGGTGCTCAACTGGATCTTGCTTCTCTGGTGACAGTGGCAGATAAAGAAGATGATGCTCAAGCAACGCTGGGTGATAAGGTCCATGCTGAAGTTGTTTCAGTAAATGGTAACGCAGCAACCAAGACCGTTGATACAAATACCCCAGGCACTTACACAGTTAAGTATAAAGCTGTTGATAGCCAAGGTAAAGAGTCAGACGAGATTGAAGTTACTGTAGTTGTAAATCCTGCACGTGAAAACGTAGCTCCAACAGTAGAGATTCCATATTCAGATCCAGCTCCAAACAAAAAAGAAATTTATCTTTATACTGGAGAAGAAGCTGACGTTGATATTACCTTTAATGACGATTCTGGAAAAATTAAATCCGCTGCGTTAAAACAAGGTGGTAATAAACCATTATCAGAAGTTGATGGCAATCCAGATAAACAGGATAATCAATACGGTTACACTGTAACAGCAATTAATTCTGAAACTCCTACACCTGCGAAAATTAAAGTAACAGGACAAGTTTCTGGCATAGCGGCAGAAAAATTACCGAAAACAGAAGACGACTCTTTAGATCTTGTAACACGTTATGCAACAGCAACGGATACAGATGGTGCAGAGATTTCTAATCATGCAACAAAAGATAAAAATAAAGCAGGAGAAATAGTTGGTACTTACCTTACTGACCCAGGTGCAGTAACTTTCGTCTTAAAAGCACAAACTAAGAAATATGATATCAAAACTCCATCAGAAGCAGATAAAGTAGTCGTATCAAATGCTAACAATGTTACTGATAAAGAGTTTGAAAAGATTAAAGAGAAAGTTAAAGTTGAATATTCTCAAAATAATCCAGATGCACGTTTAACTGACAAAAAAGGTCAAGAAGTAGAAGATGCTACAAAAGTTGTTGATAAAGTAGAAAAAGATGGAAACAATCTTGTTGTAACCTATAAAGATGGTTCTAAAGATACAAAACCATTGTCAGAATTTGTAACTAAAGATACAACAGCTCCAGCGAAACCAGAAGTTAAGACAGATTTAACAGGTAAAGCCGGAACTAAAGATCCAGTTGAAGTCAGTGCAGAACCAGGATCAACCGTTGAGTTGTTCGACAAAGACGGCAACAGTCTTGGAACAGGCGTAGCTAACGACCAAGGTGTAGCAACAATCACTCCAACGAAAGATATTCCAGTAGGTAATGTGACAGCGACAGCGACAGACCCATCAGGAAATACATCAGACGTAAGTGAACCAAAAGTTGCGACAGATACAACAGCTCCAGCGAAACCAGAAGTTAAGACAGATCTAACAGGTAAAGCAGGAACTAAAGACCCAGTTGAAGTCAGTGCAGAACCAGGCTCAACAGTAGCCCTCTACGATAAAGATGGCAACAAGATTGGTGAAGCAACAGCTGACGAAAACGGTGTAGCAACAATCACTCCAACGAAAGATATTCCAGTAGGTAATGTAACAGCGACAGCGACAGACCCATCAGGAAATACATCAGACGTAAGTGAACCAAAAGTTGCGACAGATACAACAGCTCCAGCGAAACCAGAAGTTAAGACAGATCTAACAGGTAAAGCAGGAACTAAAGACCCAGTTGAAGTGACTGCAGAACCAGGCTCAACAGTAGCCCTCTACGATAAAGATGGCAACAAGATTGGTGAAGCAACAGCTGACGAAAACGGTGTAGCAACAATCACTCCAACGAAAGATATTCCAGTAGGTAATGTGACAGCGACAGCGACAGACCCATCAGGAAATACATCAGACGTAAGTGAACCAAAAGTTGCGACAGATACAACAGCTCCAG
>NZ_JBQSUN010000011.1:0-35693 GCF_052384325.1 Streptococcus sp. cx1 | reverse complement strand
TGATATGCCCCCTGTCAAGTAGACAGGTTAAATATCTAAAAAAGTGTCTGTTTTTGAAGGTCAGTCTTACATAATAAATGTACGGCTGTTTTTTTATGCAGACCACTTAGACTTGTACTTTTCAATTTTGTTATTCTTAGCGATTGGGTATGACAAAGGATGTTCTGATGATAAGGCAGCGTTTCTTACTGCCAAAGGCGTTTTACAGTCATACCTACTTTGTGGACGCTCTTGACAGTAAAATCGGATATAGTCTTTGATGGCATATCGGAGGGAGGCCTCATCTGAAATCTCATACATCTGATACATTTCCGATTTTATAATTCCCCAAAAACCTTCTATTGGTCCGTTATCAATACAATGGCCCACTCTTGACATGGATTGAATCATATCAGTATCTTTCAGCTTTTTTTGAAAGTTCTTATTGGTATATTGAAACCCTCTATCGCTGTGAAATATAGGCTTCGCTGCGGGATTTTTTTCAATGGCTTTGTCAAATGTTTTGAAGACCAGCCGATTGTCATTTCGACCACTTATGACAAAAGCAATAGGATAGCGGTCATATAAATCAAGTATGACACTAAGATAGAGTTTCTTATGAGAGTTAGGAATCTTAAACTCTGTAACATCTGTTACCCATTTTTTGTTCGGAGCAGTTGTATAGAAGTTTCTTGCCAACTTATTTTCTGCAGTTTCTTTAGGCTTGGCAGTCTTGTATTTTTTCCTTTTCTTACGGATAAAAGCGTGGATATCGAGTACTTTCATAATTCGGTGAATTCTCTTTCTTGAGTAATTCGTATGATTGAAATGATTGATCCAATCGGTCATTCTTCGGTATCCCAAGATGTGTGAAAAACGTTCGTCATATTCTTTAATTAATTCCGCAATTTCGCTGTTTAATTGTTCTTGTTCTGGAACTATTCTATGTTTCCATTTATAAAATGCAGACCTCGTAATGCCGAGCTGATGACACATCCAGCTAATGCTCCACCCTTTGTTGGTGTTGAAGTCTTCGATCGCTAAGTATTTTGATTCGTGGCGCTGTTTGCCTAGCCTCACATCCTTCCGAATTCTTTCACTTTTTTTAAGAGTTCAACAGTCATATCCTTTTCTTCTAACTGACGTTTTAAGCGCACATTTTCTCTTCGTAAACGTTCTAATTCATCAACCTCATCATCTAGTTTGTGATGACCCCTTTTGTCAACTAAACCTTCTTCACCATCACTATCATACTTTTTCACCCACGAATACACTTGGCTATAAGAAACATCATAAAGTGATGCCGTTTCCTTATAATTGCGATTATGTTCAATACAATAGTTGACAATCTCTTTGCGTTCATCAATAGTGGTTTTACGTCTTGCTTTTGCCATATAGACCTCCCGTTTTGGATTGTAATCCTTAAGTTCTATATTGGCATTATACATCCTAATCCACTTTCTTAAAAGTCCTGAAGAAATATCATACTGATGACCTAAATCAATAGATGAAGCCTCACCACTAATACATTTTTCTACAAGTTCCATTTTAAATTCTTTTGAATAGGAACGGTTTTTTGTTTTCTTTGTGAATCCTAAAATCCCATATTTTTTATAGATGGCAGCCCAATCTTGAATCGTCCTTGTGGAAATATGGAGACAGTTACATATCTCAGATCTGGAACGATTACAATTAATATAATCGAGACAAGCTTGTTCTTTCTCGTATGGGGTGAACCTTTCTCTTCTAGACATAAAAATACCTCTTAAGTAGATTTTAGGTATTTACCTTGTCTACTTAAGAGGTATCATATCATAGGGCAAGCCCTTGGGTGCTTTGAAATATTGATATAAAGCTGTTCTTAACGTTTAGAGAACTGGCTAGCTTTACGAGCTTTCTTAAGACCTGGTTTGGAAAGTATGGATTTCAGTTGGACTAAAAACAGCGTAATATCAAGGATTTTCTGAACAATATCTACTTTTTAATTTCATAAAATCTGAATCAATATTTTTAAAATAGGGGAATAGTTTAGGTCTCTAAGCATTAAAATAATACACCTAACTTTGGTCACCGTTTTTTAGTTATTCACTCTTTTTTCGGATAGTGTTTTTTAAATTATGATGTAAAATGCCGCAATTAAAACACTATACATCATAATCGGAGGATAGAGAATTAAGGATAGAATCAATCCCACTCCTTTAATTATTAGGTCAGGTATCAATAACTTCCTATATTGTGCGGTAGCTTCAAGTAATTCTTTCTGATCTATATTGGGTTTATCAATTACTTTATGTAAAAACCAGTTTGCTACCGTTGAAACAATAACGATCAGTCCATAAAAGAGCTGTGCCGTATGATTCATGAAATGACTACTAACTATTCCAGTAGCATAGGGCATAAATGAAACAAAAAATAAAAGATACAAATCCTTTCAAATTCCTCCCTTTTCAACTTGGCTAACTTAACCTGCATTACCTAGGTCGCTTTGCTTTAAATTATACTTTTTTCTTAAACATTTGATACGAGTAGGTATTTCTTGTGAGTAATTTTCATCAAAAAATTTCATAGATAAGTCCTATATATAATCATGGTAAAGTAGTAAAAATAGTTGTTATCCTAGTTGATTAAAAAAATCTCTGATTTCCTCATCCTTTATAAAATAATATATAATTTTCCCCTCTCTTCTAGTGTCCAAGATATTTTGATTGGCTAGTTTACGAAGATGGTGGGAGGCAGATGCCATACTGAGATTTAATAAACAGGCTATATCGCAGACACAGAGTTCTTCGACGGCAAGGAGATAAAAGATGATATTTATCTGTTTATTATCGGTAAATTTTGATAAAATGCGAAGTGATTTTTGGACTTTTTCCTTTTCAAGGTAGTTCGTTGCGGTTGTAACATTTTGTTGATTTATAACATCCACTTGACAGATACTATCTTTTTTCATATTTTTTTCTCCTAGCCTAACACAGCCCATAGCATGTCAAAGCTGTTGTTTTCAATCAGGATATACATCCCCAATCCTAAATAGACAACGGCAATAAACCATCTGCTATATTTTTCCAAAGTTTCTCCAACAGAAGGGACTTGTGCTAATTTTTGGGCAGAAAAAACCAAGAGATAAATCATGACTAGAAAAGTAAGTAAAGTCACTATCAAATTCGCTAAATTTAAGGTGGTAAAATATGGGACAAAGACACCAATATTGTCAGCGCCACAACTTGCAAAAGTAATCATAGCGACTAGAAAAATCAGGTTTTTATTGTCTTTTCGCAAACCATCTTTTGCAATAGCTTCTCCATCAGAATCTCCTAAAAGCAAAACTTTGAGGCCTAGGAAAATTGGAATCAAACCGAGTAAACCTAAAATCTCTTTACTAGGAATATAATTTAAGACAAATGCAAAAAGCAAACTTAGGAATATTAGACTAACAGAGCCTAGAAATTGTCCTAAATAGATGTTAATGATGTCTTTTCTGCTTTTTCTTTTGGCAAAAAATAACATTAGGATAATAAGTAAGTCTACGGCTGTCCCAGAATACAGGATTATTGAAGTAACAATATTTTGAATCATAAAACACCTCATTCAAATATATTTTTGAATGTATTCTAACATTAAACTTTGTAGATGTCAACTTAAAATCCACCAATTAATAATTGCATGTCAATATTTGTATTGTGAAACTAGTTTCAGAAATATATAGTGTCCACTGCCAATGATTTTTTCAATATTTAAGAGGAGATTTATAATGGTTCATTTCTATAAATTTATAAACGAGTTATATATTTTGTTTAACCAATTATTAACTATTTTTATCAATAATCACTTCATTAATTTGTACTTTTTAATTTTCCCAATTTGTAAAATTAAACCAGAAAAAAAGCATCTCGTATTAGACGAAATGCTTTCAATAAGTATAAATAAGTTTTAACGTTTACTAAATTGTGAAGCTTTACGAGCTTTCTTAAGACCTGGTTTCTTACGTTCAACCATACGTGCATCACGAGTAAGAAGTCCAGCGCGTTTCAATGAATCGCGGAAGTCTGGATCTACTTGAAGAAGTGCACGAGCGATACCGTGACGGATCGCACCTGATTGACCAGCGTATCCACCACCTACAACGTTAACGTGTACGTCGTATGAACCTTCAGTTGAAGTAACTGCAAAAGGTTGGTTGATAACGAGACGAAGGTCTGCGTGTGGGATGTATTCTTCTACATCTTTTTTGTTAACTGTGATTTTACCAGTACCTGGAACCAAACGTACGCGTGCAACGGCGTTTTTACGGCGTCCTGTACCTGCATATTGTGCTTGTGCCATTATATTAGTGCTCCTTTCCTCTTAGAATTAGATAAGTCCTGAGATATCAAGTACTTCTGGTTGTTGTGCAGCGTGAGTGTGCTCACCGCCAACGAAGACTTTCAATTTCATACCTTGTGCGCGTCCAAGAGTGTTGTGTGGAAGCATACCTTTAACTGATTTTTCGATCAAACGAACAGCATTTTTAGAACGAAGTTCACCTGCTGAGATTTGTTTCAATCCACCTGGGTACATTGAGTGAGTGTAGTAGATCTTATCAGTTGCTTTTTTACCAGTCAATTTAACTTTTTCAGCATTGATAACGATTACGAAGTCACCTGTATCAGTGTGTGGTGTGAAAGTTGGTTTGTTTTTTCCGCGAAGTACGCTAGCAACTACTGCAGAAAGACGTCCAAGTGGCACATCAGTTGCGTCAACGACATACCATTTACGTTCAACTTGGCCTGGTTTAGCCATAAATGTTGTTTTGTTCATGATTTCTCCTATATATAGTTCGATTTTTGTTTACGAGTGATGGGTGTTCCTTCCCATCGAAAAGTATTTGGAAGGTTCCGGGGCCTTTCAAATGGGGTAAACAATACCGTTTAACATAATATCAAAAAAACACGTCCAAGGCAAGTCATTTGGAGGTGTTTTTCTTTTATTTTTTGTATTTTTTTAGTCTCTAATTTTATAAAGCGTAAGACTAGAAATCATGCCTAAATAACCTCTAAAGCGATACAAACTAATCCTCAGATTCCCAAAAAAGCTGGTCTAAAGTTTTGTCCAGAGTTTTGCAGATAGCAATACACAGATTTATAGTAGGGTTATAATCACCTTTTTCAATAGCTGAGATGGTCTGACGAGAAACTCCTATAGCATCTGCCAAACCTTGTTGAGTGAGATCCTTTGCTACACGAGCTGACTTCATTTTTAAATTTTTCATTCAAAAATCCTATTCTTCGTCTTCTAGTTCTTCCAAACGGTTCTTCTTGATTCTGTTAATAATAACCCATCCGTCACAAATAAGAGTCAAACCCAATGTCATAAATGCCACACTACTTATAAGATTCTTCCCCATCTTAAACGATTGTACTAAACTTAATAGACCAATTAGCGACATAAAAATGCCAATAAGTAGCATGCCCCAGGATAATCTGAGCATCTTCTTTTCAAGTTTTTTGTCTAGCAACCATGGATGCCCATTACGTGATACGCTATGCACTACGACTACGCACATCGAACCAAAGAAGGTGATGAATAATAATGACTGAGCTAATTCTAGGGAGTGTGTCTTACTAGCGACCATAATCGTTACAAACATACCAAGCATGGCTACCCAATAACCTCTAGCAGCAGATTCTCCGCTGATCAACTGAGCACGTTCATCCATCGTGCTAGCTACTTTTTTCTTTGACTTTTTCATTTTGTTTCCTCCATTTTCTAGATTCATTATAGCATTATTTTACACTATGTCAAATATATCATTCGTTTTGTATGGATTATCTTTTTATATTCTATTAATCTATCATTTCAGAAAACAAAAAATCAGATAGGAAATCCTATCTGACACTATTTCTATCTAGCTTCTTTACCAATCGTAAAGACAGCTAAGGTATCTGGTCCGACGTGGGTAGAGATGACTGGTCCAAGTGGCATAATAAGCACTTGCTCAATGCCGTCAACTGCTAATAATTGTTCTTTTAGATTCTTCGCTGCTTCAATATCATTGGCATAAGCGACAATTGCTGTGCTATGTCCAATATCCTGGGTAGCTTGTAGGACCATTTCTTTAATGGCTTTTTTACGTCCACGGATTTTGGCCAGAGGAACCAACTTACCTGAAGCGTCCAGCCAAAGAAGAGGCTTGATATTAATCAAACTACCAATAATGGCTGAGCTCTTAGAAAGGCGACCCCCACGCATGAGATGGTAGAGATCATCAACTAAGAAATAGGTCCGTAAACGTGGCAGAATGTCCTCAATCATGGCTTTCGTTTCAGATAAGCTCTTACCTTGGTCACGAGCTTCTGCCGCCAAGATAGAGAGATAACCTTCCCCACCTGCTGCTGCCAGGGTATCTACAATCTCAATGACAGCTTCTGGGTACTCATCCAAAATCATGTCACGCGCTATAACAGCACTTTGATAAGTACCTGAAAGCACTGATGAGAAGGCAATATAGAGAAGAGCATCACCATTTTTAGCATGACGACGAAAAACCTCTTCAAATTGACCAACATTCACCTGGCTTGTGGTTGGCTGACTGCCTTCTTGCATACGTTCTAAGAGACGGTCACTCGTTAAACGGTTAGGACCAACGGTCTCATAGGCAATATCATCAAGCGTAATGGTCAAACCAACGAGCTCTACCTTATTCTCCTGAGCCCATTTTTCATCTAGATCTGCTGTGGAATCTGTCAAAATGTTAAATGTCATATATCCCTCTATTCTATTTCATTTAAAAGGTCCTGTAATTTCCCTAATTGCGCATCGTCCCATGGACGTAGTTTTGGTGTCTTTAAGTCAATATGTGCCGACATCTTGTCTAAGTCAGACTTAACAGTATTGACACGCTCTTCCAACTCACGCGCCGAAACACGTAAAGCCCCTTGTGAAAAGATAGCCCACTGTTCATTTAAGTCACTAGTTGCTACTTCAACTAGATTTTGAACAGTATTCATCTCAGCCGCTGCGCGCTCAATATAGCTATCTGCTGTCTCATCTTCCTCAGTAAAAATAACACTGATACGATATTGATCATAACGTTGACGACTCCCTGGAACAAACTGGGCATCAAACACACAGATAATATCAATATGTTCAAAGTTAGCATAATGATTGAGCTTACGAAGCAAGGTTTCACGAGCTTCATCAAGCTGATTGGTCTTAAAGAGTTGACGGGTTTCTTGCCAAAAGGCAATCATATTATAACCATCAACCAGAAGTATTCTTTTTTTCATAGTTACAATCGGTTTCGATAAACTTCATACATGAGAACTGCAGCTGCCACACTGGCATTAAGGCTCTGCACATGACCACTCATAGGAATAGTAATCATCTCATCCACTTGCTTCTTGATGTTAGCAGAGATTCCCTTACCTTCATTACCAATGATAAGGGCAACCTTTCCAGCTGTGTTCCATTTATGAGATGGGGTGCCATCCATATCTGTCCCAAATACCCAGAAGCCCGCTTCTTTAAGTTTATCAAGAGTTTGGCTAAGATTGGTCACTCGGGCAATGGGAATATGCTCCACAGCCCCTGTTGATGTCTTGGCAACGACAGGTGTTACCCCCACAGCACGATGCTTAGGAATAATAACTCCTGTCACCTGAGTAGCATCAGCTGTACGTAGGATAGAACCAAAGTTATGAGGATCGTTGAGTCCATCTAAAATGAGGACTAGAGGATTCTCCTCTTGTTCAGCCTTATCCATAATAACTGAGAGCTCAGAATAAGCGAACTCTGACACACGAAGAACAAAACCTTGATGCACAGCTCCACCTGTCATATCAGACAAGGTTTTCTTAGGTGTCCAAGAGATGGAAACCTTCTTTTCAGCTGCCAAAGCCTTAATGGCATCAACATTTTTCCCTCGAAGATCATCTTGAATATAGAGTTTATTACCAGTATTTGCTTCCAGACTCTCTGTTACGGCATGCACACCATAAACAATGTCTAGACTTAATTCTTTAGTTGTTTTCATAAGCTAATTCTATCATAAAAAAAGCCCTCTTACGAGGGCAAAGCATGTTAAATAAATGTAATTGCTGCTAAATAAAGCACCAGGAGAACTAGAACAACAGTTGCAGCAGCCAAAGCTTGCTTACCAATTGTATCTGGATCTGAGATTGATTCTGCAATCTTTCTCGCAGCTTGAGTAATGGTTTTACCTGCTGCTTGGAAGATATCAATTGAACCTGTGCTTGTTGAACTATTTCCAGAAATTGCTGAAGACCAACCACTCAAAACCTCAGCAATTTGTTCTGCCAATTGCTGTGTTAGCGCTCTAGTTGTCTCAGCCAACTCATTAACAGCCGTAGCTTGTATATGATTGGCGGTTTCAGTGTAGCTATTTGCACTGGTATTATAAGTAACCGGTACAGTCGTTGTTGTCGTTGTTGATGAATACTGATTCCTACGGTAACTATCCGGTGTCACTGGACGCTCGCCTTCATTGAAGACGCTAAAAGTCTGTGTCAGATAATGAATATTGTTATTCGTATCAATCAACTCAAAGGTCATTTTATGAATACCAGTCGTTTGCTCTGCCAAATGGTAGGCACTCAAACCAGCATTGACCTCATCCAAAGTTCCTTCAACAAAGTAGCTATGATGAATTTGTTTGCCATCAAGGACTAGATTAAGGCCCTTAATCTTCTTACCTTCCATCTTGTTAACATCAAAGTTGACGTTAAAGATTTCACCACGTGCTAAATAAAGAATGTCTGTATTCCCTGTAACAGCAGGTTGATCTTCAAGAAGCGCTCCAGTACTATCTCGTTTTGGAACAACGGTGTATACTTCAGAAGTGATTGGAGTTGCTAAGATTTCTGAGATGAGTCCATCCGTAAAGGTTACCTCTGACGAATAGGTCAAACTCTCACTTTGCAACATAGAAACCACTTCAGAAGTTTTAAAGACCTCAGAAGTTGATGATGAATCTTTCCAGCCAACCGTAAGGACAGTTAAGCTATCTTCTGAATTATTATTTAACTGACTCGTTTCTGGAGCCGTAGATGCAAGAGAGCTAGCAGTGCTTGCAGACTCAGAAGCGACTTCAGAAGTTGCAATAGCTTGACTAGTAGGAGTCGCACTTACAGATGTCGTATGAGAATTCAGTGAAGAATACTCTGATTTTTCAATAACTGCATGTGTATTTCCAGCAAGTTCAGATGTATATAGTGTGCTTTCACTCTTATACATTGAAGTTACAGCTTGAGACTCTGCAGTCGCTGTAGCCTCACGAGACTTATCATAAGTAAGCACAATATTTGGTTTAGCTTGTTCAGAATCAGATGTTGGGTTTGCATCTCCTCGTTCAGATGCCGCTACTGATCGATCCTCACCAAAAGCCTGGGCACGAGCCTCTTCTGAATGAGGTGTCGTCGTAGAAACGCTAGTCTCCACGATATCAACTTGAGAATGTACCTCAAGAAGCCCCTCATCTGTCTCACTTGAAGAGACAAGCATCAGTGACGTTGAGGTCACTACTGAACTTACTTGACTCGCTGGCTCTGCCTTAGCTCCTACTGAAGAAAAATCAGCCTGAGGAGCAACTGGAGCCGGTGCCTCACTATTAACATAATCTATTTTAGCTTCATCAGGTTTTACCTGAACCTCATCTGCTTTACCTGTTTGAAGCGTAAAGCTAGATAAAATCAAAGCAGCAAAAGTTGTATAGAAAACTTTTTTCTTAGCTATTTCCATTCACCTCCTCATTTTTTAGATGGCCTCATTTACTAATATTATAGACTTTTTTTTCACTTTCTGTCAAATTAGTTTTATTAAAAAACGCTATTATATCGGGGTTTTACACGTGTCAGACACCCCTTAACTTTCTCATTTTTAAGATGCTAAATATTAGTTTCATCTTAATTTTTCATTGTCAAGACGCTGAATTACTTTGATTTTCAAATAATCTAAATTTTGAAATTCCGGCTAACTGTTACAATTTTTATAGCCTCTAAATAACAAAAAATCCTGCTCTCGGCAGAATTTTTAGATTTCTTTTTCAACTTCGTCAATACACCAAGCAATCAGTTCCTCTAAGCGAGCGATATCCTCTGTCATATGAAGATAGCCCATGACTGCTTCGAAGCCTGTTGACATTTTATAGGTAATAACATCTGTATTTTTAGCCTTGGTGTGGCTATTCGCATTACGACCTCGTTTATAGATGTCTAGCTCTTTTTCAGTCAAAAGCTCTTGCTCTAGCATTTTTTCAATGAGACTAGCCTGGGCCTTAGCTGAAACATAGCGTGTAGCTAGACGGTGCAGTTGGTTTGGCTTGGTCTGACCTTGAAAAATCAGGTGACGGCGAATGTACAAGGAATAAACAGCATCTCCCTCAAAAGCAAGAGCAATACCATTAATAAGGTTGACATCAAGATGTTTAGTCACGTGTCCACCTCACGCCCTCCTTGGTATCAAGAAGTTTGATACCTTGAGCAGCCAACTCATCGCGAATGCGGTCTGCTGTCGCAAAGTCCTTGTTGGCACGCGCCGCTTGACGCTCTTCAATGAGTTTTTCGATGTCTTCATCAAGGACTTCTTCTTCAAAAACAATACCGAAGACTTGGAGCATTTTTTCAAAAGCATCCTTAACGGTTTGATCATAATTGCCTGAATTAATCCATTTGGCCATATCAAACAGAACAGTCACTCCGTTTGCCGTATTAAAGTCATCATCCATAGCTTCTTGGAAGACGTCAAGATAAGTTTGCAACTCAGCTTGATTCACCTGTTCTGTCAACGGAAGACTGTGGGTGTTTTTCAAATACTTAAGATTGACTTCAGCATCATGAATAGCTTTTTCAGTAAAGTTAATTGGCTTACGGTACTGTTGTGTTGCTAGGAAGAAGCGAAGCACTTGACCATCGACTGTCTTAAGCATATCATGAACCGTTACAAAGTTACCTAAGGATTTTGACATTTTCTCATTGTCCACATTGACAAAACCGTTGTGCATCCAGTAGTTGGCGAAGGTCTTGCCAGTTTTGGCTTCTGATTGGGCAATTTCATTGGTATGGTGTGGAAACTCAAGGTCTGCCCCTCCACCATGGATATCGATGGTATCTCCAAGGATTTCAGTCGCCATAACTGAACATTCGATGTGCCAACCAGGACGACCAAGTCCCCACGGGCTGTCCCAAGAAACTTCTCCCTCTTTGGCAGCTTTCCAAAGGGCAAAATCCAGAGGATTCTCCTTACGTTCTGTTTCAGCATCCGTACGTCCGCTTGCACCAATTTCAAGATCTTCCAAAGTCTTGTTAGCCAATTTAGCATAGTTGTTTGACTTGGCTACTCGGAAGTAAACATCACCTTCAGAGACATAGGCGAATCCTTTGTCAACCAAGGTTGACACAAATGCAATGATTTCATCCATGTAGTTAATAACACGAGGATTTTGTGTCGCTGGTTTAATGCCAAGCTGTGCAGTATCCTCCATAAAGGCTGCGATAAACTTGTCCGACAATTCCTTAGTTGAAATACCAGCTTCATTAGCTGCCTTGATGATCTTATCATCTACATCCGTAAAGTTGGAAATATAGTTGACTATGTAGCCACAATACTCAAAATAACGACGAATAGTATCAAAAGCTACTGCTGAACGGGCATTTCCGATATGAATATAATTGTAAACTGTTGGTCCGCAGACATACATATTGACAACATTTTCTGTCAAAGGTACAAAATCACGGAGCGAACGCGTCATCGTATCATAAATTTTAATCACTAGAGATTCCTTTCAATTAACTGGAAACTATTTTTTATCCTTGATATGGTTTAGGTATAAACACAAGAGTATCACAAGAATGATAATCCATATAGCCGCAACTAGCTGACCTTGAGCCAAGAGAGACATAGCTGAAAGGAAACTCCCAACTATATAGAAGACCAAAAAAGGATTGTTTTTGAATAAATTTTTCATAACTCAAGTATTACTTGTGACGTTGCTTAAAAACCAGACCGGCCCATAAAAGAGCAATGCAAAACCATAAGGCGGCCATGCTATAGTCTGCTCTATGTAAAGCAATGTAAACAAGAGCAAGAGGACCCACAACCGTCAATCGAGTCACCTTTGAACTAAAGAGTTTCATCGTTTCCTTTCCTTATAGACGTGATGAGTGGAAGCTAGCTGCTTTTAGAAGGTCTTCTAGCTTTTCACTATAGTATTCACGGCCTTCTTCAATATCGTGGATAACTTCTTCATCCTTTTGACCATGAACACGCACAACCTTAGCAGGAACACCAACGACTGTAACATCTTCTGGGACATCCGCAACAACCACGGCTGCCGCCCCCACCTTAGCATTCTTTCCAATCTCAATAGGGCCTATGACCTGAGCATGGGCTGAAACCAAGGCACCCTCACGAACGGTTGGGTGACGTTTTCCGACATCTTTACCAGTACCACCTAAAGTGACACCGTGGTAAAGCATAGCCCCCTTCTCCACAACAGCTGTCTCACCAATGACAAGGCCAGAGCCATGGTCAATAAAGACACCTTCAGCAATCTGAGCCCCTGGGTGAATCTCAATCTGAGTCCAAAAGCGCCAAAACTGACTATGCATACGCGCTAAGAGTCGACAATGGTGGCGCCAGAGAAAATGTGAGATACGATGGGCAGCCAAGGCTTTTAATCCAGGGTAGGTTAAAAGAACCTCTAGACTCGTCCGAGCTGCCGGGTCATTTTTCTTTACTATATCAATACTTTCTTTCCACCAACCCATTTAGGTCACTCCTTACATCATTATTGTTATTATTGTTTGCTGTGGCCTATTATTCTTTAAAGTGGAAAGCTACCAACACTAGGTCTACTCGCTATCCCCTTCAAAATAAGACCAGTCGACTAACTCAGGCTGCTCATCAAACGGATTGATGACAATACCTTGAACCTTATCCAACTCATTTTCACCTGTTGAAGGCTGATAAATTTCTGACAGTGGCCATTGCAAAATCGTCCCTTTAGCCTTACGGAAAGGTAGGCCAAAAGTCTCGTTCCCGTACCATTTTGCAAAGCTCGTTAAGTTCGTAAACACAGGCACATAACTCTGTCCCTCTGCATTCGACATGGTCGCAAAGAGACGGTCATCCTGGCCATCTTCCTCACGTTTATGAATGAAGGCTGGAACAAGATAAATCTTATCTTTAGGATCTGCCTTTTGATTTTCCTCACCCAAAAGATTATTAAGGGTCTGAGTGAAATAGTTGATAAACTGGATGAGTTCACTGCTTGCAAAAAGAGTGGTATTCGAGAAGTCACCATCCTCTTTTAAATTGAAAGCAAGACCAAAAAGCTCTGCCTGAACCAGTTGTGTTAAAACATCTAAGCTCGAACGTTCTACCCAAGTTTGCTCTCGAGCACTCTCTTGAGTAGATTTGAAAGATTGTAGGTCCTGTTCGTTGGTGAAGACAGGAACAACCTTCTTTCCTTCCACTTCAACTGCGTAGAGGTCTTGGGCAGCCAAGACGGGAGTACGTTGTAGATGATTAACCAAAGCCAGACTAGTCAAAAAGTGGTCTGGTTCCTTTAAAAATTCTTTTAGAGTTTCATCAAAAGCTTGCAATTCTTGATTTTCTGTCATTCTTCTGCCTGTTCTTTCGTTTCTGATTTATCAGGATTTTTCGGTGCTTCACCACTTTCATTATGGTGGCGTGGTTTATGATGAGAACGACGGCGGTGACGATGCTCTCCTCCATTTTCCCCATCCTCAAGTTTTTCAGGCTTAGGAAGCAAGGCCTTGATTGAGGCATCGATACGTCCTTTTTCATCGATTTTGATAATCTTAACAGTTACCGTACCCCCAACTTTAACCACATCTTCGACATGCTCAGTACGTTCCCAAGCTAGTTCTGAGATATGGATGAGAGCATCTGTCTTATTGAAAAGGTGGACAAAGGCACCGAACTTTTCAATACGCACAACGGGTACAGTGTAAACTTCACCAACCTTAGCTTCACGTACAAGATTAGAGATGATGGTTTTAGCACGGTTAATGGCATCCTGATCACTAGAGAAAATCTGAACAAGACCTTCTTCATCAATATCAATTGTGACACCAGTCTCAGCGATAATCTTGTCAATAGTTTCGCCACCTTTACCGATGACAACCTTGATCTTGTCAACAGGAATCTGAATGCTATCAATCTTAGGTGCTGTTGGTGCCAATTCTGGACGTGGCTCAGCGATTGCTGACTCAATAACATCAAGAATTTCAAAACGAGCTACCTTTGCTTGAGCCAAAGCCTCTTCGAGAATGGCCGGTGTAATACCCGAAATCTTAATATCCATCTGAAGAGCTGTAATTCCTTGACGTGTACCAGCTACCTTAAAGTCCATATCTCCAAAATGATCTTCCAAACCTTGAATATCAGTTAGGACAGTGTAGTTAGTACCATCTGAGATAAGTCCCATGGCAATACCTGCAACAGGTGCCTTAATCGGTACACCACCAGCCATAAGAGCCAAGGTTCCTGCACAAATAGAAGCTTGTGAGGAAGAACCATTTGACTCCAAGACTTCGGCTACCAAACGGATAGCATAAGGGAACTCTTCAACACTTGGGAGAACCTGAGCAAGGGCACGTTCACCCAAGGCTCCGTGACCAATCTCACGTCGGCCTGGCGCACCATAACGCCCTGTTTCACCCACTGAATACTGAGGGAAATTATAGTGGTGAAGGAAACGTTTCTTATACTCTGGATCCAAACCATCAACAAGTTGTGTATCACTCATAGGTGCCAAAGTCAAAACTGACAAGGCTTGAGTTTGACCACGTGTAAAGAGACCTGAACCATGAACCTTAGGAAGAAAGTCAATCTCTGCGTCCAAAGGACGGATTTCATCCACACGACGGCCATCTGGACGAACCTTGTCTTCTGTAATCAAACGGCGCACTTCGGCATGTTCCATCTGCTCAAGGATTTCTGCTACATCACGCAGAATAGTTTCCTTATCCTCATCTTCTGCAAAGCGTTCTTGATAAGAAGCGAGGACTTCTTCTTTTACAGCCTGGGTTGCTGCTTCACGCGCCAGTTTTTCTTCCACCTGAACAGCCTTAGCTAATTGATCATAATAAGCTGTTTCGATTTCGACTTTCAAATCAGCATCAACTTGTAGAAGTTCAACCTCAGCCTTTTCCTTACCAACAGCTGCAACGATATAATTTTGGAAATCAACCAACTCTTGAATAGCCTCATGTCCCTTCAAGAGTGCTTGCAACATAATATCCTCGGACAATTCCTGAGCACCTGACTCTACCATATTGATAGCTTCCTTGGTACCTGCCACTGTCAAATCTAAAAGTGAAACTTCCTTATCCGCTGCACTTGGGTTGATGATGAAATCTTCTGCAGCATAGGCTACTTGAACCCCAGCAATTGGACCATTGAAAGGAATATCAGAGATAGAAAGAGCTAAAGAACTCCCAAACATAGCCGCCATCGGAGCACTAGCATTCTCATCATAAGAGAGAACCGTGTTAATGACCTGAACTTCGTTACGGAAGCCCTCCGCAAACATAGGACGAATAGGACGGTCAATGAGGCGAGCAGTCAAAGTGGCATCTGTTGAAGGCCGACCCTCACGCTTGTTAAAGCCCCCCGGGAACTTGCCAGCTGCATACATTTTTTCCTCATAATTAACCTGTAAAGGAAAGAAATCTGCCGTTGCCATCTTTTTAGACATAACAGCTGTTGATAATACCGTTGTATCTCCATAACGCACGACGACAGCACCATTAGCCTGCTTGGCTACCTGCCCAACTTCAACGACAAGCGGGCGTCCTGCAAAGGTCATCTCAAAAGTTTGTTTAGCCATGTTTGATCCCTCTTTTTATCCATGACCAGCCCTTACAAAAACGAACCGGTCAACTTTATGTCATTCATTTGATATAACTTTCATTTTACCATAATATAGTCAAAAATGGCAGAGCTCCGGCATAAGTTAGCACCCAAGTCTCCCTTTCTCTCAGATATTTAAGTCGTTTTGTGATATAATAAACACTTATGAGAGACAAAGGAATGACTATGAAAAAATTACAACACATCATTATGATTGCCTTAATCTTACTAGGCCTAGTAACACCTGCTCTAGCACAAGAACAGACAGATAACTTCAATGTTTCCGCTAAACATGCGATTGCTATCGAAGCAACTACAGGGAAAGTCCTCTATGAAAAGGACGCCACTACTCCTGATGGTGTGGCTTCAATGACTAAAATCCTAACAGCCTACATGGTCTATAAAGCAGTTGACCAAGGAAAAATTACCTGGGACACTGAAGTCGATATCTCAGACTATCCTTTCAACTTAACCGTTGATTCAGAAGTTTCAAATGTCCCACTAGATTCCCGAAAATACACTGTTAAACAGCTCCTAGATGCCACCCTCATTTCCAGCGCTAACAGTGCCGCTATTGCTCTAGCTGAAAAAATCTCAGGATCAGAGAGTGCCTTTGTTGACACTATGACAGCCCAACTCAAAGAATGGGGCATTACAGATGCTAAATTATTTAACGCTTCTGGCCTAAACAATAAATACCTTGGGGATAACCGCTATCCTGGCTCTAAAGCAGATGACGAAAATACTATGAGTGCTCTAGATGTTGCCATTATTGCAGACCACCTCATCAAAGACTATCCTCAGGTACTTGAAATCACCAAGCAAACCGAAACTGATTTCGAAGGTGACAACAAATTAACGACGCACAACTACATGTTGGAGGGACAAGACAACTACCGTGAAGGCGTTGATGGACTCAAGACTGGAACAACTGAACTTGCAGGAGCATCCTTTGTGGCCCACTCCAATGAAAATGGCATGAGTTTGATTACCGTTGTCATGAATGCAGATAATGGTGGAGAAGATGAAGCTGCCAGATTCACAGCCACAAATGAGTTGCTAGATTATGTGACTCAAAACTGGGAAATCAAAACCCTCAACACCAAAGGACAAATCGTCAAGAAAAATGATATTAAGGTAGCCGATGGAGACAGTCAAACCATCTCTGCTAAGCTCGAGTCAGACCTTACAGTCGTTCAAAAAATAAACAGCAAAAATGATACTGTTAAAATCAAAGCAAAAACTATAACAGCACCTATCAAAAAAGGTGACACTATTGGAACAGCGACCTTTGATGATAAGGATCTCGTTGGAACAGGTTACATCTCTGATCCACCTCAAATTTCTGTAACAGCCAACCAATCTATCAAGAAAAGTTTCTTCTTAAAAGTTTGGTGGAACCATATCGTTAATTTCTTTACAGGAAACAAGTAAACACAAAACTACCTTTTAGCTATCAAAAGGTAGTTTTATCTTGCCTTAAAAATTAGTCCTGTAAGTAAAAGCCCCTTCTCAACACCTTAAGTTCCTCTCAAAATGTGGTATAATAAATATCCAAAACACATGAAGGAACAAACCATGAAAAAACTGATTACGCTTATGATAACCTTCTTACTCTGTCTGGGAAGCGTAGCCCCTGCTTTTGCAGCAGATAAGAAAAAAGGATATGATGCCGCAGCCAAACATGCCATCGCTGTCGAAGCTAATACTGGCAAAATTTTATATGAAAAAGATGCCACTACCTCTACAGGGATTGGCTCTATTACCAAGCTCCTAACAGCCTATATGGTTTATAAAGCGGTAGATCAGGGAGACCTCAAATGGAACAGCAAAGTTGACATTTCTGACTACCCCTTTGAACTAACTGTCAGTGCCGGAGTATCTAATATTCCACTAGATGCCCGCAAATACACTGTCAAACAACTTCTTGACGCAACTCTTATTTCCAGTGCCAACAGTGCATCTATTGCTCTAGCCGAGGAAATCGGAGGAACCGAAAGTAAGTTTGTCGACATGATGAAAGCCCAACTTAAAGATTGGGGTATCACTGATGCTAAGATTGTCAATGCCTCTGGTCTCAATAATTCTTACTTAGGTGACAATATCTATCCAGGCTCTAAATCAGACGAAGAAAATACCATGAGTGCTAAAGATGTTGCTATCATTGCACAACACGTAGTGAAAGAATATCCTGAAATTCTCGATATCACTAAAAAAACTGAAGCTGATTTTGATGGTGTCAACAAACTCAAAACCTTCAACTATATGCTCAAGGGACAACCTAGTTACCGTAAAGGTGTAGATGGCCTAAAAACAGGGACCACTGATTTAGCCGGTGCTTCCTTCGTGGCCCACTCAAATGAAAGCGGCATGAGCATTATCACAGTCATTTTGAATGCTGATAATACCGATACTGATGACTACGCCCGTTTCACTGCAACCAATGACCTACTTAACTACGTAGTCTATCATTGGGAAAGCAAGACCATTGCCAAAAAAGGACAAGCTATTGGTAAAAGCCAAGCCAATGTCCTTGATGGGAAATCTAAGCAAGTCACTGCTGTTGCTAAGTCTGACTTTAATATCATCCAAAAAATAGATGCTAACAATAGTAAACATATTAAAGTCACTACCAATCAAGTCCAAGCCCCTGTCAACTCAAGTGACAAGGTTGGAACTGCTACCTTTGAAGATAAGTCACTTGTAGGAGAAGGTTACTTGCCTAACCAAGGTATGCCTAGCATGGAACTGGTTGCTGGTAAAGAAGTTAAGAAAAGCTTCTTCCTCAAGGTCTGGTGGAATCACTTTGTCAACTTTGTCAACGAAAAACTCTAGTCATTACAGTCGAGCTTTGCTCGGCTTTTTCTTTTACCCCACCTTTACAGAAAGATTGACTCTACCTTGACTCCTATTGACACAAAAAAAGACAAACTACAGGTGTAGTTTGTCTTTTTGTTTGATTTTTACACTACTGTAAAGGTTAATTTATCTTTCGAGCAGCCGATTTTAAGGGTTTGTCCACTAACCACTTGGCCACCTAGTAAGAGCTCAGATAACTTGTCCTCCACTTGAGTTTGAATCGTACGACGTAACGGACGAGCACCCATCTCAACATCATAGCCATCTTTAGCTAAATGCTTGAGAGCAGCTGGTTGGAATTTCAAGTCAATCCCTTTTTCAGCCAAAGCTGATACCAACGGTTTCACCATAATCTTGACAATCTCGCGAAGTTGTTCTTCCTCTAGACTATGGAAGACAACCTTCTCATCAATACGGTTGATAAACTCTGGACGGTAGGCCTTCTTAAGTTCTTCCATAATACGTGACTGCATTGCTTGGTGATTATGAGAAATGTCTTGAGCACCAAAACCAACAGTCTTATCATCACGAAGAGCAGTCGCTCCCAAGTTCGAAGTCATAATGATAATGGTATTTGAGAAGTCAACTTTACGACCTCGACTATCCGTCAAGACACCATCATCCAAAACTTGTAAGAGGATGTTGAAAATATCTGGGTGAGCCTTTTCCACCTCGTCAAAGAGGAGAACTGAGTAAGGCTTATTGCGAACTTTCTCTGTTAATTCACCACCCTCATCATATCCAACATAACCTGGAGGAGCACCATTAAGTCGGCTAGCCGCAAATTTTTCCATGTATTCTGACATGTCAAAGCGAAGCAAAGCTGACTCATCATCAAAGAGAACTTCCGCCAAAGCCTTGGCCAATTCTGTCTTACCAACACCAGTAGGTCCAAGGAACATAAAGGAACCAATTGGACGTTTTCCAGTACGAATACCTGACTGGTTACGACGAATAGCACGACTAATGGCTGAAACTGCTTCATCTTGACCAATAACACGTTTGTGAAGCTCTGCTTCCAGATTCAAGTAACGCTTGCTATCTGCCTGTGTTATCTTCTCAACAGGAATACCTGATAGACGACTAAGGGTTTGCATAATCTGATCTGCATCTACCAAGGCAGGTTTTGGTAATTTTGCTTTTTGGCTAGCCTTATATTGTTTAACAGCAGCCTTCATATCACCAGATAGAAGTGCTTCATCCAAAGGCGTTATCTCACGTTTGGCTTCTTTTTTGATACGACCTTGAACAGTTGCACTCGCTTCATCTAAAAGATCAATGGCAGAGTCGGGTAAGTTTTTACTCGTCAAATAACGGTGGGCTGCCTTGACTGCTGTCTCAACTGCCTCATCAGTAATCGTTACACGATGATAGTCTTCATAAGACGAACGTAGGCCTTTTAGAATATCAATCGCCTCAGCTACACTTGGCTCCTCAATTGTAATCTTAGCAAAACGGCGAGAAAGAGCTGCATCTTTTTCAATATGCTTCTGGTACTCAGCTTGAGTAGTTGCTCCAACCATATGAAGAGTTCCACGTGCTAGAGCGGGTTTCAAAATATTCGCTGCATCTAAGGTACTATCAATACCTGAACCAGAACCGATAATCGTATGCAATTCGTCAATAAAGAGAATGATTTTTCCATCAGCTTCAATCTCATCGATGATTTGATTCATACGTTCTTCGAAATCGCCACGGAAACGTGTTCCTGCAACCACACTCATCATATCAAGCTCTAAGATACGCATATCAGCCAACTCAAAAGGTACTTCGCCTGAAGCAATACGTTGTGCCAAGCCAAGCGCAAGTGCCGTTTTACCAACACCTGCTTCACCCACAAGAACTGGGTTATTCTTCGTTTTACGACTCAAAACCTGAATCATGCGTGAAATTTCTTTCTCACGTCCAATAACAGGATCAAGAGCACCTGACTCGGCTACTGCCGTTAAGTCCTTGGTATAATCTGACAGTTCCCCAGTAGAAGATTGAGGAGGCTGCATCATATTAGCAAAATTCCCTGATGCCTTTGACTTTTTAGGCTTACGAAGGTCATGAATGGCCTTCAAATCTTGCTTACTAAGACCTGCGTAACGCTCCAAAGAACGTCGTAAATCGATAATGCGAGGCTTATCGCTGTCATCCTTATATTGAAAACCAGCAACTTCAAGGAGACGACAAACCATCAAATCCTTATGAAGAAGGAAGGCCATCAATACATGTTCAGAACCTACCTCTACAGCACCAGTCACACCAGCAATTCCCTCTGCCTCTTGCAACATAGCCTCTAAAGCATGCGACTGTGCACGTAAATCGATAACATCTGATTCAGACAAGTCTTTTGGACTTTTCTCCATCGCTAGTACAGCAGCGGTCTCAATCTCTTCCGCACGAATACGGTCCTCAAAATCAGTAAATGTTAGGTAGGCTACAGATCCTGGAACCTCAACCATAGCCAGAAGCACATGCCAAGTCTCCAAGAAAGGACTTCCAAAACGCTCTGCCTCAAGCTGAGCACGATGGAAAATAGCCTGCATTTTTCTTGAATATGTCGTCATCTAATTTCCTTTTCTATCCAATCTAAGTAATAGCGAGCGTAGAATACGCGAACGAATAGCAGCCGCATCTTCGCCTAAAACATCATCACTAGCAGTTGCTAAAATCAAATTTCCCTCACGTTCAGTGATGATTTTTTCATCAAAAAGCAACTGAATCAAGTCTGTAAATACCTGCTCGCTGAGCTTATCTGCCAAGTTCTGAAGCAAATCATTAATCATGTGGTGCTTGTCGGAGAATCTGACCTTGACGATACGAATATAACCGCCACCTCCACGTTTACTCTCAACAATATAACCACGACTTTCTGTAAAACGAGTCTTAATAACATAGTTAATCTGACTCGGTACAACTTGAAAAGTATCTGCTAAGTTCGAGCGTTGAATCTCAGCAATTCCAGACTGGCCCAGCAATTCTTTAATATATTCTTCTATACTATCTGATGTATTTCTTGCCATCTTAATTCCTCCAGTCTAATTTGACTATAACTGACTATTATTATACCAAAAATGTCAGCTCATGGGAAACTATACCTTCAAAAAGCTTTTTAAAGTTGTCATTAGAGACCATATAAGATACAATAAATAAGACTAAAATATTAGGTAACTTAAGGTGTTTGATTCAAATTTTCTATCCACTTTGACAGGCTGAGACCCACCTAATCCAACAAGTACTTTTTAGCACTTTTGCAGTAGTATTAGTCTTATCACTCTCGATAAAGCTCATGTCATTTTGAGTCTTATCTCTTATTTTATTCCCCTATGAAAGGTTACTCATGAAATACATCATTGCACTCTTAATCTCTATGATTCCTTTGGTTGAGCTCCGTGGAGCCGTTCCTGTTGCTATCGCCTCAGGTATCCCTTGGTGGCAAGCCCTAATTCTTTGTGTCATTGGGAACATGATTCCAGTTCCAATTATCTTCTTCTTCGCCCGCCGTGTCCTCGAATGGGGGGCAGATAAACCTCTAATTGGTGGCTTCTTTACCTGGTGTCTTAAAAAAGGTCACAGTGGTGGCCAAAAACTTGAAAAAGCTGCTGGAGATAAGGGTGTCTTCTGGGCCCTTCTACTTTTTGTGGGAATTCCGCTTCCAGGAACAGGAGCTTGGACTGGTACCCTAGCAGCATCTATCCTAGATTGGGACTTTAAACGTAGTGTTATTGCTGTTATGCTTGGGGTTATCCTTGCAGGTATCATCATGGGAACACTCTCTCTTCTACTTGGTGTAAATACCTTCGCTCATTAATTACTTTTTCAACGTCTGGGCATGCTCAGACGTTTTTTAATAGCAACAAAAAAAGAAGCTACGATTCATTCACGTAACTTCTTTTCTTTTTATCTAGCAACTAGAATTAGTTGTTAAGAGCTGCTGCCATTGTAGCTGCAACTTCTGATTCAAAGTCGTTAGATGCTTTTTCGATACCTTCACCAACTTCAAAGCGAACGAATTCTACTACTGAAGCGTTTACTGATTCAAGGTAAGCTTCAACTGTTTTGCTGTCGTCCATGATGTAAACTTGAGCAAGAAGAGTGTAAGCTTGGTCAACTTTAGTGTTGTCAAGCAAGAAGCGGTCCATTTTACCTGGGATGATTTTATCCCAGATTTTTTCTGGTTTACCTTCAGCAGCCAACTCAGCTTTGATATCTTCTTCAGCTTGAGCAAGAACAGCATCAGTCAATTGAGCTTTAGAACCATATTTAAGGTGTGGAAGAGCTGGTTTGTTAACCATTGCACGGCTTTCGTTATCTTGATCGATAGCGTGGTTAAGTTGTGCCAATTCATCTTTAACAAATTGTTCATCCAATTCAGTGTATGAAAGAACAGTTGGTTTCATCGCTGCGATGTGCATTGAGATTTGTTTTGCAAGAGCATCATCTCCACCTTCGATAACTGAAACAACACCGATACGTCCACCGTTATGTTGGTAAGCTCCGAAGTGTTGTGCATCAGTTTTCTCAACAACTGCAAAACGACGGAATGAAATCTTTTCACCGATAGTAGCTGTAGCAGTTACGTATGCAGCTTCAAGAGTTTCACCTGAAGGCATAGTCAATGCAAGTGCTTCTTCGTTGTTAGCTGGTTTACCTTCAGCAATTACTTTAGCTGTTTCGTTTACCAACTCAACGAATTGAGCGTTCTTCGCAACGAAGTCAGTTTCAGCGTTAACTTCAACAACTGCTGCAACGTTACCGTTAACGTAAACACCAGTCAAACCTTCAGCTGCAACACGATCAGCTTTCTTAGCTGCTTTAGCCATACCTTTTTCGCGAAGCAATTCAATCGCTTTTTCGATATCACCTTCAACTTCAACCAATGCTTTTTTAGCGTCCATGACACCAGCACCAGATTTTTCACGCAATTCTTTAACAAGTTTAGCTGTAATTTCTGCCATTTTGTTTTTCTCCAAATTTATTTTATCAAACTAAGGGGCAGGGCTGAGCCCCGCCCCTTAGGTGTTTGTCGTATCTTAAGTGGGCATATAGCCCTAACCAATCTTAAAGATTAGTTGTTGTCACCTTCGACAACTTCAACGATTTCTTCGATCGAATCAGCTGCAGCTGCTTCTTGGAAATCTGCAGAAGCATCTTCACCTTGGTTACCTTCGATGATAGCATCAGCCATTTTTGAAGTGATCAATTTAACGGCACGGATAGCGTCATCGTTAGCTGGGATGATTACATCGATCTCATCTGGATCAGCGTTTGTATCAACCATCGCTACAACTGGGATACCAAGTTTTTTAGCTTCTTTAACAGCGATTTGTTCTTTGTGTGGGTCAACGATGTAGATTACATCTGGAATGCGAGGCATATCTTCGATACCACCCAAGAATTTTTCAAGACGTGCACGTTGTTTGTTAAGAAGTGCAACTTCTTTCTTAGGAAGAACTTCGAAAGTTCCATCAGCTTCCATTTGTTTGATTTCTTTCAAACGAGCGATACGTTTTTGGATAGTATCCCAGTTTGTAAGAGTACCACCCAACCAACGGTGGTTGATGTAGTATTGACCAGCACGAGTTGCTTCTTCAGCTACTGCTTCAGCTGCTTGTTTTTTAGTACCAACGAACAAGATTACTGCATCGTTAGCTGCTGCTTCACGAACGAATTCGTAAGCTGTATCAGCCATTTTTACAGTTTGTTGCAAGTCAATAACGTGGATTCCGTTACGTTCTGTGAAGATGTACTTAGCCATCTTAGGATTCCAGCGACGAGTTTGGTGACCGAAGTGAACACCAGCCTCAAGAAGTTGTTTCATTGAAATTACTGCCATGAGTATTTCTCCTTAAAAATTGTTTTTTCCTCTTCTAAGCTTTAGACTTGCAGTCCCACCCTGCGGCAACAAGACCACAATCGGCTTAGAATGAGTATTTGTCACTTTACGCAACTATAATAGTTTATCAAAAAAAGTGATATTTGACAAGCTCTAAAATCAGTCTGACCATTAGAAAAATCTCCCTCTCATTAAAATTGCAATCGTTTTCTTTGAGGTTGATGAGTATTTCGTTTATAATTAGGCTATTAAAAATAGAGGAGGACATTATTTTGTCATTAGTCGGAAAAGAAATTATTGAATTTTCAGCACAGGCTTATCACAACGGGGAATTCATTACTGTTACAGATGAAGATGTTAAAGGTAAATGGGCGGTCTTCTGCTTCTATCCTGCAGATTTTTCATTTGTCTGCCCAACTGAACTCGGTGACCTTCAAGAACAATATGAAGCTCTTAAATCTCTTGGTGTAGAGGTTTACTCTGTCTCTACCGATACTCACTTTGTTCACAAAGCTTGGCATGATGACTCAGATGTTGTTGGAACTATTACTTATCCTATGATTGGGGATCCTTCACACCACATCTCACAAGGTTTTGATGTTCTTGGACAAGATGGTCTCGCACAACGTGGTACATTCATTATTGATCCAGATGGTGTTATCCAAATGATGGAAATTAACGCTGATGGTATTGGACGCGATGCAAGTACTCTTGTTGATAAAGTCCGTGCTGCTCAATATATTCGTCAACATCCAGGTGAAGTTTGTCCAGCCAAATGGAAAGAAGGAGCTGAAACACTTACTCCTAGCTTAGATCTTGTAGGTAAAATTTAACAACCAGGGGGTATCCATGGTCTTAGATAAAGAAATCAAGACACAATTAGCGCAGTATTTAAATTTACTAGAATCTGATATTGTATTACAAACAGATTTAGGGGATGATGATAATTCTCGTAAAGTAAAAGAATTTCTAGACGAGATTGTCGCTATGTCTGACCGCATTAGTCTTGAATCAACACATTTAAAACGTCAACCTAGTTTTGGTATTGCACAAAAAGGGAAAAAAAGTCGTGTTATTTTCTCAGGCTTACCAATGGGCCACGAATTCACATCTTTCATTTTAGCTCTCTTACAAGTTTCTGGTCGTCCACCTAAAGTTGATGATGACACTATCGAACGTATCAAGAAGATTGATAAACCCATCGATTTAGAAACTTATGTTTCACTAACCTGTCACAATTGTCCAGACGTTGTTCAAGCCTTTAATATAATGGCTGTTTTAAACCCCAATATCACCCACACCATGATTGAAGGTGGTATGTATCAAGATGAGGTCAAAGCCAAAGGTATCATGTCTGTTCCTACGGTTTACAAAGACCAAGAAGAATTTACTTCTGGTCGTGCAACCATTGAACAGCTTGTAGAAAAGTTGGACGGACCACTTGAAGCTGAGGCTTTCGCTGGTAAAGGTGTCTATGATGTTTTGGTTATTGGTGGTGGTCCTGCTGGAAACAGTGCTGCAATTTACGCTGCTCGTAAAGGGCTTAAAACTGGGCTTTTAGCAGAAACTTTTGGTGGGCAAGTTATCGAGACAGTTGGTATTGAGAACATGATTGGTACGCTATATACAGAAGGTCCTAAGTTAATGGCCCAAGTTGAAGAGCATACAAAATCTTACAATGTTGATATCATCAAAAGTCAATTAGCTACTGGCATTGAGAAGAAAGAACTTATTGAAGTGACACTGGCTAACGGTGCCGTTTTAAAATCTAAAACGGCTATCCTAGCTCTCGGAGCCAAATGGCGTAATATCAACGTTCCTGGTGAAGATGAATTCCGCAATAAAGGGGTTACTTACTGTCCACACTGCGATGGTCCTCTATTTGAAGGAAAAGATGTTGCTGTTATCGGTGGTGGTAACTCAGGTTTGGAAGCTGCTTTGGATTTAGCGGGTATTACTAAACACGTTACAGTCTTAGAGTTCTTGCCTGAATTAAAGGCAGATCAAGTCTTACAAGAACGAGCTGCTAAAACTGATAATCTAACCATTCTTAAGAACGTTGCAACCAAAGAAATTCTTGGTCAAGATCATGTGACTGGTTTGAGTTACGTTGAGCGTGATACAAACGAAGAAAAACATCTTGATCTTGAAGGTGTCTTTGTCCAAATTGGTCTTGTACCAAGTACTGCTTGGCTCAAAGACAGTGGTATTGAACTCAATGAACGCCAAGAAATTATCGTTGATAAATTTTGTTCAACAAATATCCCTGGTATTTTTGCCGCAGGTGACTGTACTGACAGCGCCTACAAACAAATCATTATTTCCATGGGATCTGGTGCTACAGCTGCTATCGGAGCCTTTGATTACTTGATTAGACAATAATCAAAACATACGTGTTAGTAATCTATCTACAACAATTACAAGAAACATAAAGAGGTTGAATGTCTTTCAGCCTCTTTATATTTCTTGTAAATAGGCAGTTTGAACAATCAACCAGCCAATTTGATGAAAGAGACTTGACGAATCTTTGTTTTTTCGATAGAATGGTATCTGTTATGGCGGTATAGCCAAGTGGTAAGGCACGGCTCTGCAAAAGCTTGATCGTCGGTTCAAATCCGTCTACCGCCTTCATAATACGAGGACACCTTAGGGTGTCTTTTTTCATTGT
Organism: Streptococcus sp. cx1; assembly: GCF_052384325.1. Taxonomy (NCBI): domain Bacteria; kingdom Bacillati; phylum Bacillota; class Bacilli; order Lactobacillales; family Streptococcaceae; genus Streptococcus; species Streptococcus sp. cx1. Next base: position 8,490 of record NZ_JBQSUN010000011.1, on the reverse strand, counting down.
TGCATATAAAAATACCCGAAGCTAGATACCTCGGGTATTCATTATTCTTATTTAATGGCTTCAATCAAAACCTCCGCTTGAGTCTGAAGGCTTTCAAGAACTTCTGCTGTTGCTACGAATTTTCCATCCACCCAGGCTGTATCATTTACACGTGTCGCTGTAAAATCACCAACCACTTGCGTACGGATAAATGGTAACAATTCTTTGTAGACATCAAAAAGTTGATTGTGACCACCATTAGCAACTGATGACACGGTTACAATCTTATCTTGAAGAGCTGATGGTCCTGAAGGATCTGATAGGTCAAGGGCGCGGCTCAACCAGTCAAGCAAATTTTTCACTGGCCCAGGAATTGAGAAATTATAAACCGGTGAGAAAATCCAGATTGCATCTGCTGCCAAGACCTGCTCTCGAACTTCTGCCAAAACAGGAAGAACCGGACTTTCTAAATCCTGATTAAAAACAGGTACTTGACTATAGTCAAGATAAGAAACATTAGCTTTATCAGCTAGCATTTTCTCAGCTTCTTCTGCTAATTGGTGGTTAAATGATCCCTTACGAAGAGACCCAACGATAAATAGAATGTTTTTCATGATACATTTCCTTTGTATTTCTAACAATTAATAATTAGTACTACATAGTAATATATGCAATTTCATTAGAAATATAAAGAAATATGCTCAGACATTCTTAAATTTTTTCAGTAGCTCTACCAACTGTGCTTGCTCTTCAAGTGTCAGAACGGAAAAAGTCTCCTCAATAGCTCGCTGATGTGGGGGGATTGCTGCTTGAATAATACGACGTCCCTCATCCGTCAAATCAACCTCGAAAGCACGCTTATCTGTTTGGCAGGCTTCTCGCGTCAGCCAGCCTTTTTTCTCCATATTTTTAATGACGACAGTCATATTACCGGAGGTAGCAAGCATGCAATCAATTAATTCGCCAATCTTCATACGTCCTTTGGCATTTAGCACGTCCATGACTCCAAATTGAGTTGGTGTCAAATTAAATTCTTTAAAGGTCTCAGAAACCTTGGCATCGATGGTACGAAAAGCCTTACGCATAACTACCATACTTTTTACAGCCATATTTTTATCTAAGTCGCTCATTTCTAGTCCTTTCCAAATAGATGCTGTTTTTATTACTCTACCACAGTTTTTCTAAAAGTGGTATATGAAAATGAAAAAATAAGAAAAAAGAGTCCTTAGATATCTAACCAATACCTCAGAACTCTTTCATTTCTAACTATTACGATTCCAAAAAAGGGCTAATAAGATAACAGCACCTAGCACCGAAGGGACTATAGCAGTATCTGCTAACATCGGTCCCCAATTTCCAAAAAGAAGCTGACCAACAAAAGCACCTAGCCATCCAACAAAGGTCTTGCCAATACAGCCCATACGTTCACCCCTATTTGATATAGCAGAGGCAATAAGGCCAATTAGAAAACCAACTATCATACTTCCAATCATGATAAATTCTCCATCATACTTAGATTACCCAATCCCCATTTCGGAAGATTGGTACACGACTACCATCTTGGCGGATACCATCAATATCCATTTGATTTGAACCAATCATAAAATCTACGTGTACATCAGAACGATTAAGACCAGCTTCCTTAAGCACCTCTTCTGTCATGTCTGCCCCTCCCTCAACACTGGTAGCATAGGCTGCTCCAATAGCTAGGTGGTTGGATGCATTCTCATCAAAAAGAGTGTTAAAGAAAGTGATGCCTGACTGTGAAATAGGACTTGGATCTGGAACCAAAGCACATTCACCTAGAGCACGCGCTCCATTATTGTTGAAGACGAGATTCTTCATCACTTCATCACCTTGATCCGCTGTGATATCTACAATTTCACCATCTTTGAAGGTTACCTTGATTCCCTCAATAATATTACCATTGTAGCTTAGAGGCTTTGTGCTTGAGACATAACCATCTGCACGACGAAAATCTGGTGCCGTAAAGACCTCTTCTGTTGGCATATTAGGAAGGAAACCTTCACCTTGCGCATTAATGGCACCTGCAGACTCCCAAACATGGTTTTTAGGCAATCCTAGAGTCAAATCTGTTCCAGGTGCTTGGTAGTGTAAGGCTGAGAATTGTGCCTCATTGAGTAGGCGTGCTTTAGCATCCAAACGGTCAGCATGTTCCTTCCAGGCACGTACAGGATCCTCTTCATAAACACGACAGGTCTTGAAAATTTGGTCCCAAAGTAAATCTACAGCTTCCTCATCACTCGAAGCATTAGGAAAGACCTTCTTAGCCCATTCCTTACCAGCTGCAGCAGCTACAGTCCAACTAACCTTATTAGACTGAGTTGCCACCTGCATAGGTTTAAAGGCCACCCCAGTAGCTTTAGCATGAGCAGATAAACGTTCAGGAGCTACACCATTAAGGGCACCTGGATCTGATGAACGAACGCCTAAGCGACTTGCCTTCTTGGCTAACAAATATTCCATTTCAGCTTTTTTATAGGCAGGAACCGCTTCGATGCGGTCCATATCAGCATGCAGGAAGCGCTCGCGATTAATAATATCATCTGACCATTGAACGATTACCTCAGCTGCTCCTAAAGCATAGGCTTCTTTAACTAAGAGGTGTGCTAGCTCTGCTTGTTCTACATCAATGCTCAAGGCCACTGTGTGACCAGGTTGCACATTAATCCCATTAGCAACCAGTAATTTAGCATATTTCTCAAGATTTTCTTTAAAATTTGGTAAAACCATGATTAACTCCTTGAAACTATAATTTTCTATCAGTATACCATAAGACGAAGAAAAAGGTTTCCTCTCAGCTTTGGCTTTTTAGCATCACATGCAGCCCCCTAAACAAAAAGAGAACGGAGACTGACTCCATTCTCTCAAAGTTGATGACAATTCTCTTCAGCCATTAAAAGAAATCATCAAAAAGACTTAATTGATTATCTTCTGGCATATTTCCTAGGATGCCCATTTCATCCAATTTTTCAACCAAGGTTGATGATAGGCCTCCTCGTTTACGCAATTCTGTCTTGGAAAGGAATTCACCTTCTTCACGCGCAGCAACCACTTGCTTAGCAACGTTCTCACCCAAACCTTCAAGTGCAATAAACGGTGGAATCAAAGTATCTCCTTCAATCAGAAATTCAGTTGCCTGACTCTTATAAAGATCCAACTGACCAAAGGTAAAGCCACGTTCTAACATTTCATTGACAATTTCAAGCGTTGTAAATAAGTCATTTTCAACATTAGTCGCTTCATTTCGTTGGCGCTTCTCCTTAATATCTTCCATTCGAGCTTTAACAGCATCAAGACCCGCAGACATCGTCTTAAGCTCAAATGCTTTAGCTCGAATCGAGAAGTAGGCACAATAGTAATAAATAGGATGGTGCACTTTGAAATAAGCTACACGTAGGGCCATCATAACGTAGGCTGCCGCATGGGCTTTAGGGAACATGTACTTGATTTTACCACAAGATTCAATGTACCAGTCTGGAACATTATTTTCACGCATGGCTTGAATATAGCCATTACGCTCTTCTTCGGAAATCTTCAACCACATCCCCTTACGCACACGTTCCATGATCGTGAAGGCCATCTTAGGATCTAATCCCGCATGCATTAGGTATACCATGATATCATCACGACAACCGATAACTGTTTTCAGAGTGGCGATACCTTCCTTAATCAAATCTTGTGCATTACCTAACCAAACGTCTGTTCCGTGGGACAATCCAGATAACTGTAAGAGTTCCGCAAAGGTCGTCGGATGCGTCTCGTCGACCATACCACGAACAAAGTTAGTCCCAAACTCAGGGATTCCCAACATTCCCGTTGGTGTCCCAATCTGTTCAGGTGTTACCCCTAAAATATCAGTCCCTGAAAAAAGTTTCATTACATCTGGATCATCTGCTCGAATATCTTTTGGATCAATTCCTGATAAATCCTGCAACTTACGAATCATAGTCGGATCATCATGTCCCAGAATATCAAGCTTCAACACGTTCTCATCGATATCGTGGAAGTTAAAGTGAGTCGTCTGCCAGGCAGCCGTTACATCATCAGCCGGATATTGAACAGGTGTGAAATCATAGACATCCATATAATTTGGAATAACAACAATACCACCCGGGTGCTGACCTGTGTTTCGCTTAACACCCGCAGCCCCCATGGCTAAACGATCGACCTCGGCATCACGGTAAAACTTATTGTAATCACGTTCGTAACCTTTAACAAAACCATAAGCCGTCCGATCTGCAACAGTTCCTACTGTTCCGGCACGAAAAGCATATTGCTCTCCAAAAATATCACGAACGTCCAAGTGGGCTGATGGTTGATCATCACCGGAGAAGTTCAAATCGATATCAGGAACCTTATCCCCATCAAAACCTAGGAAGGTCTCGAAAGGAATATCCTGACCATCTTTTTTATATTCCGTTCCACATTCTGAACATTCCTTATCAGGCAAATCGAAGCCAGATCCATAAGATCCATCTGTAATGAACTCTGAGTGTTGACAATTAGGACAGAGATAATGTGGCGGCATCGGATTGACCTCAGTAATTCCAATCATCGTCGCAACAAAACTAGAACCGACAGATCCACGCGAACCAACTAGGTAGCCACGTTCATTTGAACGGTTAACTAGCATCTGCGAAGCCAGGTAGATTACGGCAAATCCATTACCAAGAATTGAAGACAACTCTTTCTCAATTCGCAGGTCAATAATATCAGGCAAAGGATTACCATAGAGCTCAAACGCTCTAGCATATGTCATCTCCGCAACCTGTTCTTCCGCACGATCAATAAAAGGTGTGTACAAGTCTTTTTTAACAACCTCAACCTCTTCAATTTGATCTGCCATAGCTTGCGTATTAGTTACAACAATTTCATAGGCTAAGTCTTTTCCTAAAAAGGCAAAGTCGTCTAGCATCTCGTTAGTTGTCCTAAAATGAGCTTCAGGTAAAGGAGCAGGTTTCGCATTTTCTCCCTTACCAATTGGCCTATTAATCATGGCTCCTTGTCCCAAAGCACGAACAATGATTTCACGATAAATGGCATCCTCAGGGTTGATATAGTGTACATTTCCTGTAGCCAGCACAGGCTTGTCCAGACGATTAGCGACTTCAATCAAATCTCTAATCAGTTGTTCTATAGCCGCCTCATCCTTGATTAAATCCTTTGCAATCAAGGGCGCATAAATTGCCGGTGGCATAACTTCAATAAAGTCATAATATTTAGCAACTTCAACCGCCTTGTCAATACCGTGAGACAAAAGCGTATCAAAAACCTCACCATCAGCACAAGCAGAACCTACAATGATTCCCTCACGATACTCATCTAAGACCGTACGAGGAATACGTGCTACTCCCTCAAAGTATGAGACATTTGATAAACTTACCAACTTAAAGATATTCTTCAAGCCAGTTTGATTCTGAACATACAGCGTCGCATGTTTGACACGAGACTTTTTATACGAATCTTCAGAAACCAACTCCGTATTCAACTGTTCTAGATTAGTCAAACCGTGCTTATCAAACACATCTTTTATGAAGATAAACAACAAACGGCCCGTAGCTTCCGCATCATAATTGGCCATATGGTGATGATCCAAAGCCACACCAAACCGCTTCGTCAAAGGCCCCAAACCATGACGCTTATACTCAGGATAAAGATTTCGTGCAAATTCTAAAGTATCAATAACCGGTTGTGAAATTGTTGGTAACTGATGTCTTTCGTAATTGGCATTCATAAAACCAACGTCAAAGGTCGCATTATGGGCCACTAGAACAGTTCCTTGACAGAATTCTTGAAACTCCTGTAAAACTTGCACTAAAGGTTTAGCACCCTTAACATGATTATCAGTAATACCGGTCAACTCAGTAGTAAATGCAGAAAGAGGATGTCCTGGATCTATGAATTCATCAAATTGCTCAATAATATTACCTTTATGCATTTTTGATGCCGCAATCTGAATCAAATCATTATGAACAGCAGACAAGCCCGTTGTCTCAACGTCAAATACAACATAAGTTGCTTCTTTTAATTCCAAATTCTGGGAATTATAAACAATAGGAACTTTATCCTCAACAAGATTGGCTTCAAGACCAAAAATAGCCTTAATCCCAGCTTTCTTAGCCCTATGGTAGCCATGAGGAAAACTCTGAACATTAGCATGGTCAGTAATGGCAACTGCTGGATGTCCCCAAGAAGCCGCTGTATCAATAAGATCTTCAACAGTTGGCATTGCATCCATAGTCGACATGTTGGTATGCGCATGAAATTCCACACGCTTTTGTCCCTCAGGCATCAAGTCCTTACGAGGAGTATGTGAAATTTCTTTAATATCTTGCACATTCATAGTCAGACTATGAGTGAAAGGATTATTCTCGATACGGCCACGAACCCTAACCCAGTTCCCCTTTTTTATCATATCGAACTTAGCGAGCTCATCACTATCTTTGACCCATCGTTGCATAGCAAAACTAGAGGTATAATCAGTTACCTTAAAATTAATAATAATTCGACCAGTCTTAGTTTCACGTTGCTCTACATCAAAAATATATCCTTCAAAAACAACACGATTCTCTTCAGAATTAATATCAACCATTGGCGTTATTTCAGCCTTATCAAAACTAGCTTGACGTTGACTTTGTTTCTCAGCAAAATTTTGTGATGGTTCGGTCACAGATTTCGGTGCTGGGGCACTTTCAAGAATAGATTGAAGTGCTTGTCTAGCCTGAGACTCAGCTTGTTCTTGTAAAGAAACCTTATTTGTTTGGTAAGCCTCTTCTAAAGAAGATGAAGCTTCCTTATCTTCGACAACAGAAATGGATACATCAGATAAACCAACTTGAGAAAGTGATTTAGATATCAAAGAAATAAATCTATCCTGTACATTTTCCTTTATAATATGCTCTGGAGCTTTAACAAAAATACTATTATTCGAAATCTCAACCTTTAGATTTGAGAATAAAGAATAAGTAGAAAAGTGTGACACTTTTAAACTATCTAAAGCATATGAAAAATAATCTCCAAGTAAAGAATCATCGCAAGCAGTAGAAACTAAACGAATCTCAAAAGAAGCTTTAGCACCTAAAGAATTAAAAGAAGAGTGAAGTAAACTATCAAAAAGAGCAAAAGACTCATAAGACAGAACACTAGGAAAAGAAAAAACAAAGAACCATTGGCGATTTGATTTAAATAGCTTTACTGTTTCGATAGAACCATCTTTAATTTCTTTAAACGCATCGTGATCCTCAGGAAAACGAATTTGTTTTAAGAGAAGCTGAAATTTATCAGACATAAAAAATAAACTCCTATAGACAAAAAAACACTCCTTAAGGAGTGTAACTTATACCGGCGGCCGGGGTCGAACCGGCACGTCCTTGCGGACACTGGATTTTGAGTCCAGCGCGTCTGCCAATTCCGCCACGCCGGCAAAGTATAACTGGGGTAGCTGGATTCGAACCAACGCATGAGGGAGTCAAAGTCCCTTGCCTTACCGCTTGGCTATACCCCAAAAATATAGGCGAATGAGGGGAATCGAACCCCCGAATGTCAGAGCCACAATCTGATGTGTTAACCACTTCACCACATTCGCCACTTTACTAACACGGGCAGTAGGAATTGAACCCACACTGAAGGTTTTGGAGACCTTAGTTCTACCTTTAAACTATGCCCGTAACTATGGAAGGGGAGGGATTCGAACCCCCGAACCCGAAGGAGCGGATTTACAGTCCGCCGCGTTTAGCCTCTTCGCTACCCTTCCAAAATATAAATAAATGGCGCGAGACGGAATCGAACCGCCGACACATGGAGCTTCAATCCATTGCTCTACCAACTGAGCTACCGAGCCATATTGCGGGAGCAGGATTTGAACCTACGACCTTCGGGTTATGAGCCCGACGAGCTACCTAGCTGCTCCATCCCGCGTTAATTATAAGGAGGATGTGGGATTCGAACCCACGCACGCTTTTACACGCCTGACGGTTTTCAAGACCGTTCCCTTCAGCCGGACTTGGGTAATCCTCCATAAAAACATAGTCCGTACGGGATTCGAACCCGTGTTACCGCCGTGAAAAGGCGGTGTCTTAACCCCTTGACCAACGGACCATATAATGGGCACGAGTGGAATCGAACCACCGACCTCACGCTTATCAGGCGTGCGCTCTAACCATCTGAGCTACGCGCCCAAGCAAATGCTTGGCTATAATATCCAAATAAAGCGGGTGACGAGAATCGAACTCGCGACAACAGCTTGGAAGGCTGTAGTTTTACCACTAAACTACACCCGCTTAATGGGAGTTAACGGGATCGAACCGCTGACCCTCTGCTTGTAAGGCAGATGCTCTCCCAGCTGAGCTAAACTCCCTATGCGCTAAGCGACTACCATATCTAACAGGGGGCAACCCCCAACTACATCAGGCGTACTAGGGCTTAACTTCTGTGTTCGGCATGGGAACAGGTGTATCTCCTAGGCTATCGTCACTTAACTCTGAGTAT
>NZ_JBQSUN010000010.1:0-39303 GCF_052384325.1 Streptococcus sp. cx1 | reverse complement strand
TAACAGGTAAAGCAGGAACTAAAGACCCAGTTGAAGTGACTGCAGAACCAGGCTCAACAGTAGCCCTCTACGATAAAGATGGCAACAAGATTGGTGAAGCAACAGCTGACGAAAACGGTGTAGCAACAATCACTCCAACGAAAGATATTCCAGTAGGTAATGTAACAGCGACAGCGACAGACCCATCAGGAAATACATCAGACGCCAGCGATGCGGCAGTAGCAACTGACACAACAGCTCCAGCGAAACCAGAAGTTAAGACAGATCTAACAGGTAAAGCAGGAACTAAAGACCCAGTTGAAGTCAGTGCAGAACCAGGCTCAACAGTAGCCCTCTACGATAAAGATGGCAACAAGATTGGTGAAGCAACAGCTGACGAAAACGGTGTAGCAACAATCACTCCAACGAAAGATATTCCAGTAGGTAATGTGACAGCGACAGCGACAGACCCATCAGGAAATACATCAGACGTAAGTGAACCAAAAGTTGCGACAGATACAACAGCTCCAGCGAAACCAGAAGTTAAGACAGATCTAACAGGTAAAGCAGGAACTAAAGACCCAGTTGAAGTGACTGCAGAACCAGGCTCAACAGTAGCCCTCTACGATAAAGATGGCAACAAGATTGGTGAAGCAACAGCTGACGAAAACGGTGTAGCAACAATCACTCCAACGAAAGATATTCCAGTAGGTAATGTAACAGCGACAGCGACAGACCCATCAGGAAATACATCAGACGTAAGTGAACCAAAAGTTGCGACAGATACAACAGCTCCAGCGAAACCAGAAGTTAAGACAGATTTAACAGGTAAAGCAGGAACTAAAGATCCAGTTGAAGTGACTGCAGCACCAGGCACTAAGGTAGAATTGTTCGACAAAGATGGTAACAAGATTGGTGAAGCAACAGCTGATGAAAACGGTAAAGCTACGATCACGCCAACCGTTGATATTCCAGCAGGTAATGTAACAGCTAAAGCTACGAAAGATGGTCAAACATCAGATGCAAGCGCACCAAAAGAAGCTACAGCAGCAACACCAGCTAAACCAAGCCAACCAGTAGTCGATACAGACCTTACAGGTAAAGCAGGAACTAAAGATCCAGTTGAAGTGACTGCAGCACCAGGCACTAAGGTAGAATTGTTCGACAAAGATGGTAACAAGATTGGTGAAGCAACAGCTGATGAAAATGGTAAAGCTACGATCACGCCAACCGTTGATATTCCAGCAGGTAATGTAACAGCTAAAGCTACGAAAGATGGTCAAACATCAGATGCAAGCGCACCAAAAGTTGCGACAGATACCACAGCGCCAGCTAAACCAGTTGTGAACCCGGTTAAAGCAGGTGGCACAGCGATCACAGGTACAGCCGAAGCAGGCTCAACTGTAGAAGTCACTCTTCCAGATGGCTCTAAATTATCGGCTAAAGCTGACCAAGATGGAAACTTCAGCGTTCCAGTCAGCGGTTTGGAAGAAGGTAAGACAGTATCTGTAACAGCCACAGATAACGCAGGTAACACATCAGATGCGACAACTGTAACCGTAGCGAAAACAGCTGATACGACAGCTCCATCAGCACCAGTTGTAAACCCAGTTAAAGCAGGTACTACAGCAGTAACAGGAACAGCCGAAGCCGGTTCAACAGTAGAAGTAACGCTTCCGGATGGCTCTAAAGTATCGGCGAAAGCTGACCAAGATGGAAACTTCAGTGTACCAGTCAGCGGTTTGAAAGAGGGTGATACAGTTTCTGTCACTGCAACAGATGACGCAGGCAACACCTCTAACCCAACATCAGTGACTGTAGGTAAAGGAATTGATACGACAGCTCCATCAGCACCAGTTGTGAACCTAGTTAAAGCTGGTGACACAGTAATCACAGGAACAGCCGAAGCTGGCTCAACTGTAGAAGTAACCCTTCCAGATGGTTCTAAAGTATCAGCTAAAGCTGACCAAGATGGTAACTTCAGTGTTCCAGTAAGTGGTTTGAAGGAAGGTGACACAGTTTCTGTCACTGCAACAGATGACGCAGACAACACCTCTAACCCAACATCAGTGACTGTAGGTAAGGGAACTGATACGACAGCTCCAGATGCACCAGTTGTGACTACTGATCTTACAGGTAAGGCTGGCACTCGTACTCCAATTGATGTTATTGCAGAACCAGGCACTAAGGTAGAATTGTTCGACAAAGATGGTAACAAGATTGGTGAAGCTACAGCTGATGAAACAGGTCATGCCGTAGTAGTTCCAACAGTTAACATTCCAGAAGGTACTGTGACAGCGAAAGCGACAGACCTAGCAGGTAATGTTTCAGGAGCTAGTGCTCCAATGTTTGCCACAACAAGTGGAACAGTAGATTCCTTTAACAATGGTAAGGGTTCTGAGAATACTCCAACAGTTGTTAAACCGACACTAAGTGGCAAAGTTGAGTCATCAACTACTTCAGCGAAACGCATGAACCTTAAAACTAGGGCAAATATTTCAGCAACTGAAAAAGATGCTTCTACACTTCCAGAAACAGGAGACGAAGCATCTATCGGTGGCGTAGTCCTTGGTGGAATTCTAGCGGCAGCTGGAATCGCCATTGCAGGAAAACGTAGAAAAGAAGATTAAGATAAAATATTCTTATAGAAGTGATTTAAATAGTCTTCTAAGTTTTCAAACCTAAAGACTCATCCCTGATAGGGGTGAGTCTTTTTGTGTCACGAAAACCACTAGATATGCTAATGGTTCCGAAAAGCTTTTAGCGATGTGTCAAAAAAGCCCCCTAAAGTGTAATATTAGATAGGGTTTCCCGACCACTAACTAATATACAAAAGGAGGAACAGTGATGAGAAAGGATAATAATAGTTTATCGTATACTAACATGAAAGGATACTACCGTTTGCGACGAATTCGAGCAGTTAAACCAAGGTTTTTCATCAGATGTTTGAAAGTACGCCAAAAGGTACGGTTTATCACGATGGACATGTCAGGAGCCTATATGCCACTAGCTCGAAGGCTTTTTCCAAATGCCAAAATCATTATTGATCGTTTCCACATTATCCAGCACCTTGGTCGAGCCTTTTTAAAGACAAGAATTGCCATTATGAACCAATTTGATAAGAAGTCACTACCTTATCGAGCTTTAAAAAATCACTGCAGACTCTTCCAAAAGGACAGCCGTAAGTTATCTTGTAAATCATTTCACTCGAAAACCTTCCATCAAACATTATGTCCACATGAAGTCGTTGAGAAGACACTGAATTTCTCAGAAGAACTCGCCGATTATTATAACCTCTATCAGCTTTTGCTTTTTCACTTTCAGGAAAAAAGAGTGGATGAGTTTTTTGAACTCATAGAGGAGAATATAAGCAAGGTCAATCACTACTTTCAAACGGTCTTTAGGACTTTTCTTAGACACAAGCAATACATCAAGAATGTGCTAGAAACACAGTACTCAAATGCAAAATTGGAGGGGACCAATAAGCTTATCAAAGATATTAAACGTCTGGGCTTCGGTTTTAGAAATTTTATCAACTTTAGGAAGCTTGTTTTCATCACTCTGAACATACAAAACACATTTCAGAGAACAGAGTAGGTAACTTGGCTGAGAAGTTAGTTGGACTGGCAAAGCAATCTTATTCTGCCATTTCAAAAACCTCTCCTATAATAGAAGAGGTTAAGTATAATGCACAGGAACTTATAAGGTTGACAAACCGTCGGGAACAAATTTTAGAACAGTTGATAGAGTTAGCTAAACCTCTACCTGAATATGAGATTCTTCTCTCTATTCCTGGTATCGCAGAGACAACGGCTACAAGTGTTATTGGCGAATTAGGAGACATTCGTCGCTTTAAGTCTGCTTATCAAATCAACGTTTTTATCGGTATTGATCTCAAACACTATGAATCAGGAGATTTCCTAGGTCAAGAGCATATTACTAAGCGTGGGAATCCTTATGCAAGAAAAATTCTGCACAAATGTATTCACAATATCGCTTCCGCTAGCCATACCAATCTTTTCCATATCTCAGATTTCTATGAGAAACGAAAAAGACAATCGCAGACAACTTCAACTAAGCCTCATACGATTGCCTCTATACATCGCCTTATTAGGACAATGTATTATCTTATAATGCATAATGAACTTTAAGACTATACTTTAGCCCAAAGTCATTAAAGTCGTCCATGCCCTATAATTCTAACACCTTGTTTCAAAAAATACCAGATAAGGTGTCGTTTTTATATGCTCAAATGTCAGAAAAAACGGCTTGAACTATCCCTCAAAAAATTCTCTTCATACACTTTCAGAAATAATGTTGAGTCAGAAACCGTATTATACTTGACAAATGATAGAAAAAGAGAAGACCTATCTAGTCCTCTCTAGATGTTAGCTTTTCGTCACCCACTACAGTTGACAAAGAACCTTTTTAAATAGTAGCTCATACATGAGTAATATGTTAGTTAGAAGCTAAATGTGAAGTCTCTAAGATAGCAGTTAATTAGAGACGAGGGGAAGGATAAATTCATTTAAATATGAGTCTACTAACGTGATTATAGCAGTGAAATGAGAAATTTGCAACAACTTTTATAAAAACAATATTTTCTGATATAGTGAAGTGAATTTTCAGACTAAGTTATAATTATATAAGAAAATAGAATCTAGTTTAAGATTTATTAATTTATTATTGAGGTGATCTCAGGGGGCGTCAACGCATGGTTACAATTTAACATTTTATATTTTGATAATAAATGGATGTTTAATTTAAAAGACTAATTATATTCTTTCATACACGAAAGAATTTATATAATGAGATTATGTGATGATTGTTATTTAGATTATATTATGTTAAACTATTTATTAGCTAGTTTATCCATATAGTATGTCTCAAGCCAATGGGTAAACTCTGGAATATTAATGCGAAAAAAACGCGAGAGAAGTTCTTGCGTTTTTTTCTTGTCAAAATTAGTAGTCTTTATTTATCTTTTTAATTAAAATGTTAGATATATGGGGATATCAGTATAATTTATAAAATTATTTAACTCAAAATATATCACTACTTTGAATTTCAAGAGAATATTTTTACAAATGTTAGAGTCTTTATAATTAGTTATATGAAAAGGTTTTAGAAGTTTTCATGAAAGAAAAGTATGGTCGCTAAACAATTGTTTATATTGATTAAAAATTAGAGAAAATGCTTGCTTAAAGATTAAAAAAAGGATATGATAGACTTTGGAAGAAGGTTAATAAATGTATAGAGTGCGTGTTTTTTCAATAACGTCTTCGTTTTTTTGACGTGCCTTGGGGTACAAGGATTAACATATAGGAAGATTTTGAATGAAACAAGCAAATCATGTTTTTGAAAAAGTGACAAAATACGCCATTCGTAAATTGTCAGTAGGTGTAGGGCCAGTTGCTATCGGGACATTCTTGTTAGCAGGTGGTCTTTTCGTGTCTAAACCAGTTTCGGCAGACCAGGTTACTTCGGATGCATCGGTACACATGTCCTATGTCACAGAAAATGAATTAACAGCTGAAGAGCAGAAGCAAGTGGTACATGCTATTCCTAAGGAATATCAAAATGAGGACACTTTTTATCTAGTTTATAAACGTAAGGGAGACAGTCAAGCTACTCTTCCTCAGACAGGAAGTTCTGACTGGGCAGCGACAGGTTTGGGATTGGCAACAGCGACTATGGCTGTGCTCCTATTTTCAAAAAAACATCGTAAAAAAATTATTGGCTTGGTCTTGATTGGGGCCGCAGGGCAAAGTCTCCTTGTGCCGATAGAGGTTCTTGCCTTGCAAAACAAGGAGTTGCAGGCCTATAATCAAACTCTTGCGGTTTCAAATAAAGAAGATTTGGCTAAGGGTGTTATTGCCATTGATGGTTATGAGTATATGGGTTATCTGCGTTACTCTGCTAAGCCGGAGCTTGAACAACCTTTGGAGAATACTTTGCAAGGGCTTGAGTCTTTAATAAAAGAAGATAATACAGTTAGTCAGGGGACAGCTGATAGGGATAGTAAGGGAATCAGTTGGAAAAAAGGAACACAGGAGCCAGGTCATGAAGGCGAGGCAGCTGTTCAACCTGCTACCCCAGAGTACACTGGACCGATTAGTGCCAATGGTACCCAAGAAGTTGGACACGAAGGCGAAGCTCTAGTTCAGCCTGCTAATCCAGATTACACTGGACCGATTAGTGCCAATGGTACCCAAGAAGTTGGACACGAAGGCGAGGCTCTTGTTCAACCCGCAGCTCCAGAATATACTGGACCGATTAGTGCTAATGGAACGCAAGAAGTAGGTCACGAAGGCGAAGCCCTTGTTCAACCTGCCAATCCAGAGTACACCGGTTCAATCAGTAGCGATACTACAAGTGCTAATGGAACGCAGGAAGTTGGTCACGAGGGTGAAGCATGGGTCCAACCGGCTAATCCAGAGTACACTGGACCGATCAGTGCTAACGGTACCCAAGAAGTTGGTCACGAGGGTGAAGCATGGGTCCAACCAGCTAATCCAGAGTACACTGGACCAATCAGTGCTAACGGTACCCAAGAAGTTGGTCACGAAGGCGAGGCAGTTGTTCAACCAGCTAACCCAGAGTACACCGGTCCAATCAGTGCCAATGGTACCCAAGAAGTTGGCCATGAAGGCGAAGCAGCTGTTCAACCTGCAAATCCAGACTATACTGGCAAACTGGAAGCTAAGGGTACACAAGAATCCGGTCATGAAGGCGAAGCCCTTGTTCAACCTACAAATCCAGAGTACACAGGCAAACTGGAAACCAAGGGTACACAAGAATCAGGTCACGAAGGTGAGGCTCTTGTCCAAGCTGAGAATCCTGTTCATAACCCAGTTGTTGGAAGTGTCACAGAGACTGAAACGCAAGCCATCGATTATCCTATCGAAGTTATCACCGATGATAGCAAGTATGTGGATGAAGAGGTTGTCGAGCAAGAAGGTCAAAAAGGTAGCCAAGAAATCCAGAAAATTTACCAAACCATTGATGGTGTCAAGGTTGGTGAGCCAACTATTGTATCAGGTAAGGTTATTGAGGTGCCACAACCTAGAAAGCTTCGTCGTGGCAGCAAGCCTCTAGATGGAACAACGACGGAAGAGTCTATCGTAGAGCTTCCATTTAAAGAGATTGTCCAAGAAGATGATAGTCTTGAAAAGGGCACTCTAAAGGTTGTTCAAGAAGGCCAAAAAGGTCAAAATAAAATCACCAAGGTCTATAAGACCTTTAAGGGGAATAAGACTGCTGAAGAACCAACTGTTACTGAAACAGTGCTAGTTCCTGTCCAAGATCGTATCGTCCGCAAAGGGACTAAGATATCAGAAAAACCAGTTCTTACACTGACACAGATTGACAAGGATGACTTGGGTCGAAGTGCCAAGCTTAGCTACCAATTGACTAATCCTGGTTCAGCAGCTATTACGACTATTAAAGCGGTACTTAAGAAAGATGGACAGGTTGTCCAAACGCTTAATATTCCTAGCACGACCTTGACTGCTGATTTAACAAACTTAGACTATTACAAGCCTTATACGCTTACAACAACCATGACCTTTGATCGTGGTAATGGTGAGGAGAGTCAGGTTTTGGCAGACCAAACTATCCAACTTGATCTCAAGAAGGTTGAGCTTAAAGATTTTGCCCGTACGGATTTGATTAAGTATGACAATCAAACAGAAGTGGATGAGACCCGTCTGACAGCTGTACCTCAAGACCTCACGAATTATTACTTGAAGATGACTTCTGCGGATCAGAAGACCACTTACTTGGCAGTGAAAGCCATCGAAGAGACAACAGTTGATGGCAAGGCGGTTTATAAGGTAACTGCAGAAGCGGATAATTTGGTGCAACGTGATGGCCAAAATCATTTTGCTCAAACTTATAGCTACTACATTGAGAAACCTAAGCCTAGCCAAGCTAATGTTTACTATGATTTTGCTGAGTTGGTCAATGCCATTCAGGCTAATCCATCAGGTGAATTTAGACTGGGTCAAAGTATGAGTGCTCGTCACGTCGTTCCAAATGGCAAATCATACATTACGACCGAATTTACTGGTAAGTTGATTAGTGATGGTGACAAACGCTTTGCCATCTATGATTTGGAACACCCATTGTTCAATGTTATCAATGGGGGAACCATTAAGAATATCAACTTTGAAAATGTAGACATCAATCGCCCTGGTCAGAATCAAATAGCGACAGTTGGATTTAACCTTAAAAACAAAGGTTTGATTGAAGATGTTAAGGTGACTGGTTCAGTTACTGGTAATAATGACGTTGCAGGTATTGTCAATAAGATTGATGAAGATGGCAAGATTGAAAATATCGCCTTTATCGGTAAGATTAACTCTGTTGGTAATAACTCGACAGTTGGTGGGATTGCTGGTTCAAACTACATGGGATTTGTTAACAGAGCTTATGTGGATGCGACTATTACGGCCAACAATGCCAATGCAAGTATGCTGGTACCATATGTTACTTACATGCTCAACAGTTGGAAATCAGGAACTAAGGCAAGGGTAACAAATTCAGTAGCCAAAGGTGTTCTTGATGTTAAAAACACAAGATATGTCGGTGGTATTGTTGCTAAGACTTGGCCTTACGGAGCTGTTCAAGACAACGTGACCTATGCCAAGGTAGTTAAAGGTCAAGAAATTTTTGCATCTAATGATGTTGATGACGAAGATGGTGGACCTCATATCAAAGACCTCTTTGGGGTTATCGGCTATAG
This sequence comes from Streptococcus sp. cx1, assembly GCF_052384325.1. NCBI lineage: Bacteria > Bacillati > Bacillota > Bacilli > Lactobacillales > Streptococcaceae > Streptococcus > Streptococcus sp. cx1. The sequence goes on along the minus strand of NZ_JBQSUN010000010.1, from coordinate 30,578 downwards.
TTCTGCCGAAGATGGCACTGGTAGAGATACCAAGAGTCCGAAAAAACTCAAACATTTGACTAAGGAAGAAGCTGACAAGCGTGTTGAAGGCTACAAAATCACAGCAGATACATTTGTCAGCGAACCTTACGAGTTGAATATTCTTAATAATGTTTCTAGTCAAGCTGATTTTGCCAATATTCAAGACTATAAGCCAGAATACAACCAGGCTTACAAGAATGTTGAGAAACTTCAACCGTTCTATAACAAGGATTATATTGTCTATCAAGCAAATAAACTGGCTAAAGACCATAACCTGAATACCAAAGAAGTACTCTCAGTGACACCAATGAAAGACAGTAATTTTGTCACAGACTTAAGCGATGCCAACAAGATTATTGTTCACTATGCTGATGGTACTAAAGACTACTTCAAGCTTTCAGATAGTTCAGAAGGTTTGAGCAACGTTAAGGAGTACACTGTTACTGATTTGGGTATCAAGTACACTCCGAATATTGTTCAAAAAGACCACTCAAGTCTTATCAATGGTATTGTTGATATTCTTAAGCCGATTGAGTTGCAGTCTGATCCGATTTACCAAAAACTTGGTCGTACCGGTCCAAACAAGGTCAATGCTATCAAGAACCTCTTCTTGGAAGAAAGTTTTGAAGCTGTTAAGGCTAATTTAACTAACCTGGTGACTAAGCTGGTTCAAAATGAAGACCACCAGCTTAACCAATCACCAGCTGCCCAACAAATGATTCTTGACAAGGTTGAGAAAAATAAAGCGGCCCTCTTGTTAGGTTTGACTTACTTGAATCGCTACTATGGTGTTAAGTTCGATGATGTTAATATCAAAGAAATCATGCTCTTCAAACCAGATTTCTATGGTAAAAATGTGGATGTCCTTGACCGTTTGATTGAGATTGGCTCTAAGGAAAATAATATCAGTGGTTCAAGAACATACGATGCTTTTGGTGAAGTTCTCGCCAAAAGTACCCTTTCTAGTGATCTGACCGACTTCCTTAATTACAACCGAAAACTCTTTACCACTATCGACAATATGAATGATTGGTTCATTGATGCTGCTAAGGATAAGGTCTATGTTGTTGAGAAGGCATCTCGAAATGAAGGTGTCGGTGAGCACAAGTATCGTGTTTATGATAACCTTAGTCGTGGTCTCCACCGCAAGATGATTTTGCCATTGTTGAACCTTGATAAGACAGAGATGTTCTTGATTTCTACCTATGACACCATGTCTTATGGTACGGCTAACAAGTACAATACAACCTTAGAGAAGTTGAAACCTGAGATTGATCTAGCCGCTCAACGTCAAATCAACTATCTTGATTTCTGGCAAAGATTGGCTGCGGATAATGTCAAAAACAAATTGTTCAAAGACATTGTCAATCCAGTCTGGGAAGGTTTCTATGTCTGGGGTCATGGTTGGCCAGGTTGGCCAGAGCGCTACGGCCAATTCAAGAACAGTACGGAAGTCTATGCGCCAATCCGTGAAATCTATGGACCAGTTGGTGAGTACTACGGTGATAACGGAGCCATGGCAGGTGCCTATGCTGCCATCTACGACAACCCATACGATAATCGTGCCAAGGTTACCTTCGTCATGTCTAACATGATTAGCGAGTACGGTGCTTCAGCCTTTACCCATGAAACGACTCATATTAATGACCGTATTGCCTACTTTGGAGGTTTTGGTCGTCGTGAGGGAACAGACGTTGAAGCCTATGCTCAAGGAATGTTGCAATCACCAGCAACTCAGGGCCACCAGGGTGAATACGGTGCCCTGGGACTTAACATGGCCTTTGAAAGAGAAAACGATGGTAATCAGTGGTACAACACCAATCCAAACAAGTTGAACTCTCGTGAGGCCATCGATCGTTACATGAAAGGCTACAATGATACCCTCATGCTTCTTGATTCGCTGGAAGGGGAAGCAGTCCTCAGTCAAGGCAAGCAAGAGCTCAATAACGCATGGTTCAAGAAGGTCGATAAACAGCTACGAGGTAATAGTAAGAACCAATACGACAAGGTGCGTGCTCTAAGTGATAGCGAAAAGGCTATTAGCTTGACCTCTATTGATGACCTTGTGGATAATAACTTCATGACCAATCGTGGACCTGGAAATGGTGTTTATAAACCGGAGGACTTCTCTTCTGCCTATGTCAATGTGCCTATGATGTCTGCCATTTATGGTGGTAATACCAGTGAGGGCTCTCCAGGTGCTATGTCCTTCAAGCACAATACCTTCAGACTCTGGGGTTACTACGGCTATGAAAAAGGCTTCCTAGGTTATGCGACTAACAAGTATAAACAAGAAGCGAAAGCAGCTGGTAAGAACACTCTTGGAGATGACTTTATCATTAACAAGATTTCTGATGGTCAGTTCAACACCCTAGAAGACTTCAAGAAAGCCTACTTCAAAGAAGTCAAAGAGAAAGCGTCACATGGTTTGACGACAGTTACTATTGACGGTAAATCAGTAAGCTCTTACGATGATTTGTTAGCCTTGTTTAAAGCTGCAGTTGCCAAAGATGCTGCAAGTCTTAAAACGGATAATAACGGCAATAAATCTGTATCTACAAGCTATACAACAAAACTCAAAGAAGCTGTCTACAAGAAACTCCTACAAGAGACAGATAGTTTCACAAGTTCTATTTTCAAATAATAGATGAAAGAATCCCTTTTGGTCAATGCCAAAGGGATTTTTGAATCTGTTGGGAATATGGGAAGTAGGAGCCTCTAGGTCAGTATTGGCAAGGGATTGAGAGAGATGTGGGTTGAGCCATTAAAACGTTTTCTTTTTGAAGGGAGAGAGTTTTGTATTTTAATAAATATCACCAAAACTAAAAAATAAGGTTAGAGTGACGAAGGTTTTTAATAAAAGATGCTTTCATATAAAAGTATTTTAAAAATTATAAAACTGACAAAATAGGGAATTGTGCTAAATAAAAGCACGAACGTTTTGATGTTTCAAAGGACTTAGATAAAAGTTTTAAATTAACATTCTCTAATGAAAGTTAAACTTTAGAACAATAATCATTATATATTTGACAATTTAATAATTGTAGTATAAAATGGAAACTGTATATAAAGTAATTTGGATATTGAGGAAATTTATTATTATGAGAGATATGTTTAATAAACGCCAACGTTTTTCATTAAGAAAATACAGCTTTGGTGTAGCCTCTGTCCTTTTGGGAGTTTCAATCTTCTCAAATGCACAGGGTGCCCAAGCTGATGAAACGGTAGCACCAACTACCGCAGGTATGGAAACAACTGCTGAGCCAGATGTAGTCGTGGAGCAATCAACACCAACGACAGCATCAGTAGCGCCAGCAACAACAGAAAACGCACCAAGTTCAGTCTCTACTGTAGCTTTGGCTAGTGAACAACCACAATCAGCAGCTCAAAACAGCCAAACAGCTTCAACAACTAGTCAAACAGCAGCTAGTTCAGAAGCAGCTTCTCAGGCTGCATCGCAAGCGAGCTCTGAATCTGCAGCAGCGACTGCTTCATCTGTAGCGACTAGCGCCCAAGCTCTTAGCTCAACAGCAGTAGCCGAAGTTCCTGTTGCTGGTCAAGTATCAGCACAAACAAGTACAGCAGCTTCAGTTGCGACTGCAGCAGAAACTGCCAGCGCAGAGTCTACAACCAATGCTGTAAATAGCGTCCTTAAAGTGGCGACTAGTGAGTTGGCCGTGACAAGCAGTGAATTGAATGCTGCTGAAGCAAGCCTTAACTCTGAAAATCTCATCAATGCTATGGGACTTGCGGTATCAAACCGTAGCCTTCGTACAGCTGATGCGGTTGCTGTTTTGACAAATGCTGGAGCAAGCTCAACAAACCCTGACTTGACAAACCTCGGCTATAAACTTGCCTATTTGCCAGAACGTCAACAATACTTTGTTAACATTGATTACATCAACCACCTCAAAGTCGGTCGTGATAACCGTGGGGTTATGAGACCTTATGACTACATTACAAATGGTAACTACATGGTTGTCGTAAACTATGCCAACCTTGGTATTATTGACTACGTTGATGAAGCAGGAAACAAGATTCCAGGATCTTCAACATATCGTATCAACAACTCAACTGAAACAATCACAGCAAACGGTAAGACTTACAATAAAATCTACGATGCTGGTGTAACAGAACTTCCACCAGTACCAGCAGGATACCGCATCAAATATGCCTCTGCTGACAAATCTAAAGCTAATGCTTATGTAGATGTTTTGAAGTCAGAACGTCAATATGACTATACAAATGGTATTGCAACCATTCGCTCAGATCGTACTTGGGACTTTAACCAAAGTCGTGTTGTTGACCTTGTTCAATTTGCTAACGGTTCACAAGGATTGGATGCTTCAATTGATGCCAATGGTGGTGGTCAATACCTAGCTCCAGGTTACCGTTACCACATTATCGTTGAAAAAGACACTAAAGATGTCACAAAAGCAACAAGTCAAACAGTAACTTACACTGGTGCTGATACGAAGACACCAGCTGCTAACACTCAAAATGACTTTAGCTTCAACGGTAAAGAAGATCCTACAACTAATACAACAACTTGGACAGCAACAAGCCATACTTACGGCACAGTTAAGACTCCAGTTGTCATTGGTTACTATGCAGATAAAGCCGTAGCAGGTGGCAAGACAGTTACTCCAGATGCACCAAATGCGACAGACGCAGTGACATACAAAGCCTTTGGTAAATTTATCGCTGTGGATGAAAATGGCAATCCAATTCCAGGTGTATCAACAACTGCCTACACTAACGATCCTAATGATGCGACTAAGATGATTGCCATCGACAAGACGCTTCCAAGTATTCCTGGTTACACTGTTAAGGTTGTCCCTGCATCACCATCAAATCCAGGTGAAGACACTCGTGTCGTTTACGTAGCAATCGTTAACGATGTGACTAAGGCAACGAAACAAACAGTTACCTTCCAAGGTGCTGGCGATAAAACTCCAGCTGCAGATGTGAAATCTGACTATACCTTTGCAGGTAAGGATAACCAAGCGACTGGTAAGGTGACTTGGAAGGTAACTAGCCACACTTACGGTACAGTTAAGGTTCCTGTTGTTAATGGCTACTTTGCCGATAAAGCGGTAGCAGGTGGTAAGACAGTAACTCCAGATGCTCCAGAAGCAACTGACACCGTAACGTATAAGGCCTTTGGTAAATTTGTCATTGTTGATGAAAATGGTAAGCCAATTGCAGGTGTCTCTGATACTGCCTACATCAATGATCCTAACGATCCAACTAAGATGATTGCAGTTGACAAGAACTTGCCAACTATCCCAGGTTACACTGCTAAGGTAGTACCTGCAACACCAGGTGACTTGTCTAGCGATACTAAGGTTGTTTACGTTAAGAACGATCAAAAAGCAAGTGTTGTTTACCGTGATGAAACAAGTGGTTCAACCCTTGAAACTGTTGCTTTGGCTGGTAAGTCTGGTGAAGCGGTTAACTATTCAACAGCTGAACGTATCAAACACTATCAAGACCTTGGCTATGTCCTTGTAACAGATGGTTACCCAGCTGGTGCAAGCTTTGACTTGGATAGCACAGTTGACCAAGCTTGGACAGTAAGCTTCAAACGTGTAGCACTTGACTTTAATCCAGACAATGCTCACGAACCAGGAACACCAATCTATCCTAACCAACCAAACGGTCCAAAATGGCCAGCTAAGGATGCTTACCTTAAAGATGTGACATACACTGTTCACTATGCAAGCAAAGATAGCAATGCTAAATTGCCAGCAGACAGTGTTCAGAAAGCACAATGGAAACGTTCATTGACGCTTGACTCTGTAACAGGTGATATTCTTACTGCAGGTGAATGGAAGGCAGATAAGACTAAGTTTGATATCGTGATTACACCAATGGTAAACGGTTACTTCGCAGATAAAGGTCGTGTGGCTTCTCAAGATGTCACTATGGACAGCAAGGTTGAGACTGTTACTTACACTAAATTCGGTAAGATTATTGCCGTTGACAAAAAAGGTAATCCAATCCCGGGTGTTGAAGCAGTTACTTACACAAATGATCCTAACGATCCAACTAAGGCTGCTATGACACTTGTTCCTGAAGTGAAAGGTTACAAGGCTGATAAGACAGGTGTGACACCAAGCAACCCAGGTGAAGATACAAAGGTTGTTTACAAGGTTGTTAACGCAGAACCTGCTAAACCAGCAGTTAACAAAGAAGTTGGTACTATCGTCGTTATCTACCGTGACGAGTATGGTAACCAAATCAAGATGCCACTTGTTATCACTAACTCTGTTGGTGCTGAAGTTGATGTTCATGGTGATCGCTACATCTACCGTAACGGTGTGAAATACGAATTGATTCGTCAAGAAGGTAAATCTACAGACAAGATGACAGAAGGTCAAACAGTCGTGACTTACATCTACCGTAAGGTCGAAGATGGCTCAACACCATCAAACGGTAATGGCGGACAATCTGGAAGCTCAACATCTAAAGCTGTCAAAGCAACTTCAAACGGATCTAAGGGTTCTAAAGGTTCTGGATCTGGCTCAGCAGCTGATGGCGCTTCAGATGGTAAAGGTTCAGATAAGAAGAAATCTGGAAACAAAGATGGTAAGAAGGCAGATGGTTCTGATAAAGCTAAAGAAGGCGACGAACAATTGCCAGTAACAGGTGAGACAGATAACAACCTCGCAGCAATGGGTGTTGTTGTTATGGGACTCATGTCAGGACTTGCGGCTATGAATCGTCGTAAAAACCAAGACTAAGATTTCCACACCTTATCTCTCATAAATTCTAAAAATAAAATCTCTCTCGAGTGAATTGCTCGGGAGAGATTTTTTGGTCTGCGGATAAAATTCACGGAATCTCCCAAGGTTTGTGAATCTTTTAAGCAGTATTTAGCTTGATAAGGTACAATAGAGTAAGACAAAACGAATGAGGAGACTGTCATGAAGTTTTTACATACGTCAGATTGGCATGTGGGGCGAACCCTCAATGGCTGGTCTTTGTTGGAGGAGCAGGAGTGGGCCTTTCAACAGATTGTGGATTTAGCTATTAGCGAAAAAGTGGATGGGGTTATCATTGCGGGAGACCTCTATGACCGTGCGGTGCCGCCTGTGGATGCGATTAAGCTATTTAATAAGACCTTGGCCCGCTTGGTGTTGGAGGAGCAGATTCCTGTCTATGCTATCAGTGGCAACCACGATGGTGCTGAACGTTTGCATTTTGGACGAGAGTTTTTTCAACATCAGGGTCTTCATTTAAGCACACGTTTGGAGGAGGCTTTTGAGCCTATTGAGTTGGAGGCTTGCCAGATTTTCCTGCTTCCCTTTATTGACCCCATTGATGCTCGTATTTACTATAAAGACGATGAGAATAAGGAAGTTCAGGGAATTGGTGATGCCTTGGCCTATATTCTCGAGGATATGGAAAAAGCTTTTGATCCTGACAAGGCCCATGTCTTGGTGACGCATTTTGCGGTTTCTAAAAAGGATGATAGCGATGGTCAAAGTCTACGGGAATTGATGTTGTCTGAAACCAGCAATACGGTAGGTGGTCTTACCAATGTGACCAGTGACCTTTTCAAGGCTTTCGATTATGTGGCCTTGGGGCATATCCATACGCGTTTTGCCAGTCCGAGCCAGCGCGTGCAATATTCAGGCAGTCCGGTCGCCTTTAATGTCAAAGAAGCCAAGCGTAAGGAAGAAAAAGGCGTTTATATTCTTGACTTGGATGCAACTGGAGACTTGTCTCAGGCCTTCCATCCTTTAGAGGTCAGACGGCCGATTGTGACCTTGCAGGAGCCTTTTGAAACCTTGGTGTCACCTGAATTTTATAAGGTACAACCTTGTCAAAAGGCTTGGTTTGCCTTTGATATTCAATTGTCCAGTCGTAAGGAACTAGAGGGCATCAATGTGCGTGCCCGTTTGGAAGAAATTTATGGGACAGACATTGTAGAAATCACTTTCAGTCGTTTGGGTGATGTCAGGGAAGAAAACGTGACTGTTGATCAGCACTTAAAAGATTTGGAAATGCAGTCGCCTCAGGAAATTGTCTCTGATTTTTACCAGACAGTGACTGGGGGCGATGTCTTGTCTGAGAGACAAACTGCCCTTGTGGAAAGTATTTTTGAGGAGATTGGAAGGAGCCGACAATGAGACCAGTTCAGTTAGAATTGACCAATTTTGGACCTTATCGTAAGGAAGTCATCAATTTCACCCAGTTTGACCATGCTCCCCTCTTTTTGATTGGTGGTGACACAGGGGCTGGTAAGAGTACTCTCTTTGACGCTATGACAGTGGCCTTGTTTGCGACGACCAGTGGTGATCGTAATGTTGAGGAGATGCGGTCGACCTTTGCTGGTCCAGAGGATGATTTGACCAAGGTGACTTTTTACTTTCAACAGGGCAACCACCTTTATCGCATTGAGCGAGTTCTCCAGCAGGAGAGGGCCAAGCGGGGTGGTGGTACGACCATACAAAAAGCAACGGCTTCCTTAGTCATTGTGGATAAGATTGGTGGTCAGGAAATTGAAAAGCTTGGGGATAAAATCAAGGAAGTTAGTGACCAGATTGAGCAGATTTTGGGTCTCAATGCCGAGCAGTTCAAACAGATTATCCTCCTTCCGCAAAATGATTTCAGCCGTTTCTTGAAAGAAGATTCCAAGACCAAGACTCAAATTTTGAAGAAAATCTTTGGAACAGGTATTTTTGACCGTTTTCAAAAGAGCTTGGAAGAGCGTCTTCGTCAGAGCAACAAGGATATGGAGAAGCGCCAGGCTCAGTTAGATGGCCATTTTGCCAGTCAGGTTTGGTCTGAGGAAGAATTAGCTGTTTTGGCCCAAACACCAGCTTCTGAAAAATTAGCACGCCTCGAAGAACTTTTGGCACAACGTCAAGAAAATCTTGAAGAGCAGAAAAGCATTTTGAAGGATGCCCATGAGGATTTGGCTAAGCTGCAAAAGAGCTTACAAACTGCACAAGATGTAGCAAAGATTTTCCAAGAATTGGAGCAAGCCAAGGAGCGTTACCGTCTAGAAATTGAGGAAGGGGCTCAGGGACAAGCAGAGGCGAAATCGCATCTGGAGGAATTGCAGTTCGCCCAAGGGCTGCAGGAAACCATCAGCAGCTTGAAGCAGTATCAGAAGCAGTTGTTGCAAGTAGAGCAAGACCTTGAAATTGCTCAGGAGGCGCTAAGTGCTCAGGAGCAGGCTTTTGAGGAAGTCAAGGCTCAAAAAGAGACGCTTGCAACTCAATCTGAGGATTTTCTTCAAAAAGAAGGGAAACTGGAAGCGTGGAAAGAGGCTATTATCTATGCCCAGAGTCTTGCCCAAGAGCAGGAGAAAATCAAACAGTCGAGTGCTAACTACAAGAGGTTAGAAGAAACCTATCAGCGGGCTTCGAAAGAGATTGAGCTCCTTTCCCAGTCCTTGTCAGATTTGGAGGCCAATCGTCTTAGTTTAGAGAGTTTGCATGAGGCTGAAAAACTCCTCCAGTCTGTGGGCTACAGTGTGGATAAGCAGCTGGCTCAGGATCTTAAAGAAATAGAGGGCTTGAATCAGGAGTTGGCAAAGACGGAAAAGCGTCATCAAACCTTATCTTTGGATAGTGATCAAGCTCAAGAAATTCTCAAAAGATTGGAAGAGAAGTTAAGAACGACTTTGGCTTCACGACGTCAGCTCATGATTGCCCAGCTGCAGGCAGAATTAGAGGATGGACAGCCCTGTATGGTCTGTGGTTCCTTGGATCATCCTAAGGTCGATGGGACACAGGCTGATGAAGCGGCCTTGAAGGATCTCATGAATCAGGTGGAGGAACTTCAAGCTCAAAAAGAAAAGCAAGTCGCTACCTTGTCAAACCGTCAGGCTACTTTGAGCGAAGTTGAGTCTAAACGTCAAGATTTGCTTGACCAAGTGGCTAAAGTTAAGTTAACTCTTCAAAAACACTATCAAGAACTGGAAGAACAAGTTAAGGGACAGTTTGAATTTGACTTTTCAGAGGATTATGAAGCTGTCCGTGGGCAAACCTTGTTGAGTGCTGTTGAGAAGCATTATCAAGAACTCCAAAAACGCTATGATAAGGAAGAAGCAGACCTTGTCCATTATCAAGAGGAGTTAGCTAAGGCCCAAGAAAAAGCGACAGATTTGGCTAAGAGCTATCAAGAGGCCAAGTCAGCGCTTGACCAAACTAAGGAGCGCCTAAAAGACTTGCAGGAAGCTCATCCAGAGCTGGAGTCTGTAGAGGTCTATCAAGAACGAATTTCCCTTGCGAAGCAGGAGTTGGACCTCTATAATAAGCAGGTCAAGGAAAATGGTGAAGCCTACAACCAACTTCATGCCGACATTCAAGGCATCAAGGGGCAACTTGAGAGCTTGACCAAGTCTAAAGAAAAGACCAGCCAAGAAACGAAGCGTCTATCGGCTGAATTAAATCAAAGTCTTAAGGCTGAAGTGGCGCTCACCAATGACCTAGAACAAATCCAGCTTTGGCTACTTGAAGTGAACAAGCAAGCTATTCCTAAGCTTCAGGCTCAATTGACAAGTTACCAAACCCTTAAACAAGAATTGCAGACCCAGATTAGTAAGAACCAAGAGCTTCTCCAAAATCAAGAAAAACCAGATTTAGCTGCTTTAACACAAGAGGTTCGAATCAGGCAGGAAAGTTACGATAAACAATTGTCTCAGGTCTCTGTCCTGGAAAAGGGACTTAAGGATGCGACGGCTACCTACCAAGCGGCTAAAACTCTTCAAGACAGCAACCAAGAGGCCTTTAAGGCCCATCAAGAACTCAGTGATTTGGTTAAGGTGGTTAAGGGAGAAAATACTGCTCTGACTGGTCGTCTCAATCTTGAGGTCTACGTTATCCGTCAGTATTTCCAACAAATCTTGGACTATGCCAATGCCAACTACATCGGTCTCTTAACGGATAATCGCTATTCCTTTGTCTTGAGCGAGGAAGGACGCAGGGCGCGTGATCACTTTGGCTTGGATATCAACGTCTATGACCAGTTGACAGGTAGTGAACGCTCCGTTAAATCCTTGTCTGGTGGTGAAACCTTTATCGCCGCACTGGCCATTGCCCTATCCCTCTCAGAAGTTGTGCAAAATACCAGCAAGGGTGCCGTTGTTGAAGCCCTCTTCATCGACGAAGGTTTCGGTTCACTTGATAAGGAAGCCCTCACCAAGGCTATCACGGTTCTGGAACAAATTGGTGAAAACCGAATGGTCGGAGTCATCAGCCACGTGGACGACATGAAAGAAGGCATCGCTCAACAACTAGCCATCATCAAGTCACACGATGGTAGTAGTCGCATTAAAATTGTGGATAAGGGGTAGGAAGAGTTGAGAGCTTAAGAGACCTCGCTCAAAACCTTTAAGCATTCTAAGAGATAGTTCCTCGTCAGGGCTATCTCTTTTTCTATCCCCTCTTTATTAGCTTTTTAACTGTCAGTTTTTTCTGAAAATAAAAGGAAATTAGTTTGAAAAAAACCTCTCATAAAAAAGCTAATCTATTAGAAAATTAAGTGATACTATGGTATAATTTAATATGGTTAAGTCTCGATAAAAGCAAGGAAAAAGTGTATAGAGTGTGTTTTAGGTCCCTATCTCTTGCGACCTAAAAGTTGTTATTAAACTCTTAGACTGTTTCTGGAAAGCTTATGTCGGTTTGAGACAGGAAAAGAAAAAATCTTACTAGCTAGAAAAAAATAAGAAATAAAAAATGACAGAAAAAATTTCCGTAATTATTCCCGTTTACAATGTAGAAAATCAACTCCAGACCTGTCTAGACAGTGTCCTGGGGCAGACCTATCAAAATCTTGAAATCATCCTCATCAATTATGGCTCAACAGACAATAGTGATGCCATTTGCCGTAGCTATGCTGCTAGGGATTCTCGCATTCTCTATTTCAAAAAGGATAATGGAGGGCTTTCAGATGCTCGCCATATTGGTATTCGTCAGGCTAAGGGAGCTTACGTTACCTACGTGGATGCTGAGGATTGGGTAGAGCCGACTTATCTGGAGGAGCTTTATAAGGCGCTCCAAGCTCACAAGGCAGATATCGCAGTAGCCAATTACAGTGTTTATAAGGAATCGGAAGATCGCTTTTATTTTTACATCAAGGATGAAGATTATTACGAGCAGGTGTATTCACCCGCTCAGATTATTGATGGACTCTTTGAAGAAACCAATAACATCAACATCGCCCTGATTTCTGCGACAGGCAAACTCTACAAACGTTCCTTGTTTAATGACTTGCTTTTTCCAAAAGAGCATGCAGGGGAGGATGGCTTTTTCAACCTTAAGGCCTACCTCATGAGTGAGCGTACGGTATACCTCAATAAGGGACTTTATGTATACCGTGAGAGTCCAGAGATGCCATCGGCGACATGGATGCAAGACTGGATGATGACTTTGGTTTATGCCATGGAGGAGCGCTTGGCTATTGTTGCTAGCCATGGTTTCCCTCTGGAAAAATATATGGTTACCTACCGTCAGATGCTAGAGGCTTGTTTGAAAAATGTAGAGGAGCAAGGTCTCACAGATTCTGATGCCTACCGCTCCATTCAGGAAAAATTCCAGGTCTTGAGTTTGGCTCCTCAACGTTATGAGACTAAGAAGCGTGCCATTGTTCTAGCAGCCAACTATGCCTATGTTGACCAAGTGCTTACGACCATCAAATCTATCGTTTTCCATCATCGCAATATTCGTTTTTACTTGATTAACGATGATTTCTCTCAAGAGTGGTTTAGAGGACTTAACCGTCATCTGGCTGCCTTTGGTAGTGAAGTGATTAACTGTCGTGTAGATAGTAGTCAGATCAAGCAATACAAGACCAATAGTAATTATGCTAGCTATCTTCGCTATTTTGTGGCGGACTTTGTGTCTGAGGAACGAGCCCTCTATTTGGATAGTGACATGGTGGTTACAGGTTCTTTAGAGGACCTCTTTACCCTTGATTTGAAGGGTCGCCCTTTGGCTGCTGTGCGTGATTATGCTATTCAGGTTCAAGACCGTCAGGCAATGTTTGATGCAGGTTTCATGGTGATTGATACGACTTATTGGCAGCAGTACAACATGAGACGCCACTTGATTGACATGACCATCGAATGGCATGACAAGGTCCCATTTGCGGAGCAGTCCATTCTAAATATGGTCTTCCGTAACAACTGGTTGCCTTTGTCTTTTGATAACAATTATGCGGTCACCAAGTCCAGTCTAGCTAGCTTCCATTTGCCAAATGGTCAAGACTATCCTAAAGTTCTGCATTATGCCTCACACCGTAAGCCTTGGTTGCCTTTAGCCTGCCAAGCCTATCGTGAGGTCTGGTGGTTCTATGCTCAAATGGATTGGTCAGGGGTAGCTGAAAATGCTGCTTTATTGCCACTTTCAGAGGATATGATTTATCCTAAGGGCCGTCCATTCACGTGTTTGGTCTACACCAACATTTCAGAAATTCCGCATTTGACGGACCTTATCTCGGCTCTTCCTAAGGTACAGTTTAAAATTGCCTCTCGCCAGCATGTGACAGATAAACTGGCCCAATTGATTACCTATCCAAATGTGACGGTTTACTCAGCCATTGCGGGCTTAAACGGGCTAGATTTGGAATTGGTGCGGACTAGCGACTTGCTTTTGGATATCAATCCAGGAAGAAAGGTAGTGGAGATTCTTGATGCCTTTAGGTTTGAAAATAAACCAATTTTAGGGTTTGAGGACCTCAAGTCAACCAAGCATAACCAACAAACCTACTCAAGAGATCGTTGGAAAGAGATGGCTGAGACCATTCGCCAAATGCGTAAGAAGAGCCTGTAATCCTTTGTTTGGATAAGTAGGCTGAAATGGCGTCTCTGTCTCGTTTCAATCGAAATAACATCAGCCTGTCTATGGGCAGGAAATAGGAGTAATAGTGAAAAAAATTAGTCAATCGATAATCACCAAACGTGTCTTATGGACCCTCTTTTTCCTCTTTATTTATTGTTTGGGAAATCAATTGGTTCTACCGTTTGTAGATTTGAAAAATGCAAATATCTTTGGGGGAGCCATCGGTTCCTTGGCTTTCTCTAGTGCAATGATGGGTGGAAACCTCAGGTCCATGTCTCTTTTTTCAGTGGGCTTGTCGCCCTGGATGTCGGCCATGATTCTCTGGCAGATGTTTTCTTTCTCTAAGAAAATGGGCTTGAAAAATCTCCCCATTGAGATTCAGGACCGTAGACGCATGTATTTGGCCCTGGGGATTGCCATTGTTCAATCTTTGGCAGTATCCTTGAATTTACCTATCGTTTCAGGGGTTAATGCTAGTCTCGCTATTTTCATGAATACCATTTTATTGATTGCCGGTACCTTTTTCTTGGTTTGGTTATCAGACCTCAACTCCCTCTTTGGGATTGGGGGCTCCATTGTCATCTTGATGGCAAGTATGATGGCCAATCTGCCTTATCAAATCATGGATAGCATTGAAAAATTAGGTATTGGTTGGAATGTCTTACTTCCTCTGATTCTGTTCAGTTTAGTATTCCTCTATGTTTCAGGGGTTGTGCAGAGGGCTAGATACCGCATCTCAATCAATAAAATCAATATTCATAACCGCTTCAAACAGTATTCTTACTTGGATATTATGTTGAATCCAGCTGGAGGGATGCCTTTCATGTATGCCATGTCCCTAGTCAGCATTCCGCAGTACGTCTTTATGCTGATTCAATTTATCCATCCTGAAAACAAGTGGACCAGCGGTGCCATCAAGGCCTTGACGGTCGGTCAACCTCTTTGGTTGGTTGTTTATCTGGTCATGCTCTTCGTTCTAGGGTTAGCTTTTGCCTTTGTTAATGTCTCTGGTGAGCAAATCTCTGAGCGTATGCGCAAGTCAGGTGAGTACATCTACGGCGTTTATCCAGGTCAAGAAACCAGTGCCTATATTAACCATTTGGTGCTTAGACTTGGTTTCATCGGTGCCCTTTACATGCTCTTTATGGCAGGTGCTCCAATGCTGATAATCTTGGTCAATCCAGATTACCTGCAATTGAGTATGATTCCTGGTACTTTCTTGATTTTTAGCGGTATGATTTACAACGTTAACGAGGAAATGAAAGCCTTGAAGCTTAACACTTCCTACACCCCACTTTTTGAAAATGTATAATATCTCACCCCTCGTGGGGTTGAGAGGCAGGCTGGTGATGCGTGATCGGTCTGCCCCTCAATCTCAAGTATTGTGATGAAAAGACAATGAAGGAGAACTCATGTATTATTTTATTCCAGCTTGGTATGGACAGACGGACGAATTTTGGAAGACGGCCATTGATCCTTGGTACCGTATCCGCCAAAAAATCGAATTTGATGACAGCTTGCACCAAGTTCGTATTTTTCAGGATGAGGATTTAGCTCCTCAGCTTTTGCTTTTGGCCTACCAACCGCATTTGCGTTATTTCCTGCATCGTCATGATGTCTTGGAAGTTGGCTATACGGCTATTTTTGACTTGATTCAGGGCATCACTGATGAAGAAATGAAAAACCTTCAGGTGACAGATTTGGAATGGCCAGAAGGCTCTACCTTTGTTCACACACCATTCGCTATCGTGGTGCAATGCCAACACAAGCGTTATGCCGAGATTGAGTTCGGTTCAGAAGGCTTTATCGGCATGATTCGCTACTATAAGGATGAGCAAATCATTCGTGAAGACATCTATGATGACCGCGGCTTTATTTCAAGTAGTCTTTATTATGAAGATGGACAACCAAGCTATCGAAACTACCTCAATGCCAAGGGAGTTTGGCAGCTTTGTCATTTCTTTGATGGCCGTGGGATTGTAGCCAACCCTCGTACGGAAGGTCGTTTTAATAAGAGTTACTATGGTGACCTTTCAGAAGTTATCTGGGAATTTTTGACTAAATTCTTGGAGGAAAAGGTAGAAGCAGAGGACCGCTTTGTTATCGCCTCAGATTTGCGCCATAACAAACACCTCTTTGACCACTTGCCAGCAGACAACACTAAGATTTTGACTTGGTTCGCAGAACGTAATCAGGATGATAGTATTGACACCTATGCAGCCTTTCTGCCACAAGTGGACTTGTTGATTGCTGACCGTTACGATTACTTGGAGCAACTTCAAGTTGCCTATCCAGAAGAGGCTAAGAAGCTCAAACACATGGCTTCCTTCGATACTCGTTTGGCTTTGGGAACCAGTCAACGTGTCAAAGAGTCTAAGATCTTCTATCAGGTTGACTTTGACCAATTGGATTTAGAGGCGATTTATCAGGTCTTGGCTTTTGTGGCTAAGTATCCAAAGACACAGGTTGAGTTTGGGGCTTTTAATGCCAATCCAGAGCAACTTGCTAGCCTGCAAAATCAAGTGGAAAAAATGATTGAAGAACGATTGAGTCCAGAAGCCTTTGAAGAGGTTGTCGAAAGTAGTGGTGCAGAAAATAAATTGGAAGAAAATAATGAAATCGTAAGCCGATTTTCTTTCCAAGACCTGCGTGACGAGACTGCCCTTATCAAGGCCCTTCAGTTTACACGACTCATTGTCGACTTGAGCAAGGAGCCTAATCGTTATACACAAATTGCAGGGATTAGTGCTGGTATTCCGCAGATTAACCGTGTGGCGTCTGAGTATGTGACCCACCAAGAAAATGGTTATATCTTGAAGCACTTGTCCGATTTTGAAAAAGGGGCTTACTACTATTTGGGACAGTTGAACAACTGGAACCGTTCCCTTATCTACTCGATTGAGAAAATTAAGGAAAACACAGGAGACCGTTTGGTGCAAAAATGGGAAAATTGGTTGAAGGAGGAGCAGAATGACCAAGGATAATCGCCTGAAAATACTACAAGTTGGACCATCCAACTGGTCAGAAATTCAGGAAATTCCTGAAAATATGAAATGGTATTATTGCAATCTTGGTCAGCTTGAGACCTTGCAAGAAACCATCGAAGAAGACGAAATCAAGACTTTCACAGCTGTCATTGTGGACAGTCTTGCAGGTCTTGAAGAATTGATGGCTATTAAAGAGCATTTGATTCCTCACACTATTTTCTTTGATCAAACGATTGAAGTGACAGATGAGATTCTAGCTCAGTTCATCAAGGAAATATGCGCCGTGCCAACTGATTTTTCAAATCAAGGGCAGTTGCTCTTTACCCTTTCAAAAGCGCTCTTTTCAGGGCAGTACGGGGATAAGATGTTTCCTTTCACGACCCAGGTTAACCCCAATTTTACTGGCCAAGTGACCTACCATGGTTATGAAAATGTCATTTTAAATGGTGATTATGGTCAAGATTTCAGTCCTGTCTTGGACTGGACCTATAATGTCAGAGCCAGCAAGGAAAATCCTATCGAGCTTTGGTTGGAATTTGAAAAAGAGGAGACTTGCGAGTGTCGCTTGATTCTTAATCTTTTGCCAGAAGGTTCGGTCGCAGGTATTTTCAAGACCTATATCGTTTCAGAAGAAGAAATGCGCAAGGGAGCCATCGTCCTTGATGAGGACACGACCTTCCTTCTGTCTGCTAGTCTTGAGATGAAAGGCCAAGGTCAGATTACAATCGGTGGGCTCCACCAACGTTTGACTCGTTTCCAATTCGGGAAATTTGTACTTGGTGGAGGAATTCTCCACGATAGCAAGCGTCAGGAAATCAACTATTTCTTTTATCCTGGGGACTTCAAGCCGCCTTTGTCAGTTTACTTCTCAGGTTTCCGTCCTGCCGAAGGTTTCGAAGGTTTCGGAATGATGAAGGGGATGGGAACGCCATTCTTGCTCTTTTCAGACCCTCGTCTCCAAGGGGGAGCCTTCTACATGGGAACTGAAGAACTTGAAAATAGCATCAAGGACACCATCCAACATTACTTGGACTATCTAGGATTTGACAATAGTCAGCTCATTCTCTCAGGAATGTCCATGGGAACCTTCCCATCAATGTACTACGGTGCGGACTTTGAGCCTCATGCCATCATCATGTCTAAGCCTCTAGCCAATGTTGGTACTATCGGTAATCGTGCCAGACTCTTGGCGCCAGAGGTTTTCCCAACAGGAATTGATGTCTTGCATTTGCAGACAGGACGGTTGGATAATGAAGGTGTCGAGGCCCTTAATCAGAAGTTCTGGGATAAATTTGAAAAAGCAGACTTCTCAGATACAACTTTTGGTCTTTCCTATATGAAAGACGAGGATATGGATCCGACGGCCTATGAGGATATTACCAAGTCTCTCTATTACTCAGGGGCTAAGATTCTCAGCAAGGGAACGTCAGGTCGACACAACGATGATTCTTATACGGCGACAACTTGGTTTGTTAATTTTTACCGTATGATTTTAGAAAATGATTTTGGAAGGAAGGAGTAAGAATGTTCAGAAACAAGAAATCAGAAATCTTGTGGGGCTTAAACCACAAAGCCTACATGTATGGCTCAAAAATTGTTAAACGCCAAGATGGTTCTGTGCAATTTTACAATCCTTTGGTGCCATCAGGAACGGAAATCCAGTCTTGGGTGGCCATCCAAAACTACCAAGCTGGTCGTACTCAGCCTGCTCTCCCACTTTTGAAAAAGGGGCACAGCTATGATTTGACGGCCAATCTTGAAGCTGTCCCAACAGGCTCAGTCTTTTTGAAAGTCAGCTTTTTGGACCGTTATGACAATGAAATTAAACAGCTCATTGAAAAGAGTACCCACATGACCTTCGTATACCCTCACGAGGCCTATACCTACCGTATTTCCCTCTTGAGTGCTGGGGTCAAAGAGCTAGATTTCTACAACTTAAAACTGGAAGAAACAGGAGAAGAACATGTTTAAACAACTGAATCCTATTCTCCCTGTTAAGGAGATACTCAAGGAAATTAACGGCCTAGCCGATGAAATGGCTGGTTTGAGCAACCTTGAGTTGAAAAATAAAACGCAGGAATTTAAGGAGCGTTTGGCTCAAGGAGAAAGCTTGGACGACCTCCTGCCTGAAGCCTTTGCGGTTGTTCGTGAAGCGGATAAGCGCGTGTTAGGCATGTTCCCTTATGATGTTCAGGTCATGGGAGGAATTGTCATGCACCAAGGTCATATCGCTGAGATGAATACCGGTGAGGGTAAGACCTTGACGGCTACCATGCCAGTCTACCTTAATGCCTTGTCAGGTGAAGGGGCTATCCTTGTTACGACAAATGAATACTTGGCTATCCGTGACGCCGAAGAAATGGGTCAGGTCTATGAGTTCCTAGGGTTGTCGATTGGTGTTCCCTGTGTGGAAGGCAGCAATGAGATGGAACCGGCAGAAAAGCGTGCTATCTATCAATCAGATATCGTTTACACGACCAATTCTAGCTTGGGCTTTGACTATTTGATTGATAACCTTGCTTCTAACCAAGACGGGAAATACATGCGTCCCTTTAACTATGCTATTGTCGATGAGGTGGATTCTGTCCTCCTTGACAGTGCACAGACGCCTTTGATTATCTCTGGTGCGCCCCGTGTTCAGTCTAACTATTATGGGATGATGGATACGCTTATGACCACCTTGGTCGAGGGTGAGGACTATATCTTCAAAGAGGAAAAAGGTGAAGTCTGGTTGACTACTAAAGGGGCTAAGGCTGCTGAAAATTACCTTGGTATCGGTAACCTCTACGATGAGGAAAATAGCACCTTTGCCCGTCACCTGCTCTTTTCTCTTCGTGCCCACTTGCTCTATAAAAAGGACAAGGACTACATCATTCGTGATGGCAAGAAGGGACCTGAAGTGGTACTTCTCGATAAATCGACAGGTCGTCTCTTGGAATTGACCAAGCTCCAAGGTGGACTCCACCAGGCCATCGAAGCCAAGGAATTAGTGGCCTTGTCACAAGAAACAAGAGCCATGGCTTCAATCACCTACCAAAGTCTCTTTAAAAAATTCAAGAAAATTTCAGGGATGACTGGTACTGGTAAGGTTGCGGAAAAAGAATTTCTCGATACCTATGGTATGAAGGTCATTCAAATTCCAACCAACCGTAAGAAACAACGTATCGACTATCCAGATAAAATTTATGCGACTCTGCCAGAGAAGGTCTTTGCTTCTTTAGAGTATGTTAAGCATTATCATGAAAAAGGCAATCCTATCTTGATTTTCGTTGGTTCGGTGGAAATGTCAGAGCTTTATTCTTCTTTACTTTTACGTGAGGGGATTGCTCATAACCTCCTAAATGCCAACAACGCACCTCGAGAGGCTGAGATGATTGCTGAGTCAGGACAAATGGGTGCCGTGACAGTTGCGACTTCAATGGCTGGACGTGGAACAGATATCAAGCTCGGTAAGGGTGTGGCTGAACTCGGTGGTTTGGTCGTAATCGGTACGGAACGTATGGAAAGTCAACGTATTGACTTGCAAATTCGTGGCCGTTCTGGACGTCAGGGAGACCCTGGTATGTCTAAATTCTTCGTCTCACTTGAAGATGATGTGATTAAGAAATACGGTCCATCATGGGTTCACCGTACCTACAAAGAATACGCCATTAATGATCACATTGAGCCTAAGGAATTGACCGGTCGCAAGTATCGTAAATTGGTTGAAAAAGCCCAAGAAGCTAGTGAGAGTTCTGGTCGTACCTCACGTCGTCAGACGCTTGAATTTGCAGAGAGTATGAACATCCAACGTGAGATGATTTACGCACAACGTGACCGTCTCATCTACCACAATCAAGGTTTGGACACTGTTATCGACGAGGTTCTTGACGATTTCATCGACCAGGCTATGGCTGAGGAAGATTTCTCAAAAGCGGAAAATCTTTACCATTTCATTTTGCGTAATATCAGCTTCCGCATCAATGAAATTCCTAAGGATTTAGACCTCAACAATCGTGAGCAAGTCTTGGAGCTCATCTACCAGTTTGCCTATCGTGAACTTGATGCTAAGAAGCAGGAGTTGAAAACCAAGGAACTTAACGAGTATTTCCAACGCCTATCCATGCTTAAGGCTGTGGATGACAACTGGGTAGAGCAAGTAGACTATCTGCAACAGCTCCAAATGGCTATCGGTAGCCAGCAACTCAGTCAAAAGAACCCTATTGTCGAATATTACCAAGAGGCATACAAGGGCTTCGAAGCCATGAAACGTCAAATCAGAAAGGATATGGTTCGTAATCTTCTCCTTAGTCAGGTGCAAGTCACTAAAAAAGGAGATATCATCAGCCATTTCCCATAAAATAAGGAAATTATGACAGTATATAACATTAATTTAGGTATAGGTTGGGCCAGCAGTGGTGTCGAATATGCTCAGGCCTATCGTGCTAAGATTTTCAGGGAAATGGGGCAAGAAGCAAAATTTGTTTTTATGGACCTCATCCTTGGGGATAATATCGAGCATATGACTAGCAAGATTGGTTTTTCAGACGATGAAATCATCTGGCTCCATAACTATTTTACAGATATCAAGATTGCGCCATCGACCATTAGCCTAGCAGAAATCGAGACCATCTTACCTGCCAATCCTGAGCGCAAGGAAGTTGCTGGTCGCCTCATTCGTTACCATTATCCACAGGATGATATGGTAGTGGCATGTAACCTTCGTGCGATGGACGAAGATGCAGTGGAAACAGTCAGCTATTTTGTCAACGATAAGCTCTTGCGCAAGGACTTTTACTCTTACACCCGTTACTGCAGTGAGTATTTTGCGCCTAAGGACAATCAAGCCAAGGTTTACCAACGTCGTTTTTATAACGAAGATGGGTCTACAGCCTATGACATGATTGTCGGAGACAATAATCAGGATATCTATCGTTTTCCTGATCAGGTTCTTTATGGTAAGCAAGAATTCCTTCGCTATTTCTTCAAACGTCTAGCCCTAACCAAGGATGATGTGGTCATCTTGGACCGTGAAACAGGTATTGGCCAGTTGGTCTTTGAAGAAGCGCAAGCTGCTCGCCTAGGTGTAGTGGTTCACGCTGAGCATTTTAGTGTCAATCAAACTGATGGCAACTATATTCTCTGGAATAACTATTACGAGTACCAGTTTACCAATGCGGACAAGGTTGATTTCTTTATCGTGGCAACTGATCGTCAGAAGGAAATTCTGCAGGAACAGTTCCGTCGCTACACCAACCACGATCCAAAAATCTACACTATTCCAGTTGGAAGTCTTCCTGAATTGGTTGGACAGGACAAGCCACGTAAGCCATTCTCAATGATTACGGCCTCACGATTGGCTCAGGAAAAACACATTGACTGGTTGGTTCGTGCGGTTATCGAGGTTCATAAGACTCTGCCAGATATCACTTTTGATATCTACGGTAGTGGTAGTATGGATGCCAAGTTGCGTGAGATTATTGTCGAAGCACAGGCTGGCGACTATATCCGACTCATGGGGCACGCTGACTTGACTGACATTTATAGCCAGTACGAGGTCTATCTAACAGCTTCAACCAGCGAAGGTTTTGGCCTTACCCTCATGGAGGCGGTTGGTTCAGGTCTTCCGATGATTGGATTTGATGTGCCTTACGGAAATCAAACCTTTATCGAAGACGGGGGCAACGGTTATCTCCTTCCTGTCGCTGAAAATCATGTTGTGGATGTCATCACCAAGTCCTATAAGGATGCCATTGTCCGTCTCTATGAAAAAGGCAATATCGAAGCCATGCGTCAAAAATCTTATGACCTTGCCAAAGGCTTCTTGACCAGTCAAGTCAAGGCAGCTTGGAAACAGTTACTTGAGGAGGTACGCTCATGATATTCTTATGTGATTACTACAATCAAGCCAGTAAGGATCTAGCTTACTCACTTCAGGTAGCAGGCTATGATGCCACAACAGTTGTCATCAATCCAGATGGTTTTCTCCCTCAAGGCGCTCTCTCTCCTTTCACCTATTATGTGGAAGCAGAAGAGGAAACTGGCAAACCACGCTTTTTCAACCAAGTTCCTGTGCCAGCCTTTTGGGAAATTTCAGGGAACAATCAGATGGCGCGTGTGTCTAATCTTACCGAAGAACGTGCCCGCATCACCTACCCAGAAGGTAGCAAGGCTCGTATCGTTAAAAGTGTCGAATGGTTAGACAAGTCAGGAAAGATTCGCCAAGTGGACCACTATAACAAATACGGATTCTGCTTTGCCAAAACCACTCATGATGAGAACGGTCAGGCAGTCTTTACCAGCTACCAAACCAAAGAAGGCGACGAACGTATCTTGGAAAATCATCTCACCAGTGATATTCTCTTGACTCTACCAGGACAAGCCCTTCGTCGTTTCGCCAACCGTACCGAATTTGTTAAAGCCTTCCTAGCTCAGGTCTTTGGTGATATCGATCACATTATCTTTAATAGCTTGGCAACACCTTTCGTCGTCTCATGGACTATGCAAAATAAGGGTGCCACTGATGTCCTTGTCTGGCAAGAGCCACTGGGTGATATCCTACCAGGCAATATGAATGGTATCTTAGAGGATAATTCAGCCAGAGCCAATGCCATCATTATTCCTGATAAGGCGACTTATGAAAAAGCCTTGCCCTTGGTGCCTGAGGATAAAAAACATAAGGTCTTGTCACTTGGCTATGCCTATGACTTCAAGGAAAATCATGGCAAACCTCGTAATGCCTTTATTGCAACTAATTCAGACCAAATTGAGCGTTTAGAAGCCTTGGTTGAGTCACTCCCTGATGTGACCTTCCAGATTGCGGCAGTCACTGAGATGTCCCCAAGATTGCTCTCAATGATGCGTTATTCAAACGTTGTGCTCCATCCAAACGCTAGTCACAAGCAGTTGGACAAGCTCTATCAAGAGTCTGACCTCTATTTGGACATTAACCATCATAATGAATTGTATAAGGCGACGCGAACTGCCTTTGAACACCAATTATTGATTCTGGCCTTTTCAGAAACAGCTCATGGACCTGTCTATACAGCACCAGAGCATATCTATGCCAGTCAGAACTATCCAGCTATGGTTGCCAAGATTAAGCAGGTCCTAAGCGACAATCAAGCCATGCAAGAGGCCATGCAAGCTCAAGAAGCTCAAGCCAATACTCTGACTGCTTCTGAGTTGGCCGACCGCTTACAATCACTTTTAGGAGGAAATCATGTCTAAAAAAGATTTATTCTACGGTGACGTTGAAGGCCGTATGGAAGAACTCAAGCAAAAGCCTATCACAAAAGAAAAAGAAACCAGAGGAGAGAAAATCAACAAGAGCTTTTCAATCATGCTCGGACTTGTTATTATCATCGGTTTGATTTTCACCCTTATTGGTTTGTTGAGGTAGTCTTATGATGTTAGTATTTATGGTTCTAGCAGTGATTCTTTCGGTTGCCCTTATCGTCTTAGTGACCATCCAACCGCGTCAAACGCAGATTTTCTCAACGGATGCCACTAGTAATATCGGTAAACCAAGTTATTGGGCTAGCCAACCGATTCGAAAAATGTTGACCTTGGCTATCAGCATAGCCCTCTTTATCCTCTTACTTATTTTTATGATTGTTTCTTATAAGTAGAGGACTTCCTATCATATAATAGAAAGAAGTATGTCATGCGCGTACATTTTACAAATTTATTTGGCCAGTCCTCACGCAGTGTGGCCTTGATTGCCCAAAATGATACCATGAAGATTGCCAGAGAGCTTGGTGCTAATGAACTAGGAATTTATTTCTATGATAGTAGTCAAGAGCCAGATGGAGAGCTTAATTCTCGCTTTGATGGGATTGTGGCAGGACTGAGCGTTGGAGATATCGTTTTCTTCCAGTCCCCATCATGGAATGGTAGTGAGTGGGATAGCCGATTACTCCGTAAATTCAAGGCTGTTAATGCCAAGACTGTTATGTTTATCCATGACATCCCACCTCTTATGTTTGATAGTAACTACTATCTCATGTCTGCTTATATTGATATGTATAATCTCTGTGATGTCGTCGTGGTGCCTTCTGAAAAGATGCGTGATCGACTGATTGAGGAAGGGTTGACAGTTGAGAAGGTTATCATCCAAAAACTTTGGGACTTACCTCACAGTCTTGATCTACACCAACCTAGTTTCCAGAAGAAGATGATTTTTGCTGGGAACCCAACACGTTTCCCACATATCTTAGACTGGAAACAAACGACCCCTCTCCACGTCTACGCAGATAAACAAGACGATAAGGATTATTCCAAAGTCAACCTCGAAGGCTGGCGAAATAAACATGAGCTTTTGCTAGAACTATCTAAGGGAGGATTTGGTCTGGTCTGGGGAAATTCGGAAAAACCAGAGGACGAGCCTGACTACTATAAGATGAACATCTCTTATAAACTCTCTACTTACTTAGCCGCAGGTCTCCCAGTTGTTGTACCTGACTACCTCTCAAATGCAGACTATATCAAAGAACATGGTCTAGGCTTCGTCGTTTCAAGTCTGGAAGAAGCAGACCGTTGCGTTCAAGAATGTACCGAGGAGCAGTATGCACAGATGGTGGCTAATGCTCGCCACACAGCCTATCTCATTAGTAACGGTTACTTCACAAAGAAACTTTTTATCGATGCTATCATGGCATTAAGCTAATAGAAAAAGGATTATCGAAAGGTAATCCTTTTTTTGCTACAAATCTGAGCATATATCTTGACTTTTATGAAAACCACTCAAATCATTTTCACTTTAGACTTAAGGAGTTAAGAAAGACCTGTCTCTAATTAGGACTAATGTTAAAAAAACACCTGACAATCGACTTGTAAATGTAAAAAAACAGTCCTAAATAATTGATTGTAATTGTTCGAAAATTTACTACAAAACGAATTGTAGAAAAATTTAAAAGTAAAAACTCAGGTCTTTAAAAATAAGAAAACCTGCAGTAAATAGCGTAAAAACAAGTGTTTAAACCGTTTTAAATCTAAAATATAATCAATTATTGTTAAATAACAGAAAATTCAGAATTGCGAAAACCTTACATTTTTTAGAGAAAATGAGACAAAAAAGAACAATTTTTAGTCAACTTGTGTTATATTATAAAATGTAATTTCCAGATTAGGAAATGACTCATATTTTTAGGAGGTAAATATGTTTTTTAGACGTAACGAGGGAGAATTCCGTGAAACAGATCGCGTGACTCGCTTCAAACTTATCAAATCGGGTAAAAACTGGCTTCGTGCTGCAACATCTAACTTTGGACTTTTCAAAGTTGTTAAAGGTGGCGCAGACGCTCCGTCAGTAACAGTTCAAAATGTAGAAGAAAAATCTTCTCTTCTTTCAGGTACAGCTCTTCTTAAAGGGATCGCAGCAGCAGGTGCTGTGGCAGGTGGTGCAGTAGCAACTTACACTGCTCAAGCCGAAGAAACAACTGCACCAGCTATGGAAAGCCAAGCAACTACAAACCATGACGTATTGGCAAACTCTGATGCAGCTGTATTGAGCGCTGCTCCAGTATCTGAAACATTAGCTTCAGAAGCTCCAGCGGTAGCATCAACAAGCCAAGAGTCTACAAGCTCTTCAGTTGACGCTCAAGCAAGCACAGATGCTTCAGTTTCAGTATCACAATCTGTATCAGCAGAATTGTCACAAGCTATCTCAGAATCTGTATCACTTAGCAAAGTGAACTCAACATCTGAAAGCCAATCACACACTGAAAGCAACAGTGGTTCAAACTCAGAATCATCTTCAGCTTCAGAATCAGCAACTTCAACAGCTGCAACTGCATCAGAAACAGCTACTCAAGAAGATGAAAAAACTATCTTGGATCAAAACGTTTCAGAAGCAGAATTGCTTGTAGGTATCGCTAAAGATTACCAAGCTAAGTTGACTGATACAGTAGCTAAAGCTGAAATCCAAACTGCTATCGCAACAGTTCAAGAAGAAGTTGCTAAATCAACAACATTGCTTGCTGCATCAGCAACAAACGCTGCTTACGCAGAACAACGTGAGCGCCTTGGTAACGCTGTTGACAACATGATGACTAAGATCACTGACAACGGCTTCACAGGTAACTCAGTAGTTAACGGTGTTGCAGCAGTTACTGCACAGTTGGCACCAATCTCAACAAGCACTACTGGTAGTGTAGATACTAACCCAGTTATTTCAAATGCTAATGGTGCAACGATTGAAGATGCAGCCTTCAATGAAGCTGGTTATGCTTTGGATCCAAACGCTGATCGTTTCACTTTCGGTGTATGGCAATTCCTTAAAACAAACCACGCTACTGGTGCTAAAACAAACTTTGATTACTACGCTACACTTTCAGTAGACCGTTCAGCAATCACAGGTAGCCTTTCAGCTAACCCAGATGTTTACTTGCGTATCGTTAAGAAGTCTGATGGTTCAGAAGTTTACACTCGTACAATCAAAGCGGGAGAAAGCAATATCTCACTTCCAAGCTACATCACAAACAATAACTCTGATGTAACTAACACTTTGACATACGCAGCTGCTAACGGAACTAATCCAGGTAACGTTACCTTCTCATTGGTAAATGCTAACCTTGAGTATGAAACACTTCAAATCCGTGATACTAACTACCCAGGTAACCAAGGTGAAGACAAACAAAACGTTCAAACTTCTGTTCCTTATGCTAAAGCTGATCAAACAACTTACTATAAAGTCGTTGACAGTAGCAAGTACACAGAAGGTCAAACATACAAACCAACTGGAAATGAAACAGTTCTTGCAAGCTATACTCAAACAGGTCTTGCAGGGCAACAATTCACAGCCTCAGGAAATCGTGATGTTGCTGGTTACAAACCTGTAGCTGCCACAACAGATACAACTCAAAAAACATCAGGTATTCTCGGTAAGGGTGTTGTTGGACAAAAACTTGTCGAACTTCAAGGTGGAGCAAACCACTACTACGTGAAACGTATTTCTGAAATCGTTGATACTGATGGCTCAACTGTAACGAAATTCTACGCCCTTGATCCATCTCAAGTGAACAATTTTGCTACATCAGATATTGGTACTGAAGATGTATCTAAGTACACACTCATCTACACAAGTAAAGTTAATAAGGCTGGTGAAGAGTGGAAGGCTGATGAGACTAAAGTTACAAAAGTAAACAGTAAAAATGGTGACTACTATCTTGAAGTCAACGAAACTGCTGGAAGCAAATCACTCATTATCACTGGTTGGTCGTCTCCTACTGAGACAGATACTTATAAACAAATGGATGGAACTCTACACACTTATCCACGTCCATTCAAAGGTGCTCCAAGCACATCATTGACACCTGCGGGTGCCGGTAACAACAGTTACAACGTTATTGCTGGTAAAGTTCCAGAGATTCAAGCAGAAGGATCTGTAGCAAATGATCCTACAGCTCCAAACGGAAAAGTATACTCTAATTTGAAGGGTTATACTTCATTCTCAAATAACTACTCAATTACATCAGCGGTTAAACCTTCAACTGATGTGAACTATTACTTCGTTAAGATGAATGATTCTGAATCTGCTTCTCAATCGCAATCATTCTCAAACTCTGCATCAAACTCGCAATCCGAGTCAGAAGTAGTGTCTAAATCACAATCTTCATCAGAATCAGAAGTAGCGTCTAAGTCACAATCTGTATCAGAATCAGAAGTGGTTTCTAAATCACAATCAGTGTCACAATCAGAATCAGAAGTAACATCTAAGTCACAATCTGTATCAGAATCAGAAGTGGTTTCTAAATCACAATCAGTGTCACAATCAGAATCAGAAGTAACATCTAAGTCACAATCTGTATCAGAATCAGAAGTGGTTTCTAAATCACAATCAGTGTCACAATCAGAATCAGAAGTAGCGTCTAAGTCACAATCTTCATCAGAATCAGAAGCAGTGTCTAAGTCACAATCTGTATCACAATCAGAATCAGAAGTGGTGTCTAAGTCACAATCTGTATCACAATCAGAATCAGAAGTAGTGTCTAAGTCACAATCTGTATCACAATCAGAATCAGAAGTGGTTTCTAAATCACAATCTGTATCACAATCAGAATCAGAAGTAGTGTCTAAGTCACAATCTGTATCACAATCAGAATCAGCAAGTGCGTCTAAGTCAGCATCTGCATCAGAATCAGCAAGCACATCAGAGTCAGCGTCTGCGTCAGAATCAGCAAGCGCATCTGAGTCAGCATCTGCATCAGAATCAGCAAGTGCATCTGAGTCAGCATCTGCATCAGAATCAGCAAGCACATCAGCTTCAGCATCTGCATCAGAATCAGCAAGTGCATCTGAGTCAGCGTCTGCGTCAGAATCAGTAAGTGCGTCTGAGTCAGCATCTGTATCAGAATCAGCAAGCGCATCTGAGTCAGCAAGTGCATCAGAATCAGCAAGTGCATCAGAATCAGCAAGCGCATCTGAGTCAGCATCTGTATCAGAATCAGCAAGTGCATCTGAGTCAGCGTCTGCGTCAGAATCAGCAAGCACATCAGCTTCAGTATCTGCATCAGAATCAGCAAGTGCATCTGAGTCAGCAAGTGCATCAGAATCAGCAAGTGCATCAGAATCAGCAAGCGCATCTGAGTCAGCATCTGTATCAGAATCAGCAAGTGCATCTGAGTCAGCGTCTGCGTCAGAATCAGCAAGCACATCAGCTTCAGTATCTGCATCAGAATCAGCAAGTGCATCTGAGTCAGTTTCAACTTCAGAATCTATCTCAGTTTCACTTTCACTCTCTGAGTCAACTTCAATTGTTACAAATAACTCAGAATCTGAATCAACATCTTCTTCTGAGTCAGCAAGCGCATCTGAGTCAGCATCTGCATCAGAATCAGCAAGTGCATCTGAGTCAGCGTCTGCATCAGAATCAGCAAGTGCATCTGAGTCAGCATCTGCATCAGAATCAGCAAGTGCATCTGAGTCAGCATCTGCATCAGAATCAGCAAGTGCATCTGAGTCAGCATCTGCATCAGAATCAGCAAGCGCATCTGAGTCAGCATCTGCATCAGAATCAGCAAGCTCTTCAGAATCAACTTCTGTATCTGAATCAGTATCAGCTTCTGAATCTTACTCAGCATCTGCTAGCCTTTCAGAATCTACATCAACTTCAACTTCAGTTTCAGAATCACTTTCAAGCTCTGAATCAACTTCAGTTTCAATTTCTCAATCAATGTCTGAAAGTGAAACTCCTAAAGTTGGTGAAGTAATCATTACTTACATCCGTGAGAATGATGGTAAAGAAATCCAAAAACCACGTCAAGACACACCAAACTCACCATATGACACTCCATATAACACAACTGAGGAAGGTGAAAAACCTAACACAATCAAGACTCCAGATGGTAAAACATACAAGATCGTACCAAAAGGTGACTACCCAGTAGGTAAAGTTGACGGCGATGGACACCTTGAATCATCTGATCCAATTAAAGGTAAAGTTGATAAACCTAAATCAACAATCACTTACGTTTATAAAGAAGTGAAAGGTAATGTTTACGTTCACTATGTAGACACTGAAGGTAAGACAATCAAAGCATCTGTAACAGATGAAAAAGACCAACCAGTTGATAAAGACTACGATACAGTTGTAGACAACCGTCCAAAAGAAATCGAATTCGAAGGTAAGACATACGAATTGGTACCAGCAGGTAACTACACAGTAGGTCAAGTCGACGAACAAGGTCACTGGACAGGTGATGACGCTACAACAGGTAAAGTTATCGAAGGCGACAAGAACGTAACTTACGTCTACAAACTTAAAGAAGATCCAACGAAACCTAAAGAA
>NZ_JBQSUN010000009.1:0-48015 GCF_052384325.1 Streptococcus sp. cx1 | reverse complement strand
CGCTAAGCGACTACCATATCTAACAGGGGGCAACCCCCAACTACATCAGGCGTACTAGGGCTTAACTTCTGTGTTCGGCATGGGAACAGGTGTATCTCCTAGGCTATCGTCACTTAACTCTGAGTATTCTCAACTCAAAATTGAATATCTATACTGTATCAAGAAACCAAATCGTTGTCAATATGTCTCAGTTACTTTCTTTGGATAAGTCCTCGAGCTATTAGTATTAGTCCGCTACATGTGTCACCACACTTCCACTTCTAACCTATCAACCTGATCATCTCTCAGGGCTCTTACTGATATAAAATCATGGGAAATCTCATCTTGAGGTGGGCTTCACACTTAGATGCTTTCAGCGTTTATCCCTTCCCTACATAGCTACCCAGCGATGCTCTTGGCAGAACAACTGGTACACCAGCGGTAAGTCCACTCTGGTCCTCTCGTACTAGGAGCAGATCCTCTCAAATTTCCTACGCCCGCGACGGATAGGGACCGAACTGTCTCACGACGTTCTGAACCCAGCTCGCGTGCCGCTTTAATGGGCGAACAGCCCAACCCTTGGGACCGACTACAGCCCCAGGATGCGACGAGCCGACATCGAGGTGCCAAACCTCCCCGTCGATGTGAACTCTTGGGGGAGATAAGCCTGTTATCCCCAGGGTAGCTTTTATCCGTTGAGCGATGGCCCTTCCATGCGGAACCACCGGATCACTAAGCCCGACTTTCGTCCCTGCTCGAGTTGTAGCTCTCGCAGTCAAGCTCCCTTATACCTTTACACTCTGCGAATGATTTCCAACCATTCTGAGGGAACCTTTGGGCGCCTCCGTTACCTTTTAGGAGGCGACCGCCCCAGTCAAACTGCCCGTCAGACACTGTCTCCGATAGGGATAACCTATCTGGGTTAGAGTAGCCATAACACAAGGGTAGTATCCCAACAACGCCTCACTCGAAACTGGCGTCCCGAGGTCATAGGCTCCTACCTATCCTGTACATGTGGTACAGATACTCAATATCAAACTGCAGTAAAGCTCCATGGGGTCTTTCCGTCCTGTCGCGGGTAACCTGCATCTTCACAGGTACTAAAATTTCACCGAGTCTCTCGTTGAGACAGTGCCCAAATCATTACGCCTTTCGTGCGGGTCGGAACTTACCCGACAAGGAATTTCGCTACCTTAGGACCGTTATAGTTACGGCCGCCGTTTACTGGGGCTTCAATTCATACCTTCGCTATTGCTAAGCACTCCTCTTAACCTTCCAGCACCGGGCAGGCGTCACCCCCTATACATCATCTTACGATTTAGCAGAGAGCTGTGTTTTTGATAAACAGTTGCTTGGGCCTATTCACTGCGGCTGACCATAAGTCAGCGCCCCTTCTCCCGAAGTTACGGGGCCATTTTGCCGAGTTCCTTAACGAGAGTTCTCTCGCTCACCTGAGGCTACTCGCCTCGACTACCTGTGTCGGTTTGCGGTACGGGTAGAGTATAATTAACGCTAGAAGCTTTTCTCGGCAGTGTGACATCACTAACTTCGCTACTAAACTTCGCTCCCCATCACAGCTCAATGTTATAGATATAAGCATTTGACTCATATCACACCTCACTGCTTGGCCAGACACTTCCAATCGTCTGGTTTAGTTAGCCTACTGCGTCCCTCCATCACTATATACTCTAGTACAGGAATATCAACCTGTTGTCCATCGGATACACCTTTCGGTCTCTCCTTAGGTCCCGACTAACCCAGGGCGGACGAGCCTTCCCCTGGAAACCTTAGTCTTACGGTGGACAGGATTCTCACCTGTCTTTCGCTACTCATACCGGCATTCTCACTTCTATGCGCTCCAGCACTCCTCACGGTACACCTTCTTCGCACATAGAACGCTCTCCTACCATACCTATAAAGGTATCCACAGCTTCGGTAATATGTTTTAGCCCCGGTACATTTTCGGCGCAGGGTCACTCGACTAGTGAGCTATTACGCACTCTTTGAATGAATAGCTGCTTCTAAGCTAACATCCTAGTTGTCTGTGCAACCCCACATCCTTTTCCACTTAACATATATTTTGGGACCTTAGCTGGTGGTCTGGGCTGTTTCCCTTTCGACTACGGATCTTAGCACTCGCAGTCTGACTGCCGATTATATCTCGTTGGCATTCGGAGTTTATCTGAGATTGGTAATCCGGGATGGACCCCTCACCCAAACAGTGCTCTACCTCCAAGAGACTTAACATCGACGCTAGCCCTAAAGCTATTTCGGAGAGAACCAGCTATCTCCAAGTTCGTTTGGAATTTCTCCGCTACCCACAAGTCATCCAAGCACTTTTCAACGTGCCCTGGTTCGGTCCTCCAGTGAGTTTTACCTCACCTTCAACCTGCTCATGGGTAGGTCACATGGTTTCGGGTCTACGACATGATACTAATGCGCCCTATTAAGACTCGGTTTCCCTACGGCTCCGTCTCTTCAACTTAACCTCGCATCATATCGTAACTCGCCGGTTCATTCTACAAAAGGCACGCTCTCACCCATTAACGGGCTCGAACTTGTTGTAGGCACACGGTTTCAGGTTCTATTTCACTCCCCTCCCGGGGTGCTTTTCACCTTTCCCTCACGGTACTGGTTCACTATCGGTCACTAGAGAGTATTTAGGGTTGGGAGATGGTCCTCCCAGATTCCGACGAGATTTCTCGTGTCTCGCCGTACTCAGGATACTGCTAGGTATAAAGACTATTTCGAATACGAGGCTATTACTCTCTTTGGCCTACCTTCCCAGGTAGTTCTTCTATAATCTTTAAGTCCACGTTGCAGTCCTACAACCCCGAAGAGTAAACTCTTCGGTTTGCCCTCTTGCCGTTTCGCTCGCCGCTACTAAGGCAATCGCTTTTGCTTTCTCTTCCTGCAGCTACTTAGATGTTTCAGTTCACTGCGTCTTCCTCTACATTACCTTAACAGTAATGAGTGACAGGCATTACCTGCCGGGTTCCCCCATTCGGACATCTCTGGATCATTGCTCACTTACAGCTCCCCAAAGCATTTCGTCGTTAGTCACGTCCTTCATCGGCTTCTAGTGCCAAGGCATCCACCGTGCGCCCTTATTAACTTAACCTTATTTTGGTCTTTCGACCTAACTCATTAAATATTCACAGCGTTTCGGTTTATTTTCTTGTTACTATCTATATGTAATTAATTACATATGGAATTTGATATAGATATTCAATTTTCAATGGACAATACTTGAATCTTTCGATTCAATGGAGCCTAGCGGGATCGAACCGCTGACCTCCTGCGTGCAAAGCAGGCGCTCTCCCAGCTGAGCTAAGGCCCCACAAGACCTCTCAAAACTAAATAAGAAACTCAAGTACATTCCGTTTTTCCTTAGAAAGGAGGTGATCCAGCCGCACCTTCCGATACGGCTACCTTGTTACGACTTCACCCCAATCATCTATCCCACCTTAGGCGGCTGGCTCCAAAAGGTTACCTCACCGACTTCGGGTGTTACAAACTCTCGTGGTGTGACGGGCGGTGTGTACAAGGCCCGGGAACGTATTCACCGCGGCGTGCTGATCCGCGATTACTAGCGATTCCGACTTCATGTAGGCGAGTTGCAGCCTACAATCCGAACTGAGATTGGCTTTAAGAGATTAGCTTGCCGTCACCGACTCGCAACTCGTTGTACCAACCATTGTAGCACGTGTGTAGCCCAGGTCATAAGGGGCATGATGATTTGACGTCATCCCCACCTTCCTCCGGTTTATTACCGGCAGTCTCGCTAGAGTGCCCAACTGAATGATGGCAACTAACAATAGGGGTTGCGCTCGTTGCGGGACTTAACCCAACATCTCACGACACGAGCTGACGACAACCATGCACCACCTGTCACCGATGTACCGAAGTAACTTTCTATCTCTAGAAATAGCATCGGGATGTCAAGACCTGGTAAGGTTCTTCGCGTTGCTTCGAATTAAACCACATGCTCCACCGCTTGTGCGGGCCCCCGTCAATTCCTTTGAGTTTCAACCTTGCGGTCGTACTCCCCAGGCGGAGTGCTTAATGCGTTAGCTGCGGCACTGAATCCCGGAAAGGATCCAACACCTAGCACTCATCGTTTACGGCGTGGACTACCAGGGTATCTAATCCTGTTCGCTCCCCACGCTTTCGAGCCTCAGCGTCAGTTACAGACCAGAGAGCCGCTTTCGCCACCGGTGTTCCTCCATATATCTACGCATTTCACCGCTACACATGGAATTCCACTCTCCCCTTCTGCACTCAAGTTTGACAGTTTCCAAAGCGAACTATGGTTGAGCCACAGCCTTTAACTTCAGACTTATCAAACCGCCTGCGCTCGCTTTACGCCCAATAAATCCGGACAACGCTCGGGACCTACGTATTACCGCGGCTGCTGGCACGTAGTTAGCCGTCCCTTTCTGGTAAGCTACCGTCACAGTGTGAACTTTCCACTCTCACACTCGTTCTTGACTTACAACAGAGCTTTACGATCCGAAAACCTTCTTCACTCACGCGGCGTTGCTCGGTCAGGGTTGCCCCCATTGCCGAAGATTCCCTACTGCTGCCTCCCGTAGGAGTCTGGGCCGTGTCTCAGTCCCAGTGTGGCCGATCACCCTCTCAGGTCGGCTATGTATCGTCGCCTAGGTGAGCCGTTACCTCACCTACTAGCTAATACAACGCAGGTCCATCTTGTAGTGGAGCAATTGCCCCTTTCAAATAAATGACATGTGTCATCCATTGTTATGCGGTATTAGCTATCGTTTCCAATAGTTATCCCCCGCTACAAGGCAGGTTACCTACGCGTTACTCACCCGTTCGCAACTCATCCAAGAAGAGCAAGCTCCTCTCTTCAGCGTTCTACTTGCATGTATTAGGCACGCCGCCAGCGTTCGTCCTGAGCCAGGATCAAACTCTCATTAAAAATTTTAATAATTGTTCGAGCGTTAACTCATTACCGTCGTCTGACGATTTATTCTTGTAAATTGACAGGTTATAATTCTTCTATCATAACCCTGCACTTGGTTTCTTATTCAGTTCTCAAAGGTCTTTGTCTCTCTTAAGACAACTTCTATATTCTAGCAAATCTAGAATGCCTTGTCAACACTTTTTTTGAAGTTTTTTTCACTTCTCGTGTCTGCTGTCTCTCGCGAAACAGCTTATTTATAATATCATCTCTAGCTTGTCTTGTCAATAACTTTTTTTAAAGTTTTTTCAAACTTTTTGTTACTGGACAATTTCCTTAAGACTTTATTAGTCTATCAAGTTTGAGAACTAATGTCAATACTTATTTTCTATGCCAGAGTAAACGTAAAAAGAAGATCGCAAGTATCTCCTTTTTTACTTTTTTATAGAGCTGCGCGCATGCGTGCTTGCGAATTTTCGACATTTCTTATTGAACGTGGTAAGAAAGCACGGATGTCATCTTCCTTATAACCCACTTGCAATCTCTTATCATCAATTAAGATTGGGCTCTTCAAGATTCTTGGGTTTTCTTGAATCAAATCAATCACCTCACTGACACTGAGCTCGTCGATATCACAATTTAGAGCTTTAGCATAGCGATTTTTTGATGAAACAATACTCTCAACACCATTCTCTGTTTTTGATAGGATGTTTAAGATTTCTTCTTTTGTAAGTGGTTCTTTACCAAGGTTTTGTTCTTTATAAGGAAGTTGATGGTTGTTCAACCATGTCTTTGCTTTTTTACAACTTGTACAACTTGAGATTGTATAAATCTTAATCATGTTAATTCTCTCTTTCTGTCACATGATACTATTATCTTATCACTGTCCTTGATTTTAGAAATCGGTCTAGCGACCTATTTTGAATCTTGGGGACTTTTTCAATGATCATAGACCCTTTTTATTTAGATTAAAACAAAGAAAAAAGAGCTCGTCGGCTCTTTTACACTTATTCTTCAATTTCAATGGTTGAATCTAGGTCTAAAACAAGTTCATCAGATGTTTCTTCAACTTGTGCTTCTTCAACAATATCCTCTTCATCTGGTTCAATCAAACCATAGTGTACACGTACTTTATGATCAATTTCTTCAAAAATATCTGGATGATCTGCCAAATATTTTTTCGCATTTTCAGATCCTTGACCAATCTTCTCTCCATTGTATGAGAACCAGGCTCCAGCTTTTTGAATAATACCTAAGTCACTAGCGATTTTTACAAGCTCACCTGTTTGTGAAATCCCTTCACCATACATAATTTCAACAAAGGCTTCTTTAAATGGTGGAGCAACCTTGTTTTTGACAACCTTAATTTTAGTTTCCTTACCAACATTTTGGTCTTTTTTATCACCAGTCCCTTTGATTTGCGTATTTCCACGTACATCAAGACGTACTGATGCATAGAATTTTAGAGCACGTCCACCAGGGGTTGTTTCTGGATTACCAAACATAATACCAACTTTTTCACGCAATTGGTTAATGAAGATAGCAATTGTTTTTGTTTTATTGATAGAAGCAGAAAGCTTACGCATGGCTTGACTCATCATACGCGCTTGAAGTCCGACATGGCTGTCACCAATATCTCCATCAATTTCTGCTCGAGGTACCAAAGCTGCAACTGAGTCAACAACAACCAAATCAACTGCACCAGAGTCAATCAGCTTACCAGCAATTTCGAGACCTTGTTCACCTGAATCAGGTTGTGACAAAAGAAGCTCATCGATATTAACACCTAGGGCTGCCGCATAAGCAGGGTCAAGGGCATGCTCTGCATCGATAAAGGCAGCAATTCCACCTTCTTTTTGTGTTTGAGCAACAGCATGGAGGGCTACAGTTGTCTTACCTGACGATTCTGGTCCGTAAATTTCGATAATACGACCTTTAGGATAACCACCTGCACCAAGAGCAATATCCAAAGCCAGCGAGCCTGAACTCATAACTTGAACTTTCTGCTCTGCACGCTCACCAAGACGCATAACCGCACCCTTACCAAAATCTTTTTCAATATTCTTCAAAGCATCGTCAAGTGCTTTACGACGCTCATCTCCAAATTTCTTTGTAATTTCTTCTGTTTTCTTTGTTTTCTTAGCCACTTATTTTCCTCTTCTTTCTATAGTTAAAGACAAACTTAAATCATGTCTTCTTGTAATAAAGCTTGGCGAACTAGGTTAAAGGCATAGAGGGTACTAATATATCTAACATCAGAACGACTTCTTCCACCTATAACAACCTTGATTGACCTTACTTGATTCCTATCAGCAATACCAATAAATACTGTACCTGCTGGGTGTCCTTCTAATGAATCTGGTCCAGCTACACCGGTAAGTGCAATTCCGTAATCGCTATCTGTTTTAGCTCGGGCACCTTCAGCCATTTTTTCTGCAGTAAAATGACTGACAACACCATGTTCTTCTAGTTGCGACAAGGGAATATCCAACATTTTAGATTTTTCTTCAATGCTGTAAGTAACAAAGCCGCCTTTAAACACTTGTGAGACTCCTGAAAAATCAGCAATACTAGCCTGAAATAAACCTGCTGTTAGGCTTTCAGCTGCAGTGATAGTCTTGCCATGGTTCTTAAGCAAACGAAAAGCTTCAAAGGCTAAACTATTAGACTCTCCATATCCATAAATGAAATCAGATAAGGATTTGCCATCTAGAGTTTTAGTCGAACGAATTTGTTTTTCTAAAACATCTAGTTTTTGATCTGCTTCTTCTTGCGAAGAAGCCTTCGTTGACAAGCGAAGTGTTACTTCCCCCACTTTAGCGTATGGAGCTATGGTTGGATCTGTTTGGTTAACAATAAAATCCTTAAGAACAGTCACTAATTGACTTTCTCCAACGCCGAAGAATCTTAGGACTCTCGAATAAAGACTTGAGTGATTCTCAGTAAGAGCTGGAATAAGTTCTTGATTCACCATAGGTTTGAGTTCACTTGGTGGACCAGGTAAGACTACATAGGTCACCCCTTG
The DNA here is from genome assembly GCF_052384325.1 of Streptococcus sp. cx1. Classification (NCBI taxonomy): domain Bacteria; kingdom Bacillati; phylum Bacillota; class Bacilli; order Lactobacillales; family Streptococcaceae; genus Streptococcus; species Streptococcus sp. cx1. The sequence goes on along the minus strand of NZ_JBQSUN010000009.1, from coordinate 40,087 downwards.
AGCAGTAATAATCCCTCCAACTGCAAGACCTGTCGGGTTTTGCAAGGGAATAGCCCCCTCAACAATTTGTGCTTGACGTTCATTATTAGGCGTTCGTGTGTGTTTAGGACGAGTAGCAAAGAAACTATCCAGTTTTTTACTAGCCTCCTCATCAAAAACGAGTTCTTTTCCTAAAAATTTAGCCAGGGTTTGCTTGGTTAGGTCGTCCTCAGTAGGGCCAAGTCCACCACAAAGTATGACTAAATCACTACGCTGACTGGCTTGATCAAGAACTGAAAGTAGGCGGCTTTCATTGTCTCCTACTGCTGTGTGAAAATACACGTCAATTCCTAGTTCAGCTAGTTTCTCAGATAAAAATTGGGCATTGGTATTGGTGATCTGCCCGGTTAGGATTTCAGTTCCTACTGCAATCAATTCAGCTTTCATTGGTTCACCTATATTATTATTCGTAAAATAATCTCAAAAACATGTTCGTTTATAAACTAACATGTTTTGCTCGTCTTGTCAATCAAATCCACTCATTTATTTGAAGTCACAGTTATTTTCATGATCATTCACAAATCCTGCGGCTTGTAAAAATGAATATATAGTTGTCGGTCCTAAAAATTTGAACCCTCTCTTTTTTAGATTGTTGGCAATCTGTTGGGATAAAGCAGTTGATGATGGGACGTCCTTATATGTGGGTACATTATTTATCAAGGGCTTTCCGTCAAAGAAATGCCAAAAATAATGGGACAGGGAGCCAAATTCATCTTGGATTTTTAGTACTTGTTTGGCATTATTTACGGTTGCTTCTAGCTTAAGTTTGTGCCTAATGATGTCTGGATTTTGAAGCGCATCTTCAAGTTCACTTAGGCTAAACTGGGCAACACGCTCAATATTATAGTCATGAAAAACACGATTAAAGGCCTGTCTTTTATTTAAAACGGTTAACCAAGAAAGCCCTGACTGATAACTTTCTAAGCAAAGCAGCTCAAAAAGTTTTTGGTCGTCACCAATAGGCTTTCCCCACTCCTTGTCATGATAATCACAATATAATTTATTGTTTGTTGGAACCCAACGACAACGATTGACCATTGCTTACCTCATTTCATCAACATTTTAAGAGCCGATTTAATGTATTGCTCTGCCGTTTCATTAGTTCCTTCGAAGAAGGCCTTGATTTTCTTAAGTTCTGTGGCTTTATAACCAAGAGCAATCAAGGCTTCCATAGCCTCATCCAATTGATGATTCCCTTCAGGTTGACTTGGTGTCGTCTTGGTCGTTTCTGTTGGTAACTCTGCAAATTTCCCTGCCAAATCCAGAACCATTTGTTGAGCTGTCTTTTTACCAATCTTTGGAAACTTCATCAAGTACTTGATGTCACTATTATCAACAGCAGCAACCAAGCCTTGATTATCATCTACAGCAACAATGGCTAGGGCAGTCGTCGGACCTATTCCAGAAACTGAAATAAGCTTAAGGAAGACCTCTTTTTCATCTTCAGTATGGAAACCAAAAAGAAGGTGGGCATCGTCTCTAATAACCTGATGAAGATAGACTTGGATAGTCTGATTCATTTGGTCAGAAAAACTATATGGATTCGCTACAGTGACAATATAACCTAAGCCGTTTGCTTCTATAACAATATACTTGGCGGTAATTTTCACTAGAGTTCCCTTGATGTAATCATACATGGCGTGTGATTTCCTTTCTCGTTCGTTTCTTCAATGGTTTGCTTTATCATTTTATACTTGTAAGATAATTGTCTTGAGTGTTTATTTTGTCATCTCAAGCACTGCTGTACTATTGTAACAAAAAATCCACTCGAAAGTGGATTCTGTTTGCTCTATTTTAAGGATGACTACTCGTCTTTAAAGTATCTGTAATCATCTTTAGACCTAATAGAATATATGTTACAACGCCTAAAGTAAAGGCAATGCTAGAAACATTTACGAGAGTATTCTCCAAACTTGGTTGACCTAACCAGGCCAAAATATAGAAAATCAAGCTAGTCGCTAAAAATGTTAAGCCAACAAGTAAAAAGTGTTTATTAGTTTTTGTTAGGTGTCTCATCACTATACCTCCTAACTTAAAAATCAGGCAATCATCCTACAATAATCCGCTAAAACATTAGAAGATTCCTCATCTTCACCACTATTATAAATCTAACATTCCTATTCGTAAAGCAAGACCAAAAAAAGTTTTAATACTTCCCTAGGTCACGTAGACTCGTATGATTTTCTTGGATACGACGGAACATTTTTTCCATATCAGACTTGGTAAAGTTGACAAGTACTGGACGTCCGTGAGGGCAATTGTAGGGATTTTTACACTGTGCAAGCTGTACTAGGAGGTCACGCGCAGAGTAATCATCAAGAGCATGATTGGCCTTGATTGAACGTTTACAACTCATCATGATGGCCAACTCAGCACGGTAGGTCTTAACAGACACTTCATTCGTCAAAAGAAGCATGTCACACATTTCATAGACCGCTGATTCAATCTCTTCTTCCTTCATCCAGATAGGATGTTCACGAAGAATGAAAGTGTTGTTCCCATAAGGCTCTAAATAGATACCAACCTGGTTAAGAAGGGACATTTTTTCTTGTAAACTAATGTAGTCTGAACCTGAAAATTCAAAGAGATAGGGAACCAAAAGCTGCTGTAAACTGCTGTCAACCTCACCAATCTTTTCGCGATAGTACTCATACTTGACACGTTCTTGGGCAGCATGCTGGTCAATGATGTAAAGTCCGCCTTGTCCTTGCGCAAAGAGATAGGTTCCATGCATTTGACCAAAAAACTCTAATTCAGGGAAGGTTGATGTTTCCTCATTGTCCAGAGTTTCAAGCATGCGCTTCATTTTCGACTTGTTTTTATAATCAAGTTTTTCGTGTTCGCTATCACCTTCATCTACTGAACGTTGTGCCTGTTTAACAGAAGGTTGCGGTTTATTTTCTACCGATGAAACTGGTGACTCTGATACAAGAGGTTTGATATCTTCTTGGACTGTCTCTGGTTTGACAAAGAAATCATTACGACTGCTATCGTAGTAAAGATTGGTTTGTTTGAGTGGAAGACTGGTTTGAACTGGCTTAGCTGCACCTCTGGTACTAGACTTGGCTAGATTTTCAAGGGCATCAGGAATCAAATCCTGCTCTCTAAGGCTTTGAGCAATGGCTGAGCTGATAAGGGCCATGAGCTCTTTTTCTTTAGAGATACGTACTTCCTGCTTTGTTGGGTGAACATTGACATCGGCCAAGTAAGGATCAATCTGAATATCAATAACTGCAATAGGGAAGCGTCCTACCATGAGTTTAGAGCCATATCCATCAAAAATAGCACGGTTAAGCAGGAAGTTTTTAATATAACGTCCGTTAATGAGAATCGTGATGTAGTTACGATTTGCACGGGTCAACTCAGGGAGACTAACATATCCAGAAACTTCAAAATCAAGGTCAGAATTTGAAATCTCCACCATTTTTTTAGCCGTTGTCAAACCATAAATACCAGCAATAGCTTGACGGAGGTCTCCAGTACCTGATGTCTGTGTCAACTGACGACCATCATTAAGCAAGGTAAAGGCAACCTCGGGATGAGCTAGACTTAGACGATTGACAACATCGACAATATGAGCCAACTCAGCCTGTAAACTCTTCATATACTTGAGACGAGCTGGGGTATTATAAAATAGGTTTTCAACGGTAATCTTTGTTCCAACTGGTGTTGAAATAGGGTCCTGACTCTCAATTTCTCCACCTTTAGCAACCAGTTTAGTCCCATAGGCTTCTCCATCCGCTGCTGTCACAATGGTAAGATGACTGATAGAAGCTATTGATGGCAGGGCCTCACCTCGAAAACCAAGAGTTCGAATACGAAAGAGGTCTCCTTGATTTTTGATTTTACTTGTTGCATGACGGCGCAAACTCATAGCTACATCAGATTGAGCCATTCCTTCGCCATTGTCTGTGATTTGAATTTTTGAGAGGCCTGATTCTTCAACTTCAATAGTAATCTGGGTGCTGCCTGCATCAATAGCATTTTCCACTAGCTCTTTAACTACACTAGCTGGTCGCTCTACGACCTCTCCAGCAGCAATCTGATTGGCTAGAACTTCAGGCAATTCGATGATTTTTGGCATAATTATTTTTTCTCCCTTCTAAAAGGTTGATAAATTCACTGGTGCTGACTGTTACTTATGCTTACTGTAAAGCCACAACTCACACACAACTGTTAGCCAAGATAAGGCTGTGGCTATAACAATCATATCCCCATGACGAAGGTTGAACCAAATGAGCCCAGAAAAAATCAAGAGGTAGATGATTTGGAAAATCCATTGGTAGGTTTTAGGCGAGCTTGTAGAATCCATAAACTGCTTAACAAAGAAATAAAGCAAGAGCAGGTTCAGTGTTAGTGCCTTTTCAAAAGGTGTAAAAAAACTCAAAATCAGACTGCAGGCAAGAAAAATTCCTGCTAACCATTTCATTATAGATTTCATGTGATTACCTCGTCAGTACGTTTTCATTAAGTATAGGGGTTTTCTAAAATATTTTCAACCACTTAGACACCATATAGGACCACATAGACAAACGCTATTGCTGTGGGCTAGTAAATAGTGTTTAATAAAGGTGTGAAAGGGAGGAGGCCTCCTCAATTACAAACAAGAAAGGATAGTTATGAAAATAAAAGTTCAGATTGACTCGGTATTTCAAGAAGAGACGTTGCAGATTCAGGCACCTAGTCGGACGCCTAAGATTCAGCAAGTCGTCGAGTTTGTCGAAAGTTTGGATGACAACCACCGACTCAAAGGAAAAAAAGATGGAGAAACTTATCTTATCGAACCCAAAGCTATTTCCAGAATTTACATCGAAAATCGACAAGTTCTAGCTGAAACTATTCAAGGAGAGTACCCCTTAGGCTTACGTCTCTATCAAGTTTTAGAAAAACTGCCATCTTACTTTATCAAAATTTCACAATCAGAGATTGTCAACCTCAAAGAAATTGAACGCTTCAACATTACCCCTAACGGCCTCGTAGAAATTCACCTTAAAAACAAGGAAACTACCTACTCATCACGCCGTTACCTCAAAGCAATAAAGGAGAAATTACAATGAAAAAACAATTTTTTAAATCAGGCACAAGTGGCATCCTTATTGGATTAGCTGTATCTATGATTATGTCTCTTATCTGGGCGCCAAGCTACATGCCTCTTAATCCTCACTCAGCCATTGGACAATGGATGACATCACATCAGGTTCACGGATCTATAGTATTGGCCTACTGCCTCATCACTTGGTTTGCTATCGGTATTCTTTTTGAAGTCGCTAGTTATATCTTCCGTAAGGCTGAGTGGAGTTTGCTTCGTGCAACCCTCACTCACTACGCCTTGACCTGTCTAGGTTTCATCCCACTAGCTACCCTCAGCGGATGGTTCCCTCTACGTTTGACTTTCTACTTGGAGCTAGTCATTGAATTCAGCCTTATCTATCTCCTCGTTTGGGTTTTCTCTTATTGGAAAATGAAAAAGGATATTGAAGAACTCAACCAAGAATTGAAACACCTATAAAAGACAAGAAGCCTGTCAATTGACAAGCTTCTTTTATAGTTTCTGTTTTAAATCTGCTACAGCCATCATGACTTGCATAGGTGTCATGTTGTAAATATCTAAATCACGCAACTCTTGAAGAACTGGATTTTCAGTAAAATCATCAAAGAGAGAGATTTGCTCGTTGACATGCGTTTCAGTGGCAGGCTTCTCTTGAGGCGATACCTTTTCCTGAGGTTGGATGGTAACTGTATCGCCCTCTAGTTGTGTCAAGATGGTGTCAGCACGTTCCAGTAAATCTGCTGGTAAACCTGCAATCTTAGCCACATGAATACCATAAGATTTATCGGCTGGGCCATCGACAATCTTGTGAAGGAAGGTCACTTCGCCGTCCTTTTCAAGTGTCGCCACATGAACGTTGACAAGGTGTGTCAAAGTATTTGACAGAGCTGTCAACTCATGATAATGGGTCGCAAACATGGTTTTAGCCCCCACCTTGTCATGAATAAACTCAATGATAGACTGGGCCAGAGCCATACCGTCATAGGTAGCTGTCCCACGTCCCAACTCATCAAAAATAATCAAGGAATTAGGTGTCGCCCGCTTAATAGCCTGGTTAGCCTCCATCATCTCAACCATGAAGGTCGACTGCCCTGAAATCAGGTCATCTGCAGCACCAATACGTGTATAGATAGCATCAAAAACTGGCAAGTCAATACTATCTGCTGGCACGTAAGACCCCATCTGAGCCATAACTACTGACAAGGCTAACTGACGCATATAGGTGGATTTACCACTCATATTTGGTCCTGTGATGAGCTGAATATTGGTCTGACTATCAAAGGTAATGGTGTTTGGAATGTATTCTTGAACGCCCATAACCTTCTCAACCACTGCATGACGGCCTTGATCAATAACAATACGATGCTCATCATTGAAAATAGGGCGAACATAATGATTGGTCTCTGCTACAACAGCTAGACTCTGAAGCACATCGACTGTCGCAATAGCCTTAGCCAAAGATTGCAAACGGTCAATATAGCGTTCAACCTGTTCACGGACACGCATGAAAATATCATACTCTAGCGTTGATGATTTTTCACGCGCCTCAAGCATCTCACCTTCAATTTTAGCCAACTCAGCAGTTCCAAAGCGCTCTGAATTTTTCAGAGTTGCCTTGCGGAAGAAATGGTCAGGAACCAAGCTAAGGTTAGAGTTGGTCACATGGAAGTAATAACCATCTTTACGGTTATAATCAATCTTTAGTGTTGTAATACCAGATGCTTCACGTTCTTTAGCTTCGATATCTGCGATCCATGAGGTTCCCTCACTCATCACCTTGCGATACTTGTCCAAGGTCTCATCAAAACCAGCACGGATAATGCCACCTTCTGTAATGGTTGCAGGAGCATCTGGATCAATAGCCGACCGAATCAAACTCTCTAATTCTGGCAGAGCATCTAACTCTTGTAAAAGACGTGACAAGGCATCGTCATTAAAAGACTCCAAAATCGCCTTAATCACCGGTACTTGAGCCAAAGTATGACCTAACTGAATCAAATCTTTTGGATTAGCCTTGCCAAAGGAAACACGACTGGCCAGGCGCTCAATATCGTAAACACCTTTTAGACTCTCAGTCAAGTCACTCCGCTCAAAGAAATTGTCCAAGAAAACTTGGATAATATTCTGACGCTCGGTGATAGTGGCTTGATTCACTAAAGGACGATCAATCCAAGTTCGCAAGAGACGCATTCCCATAGCTGTCTTGGTTTCATCCAAGAGCCAGAAAAGAGATCCGTGTTTCTTGCCCGTTCTAGCATTTTCTAGTAAATCCAAACTTGACTTGGTCGCATAGGACATCTGCAAGTAATCCTTAATCTCATAGTGCTGAGCCTTTTGTAAATGACTGAGCTCGCGCATCTGAGTACGGTGCACATACTGGAGAAGTTTACCCGCTACACTGCTTTCCAAGTCTGTCAAGCTGGTGTCAATCAAGTGGACATCATCGTAAACCTCTGTTTCCTTGGAAAGTAGAAGGTTGAGTTGCTTGACCAAAATCTGTTCATCAGCTTCAGGTAAATCATAACCAACTACTACTTCACGTGCCTTAAGGTTCTGAATTTCACTACAAACTGAACTGAAATCGTCCAACTCTGTCGCAAAAAATTCACCCGTTGACACATCCATATAGGCCAGGCCGAATCGACTTCCAGCCTTGTCAATGGCTACCAAGAAATTGTTGGCATTATCAGGTTTAGAACTGTCAACCACTGTCCCTGGCGTGATAACCTGAACCACCTCACGCTTAACCACACCAACAGCCTGTTTAGGATCCTCCATCTGCTCAGCAATGGCTACCTTGTAGCCCATCTCAACCAAGACATCAATATAGGCTTGAGCTGAATGATAAGGAACACCAGCCATGGGAATAGGATTATCAGCATTCTTATTACGACTGGTTAGGCTAATTTCCAAAATCTGGGCAGCCTTAACGGCATCATCATAAAATAATTCGTAAAAATCACCCATACGGAAGAGCAAAAAAGCATCTGGATAATTTTCCTTGATATCCAAATACTGCTGCATTCCTGGAGATATTTTTTCCTTAGCCATGTCTTAACTCCTCGTTAATCCTTTCTTCGATAGACTTGGTCACATATTGGATCAAGTCACTGGCATCCTGCATTTTTTGGCGGTAGTCCTGAACAATAGGCAAATTTTCCAACTCATGCTGAATCAAATCTGCTTGTTCACCTGCCTCCTCATAGGCACGTTGTTTCTCAATTTTTTGAAAAAGCACTGCTTCTTGTTGATAAGCCTTCATCTGTCCAGCCAGATGACTGATTTGAGGTACCTGTCCAATAGCTTTCTCAGCCTCTTGAAAAGCAAGAACCGCCTCATGGTGTTTGAGGAGGTCGATTAACTCTTCTTTGGCTTTTTGGAGATCCTGATGAGGAGTATTCATCAGTGAAACTCGCTTTCCAGTTTTTCAGCAACCACAGCATCCTTACAGATTACCAATAGAGTATCTGCCCCAGCAACGGTTCCTAAAATTTCAGGGTTGCCATCACTGTCAATTAGGTTGGCCAAAACATCAGCTTCACCCAACTCTGTGTGAAGGACCAGCATAAACTGGGCACGGGAAACTGATTTAACATAATCCTTAACCGTAGGGTCCAAACTTGGAAGCACATGCTCAGACAAACTATAGTAGAGTCTGCCTTCTTCATCACGAAGCTTCAAGAGGCCAATCTCACGCAAGTCACGTGACAAGGTAGCCTGAGTAACCGTGATACCTTCCGCCTCTAGGCGTTGCTTAATTTCCTCTTGTGTCCCAATCTTATCTCTTGAAATCATCTGTTTGATAACAGCTTGACGATCTCTCTTCATTATCTTTCCTCTTTTTATGTATATTCTTTGCATATTATAACAGAATTTTTGTATTTTTTCATGCAATACTTCCTAATAGATGCTTTCTTGTCCCTACCCTATTAACTAAAATAATGGTAAAATAGGTATGAATGACAAGATTTGAAATGGAGTACCTATGAATACTAAAGAACTCATTGCAGCAGAAATTGCCAAAGTTGTTCCCGAATTGGAACAAGAAAACATTCAAAATCTGCTTGAAACCCCTAAAAATGCTGACATGGGGGACCTTGCCTTCCCTGCCTTCTCATTGGCTAAAGTCTTGCGCAAGGCCCCTCAAATAATTGCAGCAGACATCGCTGAAAAAATTGATGCTTCAAACTTTGAAAAAGTTGAAGCTGTTGGTCCTTACATCAACTTCTTCCTTGATAAATCAAAAATCTCGGCGGACGTTCTTGGACAAGTCATCGCTCAAGGCAACCACTACGCTGACCAAAACATCGGTCACGGACGTAACATTGCCTTTGATATGTCTAGTCCTAACATCGCTAAACCTTTCTCTATCGGTCACTTGCGTTCAACAGTTATCGCTGACGCTCTTGCCAACATCGTAGCTAAACAAGGCTACAAACCAGTCCGCATCAATCACTTGGGTGACTGGGGTAAACAGTTTGGTATGCTGATTGTTGCCTATAAGAAATGGGGTAGCGAGGAAGCTGTCAAAGCCAACCCTATCAATGAACTCCTTCAACTTTATGTGCGTATCAATGCCGAAGCTGAAAAAGACCCATCTGTAGATGAAGAAGCTCGTGAATGGTTCCGTAAATTGGAGGCTGGTGACGAGGAAGCAACTGCCCTCTGGCAATGGTTCCGTGATGAAAGCTTAGTAGAATTCAACCGTCTCTATGATGAACTTGGTGTTTCATTTGATAGCTACAACGGTGAAGCTTTCTACAATGATAAGATGGACGAAGTCGTTGACATCTTGACAGAAAAAGGACTTCTCCAAGAATCTCAAGGTGCCCAAGTGGTTAACCTTGAAAAATACGGTATCGAACACCCAGCCCTCATCAAAAAATCAGATGGTGCAACACTCTACATCACACGTGATTTGGCTGCTGCCCTCTACCGTAAACGTACTTACGACTTTGCCAAAGCCATCTATGTGGTTGGTAATGAACAATCTGCCCACTTCAAACAGTTGAAAGCTGTCCTTAAAGAAATGGGTTACGACTGGTCTGACGACATGACTCACGTTGCCTTTGGTCTAGTAACTAAGAACGGTAAGAAATTGTCAACTCGTAAGGGTAACGTTATCTTACTTGAGCCAACTATCGCTGAAGCTGTTAACCGTGCTCAAGCTCAAATCGAAGCTAAGAATCCAAACTTGCCTAACAAGGAAGCTGTTGCCCACGCTGTTGGTGTCGGAGCTATCAAGTTCTACGACCTTAAAACAGACCGCATGAATGGTTATGACTTCGACCTTGATGCCATGGTATCCTTCGAGGGGGAAACTGGACCTTACGTACAGTATGCTCACGCTCGTATCCAATCTATCTTGCGCAAGGCTGACTTCACGCCATCTGCAGATGCCACATACAGCCTAAACGACGTTGAAAGCTGGGAAATCATCAAACTCATCCAAGACTTCCCACGTATCATCAACCGTGCATCAGATAACTTTGAACCATCTATCGTTGCTAAATTTGCTATCAGCTTGGCCCAAGCCTTCAACAAATACTATGCGCACACACGTATCTTGGACGAAAGCCCAGAACGTGACAGCCGTTTGGCTCTTTGCTACGCAACAGCAACAGTCCTCAAAGAAGCCCTTCGCCTTCTCGGTGTTGAAGCTCCAGACGAGATGTAAGCCATATTTAAAACGCCTAAGGGCGTTTTTTTAGTGACCAAAAAAAGAACCCAACACATGGTGTTGAGCTCTTTTGGAGATTATGAAAAAGAAAAGTTCGTTGTTCTACAAAAAGTGTAAGCCAACGAGACTTACTGAACAAGGTTCAGTAAAAGTTATTTAGGAGACTTAAAGTATAACCTCTCTACCTTAAAGAAACCTTAAATCACAGAAAAAAATCCCCAAAGGGATTTTCACAGCAGCCCAGAGACCACTGAAAAGATACGATTGTACAGGCTTTCCCAACCTCTTCTTCCTAATCCTCCAAGGTGACCGCTTGTCCAATAGAATCTTTATATAACTATATTACCTTGTTTTGGAAGGGTTTTCAAGTATTTTCTTAAAATATCCTAATAAAACCTCAAAAAAGAAGAAAAAAGCCTAGATTTCTAGACTTTCTTCGGGGAGATTTGTTATGAAAAAATTATGTTTACCTCTAGCTTACAAAAGCTAGCTGCTTTACTAGGATGGTTATAATATATATTAATAAACTTAAAAGTAGCTTAAGATATTATTATCTTTTATCACTTTTTAAAATAATAAGCAAAATAAGTAATAATAAGGAACCATTAGGAATATCCATGTCTAAAAACCAAGAGGGTGCCTTGATACTTCAAAAATCATTCATGATGCGGATGATACTATAAGCAATGCTTACTATTAGGAGGCTAAGTTCCGGTAAATAGCTAAGTCGTCCTTTTAAGATGACTAACTTCTCCTTTCTGACAGTTTTCTCGCGATGACTCTATTATAAGGCTGAAAAGAGAACAAAACTAGTGACATAAATGTCACCATCAAAAAAAGCAGGTCTGCCCTGCTTTTTTACTGTATTGCTTCAATTAGTCACCCAAACCGATGCGTTCGAAGATTTCATCAACACGTTTAGTGTAGTAAACAGGGTTGAAGATTTCGTCGATTTCTTCTTGAGTAAGGCGAGAAGTTACTTCTGGATCTGATTCAAGAAGTGGTTTAAAGTCTACTTGGTTATCCCATGATTGGGCAGTCTTCGGTTGAACAAGGTCATAAGCTTGCTCACGAGTCATGCCTTTTTCAATCAAAGTAAGCATAGCACGTTGGCTGAAGATAAGACCAAATGTAGAGTTCATGTTGCGGATCATGTTTTCTGGGAAGACTGTCAAGTTCTTGACGATGTTTCCGAAACGGTTGAGCATGTAGTCAATCAAGATGGTTGTGTCTGGTGCAATGATACGCTCAGCTGATGAGTGAGAGATATCACGTTCGTGCCAAAGAGCTACGTTTTCATAAGCTGTTACCATGTGACCACGGATAACACGCGCAAGACCTGTCATGTTTTCAGAACCGATAGGGTTACGTTTGTGAGGCATTGCTGAAGACCCTTTTTGACCTTTAGCAAAGAACTCTTCCACTTCACGTTGTTCAGATTTTTGAAGACCACGGATTTCAGTCGCCATACGCTCGATAGATGTTGCGATGCTCGCAAGAACTGCAAAGTACTCAGCGTGAAGGTCACGAGGAAGGACCTGTGTAGAGATTTCTTGAGCACGGATACCAAGCTTGTCGCAGACGTATTTTTCAACGAATGGTGGGATGTTGGCAAAGTTACCAACCGCACCAGAAATCTTACCAGCTTCCACACCAGCAGCAGCATGCTCGAAACGCTCGATGTTACGTTTCATTTCGCTGTACCAAGTGGCCAATTTAAGACCAAAAGTTGTAGGCTCAGCATGCACACCGTGGGTACGCCCCATCATGATAGTGAACTTGTGTTCTTTCGCTTTGTCAGCGATGATGTTAAGGAAGTTTTCAAGGTCCTTGCGGATGATGTCGTTGGCTTGTTTGTAGAGGTAACCATAGGCAGTATCTACCACGTCAGTAGATGTCAACCCATAGTGAACCCACTTACGCTCTTCACCAAGAGTCTCAGAAACCGCACGTGTGAAGGCAACCACATCGTGACGAGTTTGCTGCTCAATTTCCAAAATACGGTCGATGTCAAAGTCCGCTTTTTCACGAATCAAAGCCACATCTTCCTTAGGGATTTCCCCCAACTCAGCCCATGCCTCGTCAGCCAAGATTTCCACCTCAAGCCAAGCACGGTATTTGTTTTCTTCAGTCCAAATGTTCGCCATCTCAGGGCGAGAGTAACGTTCGATCATGTTATTGTTTCTCCTTTTTCACTCTAAGGGATTTTATCCAAAAAAATTATTTATATCTGGGTTTCTATTTTCATAATAAGCAATTATTTTATCTAATTCTCTTAATTGAAGTTTTGATTTCTCCTTACTTTCATTTCTAAAAGGAAGCGGAGAATCCATTTCTTGCCAATCACAAGATTCAACTTCCCTATAATAGTAATCAAATAACCCAGATACTACGGTTACCCCATTTCCACCATAATAAATATCAATTTTTGACAAAGGTTTCTCCATTTCGGTATATAGTGGCCTAAAATCTGAATTTCTATCACTATATTCTAACTTAGCTAAAATAAATAATTTAAAATATTTTTTCAGTACATTTGAAAAATTGTAGATTACGAATAACTTTGCATCCGTACCAGCTTCACCCAAATAATTTTGTACTTTTGATTGTATAATATCTAAAATATCAAAATAAAATGATAGTATTTTTTCAACTGATTCGAAAATCTCATTCAATCGATAATGAAATTTTTTCGTGTTCCTTTGAAAGCTTTCACCTGTATGAAATTTAAATAAAGAGGTAAGCTCCGTGTCTTTTTGAAATTTACTGTATCGATGAGTTGAATAAAACTCCATCAACTGACTTAAAAACTTGTTATCCTGTTTTTGTAATTTTGTTTTAATTTCCATGTACTGAGTCAGAAGATTATTCAACTGCTCATGATTATGATTATAAAAGGCTTTTTCGATTTGAGAACTAAATTCTTCCTTTTTAGCTCCTTCCAACTTATTGTATGCTAAATTTAATATTATTTTTTGAATCCTTTCAATACCAACCGCTAGTTGATAGTATGCTTTGAATAATTTGGATTCTGAATAAGACTGGAAATAAGTAACATAAATCATACTCTCTAATCCATCAAAAATGAAATCAGCCGCTATCATAAACTCTGTATTGAGTACTACACTATAATGAAAAAAATCTTGATTATCTTCAACAATGGTATTTTCCAAAAATTTTCTCCCTTCTAGTGTCTAAAATTTCGTACTGTTTTAATAATTTATTTTTTACTCTTGATTTTTTTTATCCTATTGACCTTTTGCCTTTCTGTTAGATAACTAATCTGGTGCTTATTTGTATTTTCAGATATAAAGTTTTGTACAGAATCAATATAAAAATTATTGAACATATTTGGACAAAACTCAAAAATTGTCGAATTAGCAGTCAAGATGCCAACCTCAATATTATCAAACTGTATCCCTAAATCTGATTCAAAAATAGACTTATTCTCTAAAATAAATTTCTTTATTTTTTTTAATTTTGATATTTCCTTTTTTACTTTACCTAATAGCTTAGAAATACTGACTAAAGAATGTTGAATGCCATAATTTTTCAAATCATAAATATATAATGTATTATCAGAATAAAAAATAATATCAAGTTCTTTTTTTCTTCCTTTATCAATTTCCCTTGATATTTCACCATCCATTAGCAGTCTCTTAATTTTAGGATAAATTGGAGTCCCAGATTTGTCTGATGCCATAAAATCACAATTGATAATACTAAAATCATACATTGATGATATGTACGATTTTAGCTGTGGAATTTTATTTTCATCATAATAACATTTAATATCCTTCGAAATATCATTAATACCGCCAGTATTCCTTGATAAAATATCTCCTGCTAAATGCCATAATCCCTCGTTTAATAGTGAGTAGTTTGTTAGATAATAATTACCAAACTTTATTAAAGGTTTGTGGAAAATAGAAAGATTATTTAAGCTAATATACTCTGCTGCAAATACATAAATATTTGAAAAATCAAAGGATAAATATTTTATATTAACTTCCTTACTTAATTTCACATATTTACTAACGAATGCTTTAAATATTTCCTTAACTTTTTTTGTTGTATCTATTTTAGAATAAACTTTCTCATTTAAAAATTTATCAATATTTCCTTCATTTATATCTTTTTGAAGTAAGTTTGTTAAATTGATATTATTGGCCTTCATTTGTTTAATAAAGATTGAAATCGAAAATTTTAAGTGAAAAACATTATTTTCCAAAAAAAGTATCTCATTTTTTATCCCCTTTTTACTTACAATCTGGTTTATTTGAAAATAAGTCAATAACTCTGATAGAGGAAGATAGATTAAATATCCATCACTTACTTTATAGTCATTAATATCACTTTTAAATGTATCTCTAACTTTCAACGGATCAAACTGATATTTTGTATAGAATTTAGGAAATATAGATTCTGACATACATTTCTGTAGTCCTAAAGTTTCTTTACTAGCATACCTTACAAACTCATCAAATTCTCTTCTCAATAATCTAGGAGGAAAATCACCCCATTTATTACAACTAAAAGTTATCTTTGATTTATTAAATCTTCTTTTTATCAGATATCGAGAATTCATATCAGATAAAAATACAGACTTCGTAACTCCATAACAAAATAATAAGTAATAATCAGTACCAAACTTTTCAAAATATTTCTCTGCTTCAAGCTCATCAAAAACATTTCTATCTTGAGCAAGCAATACTCTATTTAACAAATAATTTGTTGATTCCTTTATTTCTCCTAATAAAGATTGTCTTAAATCATTTTTTGTATCATCTATTTCTCGGAAAAGATTAAGTATTTTTTCAATATTATTTCTATCAACATCTTTATTTATAGCCACAAAGTCATTCTGTGATAAAGTAGATACAAAATCTGCAAATACAACTAAATTAACAAGTAATTTATCTCTAGGATACATATCAATAATATCATCAATCTTTTTATCAATTAGGGAATTTACTTTATAAAAAATATACTCTTCACTATACTTCTTATTCGTTAAATCAAAACCAGACTCAACCAGAAGTTTATTTATAAATGCATTAGCAATTGTTCTACCATTACCAATCTTTAATTCATCGGGTATATGTATTCCAACATCCTTGCAGTATCTAGCAACTAATTGATTAACTTTATTATTCTTAAAAACGTGGTATCTACTTTCAATTATTATTAATAGTGAGACAAATATTCGTTTATGCTGGAGTTCTAGATAATCTGATGTAAAAAAATCAAATTTTTCTTTAATCTTATTCTCCTTCACAAAAATCAATCCCTTTCCCAAACTCAACCACATTGTCTGGTTCATCACTAAACAAAGTCACATGCCCCATTTTGCGGTTGTGCTTCGCTTCTAGTTTACCATACATGTGGAGGTGGGCGCTTGGATTTTCTGTGACATAACGCTCAGCTGCTTCGACATGTTGGCCGAGGACGTTGAGCATGACAGCAGGTGCATGGAGGTGGATTGCTGGAAGTGGTGCTCCGAGAACACCCAAAATATGCGTGTCAAATTGTGAAAAGTCGCAGGCCTCGATTGAGTAGTGCCCTGAATTGTGTGGGCGTGGTGCGATTTCGTTGACGATGATGTCATCAGCTGTCGCAAACATCTCCACACAGAGGGTACCAGAGAGGTTAAGTTGCTCAGCAATCTTCACAGCCATAGCTTTAGCTTTCTCAGCTAGACTGTCAGAAATACGGGCAGGAACGATAGTTTTAGATAGGATGTTGTTGCGGTGGATATTTTCCTGAACTGGGAAAACCGTCACATCCTTGCCGTTACCAGACACGATGACTGAAATTTCAAGGTCGAAGTTAACGAACTCTTCCAAGACACACTCGGCTGAGTTAGCAAGTGCATTTGCCTCTTCCAAATCGTCGGCTGATGTGATGACTTTTTGACCGTGGCCATCGTAACCACCTGTCGCTGTCTTGAGGACGTATTTTTTAGAAAGGTCAATATCTTCCAAATCAAGGCTAGATGTCACAACCTTGTAAGGAGCAACAGTCACTTGAGCCTTGTTTGAGAGAAAGTCCTTCTCAAAAATACGGTTTTGTGAAATGCGAAGCAGGTCTGTTCCTTGTGGGAGCTGACCGTCTTTGATAACAGCATCAAGGCCGTCAGCGTCGACATTTTCAAACTCATAAGTGAGAACATCACAGCGGTCCGCCAACTGGCGAAGGGCGTCTACGTCGTCATAGGGTGCCACGATAACCTCAGACACACGAGAAGATGGACAATCTGCTGCAGGATCAAGGGTGATAACCTTGTGGCCCATGTAGATAGCTGAAATAGCCATCATCTGACCGAGTTGGCCACCACCGATGATACCAATGGTTTTAGTTGAGCTCATTTGTAGACTCCTCTGCGATTTTTCCTTGTTCTTCAGCAAAGTTAGCAAGCGCATCTTCAATGGCCTTGTCTTCTACTGAGAGGAGACGGAGGGCAAAGAGGGCAGCGTTTGTCGCACCAGCTTCACCGATAGCCATGGTTGCGACAGGTACACCACCCGGCATCTGAACGATAGAATAGAGCGAATCTACACCGCTAAGAGCTCGTGATTTGACTGGTACACCGATGACTGGAAGGGTTGTTTTAGCAGCAACCATACCTGGCAAGTGAGCAGCGCCACCAGCACCTGCGATGATGACCTTGATGCCACGGCTACGTGCTTCCTCGGCATGTTTGAACATGAGGTCCGGTGTACGGTGTGCGGAAACAACTTTCTTTTCGTAAGCGACACCGAAGTTGTCGAGGACTTCAGCGGTTTTTTGCATGGTTGCCCAGTCGGATTTTGAGCCCATGATAATGGAAATAATTGGTTTAGTCATAATTTTTCCTTTTCTTTTTTGATAATGGTCTTAGGTGGTGGGGACGGAAGCAAACCTTCGGTTTCATTCCTAAACTTTGAGCCTAAAGTCTCAAAGTTTCCCCCGACCAGAACAGATGCTGTTCTGGTCTTTTCACCACGGCGACCTTTATCGGATTGGCGACTTCGTCGCTTTTGAAATTTTATTTGTTCGCCTTGCTACCGATATCCGTACGATAGAACAGACCTTCTGTGTTTTGTTTGTTGAGTTCGTTGTAGATGATGTTTTGGCCGTCTTTGACGATGTCTGCTGTTGTGACTAGCATGTAGACACGTCCGCCGTTTGAGAGGAGGTCTTGTCCATTTTCAGCGAATTTAGCACCGGCATAGTAAGTGATGATGTCGCCCTCTGTCTTGGCTGGGAGCTTGACACCTTTCTCATAAGCGAGTGGGTAGCCGTTTGAGGCTACAACCACACCAAGTGTCACACCCTTATCCGTCCAAGTGATAGCTGGCTCTTTACCATCCAAAATGTCAGTGATATTTTGCGCAAAATCAGAAGTCAAACGAGGCAAGATGATTTGCGTTTCAGGATCGCCAAAGCGAGAGTTGAACTCGATGACTTTAGGCCCGTCAGCTGTCAAGATAAGACCAGCGTAAAGGACACCAGTGTAGGGACGACCTTCTTTAATCATGCCTTCAAGAACTGGCTTGACAATAGTGTCAACAGCTGTGTCAACCACGCTCTGTGGCAAGTGAGGAACCGGCGCATAAGCCCCCATCCCACCAGTGTTAGGACCCTTGTCGTCATCATAAGCACGTTTGTGGTCCTGAGCCGTTGGCATAATGTAGAACTTGTCCCCATTGACAAAGGCAAAGAGAGAGAACTCTTCCCCGTCAAGAAATTCCTCGATGACCACTCGCGCACCTGAATCACCGAATTTATTGTCCAAAAGCATCTCGTGAGCAGCTTCGACGGCTTGCTCAACCGTTTCAGCAACGACGACACCTTTACCTAGGGCCAAGCCGTCTGCCTTGACGACGATTGGAGCGCCTTTTTCCTCGATGTAGGCCTTGGCTTCCTCGAAATCTGAAAATGTGCCATAGGCTGCTGTCGGAACGTCGTATTTGACCATGATTTCCTTAGCGAAATCCTTAGACCACTCCAGCTCAGCCGCAGCCTTGGTCGGACCAAAAGCCTTAAGACCAGCTGCATTGAAATCATCCACAATTCCAGCCGCAAGCGCATCATCTGGACCGATAAAGGTCCAAGCAATATCGTTCGCTTTTGCAAAGTCAATCAGCTTAGAATGTTCGGAAATTCCGATATTGATCAAATCAAGACCGTCCAATGTCATCCCGTCATTACCAGGAGCCACGAAAACTTGCTCAACGTCTTTAGACTCCAATAATTTCTTGGCAATCGCATGTTCACGACCACCAGAACCAACAACCAAAAGTTTCATTTGAAAGATACCTCAATATCAAATAAGACTAGGGGCAAATGCCCGTTAACGACAATCATTCGGAAAAATTAGCAATTTTCACGAATTATACATAACCATTATAACATATTTGTTCGGAGATATGAGTATGTTTCCAAATTTGAACATAAAAAAGGCGGCCACTTGGACCACCTCTTGGGAGATTATGAAAATGAAAAAAGTTATTTAGGATTAATGATAGTATATCCTGAGCAGCTTAAGGGAGGCTTAAACGCAAAAATATCTTCATTTTCCTGAAAAACTGCGAATAGGTAAGTGGAGGTTAAAATGAAGAAAAAATTACTAAATTGTCTCTTACCGCTAGCTTGTCTAGCGACTGTTTCGGTTTCGTGTGGCAGCTCTGCTCAGGCGGCTGTCCTCGGAGATGACTATCCTTCCTCTTGGAAATACGGTGGCTTCGGTGTCGATCCATGGACCATGTACTGGCGTCAGTGTACATCCTTTGCGGCCTATCGCCTCAGTAACACCAACGGTTTCACTCTGCCTGTAGGTTATGGAAATGCCATCACTTGGGGTAGTATCGCACGTGCCAATGGTCACCGTGTGGACATGAATCCTGCTGTAGGGAGCATCGCCTGGTTCTCGGCCGGTGTCAATGGAGCTGGTCATATGGGGCATGTTGCTTGGGTAGCCGAGGTGAATGGTGATCAGGTGACTATTGAAGAATACAACTATAATGCTGGGCAAGGACCTGAGAAATACCATAAACGCAGTTTCCATAAGAGTCAAGTGTCTGGCTATATCCATTTTAAAGACCTCGAACCAGGAGCTCAAAATGGAAATCCTGCTAACTCTTCTATCAAGGTTGGCGATACCGTCCGCTTCACAGGGACCTTCCGTGTCACATCAATCGTAGGAGGTAACATCACCAGCCAAGATTTAGCTGGAGGTACACCAACCAAACACAATATCGTTGACCCTGGACCAGTTCTTGAAGTTGATGCACAAGGCAATCCAACTTCAGATCAGTACCTCAATCCTGGTGAGACCTTTACTATTCCAGGTAACTTCAAAGTGCTTGCTATTGACCCACCAAGCGACGGCATCCTCGTCCAAATCGGAAATCGCAAGACTTGGGTAACCCAATCTGTCCTTGAAAAGGTTTAAATCTATTGAACAATCGTGAGAACGGTTGTTTTTTTTGATGCACTGAAAGAAAAAAGCCCAGCGGATGCTGAGCTCTTAGGAAATTTATGAAAAAGAAAAGATATTTAGGATGGTATTAGTATAGCTGGGAGACCTTAAAGGAAACTTAAGGCATCTAAAAAACATCCAATTGCTTGGATGTTTCGTAAGTTCTTAATGACGGAAGTGACGAACGCCTGTAAAGATCATTGTCAAACCATGTTTATCAGCTGCTTCGATTGACTCTTGGTCACGTACTGATCCACCCGGTTGGATGATAGCCTTGATACCTGCTTTAGCGATTTCTTCCACGTTATCTGCAAATGGGAAGAAGGCATCTGAAGCAAGAACAGCGCCGTCAAGACGGTCTTTAGCTTGGTCAATGGCGATGCGGACGGAAGCCACACGGTTAGTTTGACCAGGACCAACACCAAGTGTCATGTGGTCGTTAGTCACGATGATTCCGTTTGATTTGACGTACTTGATAGCTTTCCAAGCAAACTCAAGAGCTGTCGCTTCTGTCTCAGTTGGTTGACGTTTTGTAACCACTTGCCAGTCAGCTGGACTTTCTTTAACAACGTCTTGGTTTTGAACGAGAAGTCCACCAACAACACCAGTGTATTCTGCTTCCACTTCGCTAGCGTCTTGAGCGTCAAATGGCAACTCAAGGATACGCAAGTTTTTCTTCTTGGTAGTCAAGATTTCAAGCGCTTCATCTGTATAGCTTGGTGCAATAATGATTTCAAGGAAAACACCATGCATTTTCTTAGCTGTCGCAGCATCTACCTCACGGTTGAGAACGACGATACCACCGAAGATTGACACTGGGTCGGCTTCATAAGCGTAATCCCAAGCTGTTTCGATGTCGTCAGCTTGACCGATACCACATGGGTTCATATGTTTCAAAGCCACAACTGTTGGACGGTCTTTGAAATCACGGATGATACGGATAGCGGCATCAGCGTCACGGATATTGTTGAATGACAATTCTTTACCGTTAAGCTGTTTAGCTGAAGCAATTGAGTAAGCCGTTGGCAAACCTTTTTGGTAGAAGTCTGCGTCTTGTTGAGGGTTTTCACCGTAACGCATTGGTTGCTTAAGGTCATAAGTTAAAGTGAGTTTTTCAGGTTTTGTTTCACCCACTTGAGCTGTGAAGTATTCTGCAATCAAAGCGTCGTATGAAGCTGTGTGACGGTATACTTTCGCTGCCAAACGTTGACGAGTTTCGTAACTTGTTTCACCGTTTGCTGACAATTCGTCAAGAACAACAGCATAATCAGCAGGATCTACCACAACTGTTACGCTAGCATGGTTTTTAGCTGCTGAACGAAGCATTGATGGCCCACCGATATCGATGTTTTCAACTGCGTCAGCGTAAGTCACGTCTGGTTTGAGAATGGTTTCCTTGAATGGATAAAGGTTTACCACAACAAGGTCAATCAATTCGATATTATTGTCCTTAGCCGCTTGAAGGTGGCTATCGAGGTCACGACGAGCGAGGAGACCACCGTGGATATTTGGGTGGAGAGTCTTCACACGACCGTCCATCATTTCTGGGAAACCAGTCACATCGTCAATAGCAATGGTTTCGACACCAGCATTATCAAGGGCAACTTTGGTACCACCTGTTGAGATGACATCCCAACCTAGTTTTTTGAGTTCTTGGGCAAATTCAACAATGCCCGCTTTGTCTGAGACACTAATTAGTGCGCGTTTAGTCATAATTCCTCCTTTGGTAATTCAATTTTTGAAAAATTTTTATCTATTTCGTCAAAAAATTTTTCCACCCTATCTTTGCCAAATTTAGTGATTAAAGCTTCCTTTTGAAACTTAAAACTCTTAATTTTGTCCGTAAAAATAGATTCCATTTTTTCATTATATTCTACAATCATATCCTTATAATTTTCGAGCATCATTTTTTGCAGTTTTTTTGTGAATTCTCTAGTTAAAAAACCTTTGCTTTCATGACCAGTAAATGGGTCTAAAATTTTGGGTAAATATACTACATTCCATGGGGCAGCAAATGCGTAGCAATTAAGTGTTTTACCAAATATATGTGATATTTGGTAATTTACTAATTTCTTTTTCTTATTACTATTCTTTTTACTATAGTCCGTGTATTTTTGTAAAACAGAAGTTGGCTTTTGGTTATTGCTTTTATCTATTTTAATAAAGTCAATACCATAAACGTGCTTATAAAAACACCTCAGCAATTCCTCAGATTCTCTATCTTTCTTATTACCAAATGTACGAACATAAACAGTATTGCCTCGCTTGTTTATGCCTTTACTTCTTTCATCAATTGACTGTTTTAAATCTTTCCAAGCTTCCCCTGCCTCTGGATACTCAATTTTATAAAGCGAAGTATTTGCAAAATTCCACAGCTCATTTAAGATATCTGTATCAGACATACTTGGAAAGACTTTTTCAAAAAAAAGTTTATAACCATCCAATTCGTTATAATTCATCATTTCCTCTCCACTCCCAAACTATCCAACACCTCCGGATACAACTTGTACTCTGCCTCATGAATCCGAGCTTCAAAGCTTTCAATCGTGTCATCAGCTAGTCGTGGCACACGGACTTGTTTGATAACCTTACCAGTGTCCACACCAGAATCCACCCAGTGAATGGTCACACCAGACTGGTCAACATCTGCATTCCAAGCATCCTCAATACCATGAGCACCTGGAAATTCTGGAAGGTAAGCCGGGTGAATATTGATGATACGGCCTTCATAAGCTACTAGCAAGGTTGGGCCAACGATTTTCATATAACCCGCCAAACAAACCAAATCAATCTGGTGTTCATCCAAGAGTTTGACAATAGCTTCTTCGTAAGCTGCTTTATTGTCAAATTCCTTGAGTTCAAAGGCATAGCTAGCTACACCTAGATTTTTGGCACGTTCTAAGACATAGGCATCACGGTGATCTGAAAAGACAAATTCTACTGGAAATTGTTCCGCAATCACCTGGAAGTTTGAGCCGTTGCCAGAGGCAAACACAGCAATCCTTTTAGCCATTATTTAATCACCACACTTGCGCCATCTTTCTTCACAATTCGACCGATTTCATAAACAGGTTCGTCAAGAAGTTCTTTGACACGTTCCACATTTTCTGGTTTCACCGCAAGCATGAGACCAATACCCATATTAAAGATTTCAAACATTTCTTCGTGTTTGATGTCACCATATTTTTCAAGGGCTTTGAAAATTGGAAGTACTGGGACCTTGCTTTCGTCAATTTCAGCAGCCAAGTCATCTGAGAACATACGTGGTACATTTTCGATGAAACCACCACCTGTGATGTGGGCAATACCGTTAACCAATTCTTCTTTAATCAATGGCAAAGCTGCTTTGACGTAGATACGAGTTGGTTCAAGAAGAACGTCTTTAAGTTTTTTGCCTTCAAGTTCTGGGAGGACTTCTTCACCTGTGTAATCAGCAAAGACACGACGAACGAGTGAGTAGCCATTTGAGTGGATACCGCTTGAGGCAAGTCCAAGAAGCACATCACCTTCAGCCACTTTTGAACCGTCAATGATTTGAGATTTTTCTGCGATACCTACCGCGAAACCTGCCAAATCATAGTCGTCTTCTCCATACATACCAGGCATTTCAGCAGTTTCACCACCAATGAGGGCAGCACCAGCTTGCACACAACCTTCAGCCACACCAGCAACGACCTGTTCCAATTTAGCTGGTTCATTTTTACCAGTCGCTACGTAGTCAAGAAAGTAAAGGGGCTCAGCACCTGCAGCGATGATATCGTTAACACACATAGCCACACAGTCTTGACCGATAGTATCATGTTTATCGTACTTGATAGCAAGCATGAGTTTAGTACCGACACCATCTGTACCTGAAATCAAAACGGGCTCTTTGACACCTGTTTTTGAAAGGTCAAACATACCACCGAAGCCACCGAGAGCTCCCATGACACCTGCACGCTCTGTACGGGCAACATGTTTTTTGATACGTTCAACAACTTCATAACCTGCTTCAACGTCCACACCCGATTGGGCATACGCATTTTTATTTGTCATTTGTTTATTCCTTTTCTTTTTTCGAGAAAAATTGCGACGTATTTTTAGATAAACCATCTTTTTATCTAAAAATACTAGTCAGGTCTCCAGCTTTGGCCCCATAGGGCAAAGCGTCTACTGACAAATGCTTTAGCTTTTAGTCAGTAGTGAGACGTGGAGCGTAAGCATTTTTAGACATAATTTTTTCCTCTTTTTTCTTCTGCACTGCTCTTAATAGAAAGAAGTGTGTTCTTTCAAACTTTCCAAATAGCGTTCTTCGTAATCGTACAATGGTGTTGGATATTTACCATCGAAGTAAGCCACACAAAGGCCACCGTTTGGTGCATCTGTGTCAATTCCAATAGAATCAATCAAGCCATCAATTGACAAGTAAGTCAAGCTATCCGCACCGATGATTTCCCGTGTTTCCTCAACTGTATGATTGGCCGCAATCAATTCCTTACGTGTTTGAATATCAATACCGTAGAAACATGGGTAGGCAAGGGCTGGACTACCGATTGCCACGTGGACCTCTGTTGCTCCTGCTTCTTTTAGCAAATTAACGATACGACGTGAGGTCGTCCCACGTACAATAGAATCGTCAATCATAACCACACGTTTGCCTTTAACAACACCTGATACGGCAGAGAGCTTCATACGAACCCCTTGCTCACGTAACTCTTGTGTTGGTTGGATAAAGGTACGTTGAGTGTATTGGTTTTTAATCAAGCCCATTTCATTTGGCAAGCCTGATTCTTCTGCAAATCCCATGGCTGCGCTAAGTGATGAATTAGGCACACCAACTACAATATCTGCTTCATGTTTGAATTCACGTGCCAATTGAGCACCCATACGTTTACGAGCTGTATGGACATTGACCCCTTGGATATTTGAATCAGGACGGGCAAAGTAAATATACTCCATTGAGCAAACAGCCAATTGGGTGTCCGTTGTATAGTTATCGTAAGTAATGCCATTATCATCGATGATAACAACCTCACCTGGATTCACATCGCGAATCCACTCTGCTCCAACCACTTCAAAGGCACAGGTTTCAGATGAAACCACAATAGCTCCATTGGCCATCTTACCAATAGAAAGGGGACGGAAACCATTTGGATCCAAGGCTGCAATGAGCTTGTCCTCAAGCATGAGGAGGTAAGCAAATCCACCTTTAACAGTGTTCAAGGCTTCTTTCACCTTACCCATGAAGGATGGGTTATGGCTACGACGAATCAAGTGGGCCAAAATTTCTGAGTCAGAAGTCGAGTTAAAGATTGCACCATTTTTTTCCAACTCACGTCTAAGTGACTCTGCATTAGTCAAGTTCCCGTTGTGGGCAAGTCCAAACTGATTGTCATAAAACTTAAACAAGAAAGGTTGAATATTGTCTACAGAAGCTTCACCAGCAGTCGCATAACGAACATGACCGATAGCAGCTGTTCCAGTTAGCTTGTCCAAGTTGGCTGGATCACGAAAAACTTCTGAGAGAAGCCCCATATCACGATGACGCTTCAATTGACCCGCATCATTTGAGAGAATTCCTGCTCCCTCTTGACCACGGTGTTGGAGACTGTGAAGTCCGAAATAAGTTAATTTGGCAGCATCTGGGTGACCCCAGATACCAAAAACACCACATTCTTCATTAAGAGATTTAACTTCGTATGTCATTTTTTATACCTTTTATTTTTGATATTTTCCTTATGCAAGGCGAACGAAAAACTGTTTCTAGCCTCTCATTTCACTAATTGGAACTCAAGTTTTCAAGCTCTTTATAACCACTGCATATCGAAAAATATCATTACTGAGTACACTTGGCACTCTATTATTTTCCAGTAAAGTATTTAACCGCTGACGCAAAGAGGTGTTGGTCTTTATTTCCTGGAATATTTTGGAAGAGACCGTCTTCGAAACGTTCTGAGTGACCCATCTTACCAATAATTTGACCATTCTTGCTTGTGATACCTTCGATAGCATTCACAGATCCGTTAGGATTGTATTTTGAATCCATGCTTGGTTTACCTTCGAAGTCAACATATTGGGTAAAGATTTGACCATTGTCACGAAGCTCTGCAAATTCCTCAGCTGTCACGACAAACTTACCTTCACCGTGTGATACTGGGATGGCATGAATGTCACCAACTTCTACTCCAGCAAGCCATGGTGAGTTCGTGTTGGCAATACGTGTTTCAACCATCTTAGCCACGTGTTGATTGGCATCATTGTAGAAGAGGGTTGGACTAGTACTGCTTGCATCTTCAAAGTTACCATATGGAAGAAGACCTGATTTGACAAGAGCTTGGAATCCGTTACAGATACCGATAATCAAACCACCACGTTCGATGAAGCTATCAATGGCTACACGTACTTTTTCATTGAGCAAGATGTTAACGATAAATTTAGCTGATCCATCTGGTTCATCGGCTGCTGAGAAGCCTCCTGCAAAGAAGATAATGTTAGCTTTTTCGATATTGTCAACCATGGTGTCAACAGACTTGACAATAGCCTCTTCATTAAGTGTTACAAATGGTACTAAGTTGACTTTTGCACCTTCTTTTTCAAAGGCCTTAGCTGAATCGTACTCAGAGTTCGTACCCGGGAATACTGGGATGTAAACCACTGGTGTCTCAACTGTTTCTTTAGCTTTGATAACAGCATCTGATGCCACAACAGGTACTTCTTCCAACTCAGTTGCTTGTGAAAATTCCGTTGGGTAAACTTCTTCCAATTTACCTTGGAAGGCACTGTCAAGTTTGTGTCCATCAAGCGTTACACCATTGACAGTAAGTGTAAAATCAGCTGCTGTTTGTCCAATCTTGGCAACCCCTGCAATATCTTCCGGAGATGTGAAGACAAATCCACCCAATTGAGCTGTCAAGGCAGTCTCAAGATTTTCAAGGGTTACAGTGGCACCAATATGGTTACCAAATGTTGCAAGGGCAAGAGCTTCAAGGACACCACCATATTTGACAGCTGATGCAGATGTGACTTTATAATCAGCTTGGATGGCTTCAAACTTAGCAAAGTTAGACTTGATAAGATAAAAGTCAATTTCTTGTGCCAAAGCTTGACCTGGGATGTAATAGATATTTTCACCAGCAGCTTTAAATTCTGGAGAAAGGACCTTACGGCTATCTGCAGTTGTGACACCAAAAGCAACTAAAGTTGGTGGTACTGTCAATTCTTCAAAGGTACCAGACATAGAGTCTTTCCCACCGATAGATGGCAACCCAAGTTGAATCTGAGCTTCAATGGATCCAAGAAGAGCTGATACTGGTTGACCAAAACGCTCTGCTTGTTTATCCATACGCTCGAAGTATTCTTGATAAGAGAAACGAGCCTTAGACCAGTTTGCACCAGCAGCAACCAAGCGAGCGGTTGCTTCGATGACCGCATAAGCCGCACCATGATATGGAGACCATTCTGCTACATAAGGGTTGAACCCTTGCGCCATAACAGAAGCAGTTGTTGTCACACCATGTTGGACTGGCAATTTCTGTACAGAAGCTTCCGTTGGTGTGATTTGGTAGCGACCACCAAGTGGGTGATTGACTGTTGAACGACCAACTGAGCTATCAAAGATAGTTTGCAACCCTTTTTGACTGGCATGGTTAAGATCAGCCAAGACTTCAAGAGTATCAGCTTCAAGGGTTTCGGCAGATGTTTGGCGTTCTTCTGGAAGCTTGACATCCTTGTCAACTACCTTAGCATCCACAACTACACGTACACCGTTTGTATCAAGGAAACGACGTTCCAAATCAACGATGGTTTCGCCATTCCAGTGCATAACAAGATTTGGTTTTTCAGTCACTGTCGCAACGACAACAGCATCAATATTTTCTTTATTACATTCAGCAACGAAGGCGTCTACATCATCTGGACGAACCACTACAGCCATACGTTCCTGAGATTCAGAAATGGCAATTTCTGTACCGTTCAAGCCTTGATATTTCAATGGCACTTTGTCTAGATTAATTTCAAGACCATCTGCCAATTCACCGATAGCCACGCAGACACCACCAGCACCAAAGTCATTTGATTTCTTGATAAGACGTGTCACTTCCCCATTACGGAAAAGACGTTGAATCTTACGTTCTTCGATGGCATTCCCTTTTTGAACCTCAGCACCAGCTGTTTCAACAGATTCAACCGTTTGAACTTTAGATGAACCTGTCGCACCACCGACACCATCACGTCCAGTCTTACCACCGAGCAAGATAATCACATCACCTGCTTCAGGTTTTTCACGGACAACATTTTCCTTAGGAGCCGCACCGACAACGGCACCTAGCTCCATACGCTTAGCAACAAAACCTGGGTGAAAGTATTCACGTACATAAGTTGTTGCAAGACCAATTTGGTTACCGTATGAAGAATAACCGTGAGCTGCTGTTTTAGAAATCACTTGTTGTGGTAATTTACCAGCACGAGTTTCAGCAATTGGTGTTGTAATATCACCAGCACCTGAGATACGCATGGCTTGGTAAACGTATGAACGACCTGACAATGGGTCACGAATGGCTCCACCAATACAAGTAGCTGCACCACCAAATGGTTCAATCTCCGTTGGGTGGTTGTGGGTTTCGTTCTTGAACATGAGAAGCCATGGCTCTTTCACACCATTGACATCCACTTCAATTTCAACAGAGCAGGCATTGATTTCATCAGACACTTCCATGTCGTCCAAACGACCATTGGCACGCTCATAACGTCCAAAAATAGTCGCCATATCCATCAAGGTTTGAGGTTTTTCTGTACGTCCCAACTCATCACGCATGGCAATATACTTGTCATAAGTCGCTTGCAATTGTTTTTCAAATTTAGAAGCTGAGAAGTCGATATTTTTCAACTCAGTCTCGAAAGTAGTATGACGACAGTGGTCAGACCAGTAAGTATCCAAAACCTTAAGCTCAGTCTCAGTTGGCACACGTCCAATAGACTTGAAGTAATCTTGAATGAAGAGAAGGTCATCCACTTCCATTGCCAATCCTTGCTCTGCCTTATACTTAGCAAAATCTTCTGCCGTATAAGTTTCAAAGAAATCCAAGCTTGGAATGGTCTTGTCAGACTCAGAGAAATCCTGTTTAGCAATACCAACAGTGATATCTTTGAAACGAGAATCCACTGGGTTCAAAAGGTAGTTTTTGACAGCTTCCAACTCATTCGCATCGATATCCTTGTTAACCAAGTACAATTGCGCTGTGTTCACTGTTACGTCATTTGAACTACCAAGCAAAAGCAAAGCTTCTTGTGAAGATGCTGCACGTTGGTCAAATTGACCAGGCAAACTTTCGATAGCAAAGAAAGCATACTTCTCAAGATCAGCCTTAACCACAGCCTCGTCCAAAACAGTATCAGTCACTTGCTCAGAGAAGATGTGTTTTTCCGCACGCGCAAACAAGTCCTCTGCCAAATTAAAGACATCGTAAACCTGAACAATACGAAGATCATTCAAAGTTTTCAACTGAAGATTATGCTTTAATTCTTTTACTAAAGACTGAGATTTCACACGAAAATCAGCTTTTTTCTCAACGAAAATACGTTTATCCATTTTATTTCCTTTATCTATTTCTACTTAAAGATTGTAGTGAAGACCAAGTATTCTATTTGTAAAAGGCTACTTCAATCCTTGCAATTTTTCCAATACAACTTCATAAACATCTGTCAAGCTACCAAGATCACGACGGAAAACATCCTTGTCCATATGGTGCCCTTCAGCATCCCAAAGGCGGCAGTTATCTGGTGAGAATTCATCTGCCAAGATAATCTTGCCATCCTTATCAAAACCAAATTCCAATTTGAAGTCAATCAAGCGAAGACCAATTTGTGCAAACCAATCTTTTAGCAATTCATTGATACGACGCGTTTCTTCCTTGATATAAGCAATTTGTTCATCATTGGCAATATCCAAGAACTTCACATGCTCATCATTGATGAATGGGTCATCCAAATCATCGTTCTTGTAGTAAAATTCAACGATTGGAGTTTTCAAGTCCAAACCTTCTTCAACGCCAAAACGTTTAGAGAAAGAACCCGCAGTCACATTACGAAGAACAACCTCCAAAGGAATGATAGTAACTTTCTTGTTAAGTTGTTCGGTATCAGAAATACGTTCGATAAAGTGAGTAGCTACACCCGCAGCATTCAATTTTTCAAAAATAAGAGACGAAATCTGATTATTTAGCACACCTTTTCCTTTAATAGTCTCCTTACGAGCACCATTAAGCATGGTTGCCTGGTCCTTATAGACCGACTTAATCACATTTTCGTCTTCTGTACTATAAATATCTTTAGCTTTCCCAGTATAAATCAGTTGGTTTGACATGGAATTGTTCGCCTTTCAAGTTTATTCGTCTTAATTATACCACACCAGAATCCAAAAACCAACATATAGCAAACTTTATTACTTGAGTAAAAAAGTAATGTTCGTGTTTTAGTCCTTTTTTAGAGTTTCTTAATAAATAATGTATAGAAAAAAGGAGTGTGACAGAACTAAATCCATATAACATTTAGTTTCTTGCCTCACTCCAACAAAATAACAATCGTATAGTACACAACTATTATATTATTACGTCTAGCTTTCTTATTCTTTATTCAATTCCTCAGACAAATAGTCCAACAAATCAGCTACCTTAACCATATGGTCAATAGTATCATCGGAAATCTCAAGATCGAACTCATCCTCCAAATTAATAATGAATTCCATAAGCTCTATTGAATCCACACCCAAGTCATCTAATTTGGTAGCTTCGGTTAAAACAATGTCCTCTTTACCCATCTGCTCTTGAATTACGAGCTGCATTTTCTGAAGAATTTCTACTCTACTCATCAGTTAGCCTCCTCTTTCGGACTAAAGGCTTCAACTAGCTGCTCAACAACCTTAGTATCAAGCATCGTACGAACCTGCTTAATAGTGTAGTAAACCGCCTTAGCATCACTAGATCCATGACATTTTACTACGGGAGCTTTAAGACCAAAGAGAACCGCACCTCCAGCGCTAGAGTAATCCATAGTCTCTTTCATCCCTTTTAGGCTGTCTTTCAATAGGAAGGCACCTAACTTAGCTTTAAGACCACCATTCATGATAGCTGACTTAAGGGTCTTCATAGCACCAAGTCCCGTTCCTTCGATTGCCTTAAGAACTGCATTTCCGGTGAAACCATCAGCTACGACCACATCAGCAGCTCCAGACATAATTTCACGCGCCTCAACATTACCAACAAAGTTAATACTTGGCTCCTTAGATAAGAGCTCAAAAGCCTCCTTACGAAGACTATCCCCCTTTGTTTCCTCAGTCCCATTATTAAGGAGACCTACACGAGGGTTGGCAATTCCACGCACATTTTTAGCATAGAAAGATCCTAAAATAGCATATTGATGCAAATGACTAGCTGTATTTTCCGCATTAGCACCCAAATCAAGCATATCAAAGGGTTGACCAGTAAAACTTGGCATTGTTGACATAAGACCTGGACGCTCAACTCCCTTAATACGTCCGACCACAAAGAGACCTGCAGCCAGAAGGGCACCTGTATTTCCCGCAGAAATCACGGCACCTGCTTTTTTCTCCTTAACAGCCTGTGCACCTAAGACCATTGAAGCTTTTTTCTTCTTACGAATGGCTTTAGCTGGCTCATCATCCGAATTTATCTTTTCATCAGTATGCACAATGCTCACACGTTCATTCGCTGTCAAATAGGTCTTAATTTTAGCTTCATCACCATAAAGCTGGATTTCAATATCTTTGAAATCTGCTATAGCTTGGTTGACACCCTCTACAATTGCTTGTGGCGCATTATCGCCACCCATAGCATCTACTGCAATTACATGCATAGCATTCTCCCTCTTGTCCTCTGCCATAAAACATAAACTCAGATTTCTATCAATAAAATATTATGTAACTAAAATAGACTAGTTCCCTGTTTCTAGCAGAGTCTTTCAGCTTATTATCTTCTTATTATAGCACGAACTGACTTGCATTTTAACCCCTGAGACTGAAAACCATTACTTTCCTGTTTCACGTGAAACAAAAAGAAGATAATGTCTAGTCAGCACTATCTTCTTTATTCATAATATGACCCCAAGAATTTAGATTATCAATAAACTTCTTACTTTTAAGATGTATTCCAACATAATTATCATAGAGGTCATCAATAAAATGTCGTAGCTTTCGTTTCATGTCATCCTTAACAGATATGCTTCTCAATTCCTCAAAAGAAAGCCCCTGAAAACAATCTAAAAGATAAGGTACATTAGGATCTAAGTGACTACGCCTTTCATCCTCTGCATAATGATTTGGACAAAGTAGCCCCGAGAACTTATACGAAAAATCAAAAGGAAGGCCCACACGATGGCAAAAGACACACTCGTGAAAATTCAATCGTACACCGAAACGGTCTAAAACCTGAATCTCAAAGATATTAGTCAAGATTTCATAATCCAAGCCTTCTTCCATTAATTCAAGCGTCTTCTCCAAGAATGCAAATAATTGTGCATCTGCTACACCGTCAGCAATAGCAGCATCCGTCAGAGCAGCTAAATAAGTCGCATAAGACAGCTTGAAAATATCGCTTGTAATTTCCTTGAAGGACTCTGCCTGGCTATAATCCTCTATGAAAGATAAGCCCTCATCATTTACAGTCATCATGAATTCAGCGATGGTTAAAGGTTGAATCACAGCACTTAATTTACCTGACCCACCACCTCTAACAAAAAACATCCGTTTACCAGCTTGCTCGGTAAAAATCTTAACTAGCTTATCGTTCTCACGATAATTACGATTGAAGAGGACAAGCCCTCTACTCTCAAGCTTCTGCATGTTCTTCCATAAACTCTTTCAAACGAGCCATAGCTGTTTCAATAGTATCCATGCTAGCTGCATACGACAAACGAACATAGCCTTCGCCATACTTCCCAAAAGCAACCCCTGGGATAATCGCAATAGCTTTTTCACGAGCAAAGTCTTGACAGAACTTAAAGGAATCTTGAGTATAGCCTTCTGGAATCTTAGCAAAGATATAGAAAGCACCATCAGGTTTAATAATTTTGAAACCAAGTTCAGTCATTTTTTCAAGAATATAATCACGACGCTTCAAATACTCAACTTTCATTGGTTGGGCATCATCTTTACCAGCAGATAAGGCTTCAATAGCTGCAAATTGTGCCATAGTAGCTGCAGCTGTTACCAAATACTGGTGACTCTTAATCAACTGAGCCGTCAAGACTGCAGGTGCAAAAATCAAACCAATACGCCAGCCCGTCATCGCATGAGATTTAGACAAACCATTAATCAAAATCGTTTGTTCTGGCAAATACTCAGCAATAGATACATGTTGGTCCACATAAGTTAGCTCAGAGTAAACTTCATCGCTAACAACAAAAATATCGTATTTTTTCAGAACTTCAGCTAAATCTTTAATCTGTTGACGTGAGTAAGTCACACCTGTTGGGTTAGTTGGGTAGTTAAGCAAAACTGCTTTAAGCTTATCTCCCTGCTCCAAAATTGCCTTTTCTAACATCTCCGGAGTCAAAACAAAATCATTAGCTGTTGTATCAATTTCAACAATTTCAGCACCAACTAGATTTGCAATCGGTTCATATCCAGGATAGGCTGGTGCAGGTAAAAGAATCGTATCTCCTGGCTCCAAAATAGCCGTCAATGTTGCAGAAAGGGCTTCTGTAGCTCCAATAGTCACCAAAATTTCATTATCTGGATTATAAGTAAGATTATATTTTTCCTTAACAAAATCTGCCGCAGCTTGACGCAAAGCAGGAAGTCCTGCCATACCTGTATAGTGAGACTGGTTAGCATCGATAGCAGCTTTAGCTGCTTCTTTCACATGATCTGGAGTCGTAAAATCAGGTTCACCAAGTGTCAACTTTTTGATACCTGGTACATCTGAAATTGATTGGTCAAACTGACGAATCATCGAAACTTCAATCTTATCTAAATTTTTATTAAAACGTTGTGTTAAATCCATCACTGTCACCTCTTTGCAATTATGCCTTACATTATATCAAAAACTCAAACGCATTTAAACACCAAAAAAAGCTAGCCTAGGCTAGCTTTAGTCTATTTATGGCCCATTTCAAACAAAGGTGACAATGGACGTTTTTCATGAATACGAATAATTGCCTCTGAAATCAAATCAGCAATTGAAATTTGTTCAATCTTATCAATCAAACGTTCTTCTGGAAGATAAATCGTGTCCAATACGACAAGCTTCTCAATAGCAGATTTTTGAATATTATCAAGTGCTGGACCTGACAATACAGGGTGAGTACATGAGGCATAGACATGAGTTGCACCAGCTTCAGCAAGCGCATCCGCCGCATGACAGATTGTACCTGCAGTATCAATCATATCATCAATCAAGATACATGTTTTACCTTCAACGTTACCAATGATATTCATAACCTCAGAAGTGTTCATTTTATCAACACTACGACGTTTATCAATGATTGCGATTGGTGTTTTCAAACATTGAGCAAGTTTTCGTGCACGAGTCACACCACCATGGTCTGGAGAAACAACAACAACATCATCTCCAGTAAGACCAGCACGATCAAAGTAATCTGCGATAAGTGGTGCCCCCATCAAATGGTCTACAGGAATATCAAAGAATCCTTGAATTTGAGAAGCATGGAGGTCAACTGTCAAAAGTCGATCAACACCTGCAACCTCAAGCATATTAGCAACCAATTTAGATGTGATTGGCTCACGTGAACGTGCCTTACGGTCTTGACGTGCATAACCATAATAAGGCATAACAACACTGACCGTTTCTGCACTTGCACGTTTTAGCGCATCAACCATAATCAAGATTTCCATCAAGTTATCATTTACAGGAGAGCTTGTAGATTGAAGAATAAAAACGTGATGACCACGGATAGATTCTTCAATATTAACTTGAATCTCACCATCTGAAAATTCACGAACACTTGATTTTCCGAGTTCAATACCCATTTTATCAGCAACTTTTGCTGCTAATTCCTGGTTAGACGATAAAGCAAACAACTTCAAATTCGTATAAGACATGATTTCCTCCAAAATATCTACTAAACCATTCTACCTTTTTTTAGATTGATTTTCAATGCAAAATAAATGGTGTCACAGTAACTTAACAAGACTAAAAAGATTTAACCTTAACCTCGACATTTTCCCGTCTAAAAGTAATTCCAGAAAGTAAAGACATTTTGCTATAAAATAAAAACGATTCGAGAAAATTCGAATCGCCTTTTTGTAGTCATTATGGGTAAATATAGTATACAGAACCACCATGAGCTGAAGATGTTGGATCAAATGTACCACGGTAGTTACCGATTGACATGTTACCTGCATAGTTTGATTCCATAACTTGAATTGAATTTGCACTTGATGCTGATGTGACGTAAGCTACGTGACCATAACCACCACCATCATTTGGCCAAACCGCAATTGCTCCGGCTACAGGAGTTGTACCAACTGAGTGGCCAGCTGCTTGTGCGCTAGCAATCCAGTTTTTAGCATTACCCCAGTAGTTACCAACCCATGAAGCTAATGATTTAGCACCCCAAGTACATTGACCAACAGGATATGTATTAGGAGTTGAGGCAGCTGATACCTTAGGTGTTTCAGCTACTGGAGCTGGTGCTTCTGAAGCTGCAGGTGCTTGACTTGCTGGTGCTTCTGAAGTTGCTGCAGGTGCTTCGCTAGCAGGAGCTGGTGCTTCTGAAGCTGCAGGAGCAGCTGATTCTGGTTGTGCTTCAGATGTTGCTGGAGCAGCAGGCTCTTGTTGTGCCTCTGAGGCAGCTGATTCTGGCTGTGCTTCAGGCTCTTGTGTTGCTTCTGAAGTTGCAACAGTTGGCTCTTGAGTTGTTTCTGAAGTTTCTGATGAAACAGGTTCTTGTGCTACTTCTGAGGCTGTTGCTGTTTCTGAAACAGTAGCTTCTGAAGGTTGAGCTACTGCTTCTGAAGTTGCTGCCGCCTCTGATTGAGCTACAAATGCTGCCGCTTCTGAAGATGCTACTGCTTGTGCTGCTGCCTCTGATTCTGCAATTGCTTGAGACTGAGCAACTGATGCTGCAGTTGAAGCTGCCACTGCTTCTGCAGTTGATTTAGCAGAAACAAGTGATGTTTTTTCATCTTGAGCTGTAGCCAATTCTGCAGCCAAAGTAACTTGTGCTGCTTCTAGTTCTGCTTGTTGAGTTGTCAAACCAGCTTCTGTTGTTTCAAGTTCTGCTTTATTAGTTGCAATCTCATTGATAGCAGCCTGGTTTTGTTCTTGTTTTGCAGCAAGCTCTTTTTGATCAGACTCTTGTTTTGTCAACATGTCATTATTAGCTGTAACAACTTTTGAAATAGCTGTGATACGAGTAATAGCTTCAGAGATTGACTTAGAGTTCAAGATAGAGTTAATGTAGCTAGTCGCAGTATTATTTTGTTGAGCA
Organism: Streptococcus sp. cx1; assembly: GCF_052384325.1. Lineage (NCBI taxonomy): Bacteria > Bacillati > Bacillota > Bacilli > Lactobacillales > Streptococcaceae > Streptococcus > Streptococcus sp. cx1. Next base: position 3,412 of record NZ_JBQSUN010000009.1, on the reverse strand, counting down.
CTACGAGCTTGTTTCGCCAAAGAATCTTGACGAGCTACAATTTTACTTGATAATTCTTGAATTTCAGATTCCAAATCTGCTGATACTTTTTCAAGTTCAGCATTTTTAGTTTCCAATTCTGATTTTTGTGTTCTAAGTGTAGATACTTGAGATTGGATTGTAGCAACTTGCGCTTGTGCAGTCTCTTGTTGAGAAGCAAGGTTACTAATTGCGTTATCTGCAGCAGCGATTTGCGAATCATAATCCTCTGCATGTACTGATGCAGCTGCTGATAAGGTTACACCACTTACCAACACTGCTGAAAGAATACGTTTTTTCATAATATAAAATACTACTCCTTTTCGATAAGACCTATTAATTGTATCAAAAAATGGCGCAAACTTTGTTACGCCAATATTACAGTTCTATTTAAATCTATCAACTGACAGATACAAAAATAATTTTTCAAGAATAGGTTTAATAAAGATAAAGGTCAAAAGATTAAACACTATACTAGGACTTAGTTGATAAATAATAAAATCCGTCACAGACTCATTGGAGAAACCATAAAATAAGGCAAAGCCAAAATTTATAGTATCAAAGAGAAAGAGGAATAAAAACATTAACAAAAAATCAACATAGGTATTTCTCTTAACAATTCGACCTAGCTGAGTTAACAGATAGCATAACAGCGGCAGAGTTAGAATTACTATACCAACTGTTTTGAAATAATAGGTATCATAAAGAAATCCAAAACAAACAAGGTAAAGAAAGGAATACTTATTTGGAAAATCAAGAGTTAAGATAAAAATATAAATAATGAAAAGATGAGATGATAGAAAAAATTCAGGAGATAAATAATGATTAAGTATCATCGAAATATGACCATCCCATAGAAAAGGAACAATACTCAGTAAGAAAGGAATAATAGAATACTTGGATAATTTCATATTATTTACCATCTCCAACTAAAGTAACATAAGAAATTTTATCAAAATCAGCATAAGGTTTTACCAAAATCGTACGATTTCCTTCATAATCACTCACAGAGTCTACAGTACCAATTGGAACATCCTTTACTGATACATCATCAAGACCACTTGTAACTACTTCAGTCCCAACCTTAACGTTAGAAGATGAATTGAGTTGTGTCATCTCTAACAGCTTCTTTTTATTATCATAACGAGATATAATCCCGAAAATCTGGTTATCATCCTCTGATTTGACGCTAGAAGCAAGGTAACTATCACTAGAACTACTAGAAAGTAAAGAAATAGTAGTAGTATCATCATATACCTTAGTTACAAAACCAATTACTCCACCATTAGAAGTTGCTAGCATAGATTTACTAACATTCTTAGACTTACCGACATTAATCGTTAACTCTTTTAACCAAGTCACAGAAGGTCGCATAGAAACTTCAGCAGTGAGAACATTATCACGACTTAGCTTGTCCGAAAGATTAAGCGAAGCTCTTAAAGAATCATTCTCTTCTTGCAAGTTAGAAATAATAGATGATTGATTTTCTAAATTCGATAAAGATTTTTTTAAATCTTGATTCTCATTATAGGTTGATAAGAGATCAGAAATAACATTATGAGATTTTGATAAAGCAATAAATGGAACTGAAACAACTGAGTCTACTTTGGTAACGAAACCCGAAACATTAGACGAGATATCCTTGGTTAATTTTTTATTAGTAAAGACAAAAGAAAAAAGCATTACAAAAAATAGAATAATAATAAACCCATAAAGAAGAAATCGATAAAAACTATTTTTCATTTTGTCACCTCAAAAAAAGAAAACGAATTATCTAAAAGATAATTCGTCATAATACTACGGAGAATGGGGGATTCGAACCCCCGCGCCAGTTACCCGACCTAACGATTTAGCAAACCGTCCTCTTCAGCCTCTTGAGTAATTCTCCAATATGGGCACGAGTGGAATCGAACCACCGACCTCACGCTTATCAGGCGTGCGCTCTAACCATCTGAGCTACGCGCCCAAGCAAATGCTTGGCTATAATATCCAAATAAAGCGGGTGACGAGAATCGAACTCGCGACAACAGCTTGGAAGGCTGTAGTTTTACCACTAAACTACACCCGCTTAACAAAATGGCGCGAGACGGAATCGAACCGCCGACACATGGAGCTTCAATCCATTGCTCTACCAACTGAGCTACCGAGCCATATTGCGGGAGCAGGATTTGAACCTACGACCTTCGGGTTATGAGCCCGACGAGCTACCTAGCTGCTCCATCCCGCGTTAATTATAAGGAGGATGTGGGATTCGAACCCACGCACGCTTTTACACGCCTGACGGTTTTCAAGACCGTTCCCTTCAGCCGGACTTGGGTAATCCTCCAAATATTATAATTAATATATGGACCTTGTAGGACTCGAACCTACGACCGCTCGGTTATGAGCCGAGTGCTCTAACCAGTTGAGCTAAAGGTCCAAGAAATCCATATATATAGCGGCGAAGGGGATCGAACCCCCGACCTCCCGGGTATGAACCGGACGCTCTAGCCAGCTGAGCTACACCGCCATAAATCGGGAAGACAGGATTCGAACCTGCGACCCCTTGGTCCCAAACCAAGTGCTCTACCAAGCTGAGCTACTTCCCGATAAAATGCACCCTAGAGGAGTCGAACCTCTAACCGCCTGATTCGTAGTCAGGTACTCTATCCAGTTGAGCTAAGGGTGCTCATTATTATATTATGCCGAGGACCGGGATCGAACCGGTACGAAAGTTTCCTTTCGCAGGATTTTAAGTCCTGTGCGTCTGCCAGTTCCGCCACCCCGGCTCCTCAAGCGAACGACGGGATTCGAACCCGCGACCCCCACCTTGGCAAGGTGGTGTTCTACCACTGAACTACGTTCGCATTTTATGCCGGCTACATGACTTGAACACGCGACCCTCTGATTACAAATCAGATGCTCTACCAACTGAGCTAAGCCGGCTAACTTTTCTAATGCGGGTGAAGGGACTTGAACCCCCACGCCGTTAAGCGCCAGATCCTAAATCTGGTGCGTCTGCCAATTCCGCCACACCCGCATATATGACCCGTACTGGGCTCGAACCAGTGACCCATTGATTAAAAGTCAATTGCTCTACCAACTGAGCTAACGAGTCTCAAATATTTCTACTTGACGGTCCCGACGGGAATCGAACCCGCGATCTTCGCCGTGACAGGGCGACGTGATAACCGCTACACCACGGGACCTATGGGAGTTAACGGGATCGAACCGCTGACCCTCTGCTTGTAAGGCAGATGCTCTCCCAGCTGAGCTAAACTCCCTATGCGCTAAGCGACTACCATATCTAACAGGGGGCAACCCCCAACTACATCAGGCGTACTAGGGCTTAACTTCTGTGTTCGGCATGGGAACAGGTGTATCTCCTAGGCTATCGTCACTTAACTCTGAGTAT
>NZ_JBQSUN010000008.1:0-102947 GCF_052384325.1 Streptococcus sp. cx1 | reverse complement strand
AGAACGGGTGGCTTGCTCTTCGGCTGAAAGCCTCTGCTACCGGCCGAGGCCTAAAGGCCTACCGAATGGTTTCCCTTCAGCACCACCTTTGCTAGCTGACCCGTCTAGCGGGTCTCTTTAAGATTACTTTCTTTTATTCTTCTCACCTGTAAACGGATCATATTCCTCAAAAAGACTGAGCTGATCTGCTATCACGTCTTCTTGTAATTGATTACGAATATATTCTTCAATTCGCTTCTGATTTCGCCCAACCGTATCAACATAAAAGCCTCGACACCAAAATTTGCGATTCCCATATTTATACTTTAAATTAGCATGTCGGTCGAATATCATTAAGCTACTTTTACCCTTTAAATATCCCATAAATGAAGAAATACTTAGTTTCGGTGGTATACTCACTAACATGTGAATATGATCTGGGCAAGCTTCTGCTTCATGAATTTCAACACCTTTTCTTTCACATAATAACCGTAAGATTTGACCAATACTTGCTTTGTATTTCCCATAAATTATCTGACGTCTATATTTTGGGGCGAAAACAATATGATACTTACAATTCCATGTAGTATGTGCTAAACTATTATTATCCTGTCTCATCAGGGGTCCTCCTTTTGTATATTAGTTAGTGGTCGGGAAACCTTATCTAATATAACACTTTAGGGGGACTTTTTTGATACATCGCTAAAAGCTTTTCGGAACCACTAGCACAGCTAGTGGTTTTCGAGAGACAAGAAAAACAGAGCAAGTGCTAGACTTGCTCTGTTTCTTCATTTAGTTCAGGGTGTTTTGCTGCTTCTTCCCTTGCCAAGCGTTCACGCTCAAGACGGAGTTTTCGGTTAGGATTTAAGCGCGTAAAGAGTTCTTCAAGTTTCTTTGGATTCCAAACATCGGCCGCAGAAACAAAATTTCCATCTTTATCCCTGAAGGATATCGGTTTATCTCCCATTGTAAACCTCTTATTTCAATATTTTTAAATTCACCAACTTCACGTAGTTAGTAAGGTTGCTTGGCAGACCGCCATAGCGACTGGCCTAGACTATCTTGTGCTTCAGCACTTAGAGAGTCTTGCTCGGTTACGACACGAAGGAAAGTCGGTCGATTATACCGACTTTACGTAGTTAGTGAGGTTGATAGGCAGTCAGCCATAGCAGCTGCCGTAGACTATCAAGTGCTTCAGCATTTAGAGAGTCTTGCTCGGTTACGACACGAAGGAAAGTCGGTCGATTATACCGACTTTACGCAGTTAGTGAGGTTGATAGGCAGTCAGCCATAGCGGCTGCCGTAGAATAGCAAGTGCTTCAGCACTTAGAGAGTCTTTCAACGTCAATCCACAAACTCAAACTCGAAGTTGCCGATACGAACGATGTCGCCATCCTTAGCACCACGTTCACGAAGCGCTTCATCAACTCCCATACCACGCAATTGACGTGCAAATTTCATGATAGATTCGTCACGTTCCATGTTGGTCATAACAAAGAGTTTTTCAAGTTTCTCACCAGAAAGTACCCATGAAGCGTCATCGTCACGGCTAATTTCAAATGGACGTTCATCCTCGTTAAAGCCGTAGTAAACTTCTTCTTGTTCCATATCGTCTTCGCTATAAAGCAAGAATTCATCTGTCTCATCAAGCAATTCTGCAGTAGCTTCCAAGAGATTTTCCAAACCTTGGTGAGCCAAACTTGAAATTGGGAAAATTTGTGGCAACTCATCAAATTCATCATAGTTAGCAGCCAATTTTTCCTTAAACTCTTTCAAGTTTTCCTCAGCCCCGGGCATGTCCATCTTATTAGCCACAATAATTTGTGGTCGTTCCATCAAGCGAAGGTTGTAAGTTTCCAACTCTTTGTTAATTTGAAGATAATCCTCGTAAGGATCACGTCCTTCACTCGCTGACATATCAATCACATGAAGGATAACACGTGTACGCTCAATGTGGCGAAGAAACTGTGTTCCCAAACCAACACCCTGGCTAGCCCCCTCAATCAATCCTGGAAGGTCAGCCATGGCAAAGCTCTCACCTGACTTGGTACGAACCATCCCCAAGTTAGGAACGATTGTCGTAAAGTGATAGGCACCAATCTTTGGTTTTGCTGCGGTTACCACACTGAGGATTGTTGATTTACCAACAGATGGGAAACCAACCAAACCAACATCAGCTAAAATCTTCAATTCCAATTGAAGTTCACGCTCTTCACCTGGTTCACCATTTTCAGCGATTTCGGGAGCAGGGTTACGAGGTGTCGCAAAGCGGATATTTCCACGTCCACCACGACCACCGTGAGCAATGACAAACTCTTGTCCATCCTCAACCATATCAGTAATAACCTTGCCTGTCTCAGCATCACGAACTGTCGTACCAGGCGGGATACTAACGATGAGGTCTTCAGCACCTCGTCCGTGCATTCCCTTGGTCATCCCTTTTTCGCCATTCTTAGCCTTGAATTTACGATTATAACGGAAATCCATAAGGGTACGCAAACCTTCGTCAACCTTGAAAATGACTGAGCCACCCTTACCACCGTCACCGCCCCAAGGACCGCCATTGGGTACATATTTCTCACGACGGAAGGCAACCATCCCGTCACCACCACGACCAGCTTTGACACTAATCTTGGCTGTATCTAAAAACATACTCATCTATATTTCTCTCTTTCTGATTTGTATGCCATGTACAAATTCAATCACAAACGAAAGAATTTCCGACATACACAAAAAAACGCTTGATAGCGTCTTAAAGGACAGCTGCGACTGCTTGGAAAATCAATGCCCCAACTGTTACTAATAGCATAATCAAAACGACCAACACTGTTAGACGTTCAAAAAATGATTTCTTACGTGGTCCGTTATCTCCAAATGCCACTTGAATTTACCTCGTTTTTTCTTCTAATATTTCACAATAATAGTAACAAAAATCTGCCTATTTCGCAACTCTTAGACTAGCTTAAGCCAAAGGAATTCCAAAAACCGTTAAAGCTTCCAACTCCTCCTCGGTCAAACGTCGCCAAGCACCGACTTCTAAATCATTGGGCAGGCTTAAAGGCCCCATACTTAGACGTTGTAACTCTGTCACTTCCTTACCACAAGCTGCTACCATACGCTTAACCTGATGAAATTTCCCTTCAGCAATGGTAATCTGAACCAGGCTAGTCCCAGTAGCCCTATCTACTGAAATAATCTCTAGTTTAGCTGGTTGGCAAGTGTGATCTTTGAGTTCAATTCCTTTTTCAAAAGCCAGAATATCCTCCTGATCCATGATTCCATCAACCTTAGCCTGATAAATCTTATCAACATGTTTCTTTGGAGACAGCATAGCGTGAGCTAAATCGCCATTATTGGTCAAAAGCAAGAGACCGTGAGTATCAATATCCAAACGTCCAACAGGAAAGACCTGCTTATGTCTAGCTGTATCATCCAGTAAATCAAGTACTGTCTTGTGACGGGCATCCTCCGTCGCTGAAATGACACCCTGAGGCTTATTTAAAAGATAGTAAACAAAGGTCTCGTGTGTTAATGCTTGACCTTGAAAAGCAATCTGGTCTTGATTCTCATCAATCTGAGTCTTAGGTGACGTCTCCACCTGACCATTTACGGTCACTTGCTTCTTTTTGAGAAAGGTCTTGACTTGACTGCGACTACCAACACCACAATCAACCAAAAACTTATCCAGACGCATCTATACTTCCTCCTTTATTGGAATCCAAACTTCCATCTCATAATCTTCAGCCTGACGATTCCCTGGTGGATAAACCTCTACAGTTGGCTGAGCAATCATTTCAAAATGTTTCTTAGCATAATGAAAACTCTCCCAAACTGCTGCTGTTGCAGGCCCTCTAAGTTTAAAAACCGCATAAGTAGCCGGTGCAAGAGCAATCATTTCCATACTATCATCCTCACCAGCCAAGGCTGTTACATAAGTCTTACGACTGCCATCATTGATCCGAATACCATAGGTAGGAACAGCCAAATCATCTTGTTCTGCCAAAAAGGGTACCCAAAGGAAGTCTGTTGGCTTACCTAGTTCCTCGCCTTCAAAAGCCATCCCTGAAAAACTCAAAAATCCCTTTCGAACAACCTTCACATCATAACGAACAGTTACTAAATCCAGCTTTTGAATCACCTTCTTCAGCTTTGTCAGTTCAACTGGAACCTCATCCGCTAGGACATAAGAAATCTTTTCTACAAATGCTTCTTTTTCAGCATTACCTGAACCTATAGGAACCAATACCCAATCTTCTGCTGTGACACTTTGATCTTCACAAAGGTAGGTAAAGTGCTTTCCTCCTTCGTTAAAAGACACATCAGCTAAACGAAAAAGGGGCTCAGGCAAATCGACAACCACCATCTCAAGCCCCTTTGCTTGAAACAAGAGCTCTTGATTCCTTAAACGCACCTTCATAGCCAAGCTATCACTATCAATTGAAAAGGTGTTGTCAGTGTCCATTACAGACTGAAAGAAGGCCTGGTGTAAACCTGAAAAAGTCCAGACAGCATGCCAACGACACATCATCTCATAATCGTCAATGGTCACCAGAAGAGAGAGCTCCTGCTGGTCAGATGCATAGGAATATGCTTGAACGCCCAGTTGGTTTGGTGTCAGGTAGTCATTAACAAAGACCGCAAAGTCATCCATGGTTTGAAAATCTGACATAAACGCTCCTTTTCTATTCCTCGACCGAGCCTGTCACATACATGGTAAATGTAGCCCTTGTAAGAATTTTCTCTTCCTGATTAGTAATGACAACTTCCACCACCTTAGTCGTCTTTCCATTATGAACACACAATCCCTCAATCTTGAGTTGGTCAGACAAATGCCCTGCCTTGAGATAATTGATATTAGACTGAAGCGTCACCGCATAGTCACCTGTTGAAATGGCCACGAGCCCTGCGACCTGATCACAAAGCGTAAACAGATATCCCCCATGAGCATTACCAAAATAATTCAGGGACTTCTCGACTACCTTAGTTGTCACGATAACATGTCCCGTTTCAAATAGTTCTTCTTGAAAATTCTCAAATACACGGATCTCATGTAGTTTGTCTTCCATAGCAAGCCCTCCTATCGTTGCTCATTCCACACCTAGTGAAATGACACGTCTTTATCTACTAGTATAACACGAAGTTCATAAAGGATAATAAGCTTATTTGGCTAAGCTAATATCAACCTTAATATCTTCACGAAAAAGCTTCTTCACTCGACAATAATTATCCACAAAAGCCAAGAGTTCTTGTTCATTTTCCAAAATCAGATCCTTAGGTAAATGAATCGCAAGTGTGAAATGCCCTTCTTCATAGTTGGAATCAACCTGAATAGCAAGCTCCTCAATTCCCTGATACTTGGCAAAATAACTCTGTAGACACATGGTCACACAAGAAGCCAAAGCAATATTCACCAGGCTCATAGGTGTTTCCCCATCTTCCGTATAGCCAAAAAGTTCCACAGGTGCTCCATACCCCTCTGAAAGTGAATGGAATCGTTTGTCACCTTTAATTGTTGTTTGATACATCATGTCACCTCAATCTATTTTTTATTATTATAACAAAGAGAGGGCTAAGGACCGAGCTGAACGATTTGAAATATCTATCAAAAAAACAGAAAGCGTAAGGGTTATCAGCTCTTATTTTCCAATAGATTAGTCTTGTACAACACTGATATTACCAAGGGGTTACAGTTGAGTAAAAACGACTGGAAGCGCTTTTAAAATTATGGTTTTTCATTTAAAATGAATTTACTAAGAAAAAAGGGAGACTATTATGAAAACATTTTCTAAATTAACTTTAGCCTCTGTCTCAGTTCTTGCCTTGTTGACCTTAGCAGCATGTGGCAACTCTAAAGACAAAACTGACTCATCATCTTCAGCACCATCATCAAGCAAGGTGACCAAAGAATCTTCTTCAACTGATTCAAGTGCTTCAGTAAAAGTCAACAAAGATGGATCATCTGAAGTCAGCGACGGAAACGCTAACTCAGCAAAAACAAACGGCAATAACACTGTAGAAGCTAACGATAGCGAAGGTAACAGCGCAACAGTTGGTCAAGATGGTTCAGTCGATGTTAATAGCCAAGACGGTACAAACGTCAAAGTCGGATCAGACGGAACTGTCTCAATTGGTAACTAAATAAGATAAAAAAGGCTAGCTATTCTGCTAGTCTATTTTTTTAGATTTAGATTGATGTAAACGCTTCCTGAACGTGCTATAATAGGCGTGGAAATCCAAATTCAGGAGGTGAGACAATGAAAAATAAAATCATCTTAGGATGTTTGGCTGCAGCGACTTGTGAGATTCTCTTTGGGCTCAGTTTTATCTTTACCAAATCTATTACAGCACAGGTCAGTGACCTGGCTTTAATCTCTTGGCGTTTTGTCACAGCCTTCCTTTTTATTAACCTCTATTTTCTCATCAGTCGACGTCGGATAACAATTAACGGTAGAAATCTTAAACCTCTGACACGTATTGCCATCCTCAATCCGATAATCTATTTTATCTGTGAAACGATTGGCATTCGTATGACGACGGCTTCTGAAAGTGGAGCCTTTCTCGCCTGCATCCCAGTCGTTGCCCTTATCATGTCTAGCCTTATTTTAAAAGAATGGCCCAGCCGTTGGCAGGTGGTCGGTGTCATCACCACCCTCGTCGGTATCATCATGGCTGTCTTTGCTGCTGGCGGTTCTACCGACTTCTCCCTGGTGGGCTACTTGATTCTAGGTCTAGCAGTTGTCTCCTACGCCCTGTATTGCGTTGATGTTGAAAGGGCTAGTCAATTCAGTAGCCTTGAGATTACTTATTTTATGCTTGCCAGTGGTTGCCTGACATTCGGACTCTTTGCACTCAGCCAAGGCTTTCTAGCAGGCGATTTGAAAGAGCTCTTGCTACTCCCTGTAATCAATCCAAAATTCACTATCACCATCCTTTATCAAGGCTTGGGATGCAGTGTTCTGGGCTATCTTCTATCAAATTTTGCCATCGCAAATATCGGGGTTAACAGAACAGCATCCTTTATTGGGATTTCGACAATTATCTCAATTCTAGCGGCTGTCGTCGTCTTAGGAGAACCCTTCTCGTATTTACAAATTTTTGCAGGAATTTTAGTCGTCTTGGGCGTCTATGTGGCCAATAAAACCTAAAACTCTCGGGAATTAATCTTCCGAGAGTTTTTAGTCTTAATCAAGCTCTGTTTGGATTAACACGACGAGTTCTTCCTCATTAGGAATGCTGCTTACCGCAGTCGGCTCAGGTAAAGCCTTATCTCCATACCCCTTAATAATATGTGATAAGAACACAGACGCTTTTGTCATGGCAAGAGGTAAAGAATCTGCCCTAATGCCACGACCAAAATCAGGAAAACTAATTTGATAACCTTCCTCAATCGTGTGAAAAATCGCTGGATATTCGTATAACATGTCTCTTCCCCCATTTCAATACTATACTCCTCTATGATAAGATTCGTTTGAAGAGAAGTCAACCGAAAATCGTTATAAAGAGGGAGTGAAACCATTCGAAACAAGTCAGCTCTAAAACTAAAACGAGAAGTGGACATATAATACCTATGTTTTGGAACTATTCGAAACAACACAGCTCTAAAACGTTTTCTAATAGGGGGGTAACATTTTGGAAGTTTTGGAACCATTCGAAACAACACAGCTCTAAAACTCTTCTGATGGTTTTCTCACTAACTGACTTGTTTTGGAACCATTCGAAACAACACAGCTCTAAAACGCGTGGATATTCTCGAAGTTTGCACTTGCAGTTTTGGAACCATTCGAAACAACACAGCTCTAAAACCGCTATATCAGACGGCTATCAGCGTGTGCTGTTTTGGAACCATTCGAAACAACACAGCTCTAAAACTTATCTGTTGACATAATATAAGAAATCGTAGTTTTGGAACCATTCGAAACAACACAGCTCTAAAACTCATAAACCGTTCTAGCTACACGCCTAGCAGTTTTGGAACCATTCGAAACAACACAGCTCTAAAACATGGCTAAGCTCATGACCTCTATCAACCAAGTTTTGGAACCATTCGAAACAACACAGCTCTAAAACAGTTCGCCTTCTTTGACATTGCCAAACGAAGTTTTGGAACCATTCGAAACAACACAGCTCTAAAACAATGTCTTAATTAGGGTAGTCACTAGATTAGTTTTGGAACCATTCGAAACAACACAGCTCTAAAACCCTTTCTTGTTTTATACTTTTATTATTCCTGTTTTGGAACCATTCGAAACAACACAGCTCTAAAACTCTTCAGTGAACTTATAAGTCCAATTCTCAGTTTTGGAACCATTCGAAACAACACAGCTCTAAAACAGGGCTTAAAGCAGCCTTGCAAGGTTTAAGGTTTTGGAACCATTCGAAACAACACAGCTCTAAAACTGGTAATCCACAAGGCAGACAATGCCGTGGGTTTTGGAACCATTCGAAACAACACAGCTCTAAAACTGTGGGGGTCATTCCCTAGCAATCATTCTAGTTTTGGAACCATTCGAAACAACACAGCTCTAAAACTCGTTGTCGCCATGCATTTACACAGTGATAGTTTTGGAACCATTCGAAACAACACAGCTCTAAAACATCCAATAATAACGACGGTCATGCGTGTCAGTTTTGGAACCATTCGAAACAACACAGCTCTAAAACTAGCTTTTTGGGCGACAGTCATAGCTATCGGTTTTGGAACCATTCGAAACAACACAGCTCTAAAACATAGATATAGTGAAATCATTTTGGAGGTTTGTTTTGGAACCATTCGAAACAACACAGCTCTAAAACAATGGCAGGAGCTGGACTTGCTATGGTAAGGTTTTGGAACCATTCGAAACAACACAGCTCTAAAACTCGATAAATATCTAAATGCTTGATTTATCAGTTTTGGAACCATTCGAAACAACACAGCTCTAAAACAGGATTGGGATAAACGTTATAAAAAGCTTTGTTTTGGAACCATTCGAAACAACACAGCTCTAAAACCCTTCGGTGGGATTCTTACTCTTTGAATTTGTTTTGGAACCATTCGAAACAACACAGCTCTAAAACACGAAAGGGATAGAACATGAAGGACGTAACGTTTTGGAACCATTCGAAACAACACAGCTCTAAAACAGAATCTCGCAATTCATTCGCTAGTAACTTGTTTTGGAACCATTCGAAACAACACAGCTCTAAAACAAACCACTTAACTTATAAGCTCCCATAAGCGTTTTGGAACCATTCGAAACAACACAGCTCTAAAACCGCTAGCTCACTGCTACGGCTAGGGTGGTAGTTTTGGAACCATTCGAAACAACACAGCTCTAAAACAACCGATTTGAAATGCGGGTTTACATTCTGTTTTGGAACCATTCGAAACAACACAGCTCTAAAACATTGCTAAACGAGGTCTATATTGTAGCTTAGTTTTGGAACCATTCGAAACAACACAGCTCTAAAACATAAAAGGGCGGCGTCTACCTATGAAGGCTGTTTTGGAACCATTCGAAACAACACAGCTCTAAAACTCTAACCCCCAAATTGCCAAACTGGAGCGAGTTTTGGAACCATTCGAAACAACACAGCTCTAAAACTATGGACACCATACGAGGAAAACGAACGCAGTTTTGGAACCATTCGAAACAACACAGCTCTAAAACTGTCTCTATTTATAGATTTCAGCGTGGAGTGTTTTGGAACCATTCGAAACAACACAGCTCTAAAACACCCTATAGCATTTGGCAAGAAACAAACACGTTTTGGAACCATTCGAAACAACACAGCTCTAAAACTGTGACGGCGTTGCTTCTCACCTTTTGCTTGTTTTGGAACCATTCGAAACAACACAGCTCTAAAACTAACAATCTAAATAACTATATTAGAGACGTGTTTTGGAACCATTCGAAACAACACAGCTCTAAAACAGGCTCTACATGCAAGCTGGCGTGACTTACGTTTTGGAACCATTCGAAACAACACAGCTCTAAAACGATAGTTACAGCAGTAACTCCGATTGTCCAGTTTTGGAACCATTCGAAACAACACAGCTCTAAAACTCGAAATAAGCAACGTCATCGTCTTCTGCAGTTTTGGAACCATTCGAAACAACACAGCTCTAAAACTGTTTATATACTCCTTCTAATACGAAAAAAGTTTTGGAACCATTCGAAACAACACAGCTCTAAAACCTCGTAGGTCATTTTTCTCTACCAGATTTCGTAATCGCGCTATTCATCTCAGCCTGACTTCAGCTTCAAAATGATTCCATTTTTTATGTTTATTATACCTTAAAAAGCCTTATATAACAACGTTTTAACAAATAGAGCTGTCGCTATATCGAAAAAATTTTAGAAATCTTATTCCAATCAACTTACCTTCTCACCTATCAGATAGCTTATAATCTACACTCTAACAAAATGATTCTTCCACTCAACTTCATGTAGAAACTACTAAATACTAAAAGATAGTCTTGAAATAACTCAAGACTATCTATACTTATTACCAAATTACTAGTTATTATAAGGCATCAAAATGTAATCCTTATCCAAAATAAATTGTTGAATACCTTTAATCTTTCTAGGTTCCAAAAATAATACATCAGCTTGTAATAACTTTGTATATTCCAAGATTTGATAAATTTCATCATTAGAAAAATACGACAAACTATTGACGAACACCAAAATTCTCTTTTTAACTAAATATTTGAAAATCTGTAAAATCTCAAATATTTTTTCAAAAACCGTACAAGACGTAGTTTCGATTCTGATACCTAACGATTTAATTAGTTCTAAAAGTGTAATCTCATCATACTCTATATCTAGTTCATTTTCTAAACACTCTGCCATGATAATATCAGTAATTAATGATACCAAAGAATCTATTTCTGATCTAACTTCTGGTTTATCATTCAACTGGCTTACAATATCTGTGTGAAGCAACTTTAATACCTGAGAAGTATTAATATCGTAACCTAAAATATCTGTTATTAAAAGTAATTCAGAGGACTTTATACTCCTTATTTTACTATCAAATATTGTTAAATTCGATTGTTCATCATACTGATAGAATTCCTTAACTATTTGAGCAAACACACTCACATCCTCAATTACGAGAACTGTCCCCTGGCTAATCTCCATAGGCTCATCCAAAAGCGAAAAATTAATCTTCATCACAATAATCTTCTCCTAAGAACACTAACCTTTCGTCTGAATTGGCAACACTGGTGTTCTTATCTCCGTACAAATAAATCATACGAGCAAATTGCTTTTCAGTAACTGTTAATATTGTTATATTTCCTTTTTTAGGATTATTAGCCTTAAGTCGTCCAATCATTGCTGTATTTGCGGTATTGTTTAACAAAAGTTTACTATAAACCGAATACTGGTGCATAATAAAACCTTCACTTAATAGGAACTTCCTAAACTTACGATACGCTTTCCTCTCTTCAGCAGTATCTGTTGGCATATCAAACATTAATATCATTCGCATATATCTATAACTCATATTCTAAATTCAGGAATTTCCTCACCTAACTGATTTAACACTTTTATAACTTTTTTTGTATAATCACTAACAATGTTTGATAAATACATCTCTTTTCCATTGTAGAGATAGGTTTCTGAAAAAATCAAAAAGAGTTCTTTCTTGATTTTGACAAAATTCTTATGTCGATTTTGATAAACAATTCTATCTATAATTGGTCTAAATGGCTCCATAATATCACTAGCAAGGTTAAATTGATTAAACTGATTAGTATGCTTTAAACCAATTTGTGTCATACAACCACAGACGACAACCTCACGTGCAAACATACTCAATAATAAAGTATAACCATAATCTAGCGCTGCATTGATATCATTATCACTTTCCCTAGTAAAGTCATTTCCGAAAAGTGTATTAAAATAAATTCTGGCAGAGTGACCCTCACGATTACTAGGATCAAACTGTTCTAAACCATGATATAACTCCATAATTGATTGAGATTTCTCAAAGAAGGAACATTCTCCCAAATAGTAGGACTGATTCAATATCTTTTGTGCAATAATAGCCGTCCATACTTCACATTTAACATCTTCTTTCCAAGAAATTTGTCTAGCTATTTGTAGACTAGAATCATGACGTGCATAATACGGTGTAAGAAAAGCTGTCGGCAATCGTTTATCATCACAGAAAATAACAAGAATATTTTCATCAACTAATCTCTTTACTAACATAGTGGTTAGTACAATATCAGTAGTTTCCAATAAAAGTATATCAATCTCAGAAAGATGAATCATCTCAGTTTTATATGAGTTTCTAAAAATAAGGTGATTATTCTTATATGACAGTTTAGAATGTGTGTTTACGACTACTGTTCTCCAACCCGCCATTAATCCTCTCCTAGTTTGCCAAGGTCTATTCGTGTTTCATAGAGGCCTGTAACAGATTGGTGAATAAGTGTGGCGTTTAGAATTTCAGCAACAGATGAATATCGTTTTCTTTCAATATTATGTCCAAAGAATTTAAAAGTGGCTGGTGCCCCAATCGAAGTAAATGTCAACAAATTGATAAAGGAAATAACCAACTCATCAATCTCAGCATCCATATTTGTATGATAGATTTCTCTTATCTTTTTCAAATTTTTTTCTGCCAAAATATATTTTTCAGAAAAAACTGATACAACATCAAGGATTTTCCCAAAATCTGCCCGATGAGTTTCTACATATTCTAGATGTTCTGGTTCTAGAGTATTATGGATATTTTTTGCATGATAAAGTAGTTTAACCAATTTGTTAGGCAGAATAAACTCATTACCCTTTTGTAGCTCTTTAGCACTTGCTAATAATCTACGTCTTCCATTCTCTAATTCAAATAGACTGAACTTAGGTAATGGTATGATATTTTCATCTTGGATATTTCGGAGTCCTCTTCTTTCAAGAAAATCTATTGTGTTCTTTTCGAAAGACTCTTTTTCCATAATAGTTATACCAACTAACTCCTTAACTGGTTTTAACTTCTTAGACTTTCCTTTCTCTCTTTCTGCCATAACCAATACAGAATAAGCAACAATAGGACTATCAAATCCACCATATTTTTTTGTACCCCAAATCATTTTCTTCGTTTTTCTAGGAATCAACTTGTCAGAATTACCATGTGGCTGTACTAACTCTTTAGAAAATCCTCCTGACTGTACTTCAACTTTCTTCACAACATTTACTTGCGGATAAGAAAGTACTCTCCTTACAGTTGCTAAATCAGATTCTTTATTCCAAACGGATTCACCTGTCTCTTCATTTACTTCAATAATTGGTCTGTCAATAACTGTGCCATCAGCTAAAGGAATAGATTTTTTAAAGATATTCATGATATTTGAATAGAAATATACCTTTTCTGTAGCTGACTTTCTTTCTCTAAAACTATTGTATTTTGGGTAGTCACCATACACAAATTCTGGCTCTAGTTTAGGGTATTTCTTCAGTAAAGCACTTGCCACAACAGCATTCAAATAGGCATCATGAGCATGATGAAAATCATTGATTTCACGAACTTTATAAAGTTCAAAATCCTTACGAAATTGAGAAACTAAGGTAGATTTCAAGGTAATGATTTTTACTGTTCGTAACGTTTTATTATCTTCATCTTTTTTATTATTAAATCTCTCATCAAGTAAACGAGCTACATGTTTTGTTATTTGACGTGTTTCTACCAACTGGCGTTGAATAAAACCAGCTTTGTCCTCAGGTGACAATCCTCCCCGTTCAGCTTTTGTCAGATTATCAAATTTTCGTTGAGAAATTAATTTTGATTTCAATAATTGATACCAAAGTGTCTTTCTTTTTTTGACAACCTCTAAGCTAGGAACATCATCTGATTTACCACGGTTGCTAGCAGATGAAACAAGTACTTTATTGTCAATAGAATTATCTTTCAAAAAGGCTTGAGGAATAATATGATCAATATCATAATTACTTAATCTATCAATATCTAATTCTTCTCCGGTATACATATCTTTTCCGTTTTGAAGATAATACAAATAAAGTCGATCATTTTGAAGTACGTTATTGTCTATTTTAGAAAGTTTTGCAGGAATATTTTCCTTAAGTATCTTACTACCTAAGTCTTTGAGAGATTCTTCTAAACGTTTCAAGCGTTGTTGAGAATTAGATTTACCTTGGTTGGTATATTGGTTTTCACGAGCCATCTCAACAACAATTGACTCAGGTCTTCTTCCCATAACTTTAACTAATTCATCTACAATTTTTATGCTTTGTAAAATCCCTTTTTTAATCGCAGGACTTCCTGGCAAAGCCTGAACGACCTGTTTAATATTATCTTTGTCACCAATAATTTGTGCTTTCTTTATCTTCTTTTTAAAAGAAAGAGCATCATCGTGAATAAGTTGCATGAAATTACGGTTAGAAACACCATCATCAATTAAGTAATCAAGAATAGTATTACCAGATTTTTCATCTCGAATACCATTAATAAGCTTAGCAGATAACTTACCCCAGCCAGTATAATGTCTACGAGATAACTTTTTCAAAACGGATTTATCGAATATATTCTCAAATTTTGAAAGACGTTGTTTTATCATCTCTCTATCTTCAAAAATTGTCAAAGTATGGATAATTTCTTCGATAATCGCTTCATTTGAACTATCATCCAAAAACTCTTTATCATTAATAATATTTAAAAGATCGTGATAAGTAGATAAACTAGAATTAAACTGTTTCTCTATGCCTTTTAATTCAATTCCATCATATCCATCAATTGCATGTAAATATTCAATAATATCCTTATCAGTAACTTTCCTTTTATTTTTAAAATAAAGTCGGACAATATCTTTCTTCTGCTTACTATCTAAAAATTGATAATCTCTCATACTTTCGGCAATAAATCTAACTTTTGTTAATTCATTATATACAGTAAAAGTTTCGTATAAGAGACTATGCTTTGGAAGTACCTTCTCTTCTGGCAAATACAAATCAAAACTAGTCATTCGATTAATAAAAGCCTCTGCCGAAGATTCTTTGTCAATAACGTCCTCAAAATTCCAAGGTGTAATTTTTTCATTTCGTTTTCTTATTGACCAAGCGAAGTCACTATTCCCTCTCGCAAGTGGACCTACATAATAAGGAATTCGGAAGGTTAAAATCTTCTCGATTCTTTCTTTATTTTTAGCCAAGAAAGGATAAAATTTAGCTTGCTTATCGAGAATTGCTCTCATTTCTTGAAGATGAATCTGATATGGTATTGAACCATTATCAAATGTGCGTTGCTTTCTTAAAAAGTCTTCTCGATCAATTTTTTCAAGAAAATAGTCCGCACCTTCAAGACCAGCCAATAGTTTTTTTAGATGTACATAGAAATCTTCCTGACTTGTTTTTCCATCAATATAACCAGCATAACCGTTTTTGGTGTCGTCTTTAAATACTTCATTATAAGTTTCTAGCGAAATATTTCTTATGTATGCCTTTAGTAACGCTAAATCTTCTTCGTGTTCTTTATATCGCATTATCATAGCAGAAGAAAGAGGTGCTTCTGTCCCATTATCAGTTACAGTCAGAATACCTGATAAAAGAATAGCATCATAAAGTTTCTTTGCTTTGAGAAAGACATCACTATAATCATCTCCAATATAACCTAACAAAGTCTCTAAATCTTCATCATAGCTTTCTTTAGAAAAATGTAAAGGGGCTTTTTCGTCTAAATTAAAATATTTCTTAAAGTCAGCTTGATTTCCTACAATCAACTTTAGAAACTCTGAAAAAATACCCGAATTCTTCTCCCCAGGAAAGAGTTTTAAAATACGATCTTTCTTTGCTGATTTACTAATCTTATCTTTAACAATTTCCTCAAGTTGTTTACTATTCTCAAGTGATAAATCCGATTCAAAAATAGCATTATAAGTGTCCAAAAAGTCTTGAAAATTCTTCTGAATATCATTATTTTTTGAATTAAACTCTCCTTCAATTAAGAAGTGACCTCTATATTTAATCATATGAGCCAATGCAAGATAAACTAGACGCAAATCTGCTTTTTTAGTACTATCTGCTAAATATTTCCTCAAATGATAGATAGTTGGAAATTCATCATGATAGGCTTTTTCTTCTACTAAATTTCCAAATATCGGATACTTACTATCACGTTTATCATCAGGAACTAAAAATGAATCGTCAAGTCTTTGAAAGAAAGCATCATCTAATGTAGCCATCTCTGTGCTAAAAATTTCCTGCAAATAAAGGATACGATTACGTCGTCTAGTATAACGTCTTCTTGCAGTACGCTTCAATCTTCTTCCCTCTGCTGTGATTCCAGAGTCAAAGAGTAATGCACCTAACAGGTTCTTTTTGATATACTTTTTACTCGTATTTCCTAAGACTTTCATTTTTTTAGATGGAACCTTGTAATCATCAGTTATTACAGCCCATCCAACACTATTCGTCCCAATATCAAGTCCAATTGAGTATGGCTTAGTCATGCTTTTCTCCTTATTTGAAAAATCTTAATTTATAGAAAATATTATACACTTATTAAAGAACATTTCAACACCTGATAGAACTACTTATTTAATAGTACAGAGTTAAAGTCTTATGATTAAGAAAATAATTTTTTATTACCTTACTCTGTAGTATATTGACATATTGGTTACAAAGCTATATAATAAAAACGCTTTGAAACCATTCGAAACAATACAGCAAAGTTAAAATAAGGCTTAGTCCGTATTCAACTTGAGAAAGTGGCACCGATTCGGTGCTTTTTTGGTATACAAATAGTCCTTTGGATGATTCCAAAGGACTATTTATATATCTACTATTTCTTGACCTCATCCAAAATCTCGATTACCTTATACAAATCTGGTTCTGTGATTTGGTAGGGAGCTTGTTCGCGAACAATTGGTTTGGCACAAAAGGCGATGCCGATACCAGCTGTCTTAATCATAGGTAAATCATTAGCACCGTCACCCATAGCAATGGTTTGCGAGAGTTCGAGACCATTTTCTGCTGCCCAATCTTTGAGTTTGGCTACCTTGACATCTTTGGTGACAATGTCACCATAGACCTTACCAGTTAAGACACCGTCAACCACCTCTAGGTGATTAGCCTTAACATAATCGATTCCTGCTTCAATTGCTAGTCTATCCACAGTCTCATGGAAACCTCCAGAAACCAAGCCTACCTTAAAGCCACGGGCGTGGAGTTCATCTACAAGTTCCTTGGCTCCCTTGTTGAAATGAATACGAGCGTAGACCTTGTCAAATATACTCTCTGGCAATCCCTTGAGGGTCGCCACACGCTCATTCAAGGCCTGTCTAAAATCCAATTCTCCACGCATGGCACGCTCTGTAATTTCAGCAACCTTTTGACCAACGCCTGCTTCTTCTCCCAATAAATCAATAACTTCTTCTTGGACTAGCGTAGAATCTACGTCCATAACTAATAAACCTTTAACTTCTGACATAATTACCTCGATTCTTCGATGTCTATATAAGCCTTCACTAGATTTAATTCAAATATGAAATGAAAAACGGACCTTACAAAAAATTCTGGACCGTAGTCCAGAATCTTTCTCTTACATACGAATTTGTTCGCGTGTCTTCTCGTAAGATGATACAAAACGATCTGTCACACCTGGTTCAACTGTTTCCAAAGCATAAGAGATTTCTTCCAAAGATGCATCATAATCATGATCAACCTCAAACAATTTAAGTGCATGCTCAAAGCTACTTTGAACAGCAGGTTCGAACGAACGGTAGCGGTTTGAGTATTGCAAGAGTTGCTCAGTCAAGGTTGCATTTTGAACAACCAAGTAAGCAGTCTCTTCCAAATGATCAATGGCGTTTTTAGATATTTCTGTCAAACGCATTACCGCATCAATATTAATACGGCCACGGCTGAGTTCGTCCATAAGGGCCTCAATTTGAGCACTAGTTGAGAAGAATACACTCAAGAAGGATTGAGGAATACCTGGCAGGTTACGTTTTTCCATGTAACGCTTGATAACATGCAATTTATTAACATAAAGATCAAGCTCTTCACGTGCTTTAGCTTCGTTTATCTCAATAGCCTGAAGATTTTCAAAGACCTCAACCTGACCATTTTCAACAGCTGACAAGGTATTAAGACTCTTTTCAAAGATTTTCTCAAGTTCTGAGAATGGTTTTACCTGAGTTTCAAAATTTTCAAGGGTTGGAAGAACAGCCGTCTCCACACCTGAGATATCAGATGCAAAGCTACGAACATCTGCCGCATAAGTTTCATCGAAGATGTAAGTCAACATGAGACGCTCAAGCTCTTCTTGAAGTTTCTTGTTGTTTTCTTTAGCATGCTTGAGATAATCTGGCAAAATTTTCTTTTGACGCATAACAACCTTGTATGAGGCAATTTCACGTTCAAAAATGCTATACAAGTTGTCAATTTTTTCTTGAATCTCAGCGTTTTCTTCTTCCGCACGGTCTAAATCAAGAGAAACCAACTCACTTGAGTTTGAACGGATAGCTTCACGAATTTCTTGGAAGCGACGTTCGATATTTTTCTCAGGGAAGTGATAATTTTGCTCAATCAACTTGCGATAGCCAGATTCCAAATCATCCAACTGATCTGGGAAATCATCTTCCAACTTAGCTACAATAGCAGGAATCTTCTCTGAAATTTGACCCAATGCAATAGTGTGCTCTTCTGCACGATCCAAGATAGTAGATGCTTCAACAGGGTCACCTGATGAGTTAAGAGTCACGAATTCTGCAAACTCAGCTTCAATGTTTTTAAGCTGCTTATTGATTTCGGTCATGGTAGAACCGAAATTATCAGAGTTTTCCTCGATTGAGTTTTGCAACTCTTCGTACAAGTCTAATGCATGCTTAACGCGAGCACTGTTCTTTTCTTCTTGTTCTTTCAAGGTTGAGAGCGCTTCGCGGATAGACTTGATATCTTCTTCCACAAGATCTAACTGACTCTCAATGTTATTGATTTCACCACTAGCCTTGAAGAAATGGAAGGTATCATTCATATTTTCAGCTTCGAAAATATGATTTTCAATATCTGCGAATGAATTTGTCGAGATATCAATCCATTTCTGATGCCATTCACGGAATGTTGTTTGACTTTGTCCAATCAAGTGAAGCTTTTTAACTTCTTCAATTTCTTCGTTAATTGGCAAGTCAAACAATTTTTGCTTGCGTTCTTCAAGCTGTGCAATCCGCGAATCATTTCGTTTTCTAATAAGAATACCGACTAAGTAAGCGATAATTACGAGCATAACTACCACTACAATCAGTAAAACAATTCCGCTAGACATAGTTTCTCCTTAATCGTCTATTATGTTCATAAATGTAGAATAACATTACGATTATATCATAGTTATCCTAGCATTGCACCCTTTTCTAAAAGAATATTAGATATCTAGAGTACTGTAAACGGCATTTTCTTCGATAAATTCGCGACGAGGTTCAACCTTGTCTCCCATCAGCATATCGAAAATCTTATCGGCCTCTGCAGCATCATCCACAGAAACACGTGCCATCAAACGATTTTCAGGGTCCATGGTAGTTTCCCAAAGTTGGTGGTCATCCATTTCACCCAAACCTTTATAACGTTGTACTGTAGGTTTTGAACGTCCCACACTGTAGTTTTCAAGAGCAACACGCAATTTGTCTTCTTGATCGGCACCAGGTTGGATGTATTCTTTAATCTCAGAACCAACCTTAACCCCATAAATTGGTGGTTGAGCAATGTAGACATAGCCTGCTTCCAAGACTGGACGCATAAAGCGATAAATCAAAGTCAGAAGCAAAGTACGGATGTGGGCCCCATCGACATCGGCATCGGTCATGATTACCAACTTGTGGTAACGAGCCTTGCTGACATCAAATTCAGCTCCAAAACCTGTTCCCATAGCTGTGAAGAGAGAACGAATTTCTTCATTGGCTAGAATCTTATCCATGCTAGCCTTTTCAACGTTCAAAATCTTACCTCGAATTGGCAGAATAGCTTGGAATTCACGATTACGACCTGATTTAGCAGATCCACCGGCTGAGTCCCCTTCGACAATGAAAAGTTCATTCATTTCAGCATTATTCGATGAACAGTCTGCCAACTTCCCTGGAAGGTTAGAAATTTCAAGACCTGACTTCTTACGTGTCACTTCACGGGCACGCTTAGCGGCGATACGGGCCTTAGAAGCCAAAATCCCTTTTTCAACAATCTTCTTAGCGATAGCAGGATTTTCCAAGAGGAAGCGACTCAAAGCTTCACTGAAGAGACGATTGGTAATCTTAACCACTTCAGAGTTTCCAAGCTTGGTCTTGGTTTGACCTTCAAACTGTGGGTTTGGATGTTTAACAGAGATGATAGCAGTCAAACCTTCACGAACATCATCCCCTGTCAAATTATCATCTTTTTCTTTGAGAATCTTATTCTGACGTGCATAGTCATTAATGACACGCGTTAAGGCTGTTCGGAAACCTTGTTCGTGAGTACCACCCTCATGGGTGTGAATGTTGTTGGCAAAACTCATTACCGTTTCATGATAGCCAGTCGTGTATTGCATAGCAACTTCAACCGAAATACCATCCATCTCACCATCAGTGTAGATAGGTTCATCAAAGATAACATCCTTGTTTTCATTGATGTATTTCACATAGGATGTGATACCACCTTCGTAGTGATAATGTTTCTCTTGTTTGAGACCTTCACGCTTATCTGTGATAGAGATACGGAGCCCCTTGTTCAAAAAGGCTAATTCTTGGATACGTTTAGCCAATTTTCCAAAATCAAACTCGGTTGTCTCTTGGAAAATCTCTGGGTCTGGCGTAAAGTGAACAGTCGTACCATGTTTCTCTGTTTCACCAATTACTGCCAAATCTGCTACCACTACCCCACGTTTATACTCTTGGAAGTGGATATGGCCATTTTTATAAACCTTAACATCAAGTTGTGTTGAGAGGGCATTAACGACCGAAGAACCAACCCCGTGTAAACCACCAGAGACCTTATAACCGCCTCCGCCGAATTTACCACCAGCGTGAAGTACTGTAAAGACAGTTTCTACCGCAGGACGGCCAGTTTTTTCTTGGATATCGACTGGAATACCACGACCATCATCGACAACCGTAATAGAATTGTCCGGCTCAATAAAGACTTGAATATGGGTGGCGAAACCAGCCAAGGCCTCATCGATTGAGTTATCGACAATCTCCCATACCAAATGATGCAACCCCTCTTTTGAGGTTGAGCCAATATACATACCTGGGCGCATACGTACCGCTTCAAGTCCCTCTAGGACTTGAATCTGGCTGGCATCATATTCTTGCGCTTTTTCTTCAAGATTTTTTAATTCATCAGTCATTTATGTCACAATCTCCAATAATGATTTATGGCCATCAACAAGCAAGGTATCCAGACCCGCTGCTCGACCAGCCTCTATATCTATCTGGCGGTCACCTATGACCAAGCCATGTTTAATATCGTATTTGTTAATTAAATAAAGAAAACTATCTGGACTAGGCTTTCTAGCAAAACCATTTTCAGAAGTTACAACCTCCGTAAAATAAGGGGCAATCTCTGCCTTATCAAGGATGTCTAGCACCAAGTGATTACGGTGGCTAACCAAGAAATTACGCCCACCTTCTTCCACTATCTTAGCGAGGATAGCCTTAGCCCCCTCAAAAAGTACAGGCTCTTGCAAATGCTTAGCTTCCTCCTGTTTGTATAGGGTTCGAAAATCGGCTATATCGGGAGCAAATTTCGCGATAGCTGTGCTGGTTGATACCTTAAGGGCATCATAAATTTCTTGGTGCTCTGCCGTCCGACCAAATTGCTCTAAAGTTGCTAGAAAGGCTTGGGTTGATACCTGGTAATTATCCAACAAGGTACCACCCAAATCCCAGATATAATCTCCATAATTCATAACCTTAATTATACCATAAAAGGTCAGATTTTGCTTGTTTTTCACAGCTAAAAAGGCTTGGATAAGCTATCCAAACCTTAATTTTTTATTTCAGAATCAAACTTGCCACAATGGGACTAATAAAGACATATAGAATCCCTGTTACAGCAATTGAAAGACCACCCATGGCACCTGCAACCTGACCATATCTGAAGGCAGCTCCGGTACCTACGGCGTGTCCAGTTCCTCCGAGTGAAAGTCCGATAGCAACTGGATCTTTAATGCCAATCATTTTTAAGAAGACAGGACCCAAGACAGAGGTTAAGATACCCGTAATAACAACGACAACCAAGGTTACTGTCGTAATCCCCTGCATTTTTTCCGAAATCCCTACAGCCATGGCAGTTGTTACAGACTTAGGAAAGAGAGAAATGGCTAGGAAATAATCCATCCCAAAAAGCTTAGCAATCAAGGCCGTATAACTCGTATTTAGAACACAGGCAACCGTTGATCCAATTAGAATACTCTTATAGTGATGGCGCATGAGGTGTAGATTTTTATAAAAAGGAACTGCTAACGCAACTGTTGAAGGAATAATCAAACTGTTAAGATAAGAACCACCTACATAGTAATCCTTGTAGGAAATACCTGTATAATGCAAAATGACGATAATCAAGGCAGTCGATACAAGGAGAGGCGTTGTCAAAGGATTAGGAAAACGGCGATAAATCAAAAGCCCTATTGTGTAAGCTAGTACAGAAAGTGTTAGCCCAAACAAGGGTGTATTAAAAAAATTAGCCACGTTTAACCTCCTCGTAATCACCTTCAAAATGTTTTTTGATGAAACCGACAACTACTGCAATCACTACAATATTAAGAACCAAGGCTCCCATAATAATCAAAATAATAGGGACAATATTCGCTGAAATAGCATTCCATCGTTCCATAATACCGACACCTGCTGGCAAAAATAGAATGGTCATATTGGTAATTAAAAACTCTGCTACTGCATGAATATGACGTAGACGAATCCACTTAAGCTGAAGAGCAATAAGAAGCAAGAATAAACCAATAATGCTTCCAGGAATAGGTAATTTGAAGAATGTTGAAATAGCTTCACCAATAACGGCAAACAAACAAATCAACATGAATTGAACGTAGTATTTCACGACTTGCCTCCTAGGTTTAATCACCTATTAGTCTACTCCTTTTTTTTTGAATTTCAAGAGTTTTCAGTAAATTCTTTTGAAAAATTGAGAGGTATAAATCAGCCTCTTTGAACATAAAAAAATCCAACCCTAAGGCTGGACTTTATCACAGATGCCACCACCGAGAATTGAACTCGGAACGGAACATTACCATTGCTCTATTATACCATTTAACTATAGCGGCAACTGTTTTAATCTTACCATACTTCTATTTACTGTGGCAAGATTTTTTGCTTATTTTTTATAAATTTAAGTCTTGGTAAGGGGTACGGTAACCAACCTGTAAAACCTTACCATCTTTAATCAAGATAGGACGTTTAATCAACATACCATCTGAAGCCAAGAGTTCAACAGCTTCATCAAGAGATAGGGTTGGCAACTTATCCTTTAGACCTAGAGAGCGGTAGGATTGACCACTCGTATTGAAGAATTTCTTAAGTTCTAAATCTGACCCTTCCAAAAGCTCTTTTAAAAATTGAGCTGAAGGTGGATTTTCCTTAATATTAATAGATTCAACATCTAAACCTAATTGATTGAGTTCTGCCTTTGCCTTGCGACAAGTGCTACATTTGGGATATTCATAAAAAGTGTACATGTTTTTCTCCTTTTTTCTAGCATAAGATATCTGTCTAAGGATTGTCAAACCTAATGCCTTCTAAATGAAGTAAGAAATGCTTGGCATCTTCTCCTGCGGCGTATTTTCCTATATGACCACTACTAGGAAGAACACGATGACAAGGGACCAGAATCAACCAGGGATTCTTACCAACAGCAGTTCCTACGGCCTGTGCCGATTGGCATGAAATCACTTTACCAATCTGGCTATAGGTTCTACTCTGACCCACAGGAATGTCCCGTAAAGCTGACCAAACTTTTTGCTGGAAGGCTGTCCCTCTATCAGCTAGAGGGAGGTTATCTGAACTTGGATGATTACCTTTAAAATAAGCCTCTAACCAATTCTTGGTCATTTTCAAGATAGGATTTGAGGTGTCTACTAGCTCCTCTTCCTTAATTCCTGCTTGAAAATGCTTTTGCCCCTCCAACCAAACACCATAAAGCGCTTGGTCACTTGCCACCAAGCACAAGCGTCCAATAGGAGATAAATAATACTGACGATAAAGCATGTCTTTATTATAACAAAAAAGACAGGAATCTCTTGTTCCTGTCAATTAACTCTTATTATTTACCTTTAATCAAACGCACACGAACGATATTGTCACTAGCTTCAAACTTAGCAACCAATTCATCAATCTTAGACTTATCTGTTTCATCAAGGTCAAGAAGTGTATAGGCATAGTCGCCCTTAGAACGGTTGATGATATTATCGATATTGATATTAAAATCAGAAACCGCAGTAGAGATACGAGCCACAATATTAGGCACGTTTTTATTAATCAAGGTGATACGGTATGGGGCACTCAAGGCCTGTTGCACACGTGGGAAGTTAACAGAGTTAACAATTTCACCTGTTTCCATGAAACGACGAATGGTTTGACCAGCCATAATCGCACAGTTAAGTTCTGCTTCACCTGTTGATCCACCAACGTGTGGGAAGACAGTCACCTTAGGTTTGTTAAGGAGGTCTTCTGTACCAAAGTCGGTGATATAGCGTTTAACCACACCTGTTTCCAAAGCATCAAAGAGGGCATCGTTATCTACCAACTCTGCACGGGCAAAGTTAATGATAGTTGTCCCTTTTTGCATGAGGTTAAAGGCATCCGCATTGAAAGTACCTTTTGTATCTGGTGTCAATGGAACGTGAACGGTGATATAATCACAGTTTTCAAAAATCTCTTTAAGATCAGAAACACGTCTTACATGATGAGAGATATTCCAGGCAGCTTCAATAGAAACATATGGATCGTAACCATAGACCTTCATTCCCAAACGGTAAGCATCATTGGCAATACGTGCACCAATAGCACCGAGCCCGATAACACCCAATGTCTTACCAGCAATCTCGCTACCAGCAAACTGTTTCTTACCTGCTTCAATTTGTTTAGGAACATCATCACCACTAAGTGTGTTAACCCAAGCATTGGCCGCAATATAGTCACGTGCTGAGAGTAAGATAGAGGCCAAAACAGCTTCTTTAACAGCGTTAGCATTGGCACCTGGAGTATTGAAGACAACAATCCCTTTTTCAGTTGCTTCGTCAACTGGGATATTGTTAGTACCTGCACCAGCACGCGCAATAGCTTTCAAGTTGTCAGGGAAGACAGTGTTATGGAGATTTTGACTACGAATGATATAGGCATCCGGATTTTCCGCTAAATCACCATCAATTTGGAAATGATTTCCAAGTTCCTTCAAACCAATCTGGTTAATATTGTTATACGTTTTTACACTAAATACCATAATTTTATTCCTCTTAAATCAATGTATCCCGTGGTGAGCTGCTTCATCAAGTTCTTGATAAAAGGCTTTCTCTCGCTTAGTTTTGATTTTCTGATAAGCAAGACGTTCACCATCAATAGGAACCTTGCCACAATAGACATAGCCAAGCTTCTCCAAAATATGTTGCATGACAGTATTCTTTTCATGCGTATCACAACGGAAATCATGAGCATCAGTTCCCTCAATAAGACCTTGAATGAAGGTTTGAGCAATACCCTGACCCGTAAATTCACTTAAAACGGCGATTCTATGAAAAGTAATGTAGCGCTTATTGTGGTGTTTCCAGTCCCCGTCATAGATTTTGTCGTAAGCAGGGTCTCCATCAACAATCACCGCAGCATAAGAAACAATTTGACCATCAACAATTCCTACATAGGCCTGCCCATTAAGGACATCGTCAAAGATAGTTTCTTCAGTAGGGTAACCATCAGCTCCTTGCCATTGGGTACTCCCCGCTTCTGCTAAAGCAGTTCTAGCACTCTCAATCACAGTCATGATAGCCCCAATTTCATTTGGGAAGGCTTGTCTAATTTCCATCTCTTTACCTAATTATTTATTTTCGGCTTCAAATTTCTTCATAAAGTCAATCAAGTCAAGTACACCCTGACGTGGGAAAGCATTATAAACACTAGCACGCATACCACCTACTGAACGGTGTCCTTTGATATTCTTGAAACCAAGAGCATCTGCTTCTGCTACAAACTTAGCATCCAATTCTTTGCTTGGTGTGACAAATGGAATGTTGCAGACAGAACGATCTTTAGCATCCTTGACAGGATTTGTGTAGAAATCAGATGACTCAATGTAATCGTAGAGAAGACCTGATTTCTCACGTTGAATTTCAGCCATCTTGTCCACGCCACCAATTTCATTTTTAACCCAGTCAAAGACGAGTTTTGAAATATAGATGTTGAAACATGGTGGTGTATTGTAAAGTGATCCTGCTTCAGCTTGAATACGGTAATCCAACATGGCAGACAATTGTGGTTGGTCGTTAAGGAAGTCTTCACGAACGATAACCACTGTAACACCAGCAGGTCCAATATTTTTCTGAGCACCAGCATAGATAAGGGCAAAGTCCTCAACATTGTAACGAGCAGCCAAAATATTTGAAGACATGTCAGCTACAATTGGCACACCATTAGTATCAGGCAAATCGTAGATAGATGTTCCTTCAATGGTATTGTTCGTTGTCAAGTGAACATAAGCAGCTTCTGGATCAATTGTTGCTGGGTCAAAACTTGGGATATGATCGTAAACAGTTTCTTCTGAAGAGGCCAAAAGAATTGGTTCAAAAGGAATGGTTTTTGAAAGTTTAACAGCTTCTGTGTAAGCTTTTTTACCCCATGAACCACCTACAAGGTAGTAAGCTTTCTTACCTTGAGCGAGGTTAAGTGGGACCATTGTAAATTGTGTTGAAGCGCCACCTTGCAAGAAAATAACCTTATAGTTATCAGGAATGGCCATAAGCTCACGAAGTGTCGCTTCCGCATCTTTAACGATTTTGTCAAATTCTGGAGAACGGTGGGACATTTCTAGCACGGACATACCGGAATCTTGATAGTTAAGCAATTCAGCTTGGGCTTTTTCAAGCACTGGTTTTGGTAATGTAGCAGGTCCTGCTGAGAAATTATAAATTGTCATAAAGACACCTCCAAAATTTTAATGGTCCTATTATAGCGAATTTTCTGAATATTGTAAAGTGTTAACAGTAAAAAACGAACGGGATTAACCGCTCGCCTCAAAAAAGTTAGGTATTTTATGTATATTTTTATCAGTAATTGATTTTAGTATCCGTTTATTTTTGCTTAAGAAAATAGGCTGCCCCAATTAGATTAGCTCCATTATGATGATGACAAGCAACAATCTTGGGACGTTTAATAATTTTACCGATAAAGTCAATCTCATGGTGAACCTTATCAAACTGGCGGTTTACCTCCTCGATAAGAATTGGCTGGGCTGAAATGCCACCTCCAATAACAAAGGTTTCCATATCAAAGATGGTTTGAAGATTCAAAATGGTAATGGCTAGATTACGGCAATAGCTTTCAAAAAGCGAATAGACCGTTTTATCTCCTGCATTTATGGCCTTAAATGCGGCTAAACCATCCTTTAAATCTGAGTTACCTAGCACTTCATTTACCTTGGTAATTAAACCGACAGCCGACAAAGTCATGCCTCGCATCAATGAAGGATCAACTTTTTCCATTTGAACTGGTAAAAGAAAGGTCAACTCCCCCGCTTGAAAGTGGCTTCCTTGAAAAAGTTTACCATTAATAATAAATCCACCACCTAGACCTGAACCCAAAACAAGGGCTGCACCATTGGTTACTCCTTGCAAATGACCCGTCGCTAGCTCTGCCAAGGCCGCTGCTTTACCATCATTAAGAGCCATCACAGGCAGATGGTACTTGGCTTCAAGGACCTCTTTAATACGAAAGCCGTGGAAGAACCTCAATAAGCCACCATGATAAATCACACCTTCCTCAGTATCAACCGTCCCTGGAACACTAATTGCAATACCTGATAAGTCTACTTCAACTGAATTGACTATCTGACCAATCACGTCAATGGCTTGTTCTAAGTTTTGTGGGGATGACTGCGTCGGCAGACTCTTTTCAATGGCAAACCGATCCGAGACAAGTGCTGACTTCACCTGTG
Source organism: Streptococcus sp. cx1 (assembly GCF_052384325.1). Classification (NCBI taxonomy): domain Bacteria; kingdom Bacillati; phylum Bacillota; class Bacilli; order Lactobacillales; family Streptococcaceae; genus Streptococcus; species Streptococcus sp. cx1. The sequence goes on along the minus strand of NZ_JBQSUN010000008.1, from coordinate 74,847 downwards.
TTCCCCCAAAATCAATCGCTAAAATCGTCATAAGCATCCTCCACAGATTGTTATTCGTCATTATAACACAAAATAGCAAAAACTAGAAAAAACGGTTCCAAAATGCTATCATAAACTTACACAATTAGATAAAAGGAGTATCTCACATGACTAAATTTCTACACACTTGTGTCCGTGTCAAGGACCTAGAAGCCTCACTTAAATTTTATAAAGAGGCACTTGGTTTCAAAGAAGCTCGTCGCAATGATTTTCCAGAATATAAGTTCACCCTTGTCTATTTACAACTCGAAGATGATCCTGATTATGAGTTGGAATTAACCTACAACTACGACCATGAAGCTTATGATCTCGGGGATGGATATGGTCATATCGCCGTTGGTGTTGATGACCTAGAAGCTACACACCAAGCTCACAAAGAGGCTGGCTATACTGTCACAGACCTCTCAGGTCTTCCTGGTAAACCAAAAATGTACTACTTCATCACTGATCCAGATGGCTATAAGATTGAAGTTATTCGTTTGGCTCAATTCCTAGAAAAATAAATCAAAAAAAGTCAGATCGTATAGATCTGGCTTTTTTTGTGCTTAATTTTTATTATCTGCTTTCAAGGCTGACAAAATTTGGGTACGAATATCATCCACACCGTTTGGATTATTTGGCAAGAATAAGGTTTGATTTCCTTTCGCCGCAAAAGTATTAAGGGTATCCAAATATTGGTTAGTCAAGAGAATAGACATAATCTGCTCTTCAGACATCCCCACATTAGCCTCTTTTAGTTCTGCAATAGATTCAGCCAATCCATCAACGATAGCCTTACGTTGTTGGGCAATACCGACCCCGTGAAGACGATCTTTTTCAGCTTCGGCTTCAGCTGCTGTGACAATCTTGATCTTATCAGCTTCTGCTAATTCTTGGGCTGCTACACGCTTACGTTGGGCAGCATTGATTTCGTTCATAGACTGCTTAACTTCAGCATCTGGCTCAACCTTGGTAATCAAGGTCTTAACAATGATATAACCATAAGTTGTCATTTCTTCTGCTACTTGGTGTTGAACCTCAAGGGCAATCTCATCCTTTTTCTCAAAGAGCTCATCAAGCGTCAATTTAGGAACTGATGAACGAAGGGCGTCCTCAATGTATGATTTAATTTGAGCCTCTGGACGCATGAGTTTATAGTAAGCATCTGTAACATTTTGCTCATTTACACGATACTGAGTAGCCACATTCATCATAACAAAGACATTGTCCTTGGTCTTGGTTTCGACCACAATCTCACTTTGAAGCAAACGTAGTTGAATACGAGCTGCAATTTTATCGATACCAAACGGCAAACGCATATGGATACCACTCGTTGCGATTTTTTGATAGCGTCCAAAACGTTCAACAATAGCCACTGACTGTTGACGTACAACGTAAAGCATACTGATGAGAATTCCTAAGATAATCAAGAATGAAATCAGTAAAAAGAGAAATGCTGCTTGCATGTTAAGTCCTCCAAAATAAACATTAAAAATTTCTTTGCTTTATTATAGCACAGTAATACAATTTTTCAAGAAAAATAGTATATCTTTTTCAAGCACTTGGACAATCAGAAAAGAGGTTGAAACACTAGCGTTTCAGCCTCTCGTATTTTTTTGACCGATTTTAGAAGCTAAAGGTCAAAAGGTAACTTTTTATTTACGATACATCTTAACTTGAAGGTAAATATCGTTATAGATTCCTAGCCACTTTTGACCTAGGTTATTATAGACTTCAAGGTTTTTAATGGTTGATTCTGATGGATAAAAAGCTTTATCATCCGTAATACTCTTTGGAAGTAAGGCTTTGGCTGCCTCGTTAGGTGTGGCATAACCGATATATTCAGCATTTTGTGCTGCATTTTCCGGTTTAAGCATGAAGTTAATAAAGGCATAGGCTTCCTTCTCATGCTTCACAGTTTTAGGAATCACTAGATTGTCAAACCAAAGATTTGAGCCTTCAGATGGGACAACGTAACGTAGGTCCTCATTTTTATCAAGCATCTCACTAGCTTCCCCTGAGAAGGTTACTCCAATGGCCGCATCACCTTGAACCATGTAGCCCTTCATCTCGTCACCAACAATAGCCTTGATATTTGGTGTTAGACTATTAAGTTTAGTTTCAGCCAAACGTAATTCAGTCATGTTTTTCGTATTCAAGCTATATCCCAGGCTATTGAGTGAGAAACCAAGGACTTCACGCGCACCATCAACTAGCATAATCTGGTTTTTGTAATCTGGTGACCAAAGATCATCCCAGTGCTGTGGTGCTTTTTTCACCAATTTTGTATTATAAACAATACCGACAGTTCCCCAGAAATAAGGGATGGAATAGTCATTGTGAGGGTCAAAACTAAGTCCTTTAAAGCTTGGGCCAATCTGGTCAAAACCTTTGATTTTAGATTTATCCAACTTCACCAAAAGGTCTTCCTTAACCATTTTATCAATGGTATAGTCTGACGGCACAGCGATATCGTAGGTTGTTCCGCCCTGCTTAATCTTTGTATACATGGCTTCATTGGAATCAAAGGTTTCGTACTGAACCTTGATGCCCGTTTCTTTTGTAAACTTAGTCAGGAGGTCTGGGTCAATATAATCACCCCAGTTATAGATAACTAATTTGTCCGACACATTTCCTGTACGACTCTGCATGTAGGCAGAGATGCCCCAAAGGAAGAAGATAATGGCTAAGATACCTGCCAGAAATTGATAGAGTCTACGCATCCTGCTCCTCCTTCTCCTTGGTAATCGCATAATAACCTATCACTAAAAGAATAGAGAATAGGAAAACAACGGTTGACAAGGCATTGATTTCCAGAGAAATCCCCTTACGTGCACGTGAGTAAATTTCCACAGCAAGTGTTGAAAAACCATTCCCCGTTACAAAGAAGGTTACGGCAAAGTCATCCAATGAATAGGTAAAGGCCATGAAATAACCAGCAATAATACCAGGTGTCAAGTATGGCAACATAACCTCACGTAACATCTGCCATTGAGTTGCACCTAGGTCATAAGCGGCATTCACCATATCTCGATTCATTTCCTTGAGACGTGGCAACACCATGAGAACCACAATTGGGATTGAAAAAGCAATGTGACTCAATAAGACAGATACAAAGCCTAATTGGAAACCAATCAAGGTGAAGAGAATCAAGAAACTTGCACCAATCATGACGTCCGGTGCAACCATGAGCACGTTATTTAGGGATAAAATCCCAGTCTGTTGTTTCTGTTTACTCTCATAGATAAAGATAGACCCAAAGGTACCGATAATCGTTGCCAGAAGAGCGCTAAGGAAAGCTAAAAAGAAGGTTTGAGCCAGGATTAACATAAGTCGGCTATCTGAAAACATGCTCTGATAGTTATCCAGAGTAAAACCTGTGAAACTATTCATATCGCCACCACTATTGAAAGAATAGGCGATTAAATAAAAGATTGGCAGGTAGAGGATAACAAAGACAAGAGCTAAATAGAGATTTGCAAATTTTTTCATTTACGTCTCTCCTTTGTTAACCACATTGTCGCAATCATAGCAGCAATAAGAACAACACCAATGGTTGCCCCCATTCCCCAGTTTTGTGTCGTGAGGAAATGCTGTTCGATGGCTGTCCCTAGGGTGATAACTCGGTTACCACCAATCAAGCGTGTCAGCATAAAGAGGCTGAGACTAGGAATAAAGACCGACTGGACACCAGAGCGTACCCCATTAAGCGATAAGGGAAAAATAACCTTGGTAAAGGTCTGCCAATCATTGGCTCCCAAATCTTTACTCGCATTCACAATATTTTCATCCAAATCATCCAGTGCATTGAAAATCGGTAGAATCATAAAGGGAATTTCAATATAGCTAGCCACGAAAATGAAGGAGAAATCCGTAAAGAGAATTTGCATGGGTGCAATCCCAAAGAAGCCGAGAAAGGAATTGATACCACCTTGTTGCCCAAAAATTCCCATAAAAGCATAGGCTTTCAGAAGGAGGTTGACCCAGGTCGGCAAAATGACCAACATCAACCAAAGTTGCTTGTGCTTTAATCTGGTTAAAAGATATGCCGTCGGATAAGAAATGAGAAGGGTTACCAGAGTAATAATGGCTGCATAAAGAACCGAGTTAAAACTCATCCTTAAATAAGTCCAACTGGAAAAGAAGGTACCATAGTTGTCCAAAGTAAAGTTGCCACTGATATCAAAGAAAGACTGATAGAGTAGCATGAGCACTGGAGCAACCACGAAGAGTAGGAGCCAAAGGAGGTAAGGAACTGAGAAGAGGCTAGCTGTTTTCTTCATAGCGCTCCTCCTCAATGGCATTAATCAAGCCATCTTCATGCTCTTCCACTTCCACATATTCTTCAATACGCGCATCGAATTCTTCTTCTGTCTCATTAAGACGCATGATATGAATATCCTCAGGCGTAAAATCAAGACCGATAATCTCACCCTCAATCGCCTTACGGGTTGAATGAATCATCCATTCATTACCAAGATTGTCATAGGCAATGATTTCATAGTGGACCCCACGGAAGAGCTGAGTTTCCACGCGAACTTGCAATTTGCCTTCCTCAGGAAGTGTAATCTGTAAATCTTCAGGGCGAATCACCACTTCGACAGGTTCATTAGGACGCATTCCTCCATCAACAGATTCAAAACGTTTCCCATTGAACTCAACCAAATAGTCCTCAATCATAACGCCTGGTAGGATGTTAGATTCTCCAATAAAGGTTGCAACGAAGTGATTGATCGGTTCGTCATAGATATCAACCGGAGTTCCTGATTGAACAATTTCACCATCATTCATAACAAAAATCCAGTCTGACATGGCCAAAGCCTCTTCTTGGTCGTGAGTGACAAAGACAAAAGTAATTCCTAAACGTTGTTGCAATTCGCGCAACTCGTATTGCATTTCAGTACGTAGTTTCAAATCCAGTGCTGACAAAGGCTCATCCAAAAGGACTACACGTGGTTGGTTAATAATCGCACGAGCAATAGCCACACGTTGACGTTGACCACCTGATAATTTTTGAATCGAGCGCTTTTGATAACCATTTAGTTGAACCATCTTTAAGGCTTCTTCTACACGCTCTTCAATTTCCTTTTTAGGCACCTTTTTCAATTTAAGGGCAAAAGCCACATTGTCAAAGACATTCATATGTGGAAAGAGGGCATAAGATTGGAAAACGGTGTGAACATCCCTTTTATTGATAGGAATATCATTGATACGTTTTCCATCCAAAAGGACGTCACCACTGGTCGCATCTAAGAGACCTGCAATGATGTTCAAAATCGTTGATTTACCAGAACCAGAAGCCCCAAGAAGGGTATAGAACTTACCTTCTTCTAGTTCAAAGTTGATGTCTTTTAAAACTTGTGTGCCACTGTCTTCAAACACTTTTGAGACATTTCGAAAGGCAATAATCGGATTAGTCAATTGTCATAAATCCTCCATGGATAGCAAATATAGGGATAGGGTTTTATTAGTTTAATTCGTCGCCAATGATACGTACTTCAGGCTCTAGTGTAACACCTGAATTTTCCTTAACCTTAACGATAACATCTGAAATAAGGTCTTCATAGTCTTTTGCTGTTCCTTGATCGACATTGACCATGAAACCAGCATGCTTAGTAGACACTTCAACACCGCCGATACGATGTCCCTTGAGGTTAGCTTCCATAATCAGCTGACCTGCAAAGTGACCTGGTGGGCGTTTAAAGACCGAACCACATGAAGGGTATTCAAGAGGTTGTTTAAGCTCTCGCAAATGATTGAGACGATTCATCTCATTCTTGATTTGCTCGTAGTCTCCTGGTTTGAGGTTAAATTTAGCTGAAATAACCACTTCACCTGTTTCTTGGAGCACCGAACGACGATAACCAAAACGCATATCTCTTGCATCAATCGTACGAATATCACCGTCTTTTGTAAGAACCTGAGCAGAAACCAAGATATGGGCAATCTCACCACCATAGGCACCCGCATTCATAAAGACGGCACCACCAACACTACCTGGAATCCCCGCTGCAAATTCAAAACCAGTCAAACTTTGGAAACGAGCCACCTTGGTTGTCGCAATCAAATTAGCCCCCGCTTCAGCTTCAATTTGATAACCATTAACTGCAATACCATTCAGTCTGTCAAACATAATCACAAAACCTCTGATACCACCGTCACGGACAATCAAATTACTGGCATTACCGAGCACCATCCAAGGGATGTCATGCTTATTAGCAAATTTGACAATACGAGAGAGTTCATAGCGGTTACGTGGAAAGGCCAAATAATCCGCTGGACCACCAACCTTGGTATATGTATAACGTTTTAAGGGTTCGTCGAAACGAATATCAATCCCCACTAAATCTTCTTTAAGTTCATCTAACATGTTATTTTCCATACTTTTTCTATACATTTATTTCTTTGTAGGTATCGTGATAGACTTCCCCATATTACTATCACTACCTAAAAATGAGTTAGCATTTTTCCTAAAAATTAAAAGAAAAATACGGCAAAAAGCCAAGATTAATTATAGCAAAAAATCCCCATCTTGACGACAAGGAATTTCACGCAAAGCTAGTCCATAACTTCCAATTTACGGACATCACTAGTGTTTAATTGACTCAAATATTTTTTGTAGGCTTGGCCAGTTTTAGGGTCAACCAAATCATCTGCTATTTCTATCAAGGGAACCAAAACAAAAGCTCTCTGACTCATATAAGGATGGGGCACTTTAAGGTGCTCAGTCTCCCAGATTTCCTGCCCATATAGAAGAATATCAATATCTACTGTCCGAGGCCCCCAATGCTCATGACGAACGCGGTCAAGATTTTTTTCAATCTGCTGACATGACCTTAGTAAGGCTTCAGCCGGCAACTGAGTCTCTAAGACCAAGGCAAGGTTCAAAAAATCAGCCTGTTCTGTCAGTCCCCAAGCAGCCGTTTCATAATAGGAAGATACTACTTTAACCTCTGTCTCAGGTAAGTCATTCAAGGCCTCCACAGCTTTTTGGAGATAGTCCTGACGATCACCCATATTAGATCCCAAACTCAAATAAACTCTTGTCATCGGCTACGCTCCAATTCAATACCAACACTCTTATAATGCCCATTAATTGGTGGATTTTCCTTGGTAATTCGAACTTTAATAGATTGAATTGGTGTAAATTGGGCAAATAGATCCTCACAAATCGCACCCGCCAAACGCTCAATCAAAATATACTTTTTATCTTCCGCTTGTTTTTGCACGGCTTCGAAAACCAAACCATAGTGAACCGTATCATCTAGATTGTCACTCTGTGAAGCCTTAGTTAGATCAACAGTCAATTCCAAATCAACCACAAAAATTTGCCCTAGGGTCTGCTCCTCAGCAAAAGCCCCGTGATAACCATAAAAACGGCAACCATTTAAAATAATTTTATCCATAGTTTCTCCTTAAGACACTAGACTCTTCTTTATTCTAGCACAAAACAGTTGAAAAGTTGGTCTCTAATTAGTATGATATTTTAGACAAATCTGAAATTAGTGTATTTACACTTTATGCAATCGATTGCATAATTCTTCTGATTTGGTAAAATATAGACACAGGAGCTAAAAAGAGACTCCTGAATTATAAGCAAGACTATCTCAACTAATAAGGAAAAAACTATGACAAATCAAACCGCAATGCAATATTTTGAATGGTATCTCCCAAGTGACGGTCAACACTGGAACAATTTGGCTGAAGATGCCCAACATTTAGCAGACCTAGGCATCAGCCACGTTTGGATGCCACCCGCTTTTAAAGCTACAAACAAAGATGATGTTGGTTACGGAGTCTATGACCTCTTTGACCTTGGAGAATTCGACCAAAAAGGAACAGTCCGCACCAAATACGGCCTCAAAGAAGAATATCTCAATGCTATCAACCAACTCAAAGAAGTTGGTATTGTACCTATGGCCGACGTTGTGCTTAATCACAAGGCGGCAGCAGATAAACTTGAGACCTTCGAAGTGGTCGAAGTTGACCCAGAAGACCGTACCCAAGAGATCAGCGAACCATTTGAAATCGAAGGCTGGACACATTTCACCTTTGACGGACGTAATAAAGCCTACAACGATTTTGAATGGCACTGGTACCACTTTAACGGAACCGACTTCGATGCCAAACGTAATAAAAGTGGTATCTATCTTATCCAAGGTGACAACAAAGGCTGGGCAGACAACGACTTGGTTGACAACGAAAATGGTAACTTCGACTACCTTATGTATGCCAACCTAGACTATAAACACCCTGAAGTTATTGAAAATATTTACGAATGGGCAGATTGGTTCGTTGAAACAACAGGCGTTCAAGGATTCCGAATGGATGCCATTAAGCACATTGATTCTTTCTTTATGCGTAATTTTATTCGCGATGTCAAAGAAAAACAAGGTCAGGATTTCTATGTCTTTGGTGAATTTTGGAATGGTAACGAGGAGGATAACAATACCTATCTTGAAAAGATTGAAAAACGTTTTGACCTCGTCGATGTTTCCCTCCACAACAATCTACACAACGCTAGCACAGCGGGAGCTGATTATGATTTAACAACAATTTTCGATCATTCCTTGGTCAAAAATCATCCTGAACATGCCGTGACCTTCGTAGACAACCACGACACTCAACGCGGACAAGCTCTAGAATCTACTGTTGAAGAATGGTTTAAACCAGCTGCTTACGCTCTCATCCTTCTCCGTGAAGACGGTCTTCCTTGCCTATTTTATGGTGACTACTATGGTATTGAGGGTGAATTTGCCCAAGAAAATTTCCAAGAGAGCCTAGATACCTTGCTCTACGCTCGTAAAGACCTAGCTTACGGTGAGCAAACAGACTACTTTGATGATCCAAACTGTATCGGGTGGACACGCTCTGGCAACGAAGATGGGGCTCCATTAGCTGTAACGATTTCTAATGATGCTGCTAACAGCAAGTCTATGGAAATTGGTAGTGATTGGGCTGGACAAGCCTTCTATGACATTCTTGGAAACTGCTCTGATACTGTAACCATTGACGAAGACGGATGGGGAGACTTCCCAGTTTCTGAAAAATCTGTCAGCGTTTGGACAATTCAAGACTAAGAAAAAAAGCTCAGTTGAACTGAGCTTTTTTTAGTATCATAAAATTCCTGAAATAGTCTTAACGATATCATGATTGACGTCAACATTATGTACACGGACAATCTGACATCCTTTGGTAACTGCATAGCCAGATAAGGCAGCTGTCCCCTGGTCGCGATCCTTAGCTTGAGTATTCCCACCTAGTAGGTAGTTCACAACTCGCTTACGAGAAATTCCAAAAAGAACAGGATAGCCCAAGGCAACGACCTTGTCCAAGCCTTTTAGCAGGTCAATATTGTGTTGGACATTTTTAGCAAATCCAAAGCCTGGATCAATCCAGATATTGTCCTTGGCCACACCTGCTTCCAAGGCAGCCTGGGCACGTTGACTGAGGAATGTACAGACATCTTCTGTGACATCATTGTATACTTCTTCTTTTTGATTATGCATAAGGATAATCGGCACATTCTTTTCAGCTGCTAAAGCTAACATCTGACCATCATAAAGTCCAGCCCAGACGTCATTTAGAATATCTGCACCTGCTTCAAGAGCAGCTCTAGCAGTGGCTGTCTTATAGGTATCAATACTGATGAGCACATCATATTTTGCCTTGATAGCCTGAATAACTGGAACGATACGAGCAACCTCTTCTTCCTCAGTAACAAATTCTGCCCCTGGTCCTGTAGATTCGCCACCGACATCGATAATAGCAGCCCCCTGGGCAATCATGCGCTCAACCTGAGCCAAGGCATCCTCTACTGTGTCAAAATCGCCACCATCTGAGAAAGAATCAGGGGTGACATTCAAGATTCCCATAATACAGGCCTTACCTGTAATCTCATGTTTACCGATAAACATCTTAACTCCTAAAAATCACGCATCAATGAAAGAATTTCCTTGCGTTCTTCACGGTCTTCTTTATAAAGGCCCTTAGCGACAGTTGTGATTGTCTTACTTCCTGGTTTCTTAATGCCTCGCATAGTCATGCACATGTGCTCTGCTTCAACCATGACAAAAACTCCTCGAGGATTCAGAGCTTCTTCAAGTGCTGTAGCAACTTGATCTGTAAGACGTTCTTGCAACTGCGGACGACGAGCAGCTACTTCAACCGCACGCGCTAATTTGGAAAGTCCTGTCACCTTGTCTCCACTTGGCAAATAAGCCACATGGGCCTTACCATAAAATGGAACCAAATGGTGCTCACACATAGAGTAAAAAGGAATATCCTTGACAAGGACAACTTCGTCATGAACTTCTGAAAAGACAGCTGTAAATTGATCCTTAGGATCTTCATTTAGACCTGAAAACATTTCAGCATACATCTTAGCCACACGTTTTGGTGTATCCAAAAGTCCCTCACGCTCAGGATTTTCACCTAGAGCTTCCAATAGTTGATAGACTGCTTGTTCTACTTTTTCTTGATTTGCCATAATTACCTCTTGCAACGTTATAATACTATCTATTATACCTTATTTTGCTGGATTTTTCTTGCAAAAAATAAGATTTCCTAGCTACCTAAATCTCAAAAAAAGCGAAGACCACCTTTCATATAGAGGTTATCTTCGCTTATATTTTTTAGTCTTTCAAGTGGTAAGAATAAGATGAAACAACAATATTCTCACGCCATTTGAGATAATATTTCAATCGTAAACTCATTTGGTTGTGAAGCATGGTTTGCCATGATTTTTTAGGTACAAACTGAGGAATCATGACTGTCAGAGTCGCATTATCCTTCTCAGCTTGAGTGGCGACCTCGTCCACATACTGAATGGTTGACTGAGTGATTGAGCTATATGGTGATTGGATATGAACCATCTCAATTTCAGGGAAATATTTTTTAAACTCTTGTTCAGTTTCCTTGTCCTTGTTCTCTGTATCTTTAGTAGATACATGCATGGCGATAACCTTGTCACCAATAGAACGTGCATAGGAAATAGCTCCGATATTAGCCTTGGTAACATTCCCAACAAGGATAAGAACAATATTTCCTTGATAATGGTGTTCTTCTACCGCTCCATCAATACGCAACTGTTGAGCAACACCATTATAGTGTTTTTTAATCTTAAGGAACATCCACATCAAGATTGCAATAATCGGGAAGAATGGCCAGATATCTCCTAAACGGAAAAGGAAGAGAATGAGAACGATAGCATAACAAATGAGGGCACCTAAGATATTTGCTAAAGAGTGTTTCCAGAATCCCTTACCATATTCACGAATCCAATGGACAACCATCCCCGTTTGAGAAAGAGCAAATGGAATAAATACACCGATGGTGTAAAGCGGAATTAACCGTTCCGTATTTCCTCGGAAAATAAACAAAAGGGTAATGGCACCAATTGCAAGTGTCAAGATCCCATTAGAGTATCCCATACGTGCACCTTTTTCAAGATACATGTGAGGCATGTATTTATTTTTCGCCATATTAAAGGACAACATCGGAAAGGCTGAAAAACCTGTGTTAGCTGCTACTGCAAGAATCATAGCAGTAGAGAATTGGAAAATGTAAAATAGAATACTACCAATCCATGATTGACCGAGGATTTCTCTAGCCATTTGTGACAAGATAGTTACTCCTGCATGAGGTGTAATACCTGTCCACCAGTTGAGGAAGGTAATTCCCGCAAACATAGCCCCCAAAATGCTAGACATGATAAAGAGGGTTGAAGCTGCATTTTTGGCCTTAGGTTTTTGAAAGAAAGGCACCGCATTAGAGATGGCTTCAACCCCTGTCAATGAGGCAGAACCTGAAGTAAAGGCCCTTAAAATAAGAATCAATGACACCCCTGTAATGGGTTGTCCTAAATGTGCTGTGGCTGCGTAAGGCATATGACCAGTTAAAATTTGAAAGAAACCAAATCCCAACAAGAACAGCGTCGAAACAATGAAGAGATAAACCGGTATCATCAAAGATTTTGCCGATTCACGCATTCCCCTAAGATTCATAACCATCAAAACAAGCACCAAAATCATTGATATCTCAAGATTGAAAGGATGAAGGAAGGGAAGGGCTGAAGTAATGGCATCTGCACCTGAGGCCACTGAAACAGCAACTGTCAACATGTAATCGACCAAAAGACTGCCTCCAGCTATCAAGCCAAACTTAGGAGACAGATTTTCCGTCGTTACCATATAGGCACCACCACCTTGAGGATAGGCCTTGATAACCTGTCTATAAGAGATGGTAAGGCTGGCCAAAAGGACAAGAACCAAAAGCCCAATAGGGATTGACCACCAAATAGCCGCACTAGATACAGCTGTCAGAACCAAGACGACTTGCTCTGGACCATAGGCGATAGATGAGAGTGCATCACTCGACAACATGGCCAAGGCCTGAATCTTGGACAATAAGTGTTCATCACCACTATCATCATGAGTTAAAGGTTCACCGATTAAAATGCTTTTCAGACGTTGAAACATTGCGATCTCCTTGCTTTTAAAACATACGAAGGTTATTATACGCCCCTAAATGTCATCTTTCAAGTCTTAAACATCACTTGCCTGCTCTAAAACCCATTTTCTGACCTGAGAAATAAAGTATAGAGATCCCGTAATCACATAAAGTTTCTTATTGTCAGTCGTTACATGTTCTTTAATCCATGTTTTGAAATCTGGTACCTGCTTATAAACCTCTGGGTATTTATCTAATTTAACACTGTTTGGATAATCAAAACTCGTTACAGTCAAGTCACCAACCGATTTTAGTTGAGCCAGCATACCATCAATAGGCTTGGTGTCAATAGCCGCAAAGAGAAGTTCAATCTCCTTATCTGCATGTTCTGATTGCAGCAAGTCAATCAAAACTTTAACACTCTCATTATTATGAGCACCATCAATCATGAGATTAGGTCTTAAAAATTCTGTTCGACCTCGCCAATTGGCATGAGCTAGTGCATCCTTTATGAGTTTAGGAGTTACTTTAGGATAATCTTTTTGAAGCAGTAAAGAAGCCATAATAGCTAAACTAGCATTTGCTACTTGATGTCGACCAGCCATGGCCAAGGCTATATCATCTAACCTTTGCTCCCCATAGGTAAAATCAAAGGAATGACTAGATCCTTCAGTTGTGAAATCTCTCCCCAATTCATAGGTCTTGGACCCTTCTTCACGCGCCTTTTTCTCGAAAACATCTCTAACATCAGTACGGTCAGTCGCATAAATAAAAGGAGCCCCATTCTTCAAAACACCAACTTTTTCTGCTGCAATTTCAGCATGGGTATTTCCCAAAATAGCCTGATGGTCCAAACCAATCGAAGGGCAAAGAACTGCCAAAGGCTTAAATAGATTAGTCGAATCATGAAGGCCGCCCATTCCAGCTTCAATGAATGCGATATCAACAGGATGGACCTGACCAAAATAGAGGAACATCAGAACTGTGATAATTTCAAACTCTGTCGCATTTTCATGCTCTGTCTCTTTTGGTAGACGTTCAACCACAGGCTTCACACGACTAACCAAGTCAAGTAAGTCCTCTTCTGAAATCATCTGACCATTAAGAGAGATTCGTTCCTTGAAGTCAATAATATAGGGCGAGGTAAAGGTTCCAACTTCATAGCCTGCCTGGGTAAAAATTGTTTGTAGGGCATTGACTGTAGACCCTTTGCCGTTTGTTCCCACGATATGCACAGCCTTGAGATTATCTTGTGGATTTCCCAATTCTTTAAGCATCCAAGCCATACGCTCCAAGCCAGGCTTGATGCCAAATTTTAATTGTCCATGAATCCAATCCAATGCTTCCTGATAAGTCATAATTACTCCTTTTTTGGCTAATGCTTCAACTTAGTCATTAAACTGACCTTTAAACTAGATTCCTAGTTTTTCCTTGAGCTTAATGAGTTGACATTCTTATTATACCAAAGACTTCTAGTCTATAACCAAAATATGCAAAAAAGGCAACCCTAGGGTCACCTCTTAAGCTTTCTCTTTTTCGTCAATAACAAGACGAACTTTTTTACCTTGAGTAGGTACCGAATAGACAATCGCTCTTATCGCCGTAATAGTACGTCCTTTTTTCCCGATAACACGCCCAATATCGGCTGGGGCAAGATCAAGATGGTACTCCAAAAACTCAGGACCGTCAATGATTTTGATGGTCAACTGATCTGGTGAAGCAATTAAAGGTTTAACGATAGCGATAACAAGATTTTCAATGGTATCCATAGGCTAAAAAATTATTTTGAGAATTTTGATTCGTGGAATTTCTTCATAACGCCTTCTTTTGAAAGGATGTTACGAACTGTATCTGAAGGTTGTGCACCTTTAGACAACCACTCAAGAACACGTTCTTCTTTAAGTGTTACTTGGTTTTCTTCAACGAGTGGGTTGTAAGTACCAACTGTTTCGATGAAACGTCCATCACGTGGAGCACGTGAATCTGCAACGTTAATACGGTAGAAAGGTTTTTTCTTAGAACCCATACGAGTCAAACGGATTTTTACTGCCATTTTTAATATCTCTTTTCTTTAGTTTTTTTATTATGGTGAGGGCTCTTATCGCCCCTCGACCCTAACTAGTATAACATATAATTTTTATGTGTCAAGAAAAAAACTTGACAGACTTAAATTTTCTACAAAAAAAAATTAGAGTTTGACTCTAACTTCCTTTTAGACTATTTCTTAGTTGTGGTCTTATGATTTTTTTCATAAGCTACTTTTGCTTCAGCATATTGAGCTTCTAAACTCTTAGCCGCTGCCTTTGACACTTTCTCATAAGTATCACGACTAGTCAACTTGCCATCCTCGTTGTATGTAGAAACAACCATGGTATCTTTATTTACAGTATAAGACTTGGTGCGTTTTCCTTTACGGTAGAGTCGGTAGTTATCTACGTTATCCGAAATATAGTAATCTACTAGATTCTTATCTGCATTTGGATAAAGTTGCGAGACAACTTTAGTCAACTCACGCTTAAATTCTGAAACTTCTTTAGTATAGGTAATAGATTTATTCCACTGATCAACAACTTGATATTCCTTCAAATAATCTGAAGCTGTAAAAGTAGGCTGATCCTCCTCACCTTTTTTATAGAAGTAAGAATGCGTTTGTAAATTATTAGAATGATCAACTTTAAGGAAAGAGACGTAAATCTCATCTTTATCTTCATGTTCTTTCAGAGCATTGGTTAACTTACCAGAATTTTCGTCCAAGACCTTAGACGATTTTAATTCCCAAGTTCCCTCAATGTTCCCCGAAGCATTACGCCAAAAACCGTATACACCACCGACAAGCAACATCAAAACAACAGCAACAAGACTAGAAATCAAGGCTCCTTTGCCCCAATTTTTGGCCTTTTGCGACTTTTGATTAGCGTTTTGAATCGTTTCTAGAAGACGAACCTGACTTTCCAATCTCTTTTCCAACTTGGCAACTGTCTGTTCTTCCTTAGATTTAGCTTTGGCAGCTAGCTTTTCGGCTTTTTTCTTATCACGAGCAGCTTGACGAGCAATCTTCTTAGCTGCCTTTTCTTCCTTACGATCAAGTTTTGTCAAATCCTCAGATAATCCAAGATGCTGTGCTTGGTTACTGAAAACTGGAATAGCTTGATTAGGTTCATTCGAGGTATTAACAGAATGATTTCCTGCATCTGGACGAGTTGGCGCATAACTTGCCAAACGTTCCTTAGCCTCTGCGACGCGTTTGCGCTGTTCCTCTTCCTTTTGAATATCCTCAGCCTGACGGCCCGACTGAATGGTTCTTACTTGACCAACAGTCTCTTGAGATAGGGCCTTTCTCTTTTCCTGGGCCGCATTTGCCATAGCTTCTTGCGCGTTGTCACGCTCTTTCTGAGACTGAGCTAGTGCTCTGGCGGTTGCGGTTCCTTCTTCAAACTGTTGGTCAGCTGCTGATTCACCTTGATCAGCTACTTGGTTAGCCTCTGTACCTTCAGAGAGAACAAACTCTCCTCGTTCCAAGGCCTCTTTGAAGTCGATTGGTCTTGGTTTTCGGCCATTAACAGCCTCAAAGTACTCTAACCATTCGTCTTTCAACATAATAAATCCCCCTGAATTAAAAAACACATGATTAACTTCCCTATTTTACCATACTTTTTAACATAAAAATAGGGATTAACAAGAATTCTAAAAATTCTTATTAAGTCCCCATTAATCTTCTTTTGGTGTAATAGACAATAATTGAACAAAACGGTGTTGTGCTGATTCTGTTTCAAGCGTGACGTTGTCGTATCTGAAGAGAATCTCCTCGATATTTGCTAAGCCCAAACCACGACCTGTTCCTTTCGTTGAAAATCCTCTTTGTTTCAAAGGAGCTACATCAATAGAAGCTTCCTTAGTTGAATTTTCAACAACAATAACTGATTGATTTTCCATCTTAAAGATAGCAATAGATAATTTTGGTTTATCTGCTAATACAGTAGCTTCAATAGCATTATCACAAAGAATTGATATGATTGTAATCAAGTCGAGTGGACGCATATCTGTGAAGAAGACCCCCTCTTCAACCTCCACATGACATTGAATACCTTTATCAAAAGCCTCAGCCATTTTAGATGATAAAAGACTCTTAAGTGGCATATTGGTCACACGAGTTAATTTTGCCAAATCAAACTTTTGCTGCTTCAAATCTGATGCCGAATCTTTCAAGACACTATCATAAATCATCTTGATTTGATCGATGTCTTTCATCTGGATGGCTTCATTAAGCGAAATCATAACATTAGTATAGTCGTGACGGAAACTGCGTAGCGTTTCGTAAAGACTTTCGACCTGCTCAGAATACTTCTCTAAATCATCCAAGTGACGTCGATTTTCTTTTCTACGCTCATTTTCAAAGAATTCATCTGCATATTTATTAACCTTGTAAACAGCATAAAAAATAGCTACAAACCCCACTAAGGTTATCACATGTCCAGCATAGTACAAGGCAAAAAATCGCGAGGCCACGACGACAGAATAGTTCAAAATCACATAGCCAATCAAGATAAAGTTAGTGAAAAACATAATCCGACCAAATTTACGATCTCGCTCTAAGACCCTCAAATATTTAAAATCAATGTTAAGGAGCTTGGATAGAGCGACAAATGTTGGAATAATTAAAAGGTCAAAGAAAATGAAATAAAGATAACTTCTGTTTAGAAAATCCGATGTGATGCCGAACCCTGGCATCAGGAAGTAGGCATAACCATTAAAAATCAACAGATAGAGAACTAGAGGATAGAAGGCATAAAAAGCCAACATATTGGTGGTTCTCTCCTTGCCATAGAAATAGGCATAGAAAAGAAGGTAGAACGGTGTCATAAAGGACAAACCGACATTATATGACATCCCCAGTATTCCCCCTATACATTCAACCAGGAACGCAATAGGAAGGATCATACGTTGTACCTTGACCAAGCTGGTCTTTTCGTAGATCCACTGTATGACAATGAAATGCAAAAGATATTCTAATGCAATTTGCAAATTGAGCATCATTTAATGGTTAGCCACCTCCTTCTAGTAATCTTAAATAAGCAGTAAAAAGCCACATTACTATTTTATCACACTTCCTGCTATTATATGAGATAAAATTAAATAATTATCTCGATTTTCAGAAAACTTTCAATAATGATTAGAGAAGAAGGGGAAAATCTGAGCCTTAACGATTTTTCAATCGTTCCAAAAGTTCTTTTTTACGTGTCCGCGATAGGAGGCAGGACTCGTCTCCCTCAAAGAAGACCATATTAGCCGTACGATCCACACTTGTCACATTACTCACATTGACAACAAAAGAGCGATGCGTTTGGAAGAAAATATCATCCAATTTCGCTACTTCTGCAATTTTTCCATAGAATTCTACTAGGTTTGACTTGGTGTGAGCGATCAACTTATGTGGCACAGGGGCTGTTTCAATGTATAAAATGTCATCATAAGGAATGTTAACATCATTTTTATCCGTTTTTACCGTCAGACTCTGTGCCTTGGTTTCTTGCTCAACCTGCGAATACGCAAAATCTAAAAGTTCTACCAAGGCTCTCTTAAGATCTGTATCTTCCATAGACTTATCAACAAAGTCCAAAGCTTGAATCTTATAACGGAAGGTCAAGGGCATAAACTCAGAGTAGGCTGTAACAAAAGCGATTTGTGCTTTCAAATCCTCCTTACGGATTTCAAGCCCAATATCTAGTCCCTGCTTCGTTTGATTTTTAAGGTCAATATCCAAAAGATAAACCATGGATTTACCCGAACCTCTATCAGCATCTAACAAGTCCTGACCCTGCTCATAAAAGGTAATCCCATCAACAACGGCCTTCGACTCCTCAACTGCTTCGTCCAATAAACGGCTAACACGATGACGCTGCAAGGCATCATCTTCAAGGACGATAATAGAAAGCATCTTATTTCCCTCTTTCTTTCTAATATACTTTAATATACCTATTTAACATTTTATCATAATTAATCGGATATTATTCCTTTTTTTACAGCATAAAGTCTTTTTAACTCACCTCATTTCATTTATAAAACAATTGTTATCTACTTGTCACTTTGTCTTCATTTTTAGATGTTATCATGAGAACTGTTTTTGTTTTATATTAAAAAGGAGAAAGTTATGTTACGTTCTTTTAAAACGCAAGGGACTAAGACAAAGACCATCTTAACCCTTGCAACTGTCGGTATCATTAGTGCTTTTCTTGTGGGAAATCCTCAGCATGCCTCTGCGGATCAAACCTATGTTTCAGATCCTAACCAGGCTATGACATTTTCTGAACTTGAAACAACTACAAATACCAATACCATCACTCAAACAGGTGTATCTAGTGAAACACCTACTACTGTGACTACTGTGTCACATACCTCTGTAGATGATCTTCATACACATGAAAATGACTATGAACAAACGCCCACAAATACTCCGACTTTTGAGGAATTGAAACAAGATAGTCAAACAGCTAGCAGTACTGTCGACAGCCAGACTGGTAGCAAAACCTATGAGACTAGAATTCCGACAAATACAGATAGCAATCATAAGGCTGTAGAAAATCACTCTGAACCAAAAACCGAAACTGTCGCTCAAGCACAAACCTGGTCAAAAGATGGTGCTACATGGGTGTCAACAGAAATTAATAATGGTAACGTTCATAAGATTCTATCTACTTATATTCCAAAACCATTAACACCTTCTACAAAGCCCACGACAACAGCTACAACAAAACCTAAACAATCAACTCCTGCTGTTAGTCAACCTAAAAAACCAGCCACAGTCGCTAACAAACCTACAACATCTACAACTCAACCTAAGAAACCAACAACTGTTGTAAACAAGCCAGTGCCTTCTACAACGACACAACCTAAGAAGCCAACAACGACTGTCACTAAACCTACAGCTCCTAAAGCTACTCCTATCCAACCTGCTAAACCAGTGGACCGAGTTGCTCAAGTATGGCAAAAGAATAACGAACTGGTAAAAGAGAATTACGACACTCCTCACTGGTCAAGTAAGGAAGCAACAGTCTTCATCAATGCGAAGAATCCTGAAATCGTGAATGCCTACAAACAAGCTATCACTTCTTGGAATAACACTGGTGCCTTTAATTTCTTGCTCACTAACGATAAACAAAAAGCTAACATCATTGCTGATGAACGTTATGAAGGTAATGTGGCAGCTCCTCTTGGGGTTACCTACTCTACTTACTACCTCCCAACTAAGCAATATAGTAATGCTACTGTTTACTTGAACACCTTCCATGTTCAAAACAATTATTATCAAAAGAATGGTGGAAAACTCCTTAACACTGCGCAACACGAATTAGGCCACTCAATTGGACTTGAGCACAACAGTGCTGTTGCCTCTGTAATGGAACCTAAAGGTGGTAAGACAAGTATCCAACCAGTTGATATTAACAATGTTAAGAAGCTCTATAGCAAGATTTAAGTTCTTACACCATCACTATAATTTATAAGCAGACCTATCAGGTTCTGTTTTTTTTATACAAGTGAGATGACCATTCAAGACCAGAAAATGACTGTTCATGATTTTTTCTTACATATTTTAAAAATGTGTAAAGTTTTCTCCATTTTTTTTGGTAAAATAGAAAATGTAAAGAGAGACCGGATGAGTTAGAAAACTCAACTTTGTTAGTTTTAGCTCATTATTCTCATAAACAGAATAAAAATAGTCTAGGAACCCTTCTTAACATTTATACCTATCTTCCCCAAACACTTTTCCCCATTCCTAGATTTCCAGATCTCTCCTAATAAAGAACGTCTAGCAACAGCAGCTAGGCGTTTTTTATTGTATCTAAAGCACATAGGCCTTGATATTAACCTAGTAGATTAGTAATCGTTCAAAATAATTCTCACAAAATTACCATTCAAGATCAGAAAATGACTGTTCATGATTTTTTCTTACATATTTTAAAAATATGTAAATTTTCTCTGATTTTTTTTGGTACAATAGATAATGTAAAGAGAGACCTAATGAGTTATAGATAAATGTTTTATCATTTAAAACTTATTGTTCTCATAAACATTTTCTAAATAGTCTAGGAACCCTTCTTAACATTTATACCTATCTTCCCCAAACACTTTTCCCCATTCCTAGATTATCAGATCTCTCACAAGAAAATCGTCTAGCTCACCCGGCTAGGCCTTTTTTCTTTTTCTATACTTTTGCTATAATAGAGCCATACCGTTTGAAAGGAACTCATAAAATGACTATAGATCAGCAACTTCTTTGCTACAAACGTTTACCAAACTGGACAGCTACAACACTTCCGGAAATGGTGACGCAAAAACACAATACTAAGGTAGGAACTTGGGCTAAATTGACCATTCTATCGGGATCTCTTCACTTCTACGAATTAGACGAACAGGGAGAGGTTACTGCCGAGCACCTCTTTACCCCCGAGACAGAGATTCCTTTTGTTGAACCACAAGCTTGGCATCGCATCGCTGCTGCTTCAGATGATTTGGAATGCTATCTTTCTTTTTACTGTAAACCTGAAGACTACATGGCTAAAAAGTATGATACTAAAGCCCATTCCGAGGTTCTTGAAGCAGTCCAATCTGGCCATATCAAACCTGGTCGTACCCTTGACCTAGGCTGTGGTCATGGCCGTAACGCTCTTTATTTGGCATCTCTTGGACATGATGTTACAGCCGTTGATGTTAATAACGAAGCTACACAACGCATCCAAATGATTGCAGATGAGGAAAATTACAATGTTAGAGCTGGCTACTACGATATCAATGCTGCTGCTCTTCCTGAGTCTGAGACCTTTGATTTCATCCTCTCAACAGTAGTCTTTATGTTCCTTGATCCCGATCAAATTCCGGCTATTATCAAGAATATGCAAGAGCGTACTGTCGTAGGTGGTTACAATCTGATTGTTTGTGCCATGGATACCGATGAACACCCTTGTACCATGCCTTTCCCATTTACGTTTGAAGAGGGAGAGTTGAAAAATTATTATAGTGACTGGGAGTTAGTCAAGTATAATGAAAATCTTGGTCACCTTCACCGTTTGGATGAATATGGCAATCCCATCGCCCTTCAATTTGCAACCATGTTAGCTAAGAAGGTTAAATAAGAGCGAATGACTGTAGAAGAGCTGAACACAGCTTGACTTGTCTTCAAAGTAAAAACTAGGAACCCAGTCGGATTCCTAGTTTTTTAATTGTTTACAATGTCTGCATATCCTGATTTAAGGTCTGCATTTTCTGTTTCTTTGACATAATAGACACCACCATTGGTAGTTGGTGAATAAAGCACAAAGGGAGTTCCATCTTTTTTGATGGTAAAGAAATAACGGTGAACAGATACATTTTCCCATCTCTCGTAAACGGAAACAATGGTATACTCAGAACTGCTATTACCATTTGCAGCATAAGTAGCATCCACAGTCTGGTTATGGTCCGACATCCAACGGATAGGCAAAGAAGAAGCCTCATTGGTGATTTCTTTGTATCCAGGCTGATTCATCTGATTGCCCCAAGAAACCATCAGACTAGCAAGTCGACTAGCTTTATCATTGGTCCAACGTGGATTTTCAGTGTAAGCCTCCTTGGCGTGGTTAGCATCTGGTGTATCAATACTTGCACTGCTAGATTCATTCGTCTTCGAATGTTCACTCGATGAAGGACTTGATGTGGTTTTAGCCTTCTCTGTCGATGAGAATATCGAGCTAGCCACTGTGGCAGATGACTTGGTCTGTTTGACGTTCTTCATTGAACTAGAGACTAGAGTCAAGCCAATGCCAACTACGATTGCTACTAGAGCCCCCAGAAGAATATAGATATAATTATAATTTTTCGAGATTCCAATAAGGCCAGACTGATAAGCTAATTGTAGTTCATCTGGTTTCGGTTTCCGCCCTTGAACTTGCTCAAAACGACTTATCCATTCTGCTTCTGACAGCTTTCGCATAATTTTCCTCTTCTCTTTATCAATTATCTTCCATCCTATCATAGAACAGTGATGATGACAATAGTAGAGAGAACTTGAGGTCTACCTTCAACCAATTACCCTTTATTTTCAAAATAACGACGAACAATCGGCGCCACTTCTTCACCATAAAGTTTAATAGCCTTTAGAACATCTTCATGTGGCATAGAACCAATTGGGAGATGAAGCATGAAGCGATCTAGCTGTAAATCCTCAATAATACGAATGATTTTTTGAGCAACGTGAGCAGGGTCCCCAACGAACATGGCTCCGTTTGGTCCAACACTAGCATAGTACTGCTCTTTAGTCATTTCAGACCAGTGCGGGCGATCCTTAGCAATGTTATCCACTGTTTGTTTTGTTGGATAAAAATAATTCTCTATCGCTTGGAAATTATTTTCTTCAATCCAACCCCAAGAATGGGCAGCCACCTTAAGTTGTTCATCCGAATAACCATTTCGAGCACCGATTTCCTTATAAACCTCAACTAATTTTGCAAAGGCCTTTGGATTTCCTCCAATTGTAGCATAGGCAATTGGCAGACCTTTTTCCGCAATTTGAATGGTCGACTCAATGTGACCACCTGTCGCTACCCATAATGGAAAATCATCTTGGACTGCTCGCGGATACACAGGGCGATTGTCAACAGATTGAGTATGCTTACCTTGCCAAGTTAAATTCGTTTGCTTTTTCACTTCCAGAAGCATGTCTAGTTTTTCATTGAAAAGTTCATCATAGTCTGAAAGATCATAGCCAAAAAGTGGAAAACTCTCAACAAAAGAACCTCTACTCGCCATGATTTCTGCACGACCATTTGACAGAGCATCAATGGTTGCATACTGCTGATAGACACGAACCGGGTCAATAGACGACAAAATGGTTACTGCACTAGATAAACGAATCTTCTTGGTATTCACAGCACCTGCTGCAAGAACAATTTGCGGTGCCGATACCGCAAAGTCTTCACGGTGATGCTCTCCAATCGCATAAATGTCTAGTCCAACTTGATCCGCCAATTCAATTTCTTCAACGAGGTCTCTAATACGTTGGTCATGAGAGATAGCTTTTCCAGTTGATTCTAGGAGGGTTGTCTCTCCAAAAGTTGAAATGCCAAGTTCAATCGTCATAAATCTTTCCTCCAGTAATTCTTTTATTTGTTATGAGAATAACATTATCGCTAACTAGTGATAAATACAAATAAAAAAGCCTAAGACTCTATTTTCCAAGAAAGGCTAATAGGGTTAGGCAGAAAAGGAGAACTAAAACACCCATGACCACTAGGAGACTAAGCTTATAGCCTAGGGGATTTCTAGGATTTAAACTAGTTCCAAGACCACTCCTACGAAGGACAAATAAGGGTTCCGAGGGAGATTGATTAAGGTTGTAATGCAAGAGATACCTTAAGCAAAATAGAAAGAAGAGACTCATCCCTGGAAAAATGGCAAGGGGAAGAATAATTCCCTGTGACAGACTAGCCATAATGGTAAGAATGATTTGTATCAACAAGAGCACCCAAAACAAGTAATAAATGTAGGATTGCTTTTTCATTAATATGTACCTCTCAATCTAAGATAAGTATACTCCTCCTAGCTTCCCTTATCAAACCCATAACTCGCCTGACACCTTATTTTCTGCTACAATAGATAGGAAAGATTCAAAAAAGGAAACTGTACACATGAAATTAATTTCTTGGAATATTGATTCCCTAAATGCCGCCCTTACTAGTGATTCTGCACGTGCTCAATTATCACGCGCTGTTATCGACACCTTGGTCGCTGAAAATGCAGACATCATTGCTATTCAAGAGACAAAACTGTCTGCTAAAGGTCCGACTAAAAAGCATTTGCAAATCTTGGAAGACTATTTCCCTGACTATGACAATACTTGGCGTTCATCTGTTGAACCTGCCCGTAAAGGTTATGCTGGAACCATGTTCTTGTATAAAAAAGAACTGAATCCAGTCATTACCTATCCTGAAATCGGAGCACCTTCAACCATGGACTGTGAAGGACGTATCATCACTCTCGAATTTGACAATTTCTTTGTGACACAGGTCTACACACCAAACGCTGGTGATGGCCTCAAACGTCTGCTTGAACGTCAAATCTGGGACGAAAAATATGCGGATTACCTAGCTGAATTGGACGCTCAGAAACCAGTTCTTGCGACTGGTGACTACAATGTTGCCCACAAGGAAATCGACTTGGCTAATCCTTCAAGTAATCGTCGTTCACCAGGATTTACAGATGAAGAACGTGCTGGTTTCACTAACCTCCTTGCAAAAGGTTTCACCGATACCTACCGTCACCTCAATGGCGACGTTACAGGAGCCTACACATGGTGGGCCCAACGTAGTAAAACATCTAAAATCAACAATACAGGCTGGAGAATCGACTACTGGTTGACTTCAAACCGTATTGCCGATAAGGTCACAAAATCAGACATGATTGACTCTGGTGATCGCCAAGACCACACACCTATTGTCTTAGAGATTGATTTATAAAATAACTCTAGACCTAAATCACAAAAAGAGTAGAACTGCTACTCTTTTACTATGCCCAATTAAGGAGAAATTATGAAAACCAAACTTAATACCACTCAAAAGCTCGTTCTGTCAGCTATTATGATGGCTCTTTACATCGCTATCCTCTTTGTGTCTCAAGCCATTTCCTTTGGTGCGGTTCAGATGCGTCTGGCCACCGCTTTATATGGATTAACCTACATCTTCCCATTTTTGGTATTCCCAATTAGTCTGGCTAATGCCATCGCAAACTCTTTTGGAGGTTTGGGATTGATTGACGTGGTTGGTGGTTTCTGTGCTAGCTTTTTAACAACTGGTAGCATCTACCTCATCCGTAAAGCCAAGTTATCTAGCTGGTTCATCATCCTTCCAATCCTACTCGTTCCTGCTTTAGTGGTACCAATCTGGCTTAGTGCCTTGCTCAAACTTCCTTATTTTGCTCTCGTTATTAATCTCCTCCTGGGACAATTAGTTCCTTCAATCTTGGGAGCTGTCCTTGTACGAGAGTTGGCTAAACGAGGATATAAAGACTGACAAACAAAAATATCTCTGCAATGTGCAGAGATATTTTTTAGTAATCAAAAGCTTTTTCGTAAGCTTCTTTTGGTGTCAATTTGTCACCAGAGATAAGCAAACGGTAGTCAACATTAGTAGGATCTTTTTGATACTCATCAACCCAATCTTGATTCATTTCGAGGTAAAGATTATAAGTTCCCAACTCAGTCGAAACAGTACCTACCTTGTAAAAATCTTTATAACGCTTTTGGTTATCCGTTTTTTTCAATTTTTCATATCGATAATAAGTTCTGGCAAAGTCAGTGAACTGGTATTCTTTCTTATCTTTTCCAGAGCCAGTTGTGACTTCAATGGTGCCCTTGTTATTTGTTAAATGCAAATCATAATCATAATCATTGTGGCTATTCACTTGGAAAACACCTGAAGTAATGTCACTATCATCAGAGAATGTCTGAATGTCAGCGAACTTAGCAGCCTGCCAAGAAGTAGGGACTCCTTCATATTCACCATCACTCTGGAGACCTAGAAGTGACCAATAGTGACCGAGATAGAAGGTATTAGACTTCTCACGATCTGTCACCAGTTCACCTACCATCTTAAGGTTTTCAGCACCCAGACGGTATGGGTTAGAAAGGTAACCAAAGACTGGGAAGAAATAAATGATGACTGTAAAGGTCAAGAGGGTCTTCATATTAATCTTGTTAATAGCCCAGAAGAAATAAGCAGCTGAGAACAAGAGAGCGTAAGCAGCACCGTAGCTGAACTTATGCGCATGGGCAATCAAAAGTAAAATGAAGAAAATAGGTTGGATCGGACGGACCTTGTGATAGATGATAGAGAAAACATCCTCCTTGTCTTCCTCAGATTTGAAAATCAAGGACAAGACAATGGTCAAGAGTACAAAGAAGGCGCCAAAACCGAAACCAACATCATTTGGACGGAAGAAATAAGCCAAGATGGACATATCCATCACCAAAAGCCAGACAGATGCAAATTTGATCATATTGTTACCAAATTTTGCAGCCGTTTGACTAGGTGCCTTTAAAGGTACCTCGAAGGCTTGTGCAAGTGCTCTTTCTTTGGCTTGGCGTTCAGCCTCTATTGCCGCTTTCATTTCCTTAGTACGGCGTTCCTTTTGGAACAAATGAGCAACCTTGGTCGGTTCATCTTCCCTTGACTTGGTAATACTCAAAAAGAGTAAATATTGCATGGCAAAGATGAGAGCTGTGTTCCCACCGTATTCTAGGAAGGAACCATTCCAAATACTAGAAACAACTGTAAAAACGATATAACCTCCAATTGAGATTAAAACCGTCAAGAGCAAATGAATCCAACGATAGCGGTAAGTGTATTTATCAGTTGTATCTCGCCTCAAAAACGTGTCACGTGGGTAAAGATACCAGATAACGAAGATAAGTTCAATGGCTTGAACTGCTGTTAGAAAACCAACGTAGTTGAAGCCAAAAACGGCTGCTACCACATTGATGAGATAGGAAATAATG
The DNA here is from genome assembly GCF_052384325.1 of Streptococcus sp. cx1. NCBI lineage: Bacteria > Bacillati > Bacillota > Bacilli > Lactobacillales > Streptococcaceae > Streptococcus > Streptococcus sp. cx1. The sequence goes on along the minus strand of NZ_JBQSUN010000008.1, from coordinate 47,858 downwards.
GCCAAAACTCGCAGACTGGTGCGCTTAGACAAAAGTCCAATACTCATCAGGGTGATAGTTGAGAAGGCAGAAAAACCAGCGCCCATCTTATTATCAAAGATAAACACATTGACAAAAGCAAAAATCAAGATTCCTAAAAGACTTAAGACTTGTTTTTGCATTTCTTTTTTCTTTTCTTTCATATTTTCCCTCCTTATGGAAATGATAACGTTTCCGTACTCCTATTTTAACACAATTGTACTATTTTTGTCAGATTTAAAAAGGCATTCGGATAACCGAAGGCCTTTTTCATTTGTTATCTATTGCTTCAATCTTGAGGAACACAAAATCCCCATCAAAGCGTTGAATATACTTTTGAAAACCTAATAAACTAAAAGTTTCAATCTCATAGCGGACCTGATCAATACCATCACTAGTGCTTTCCTCAAGCAATTTTAGTTTTGGAATATCGGATTCCAAGACATCACGGTAAAGTCCTTTATACTCAAAGGTAATTCGAGCCCACTCGTTACCAGAAAGCATTGAGAAAGCCTGATAACGCACCTGCTCATCTGTAATAAGACAGTCTTTTTGTTCTGGACTGAGCGTGAAAGCCAAATCATTTTCGGATTTATGAATGGTCTGGAAACGATCCACACGGAAATAACGGATTTCAGAGAACTGATAATCACAAGTAAAGTTATCATCCAGTTTGTAAGAAATACAGTAGAAATAATGGTTGTCAAAAATGACTGAAATTGGAAAGACCTTATATTCCTCCACTTTTTCTCCTGGCTTACGGTAACTAAATGACAATGGACGTTGGTCCACAATGGCATCGAAAATGGCTGAAATAGCTGGTAAGAGTGACTTATCTTGTTCCTGATAAATCTTAAGTTCTTGATAACTATCCAGTTCTAGCTCAGTCAATCGCTTGATACGTCTGCGCTCCTTGTCGTCTACAGCCCTCTCAACAAAGATGTTGATTATCTCTGCTACTTCATCCTTTCGAAGAGCTCGACTCTCTAAAAGAATCTTAGATAGGATAACTGCCTGATTGTATTTAAGGTTACCATAGCCTTGTTCATACTGGGCATGGTAGGAACCGTATTTTCTGGAATACTTAACCTTCATATTTGGCCGGAGTTCAGTCAAATTCTCCTTGAGCTCACTCACATCCTCTTTAAGCGTACGCTCACTTATGCCAAAGCGAGCGAGGTAATCCGTTTTTGAAATGTCATTTCCCTTTTCCAATTCGGACATAAAGTACAAGAGACGTTTGGTTTTTGATGCTGTCATTATAAAATCCCCCTTTATAATCAAACCTCTTATTACTAAAAAATTGCTGTCTAGTTATTCATTATCATAGATGATCCATTACCAATGGCGACGAGCCACAGAATTATAGCTCAAATAATAGTCCTTTTTCTTTTCGTTGTACTCAAAAGAGAGTCTTAACAATTGTGCTTTCTCAATAGGACTATTCTGATCAGTGTAATTAAGATCAACTGACTTATGCATGATTCCTGATGAATGGACCTTTATACTTCTCCAGGCCCCTTTTGCCTGAGGATGTTCCCTCACTACCTCAGACAAGGATGTTATTGGTCCAAGATAAGCTTGGTCTTTGGTACGTAAGCTATTTATCTGCTCTTCAGTCCAATTACTGCTATAGTTATCAACTTCAGTGACGCCATCAAGTGGATAAGTCGCTGTTCCACCATCATAAACAAAGCGTCTCTTTTCGTCCTTCACAAAAGAGAGATCAATATACTCATTGCCATCTCCACGGTCATATCTCACCTTGAGACCACTGGATTCCATCTCGACATAATTGCCCTTACCATGACTTTCAATAATCCAACGTAAAGTATCAGCCTTAGGTTTCAGATTTTCAAAATCTTCTTCCGTCCAGTTATAAATCGCAGACTTATCTTCGTAGTCTTTTGGATCATCACTATCGGGTTTCTCCTCATCAAGTTCTGACTGGGATACTTGTTGGATCAGCCTGTATTTTTTCATAGCGCCTCGATAGACAGAACCACCTAAAGTTGCAAAGAAGGATAATCCAATCAGGGCAAGCACGATTGCGGCAAAGAGAAATCTACCTAGCTTCTGTCCCATTCTAAAGAGAATGATAGCAAGGACAAAACAAGCCACAATTACAGCTAGATACAGTATTATCGGCTTATACCTCCAAGATAAGAAGACCGACATCCAGCTCACACTTAAGAGTATCAATGGCAAAACAAAGGTCAAAAAGAAATGTCGCTTTTCAGCTTTTTCCTCCTGAAAAGCAGATTCAAACTCTGGCCCTTGATTACTAAAAGCCGACTCGAAAACCTGATCACCATTCTTTCGATGATCATCACTTAAATAACGTTTACTTTCTTTATTAAACATCTACTCCTCTAAATATTCTATATAACAATTTCCCAGTTTTATCTATTGTAACAAATGAAAGCGTCATTTTCTACAGATATACTTAAAAAGCAACCTGTCTTAGGTTGCTTAAAGGTTTAACATTAGTCATTCTCGATTTTTTCAGCTTCTGTACTGAATTTTTGTGCGATGGCTTCGAGGGCCAATTCGTCTGTATCTGGAAGAGTGATGGCATCATCTGAAATCTCATCAATATTAGCATAGAATTCAATGTGATTTTTAAGGTTTTGAAGCTGGATAGGTGCATCACCACCGTATTCACCATCTAGGTTAATCATCATACGATCTTTCCCCTGAGGCTCAATATACAGCGAACTCGTTTTGATATAGGAAATTCTCTTGTCGTAGATGTGTTTACCACCTTGGAGAACCTGACGAATAAGGTCTACCAATTCAAAGAGGTTTGCTGTCTTAACCATGATTAGTGTAAATTTACCATCATCCAGTTTAGCATCTGGGGCAATCGTTTCAAAGCCACCAACTGAATTGGTCAAGGCAACGAAAATCATGGAAAGGCCACCTTCAAAGACACCCTCATCATGCGTAATGCGGACAGGAACCTTCTTAACTTGTGGCAACAACTCTGCCCCCTTAACAAGGTAGGCCAAATAACCAAGGACTGTCTTTAAGCGACTAGGCACACTATAAGTTAGTTCCGTAAAGGAACCCGCAGCTGCAATATTGATGAAGTATTTATCAGCATAGGCACGACCAATATCCATTTGAAGGGTTTGATTTTTAGCAATAACCTTGGCTGCTTCAACAGGATTTCCTCTTGGAATCTTTAAAGCGCGTGCAAAGTCATTTGTTGTCCCCGTTGGAATAACCGCCATTTGTGGGCGATTTTTGAGTGGGGCAATCCCAGAAACAACCTCATTGATTGTTCCATCGCCACCTGCAGCAATGACTAAGTCAAAGCCTGCTTTAGCCGCACGAGTGGCCTCATTTTTTGCTGAGTTCTCATCTGGTGTTGTTTGAAAGGCTGACGCTTCAAAGCCAGCACCTTCCAGAATATCCAAGACCTCGGCAACATTTTTTTTCATAATTTCTTGTCCAGATGTTGGATTATAAATTAAGCGGGCACGTTTTTGTTTCATATTGAACTCCTATAAATCCAGCAACCAAGCCTCATCTTTTACGTCAATTCCTAGGCTTTGTGCTTTTTCCAACTTACTTCCGGCATCACTACCAGCAACTACTAAATCTGTTTTCTTAGAGACAGAACCTGTCACCTTAGCACCCAGAGCTTCTAGTTTTTCCTTTGCTTCACTACGTTTAAGATGCTCCAATTTTCCTGTCAAAACAACTGTCTTACCAGATAGGATGGCATCATCTGCTACCTTTTGCCCAAGATAGGCCAAATTAACCCCGTAGGTTTCCAGTTCTTTAAGAAGAACCTGAGCTTCTTCCTTGGCAAAATAGCGCTGGATGGACTTGGCAATAACCTCTCCTAAACCATCTACAGCAGCAATTGCCTCGACATCTGCACTTGCTAACTCTTGTATACTTCCAAATGCTTCTAGCAACTGCTTACTAACTTTGGCACCGACATGACGAATACCCAAACCATAGAGCAATTTCTCTGCAGAATTTTCTTTTGAGGCTTGAATGGCTGCATAAAGTTTTTCAGCAGACTTTTCCTTAAAACCTTCCAATTGGAGGAAATCTTGACTGTTCAAACCATAGATATCAGCCACATCTTTAACCAACTCAGCTTTAAAGAGCTTTTCAACCACTGAAGGTCCCATACCTGCGATGTTCATGGCATCACGAGAGGCAAAATGGATGAGGCCTTCCTTAATCTGAGCAGGACAAGAAGGATTAATACAACGTAGGGCAACTTCATCTTCAAAATGTAAGAGACCACTGCCACAAGATGGACATTGCGTCGGTACTTCCATCGGTTCTTGCGTTGTACGCTTGCTTTCTACTACACGAAGTACTGCAGGGATAATATCACCAGCTTTGTAGACAATAACGGTATCCCCGATACGAATGTCTTTTTCAGCAATATAATCCACATTATGAAGGGTAGCTCGACTAACGGTTGTCCCTGCTAATTGCACCGGAGTCAAATTAGCAGTCGGCGTTACTACACCCGTACGACCTACCTGCCAGTCCACTGAGAGAAGCTCTGCTTCCTTTTCCTCAGCAGGGAATTTATAGGCAATGGCCCAACGTGGTGCCTTGACTGTAAAACCTAATTCCTCCTGCATGGCTAAACTATTGACCTTTATAACAACACCATCAATATCATAAGCCAAGTCATCGCGATCCTGTCCAACAGCTTGAATAAAGTCCCAAATCTCATCCATAGAGGATGTGACAATACGTCGTGGATTAACAGAGAAACCTAGTTCTGCCACTTCATTCAAGACATCATTTTGTGTCAAACGTTCCGTTGGACTGGCTTCTTGATAAAGGAAAGTCGCCAAACGACGCTCCGCAACCACCTTGGTATCCAACTGACGAAGGGTTCCCGCTGCAGCATTACGTGGATTGGCAAATTCGGCTTCACCATTCTCCTGACGCTGGATATTGATGCGTTCAAACTCAGCCCGTGGCAGGTAACACTCTCCACGAACGGTAATATTAAGCGGTTGGTCCAACTTGAGAGGAATGTCAGAGATACGCTTGACATTTTCAGTGATATTTTCACCGACAGAACCATCACCACGTGTCGCACCTACCTGGAGAACACCATCCACATAGGTTAGCGAGATAGAGAGACCATCAATTTTGAGTTCAGCCATATAATCAGCATTAGGAAATTCAGCCTTCACTCTCTGATCAAAGGCATCTAGTTCTTCTCGTGAAAAAGCATCCTGCAAACTATAAAGCGGATACTCATGTTGATATTTTTCAAAACCATCAAGGACCAGACCTCCCACACGATGCGTAGGACTATCTGCTTGAACATATTCAGGGTACTCAGCCTCCAAAGCTACAAGCTCACGATAGAGCTTATCGTAGTCCGCGTCTGACACCGATGGATTATCTTCCGTATAATACTCTTTTGCATACTGGTTAAGTTTAGCAACCAGCTCTTTCATTCGTTTTTCCATAGGAACATTTTAACATAAAAGCAGAAAAAAACGCCTTTACAGACGTTAATTTAGGAAACAAAATCAATGACTTTGGCCAATTTCTTAATAAGAATTGCACCAACCAAGAGTGATGCCAATTCTCCCATAGCAACAGTGAACCAAGTTGCCCAAAATGGTGCTTGAGTAACTAGAGTCAACTCAGCCGCAATCGTCACCATGAAGAATGAAAAGTAAAAGGCAAAGAAAACATGAGCCTTGTCAAAAAGGCCACCCAAAATGTCTTGGTTTTTAAAACGGTCAAAGAAATAAACACCTGAACCGACAAAGACCAATGTTGATAGGCTTCCAACAACCACATCAATCATGTTAAAGCTAAAGAAATTAGCAATCACACAGCCCAAAGTAACGGCAATGATATACTTGCGATTATAAAATCCTAAAAGATTGAACATTTCTGCAATTCGGAACTGGTAGGGACCGTAGGAAATTAAGTTAAAAGGTGGCACAACAGTCAAGACTACATAAAGGGCCGCCACAATAGCAATATGTGTTAAATCACGAACAGTTTGTTTTTTCATTTTTCCTCCATAATCAATGTTTTTTATTAGCTACGAAAAATCAATAATCCCGTCAAAAGAGCCTGGATCTCACCAAGCTCTTTTTATCATCTAGGAATCATCCTCATGTTTTTTGTGTTTTTTGCTGTCACTACCATCTCCAGAAAAGCTCTGAATAATAGTAATCACATCTCCTCTTCTACTTTTTAGTTCACCTTGTCTAAGTTCTTGATAGGTCGCATTAAAGACGGCACCCAAAATCAAAATCCTGGCCAAAAAGATGAACCAAAGCATGAAGACGAAAATCATAATGGATCCAAATAACTTGATGTCAACCAATCGACTCAAGGTACGAATCACGTAGGTTCCAAACAAGTTACTTAAATAGCCAATCACTAAAGTCGTAAATATTGTTCCTGGCATAACATAGCGGATTTTTCGAATCTTCACATTTGGAAGCACGAAATAAAGCACCATCATTCCCAGGAAGACAACTGCAATACTTAGAGGCTGAATACTATTTAAAATAAGCTGGGTCATCTTGGAACCAATAGGATAGGTCTGATTGATAACTCGAAGGACCGACTGAATAATCGTGGACAGCATTAGTGCAAAGGTGAGCAGGAATAAGATTACCAGACTCATGAAACCACCGATAATGTGACTAATAAAGACATCACGGTGTTCTGAAGCACCATATACCTTGTTAATCGCCTTTTGAAGTGAAGACAAGGACTTAATCATAGTCCAGAATCCCGTCAAAGAGGCAACTCCTAGCAACTGTCCAGAAGGTGTCGAGAAGATATCCTGAACAACGTTGGCTGCAGGTGCATAAAACTGCTTAGGAAGGTGCTCATTCATAAACTTCAAGAGATCTGTCGTATCAATATTCAAATAGGGAAAGACATTGGCCGCAATGACAATGAGCGGAAAAATCGTCAAAATGAGATAGTAAGCCACTGCGATAGTTGAAATGTCTATCTCTGCACTACGATAATGCCTAAGATAAACCTGCAAAGGGCGCCACTGGAGTTTATCCAAGAGACGGGCCATTAAGCCTTGTCGTTTCATATTAGTAAGTTCTTTCTTCGCCTTGAGAAGTCAAAATTACTGGACCATCCTTAGTAATAACAAATTGGTGTTCATATTGACAAGAAAGTCCACCGTCAAGAGTTTTGTGAGCCCAACCCGTTTCAAGGTCCGTATCAATTTCCCAAGTACCAGTGTTAATCATTGGCTCAATAGTCAAAACCATTCCTTCTTTGAGACGGAGACCTCGTCCAGCCACCCCATAGTTTGGCACCATTGGTTCTTCGTGCATTGTTGGCCCAACTCCGTGTCCAACCAAATCACGAACAACACCGTAACCACGACTTTCAGCGTATTCTTGGATAGCTGCCCCGATATCACCGATACGGTTACCGACAACCGCTTGTTCAATACCAAGGTACATAGCCTCACGTGTTACTTCCATAAGTTTTTTCACTTCGTCAGATGGCGTTCCAATCGCATAAGCCCAACATGAGTCAGCCAAACCGCCAGAATATGATTCCGTGTATTTTTTAACCTGAGCAACATTGTCAAAGTCCAATTTTGACACATCAAGGACTGACTTATCGATAGGTTCTGACAAGACCATATCAACTTTCAAGAGGTCACCATCTTTCAAAATATAGTGACGTGGAAAGGCATGTGCCACTTCGTCATTAAGGCCACAGCATGTTGCATAAGGGTAATCCATAATGCTTCCCTCAACTCCAATCTGAAGGGGAAGAACATTTTCTTCTTTACAACGACGACGTACATACTCTTCTACTTCCCACATATCCACTCCTGGTTTCAAGAGGTCACGTAGACCAATATGAATGCTAGCAAGAAAATCCCCTGCCCTATCCATTGCTTCAATTTCACGTGCTGATTTTAATGTAATCATTGTTTTCTCCGTTTTCTTTATATCTTTTATTTTTAGTTACTAAGTTTTCTTAACCACAACGACTGATTTGCAGACGGTATGATTTCCGTGAGTAACCATAAGGTCCAGATGGGCTCTACGTCTGGTTTCAGCAATAATACTTGGTGTAATCGTCACCTTGTCATCGATCTGAGCTGCCTGAAGAAAGTAAAACATCATCTCTTCAATCACAAGACCATTTTGTTCCTGCTTTTCCATGATACGATAGACAACCTCTTTAACCATCTCTGCAAGAACACCCTGAGTGAGGTTTCCAGAATTGTCAATCATAGTGGGCTCTACCTCAAAGCTGAAAGCATGCTTGTCCTGGTTTAGGTTAGCTATCATTTGATCACTAAAGGTGTGCAAGTTGCCACGATTATTGTCCTGAAGTTCTTCCAAAACCTGACGACGGGTGATAACACCTAGATAGTGTTTTTCTTCATCCACAACAGGAATGATATCAAAGTCTTCAAAAATCATCTTTTGGGCAACAGTTGCCAGACTAGTCTCAAGTCGTGTCACCGTCGGCTTGGTCATGATTGCCTTAAGCATGGTCGTTGGTTGCTGATTAGACACATCCCGCATGGTCACAATACCAATCACTTTTTCAGACTCAGATAGAATTGGAAAACGTACCAAGTTGGTCCGTTTAACCAAATTCTGAAAATCTCTGACCGTCATTTCTGGAGTCATGTAATTGTAGTCTTCTCGTCTGGTATAGACTTGAGCTACAGTCTTGATATCTGTTTTGATACGGACATTCGAAAGCGCCTGGTTAATCATGGTTGCCACGGTAAAGGTATCGTAAGTTGTTACCATAACTGGAAATTGCTTCAAACGAGAAAGCTCTTTTACCCTATCGGAAACCTGAAAGCCCCCCGTCACTAGAATAGCATTATTGTGTTCTAGAGCAAGCAATTGAATATCCTCACGGTCCCCAACAATAAGAAGATCTCCCTTAGTTAGATAACGGGTGATATTCTCAATAGTCATGGCTCCAATATAGAACTTACTGAAGACACGTTCCAGACCTTCATGACCAGAGATAACCTCAGACTCTGTAATCTCTGCAATCTCCGCAAAGGTCAGCCTGTCAAGGCGAACTTGGACTTTCTTTTCAATTCGAACCGTCCCACTCCGAGGACGAGTCTCAACCAACCCTCGATTTTCGGCTTCTTTAATTGCTCGATAGGCAGTTCCATCAGAAACCTGTAAGTGATTCGAAATACTACGCACACTAACACGCTTACCGATAGGCAAGGCCTCAAGATAATCTAGAATTTCTTGATGTTTACTCACAGTTCTCCTCCTTCTCAAAGCGGAGATAATCACGCATGGTACGAGTGTATCGGTCTGCTCCCTTAAAGCGGGACACAAGTTTAAAGCCTGATTTTTCCGCTACACGAATCGATGCCTTATTTTCCAAATGGGCAATAAGAATAATACGTTCCATTCCCATTTCTGTCAAAGCCAAATCTGACAGACAGGTAACCGCCTCAGTCATTAGACCTCTACCCCAGCAAGAGGCATTCAGAAAATAGCCAAGCTCTGCAGTCCGTTTCTGGACATCAATCTTTTCAAAACGAACGACGCCAATCATCTTATCTAACTCTTTATCTACAATCGCCCATACACCTAGAGGCTCCTTCATGAAATAATGAACCAAAAGGCAATCCGTTTCATGCTGTGTTTGAGTGGCAGGAAAGAAGAATTGTAGATTCTGAGGATTTGATACAATTTCGTGTAAATCAAAACGATCCAAAAAGATGAGTGGTCTAAAAGAAAGGCGCTCCGACTCAAAAAAGGCAAAAGCACCCAGACTAGTCCAAATATCCATGATAGTATTATAACACAGTTTTAGAAATGGAAAAAGGCTCAACCACTAGGGGTTGAACCTTAGACTTAATCTTCAATCAAACGAATATCTGCACCAAGGTCAGAAAGTTTCTCAATGATATTTGAATACCCGCGAAGGATAAACTCAATATTGGTAATTTCAGTTTGACCTTCTGCCATAAGACCCGCTGTAACAAGTGCCGCACCTGCACGCAAATCACTAGCTTTTACTGGTGCACCTGAAAGTTGCGTTGGACCACTGTAAATAATTTGTCCACCGAGTACTTGAATATCAGCCCCCATACGAGCCAATTCAGGAACGTGGTTCACACGTTTTTCATAAATTGTATCTATGATTTTTCCGCGACCACTTGCTTTCAATAACAATGGCGTCATAGGTTGTTGTAAATCCGTTGCAAAACCTGGATAAGGCGATGTCTTAATGTCAACAGGTTTTAGATCACCTTGCTCTTCCACAAAGATGGCATCTTCTTCAACGGTCATACGAACACCCATTGCTTCAAGTTTAGCAATAAAACTTTCAAGGTGTTCATAAAGAACATTTTTAACCTTAATTCCCTTACCGATAGCCGCAGCCATAGCAATGTAAGAACCCGCTTCAATACGGTCTGGAATGACCTGGTGACGAGTGCCATGTAAGCTTTCTACACCGTCAATGGTAATGACTTCTGTACCAGCGCCACGTACACGCGCACCCATATTGTTAAGAAGAGTTGCTACATCAATAATCTCAGGTTCACGCGCCGCATTTTCAATAACCGTACGACCGTCAGCCTTAACCGCGGCCAACATGGTATTGATGGTCGCTCCAACACTGACCGTATCCATGTAGATATGAGCACCCTGAATGCGTTGACCAGCATCAGTCGCAATACGCATAGACTCGGCTTCATAAGAAATGCTGGCACCCATCGCTTCAAACGCCTTAAGGTGAAGGTCAATAGGACGTGGTCCCAAATCACATCCACCAGGCAAACCTACTGTTGCTTGACCGTAACGTCCAAGCAAGCTACCGTAGAAATAGTAAGAAGCACGAAGGCTGTTAATCTTACCAAATGGCATTGGCATATCCTTAACGCCTCGTGGGTCGATTTCAAGTGTTTCGCCATCACGCTTAACAGAACCACCCATTACTTCTATAATTTCAATGAGGTTATCGACGTCGCTGATTGCTGGCACCCCATCAAGAGTAACCACTCCATCAGATAAAATGATGGCCGGAATCAATGCAACAACTGAATTTTTAGCCCCTGATACTGTAACTTCTCCCTGAAGTTTCTTACCACCATTGATGATAATTTTACGCATACTGTTCAATCTTTCTTATACTGGAATATTAGCCATTACATTCTACCATAGATTGAGGTGCATGACAAATTAAGAACTCTAACAATTATCGGACAGTTTCACTTGACCACTTAAACCACCCCTTAAAACGGATAGCACCGTTCTGGTCTGTTCGTAAAACCTTAATGTGACGTTCCTTGAAACGCTCCAAAGTTTCATCATTTGGATGTTTATAACGATTATTCTCACCAGCTGAAACAAGGGCAAGGGAGGGCTGCAACTGGTCCAAAAACGCTTCAGACGATGACCCTTTTGAACCGTGGTGTCCGGCTTTGAGGACACTAGCCTTTAAATTAGGATAGCTGACCATCAGTTCCTCCTCTCCTTCTTTTTCCAGATCACCCGTAAACAAAAAACTACTTCCTAATAGTTTTCCGTAAAGAACTATCGAATCGTTGTTACCACCATCACCAACTTTATTTGGATAAAGAACCTGTAGCTTACTTCCCATCATGGGTAAGTTGTCTCCAGCCTTTAGAGTGCGAACTGGGCATTTTAAAGTTCGAAGTCGTTTCACAAAACTAGGCTTAGTCAAAGCTCCTTGACTGACACAGATTTCCTTAATCTTAAACCGCTTGGCTACTTCTTCCAAATCACCAATATGGTCTGTATCCGTATGAGTCAGGACCAGATGGTCAATTTGAGACACTCCCCTAGCCTGTAGGTAGGGAATCAAGGTTTTCTCCGCATTGCTCGTCTGGCTAGCCTCTTGCCATTTTTCCTTTGACCCGAAAGTCACCTTGCCACCCACATCAATTAGGATGGTATCGCCTTTCATACTCCTCAGAAAAATACTATCTCCCTGACCAACGTCAACCATAGTCACCTCATTGGTTAAAGGATGTTTGACCCAGATCATCAAAAGACCAAAAATCATCAAAAGGCAAATCCTAAACTGAGGCTTTTTCCAAAAATCAAAGAGCATAACCAATATAGCTATCATCAAGCCAAACTGAAACAAACTAGGTTTCCCTAAAATCAAAGGCTGGCCTATCCAGGATTGTATCCAAGTCAAAAAGGTCTCCATCCATTCAAAAAGTGGGTTGATTTGAGAAAAGATTACCAACCCTGAAAGGGCAAAGAAGACCGTCAAGACAGGTAAGAGAAAGCTATCAAAGACTATCGAAAACATCGCCGTCAGAATTAGACTCACCGGTTGAAAGGTCCCATAATAGTAAGTTAGAAAGGGCAAAATCCCAAGACTCAATACTAAGCTCGTACAAATTGACTTTTTAAGAGATGACATCTCCTCAAAATCAAACAAACACAACAAGAAGGCATAGGAACAACTTAAAACACCTCCCACTGTTAAAAGAAAATGAGGTAAAAAGAGAAACAATAGAAGCAAGGTTATTCCCATATTGTCTAGTTTTTTAATACCAAACTCAGCCAACAAACTTTGAATCAAGGAACGTAGGACAGAAGCTGTCCAACCTGTCATTAAGCCATAGCATAAGGAAAAAGGCAGTAAAATGATAAATAGATAATCTTTAGGAAGACCTAAACGCAGGAGTCCGTAACGAAACCATCCCAGAAAAAAGCCGACTTGCATCCCCGAAAGTGCGAATAGATGAATAATCCCTAAACTCGTGTAAAGCTGACTTTGCTCATCAAACTCCTTATCCAAATACCCAAAGAGCAGGCCTGTCATATAGTGTCTCATAGGATTAGGAAAGTGCGTCTGGATATGAACCAATGCCCTCCTCCTCAGTTGATGGAAAAAAGCTAGGGGAGATAGAGATTTTTGAGGCACCACATGGTCCAAGTGCTCAATCTGAGCCATTCGATAAATACCTTGACTGGCTAGATAAGACTGATAATTAAACCCTTGAAAATTACGTTGACCAGTTGCTTGGGATAACTTTATTTTCCCTTTTAATACCAACGTTTGGCTAGTAGTCTTAAAAAAATGCTGCTCCTTCTCAGATTTAAGTCGGTAAAAGACCTGATAGGTTTGTCCCTTTGCCTTTCCAATAGCTGATAATTGCTCACCATTAACCGACAGCGTATCAGCAACCAGAGTCACCTGATTGATTTCAGTAGGAGCTTGTTTATCTTGTATGGTAGCTCTGTGGTGCAAGAATAAAAAGTAGACCAAAAAGAAACTACCTACAAGTCCCACCAACTTTAGGGCTGCCTTATTCTTCCAATGATGCTTCAAAAAACATCCTAAAAGAAAAGACAAAGCCCCAATAGCATAAACATTAGTGGCAAAAATCGTAAAATAAAGAGCAGCTATTAACAGAGCCAAGGAAAAAAGATTGATTGGAGTTTTTTTAAGCCACATAGAGGGACTCTCTGATTTTTTCTAAAGTTTTATCACCAATTCCTGAGACATTTTTCAAGTCATCTACGGATTGAAATCCTCCATGACTTTCACGATAGGCAATGATATCCTCTGCCCGCTTAGCTCCAATTCCAGAAATGGTTTGCAACTCCTCTGAGGTCGCTGTATTTAAGTTAATTTTGCCATCCTTAGCACTAGTTTGCCCTCCTTTGTCAGAGACCTGACCAGTTCCTGATTGACCAAGGACAGAGAGGTTTTCATCCTTAGTTGCCACATAAACAACCTCTTCGTCCGACAGGCTTGCAGCTAAGTTAACACTCTTAGCATCCGCATCCTCAGTCATTCCCCCAGCAGCTTTGATGGCATCAATCACCCTAGCGCTTGCTTTTAAAGTATAAACACCCGGATTAGCCACAGCCCCCTTTACATCTACCGTTACTTTTGACTTCTCCTTTTCACTTCCTTCAGTCTTTGACTGGGAAGACGCCTCAGAAATAGACTGTGAACTTTGTTTGGATGAGGATGTTGACAAAGCTGTCACATCTGTATAAGACGTCTCCGCCTCCATGCTGTTGCCGGCACCACAAGTCATCCATAGAAAGAAGCAGAAAATCACCGTCAGTACAGCGATGACACTCACAAACAGACGATTATCCTTGACATAGGCTAGAATCTTTTCCTTCACGCTATTCTCCTTAATTGATATATTTTCTTTCTTATTCGTAAAAAATTTGAAAAATATATCAAAAAGTAAAAAAAACTCCATCAGATCTACTATGTCTGACAGAGTTATTAGCTTATTTCTGCGTTTCTTTGGCACGGTGTTTTTCAGGGTTCCAAACAAAGCTAGCTACATATGAGAAAGCCATGGTCAAAAGCACTGCAATGATAGCCACAAGAGCGAGAGGTACACGGTAAATATATGTCAATGGGTTTGGTTTTTTGCCTGTTTGATAGCTCAAAGCTTCTTCATCGAGACGATCAAATTCAGATTGGATACGACGAGCAACCTCTTGAATATTTTCGTCATTCAAACGCTTCAAATCTGAAATATCAATAGGATTACCATAGTTCATATCCACACGTTCACCCGTTAAGAGCCCCTTGAGCTCACGAGGTCCTTGATAAACAACTGGCATAATCTTAACCTTGGCCATCTTAGCGATAACCGCAACCCCACCCTTAACATCAGAAGAATGACGGCTACCACTTGGGAACATAATCAAACTACGATTACTCTTCTTAAGCATGTTAACAGGGTACTTGATAGCTTCTTGACCAGGATTTTCACGGTCAATTGGGAAGGCACCACACATGCGGATCCACCAACCAAAGATACGGCTCTTGAAGAGTTCTTTCTTAGCCATGAAAATAAACTGCTTAGGACGGGCTGAAAAGGCCATATAAACAGGGTCCCACCACGTTCGGTGCGGAGCAACCAAGATATAGTTTTCATCCTTGTTCAATAATTTATCGCGATTGTGGTAATGGGCATTACCATTGATAATCCAAAGAAGGAAGACAACAAGCCCACGTAAATAAGCGTAAAACACGTTTTTACCTCTTTTTCTACAAGTTTTTTACTATTATACCAAAAAAGGAGCTCTTTTTTCACCGAATTTCTTTGTAAAAGTCTTGAAAATGGTGTGGCACTTTCTAATAGTTTGAGCTATAATGTAACTATGAAAAAAAGTATTGAGATTATAGGGAAAAATCGAAAGGCACTTAATCTTTGCCTCATTATTGCAAACTTGGTTGTTCTGGCTATCCTAGGCTTTGTCCTATTCCAACGCCATAACACGAAATCTGAACAAGTAGCCAAGGCTGAAAAGACTGAACAAGTCGCTAATAGCACAAGCTCATCTTCAGAAAAAGCTAAAGAAGATGATGAAACACAACTCAAGAAAGGTAGTAACCACAGCATTGCAGCTTCTGACTATGCTTACGATGTTACTGCTGTGAATAACACTATTCGAGGCCAGTCTCAGGATATCGACGACAAGGTAGTCTTTTTAACATTTGACGATGGGATTGATCCAACACTGACCCCACAAGTCATGAGTATTTTGAAAGAATACGGTGTTCACGCCACATTCTTCCACATTGGTTACACCATTACACAAGAAAATGCGGACATCCTCAAACGCCAAATTACAGAAGGACATGCGATTGCCAACCATAGCCTCAGCCATAACTTTAATCTCCTTTATCCAGGACGTGTTCCTAATCAAAGTCAGATTGTTTCTGAGGTTAACCAAACCATGGCTAATTTCCAAGCCATCCTAGGTAAAGACTTCAAGACAAGAATCTTCCGTTATCCTGGTGGTCATATGTCATGGCAAGGTCTAGAAAGTACTGACCAAGCTCTCGCCAAGGAAGGTGTCCAGTGGATTGACTGGAATATGCTTTGTGGTGATGCAGAACCAGCCTCTGTTCGCCCAACAACATCTGAAACCATGATGGCCTACTTGGATGGTTCACAAAAATATTTCCCTGAGAGTCATGTTAAGGTTGTCCTTATGCACGACACTGCTGGTAAGGAGCTCACAGTTCAGACCCTTCCACAAATCATCGAATACTTCAAAGACCAAGGCTACACCTTTGGTGTCCTAGAGTAATCACTCACAACAGTTCCTTTGGGAGCTGTTTTTTGTTACAATAAAAGCTATGACAAATCCAATTTTAAAAGATGGAGAACGCATTGACCAACTCTTCTCCACAGATGTAAAAATCATACAAAACAAGGAGGTCTTCAGCTATTCTATCGACAGTGTCCTCCTCTCTCGATTTCCAAAAATTCCCAAGAAGGGGTTAATCGTCGACCTCTGTTCGGGAAATGGTGCCGTTGGCCTCTTTGCTAGTACACGCACTGAGGCACCAATTACCTTGGTTGAGCTACAAGAACGCCTGGCTGACATGGCCAAACGTTCCGTCACTCTCAACCAACTAGAGGACCAGGTGACCGTTGTTAATGACGACCTAAAAAATTTGCTTGACCATGCCCCACGATCTCAGGTAGACCTTATTCTCTGTAACCCTCCCTACTTTAAGGCGACAGAAACATCCAAGAAGAATCTGTCCGAGCACTACCTCTTGGCCCGTCACGAAATCACGACCAATCTAGAGGAAATTTGCCAGGTCGCTCGTCATGCCCTCAAATCTAACGGACGTATTGCCATGGTGCATCGTCCTGACCGCTTTTTGGATATCATCGACACCATGCGCCAATATAATCTAGCACCTAAACGCATCCAGTTTATCTATCCTAAGATGGGACGTGAGGCTAATATGCTCCTGATTGAAGCCATTAAAGACGGCTCGACAGATGGCTTGAAAATCCTTCCACCTCTCTTTGTGCATAAGGAAAATGGAGACTATACCGACGAAATCTTTGAGATTTACTTTGGAAAAAAGGCTGAGGGTGAGTCCTAGACGATGACAGAAAAGGATAACAAAGCCTACATGTATGTGGTTGAGTGTGCCGATGGCACACTCTATACAGGCTATACCACAGACGTCGAACGCCGCCTCAAAACCCATAACGCAGGCAAAGGCGCTAAGTATACCAGAGCCCGCCTACCAGTCAAACTCCTCTATTCAGAAGCCTTCGCCAGCAAACCAGAAGCCATGAGCGCCGAAGCACTCTTTAAGAAAAAAAGCCGAGAGAAAAAACTAGCCTATATCAAAGAACACACGGAAAAATAACCGTGTGTTTTTTTGATATAGGAAAACACTCTATTTTCATAGAGCGTTTTCATTGTTTATTTATCACCTTTGTTACGGATAACAAAGCCGTTTTTCTTTTCGCTTGAGGTACGGTGTGGACGTTTGTTGCCACGGTTTTCGAAGTCACGGCTATTCTTCTTAGACTTGCGTTTGAAGTCACGACGGCCACCGTCTCGGTCATCGCGGTTACGGTCGCCACGGTATCCACCACGACGGTTGTTATCGCGACCACGGTTGCCACGGCCACCTTTGCCGCCTTTACCACCAAAGCCACCACCTGATGGTTTGAATGGCAATGGTTTTTCACGAGCAATTTCCACTTCTGGCATTGTCTCTGGGTCTTGAACGGTCAAGCTCAAGATGTAAAGTGCCAATTCTTCAGGAGTGAATTCTTGAGCCAATTTAACCGCATCACCCTTGAACTTGTCAAAGTTAGAACGGATAGCTTCATCCGCAAAATCGCGTTCGATCTTCTTAAGAGCAACTTTCTTCTTAGCTTGGAAGGCTTCTTGAGCTGTTGGTGGCTTAAGACCTTTCATGCGTTTCTTAGTCAAGTTTTCGATAATTCCCAAGTAACCCATTTCATTTGGTGCTACGAAAGTAATAGATTGACCTGATTGGCCTGCACGTCCTGTACGTCCAATACGGTGAACGTAGCTTTCTGGATCTTGTGGAATATCATAGTTGTAGACGTGAGTGACACCTGAAATGTCAAGACCACGCGCTGCAACGTCTGTCGCAACCAAAATATCGATTTGGTCGTTCTTGAAGTCACGGATAACACGAAGACGCTTGTTTTGATCAAGGTCACCATGGATACCTTCGGCACGGAAACCACGAAGTTTCAAACCACGTGTCAACTCATCCACACGACGTTTGGTACGTCCAAAAACGATTGACAATTCTGGTTGGTCAACGTCCATAAGGCGAGTCATGGTATCAAACTTCTCTTGTTCCTTCACTCGGATAAAGTATTGGTCAACGTTAACATTGGTTAATTCTTTAGCCTTGATTTTCACATGCTCAGGATCTTTCATGAACTGCACACCAATACGTTTGATGGCATCAGGCATAGTTGCTGAGAAAAGGAGCGTTTGACGTTCTTCTGGTACTCGGCTAATGATAGCTTCAATGTCTTCAAGGAAGCCCATGTTAAGCATTTCATCCGCTTCATCCAAAATCAAAGTCTCGATGTTATTGAGTTTAAGAGCCTTACGTTTGATAAGGTCAAGGAGACGACCTGGTGTCCCTACAACGATGTGGGCACCTGAACGGAGGGCCTTGATTTGTTTTTCAATGCTAGAACCACCGTAGACTGAGCGAACCTTAACGCCTTTGTCACGACCAAAACGGAAAAGCTCTTCTTGAGATTGCACTGCCAACTCACGTGTTGGGGCAATAACAAGAGCTTGGATTGTATTTTCTTCTGTACGAATTTTATCTAGGGTAGGCAAACCAAAGGCAGCTGTTTTACCAGTACCAGTTTGGGCCTGACCGATAACATCCTTACCTTCAAGAGCGAGTGGAATTGTCAACTCTTGGATAGGTGATGGTTTTTCAAAACCGGCAGCTACAACAGCTGATTGGATGTCTTCTGATAGGTTTAAATCTGTAAATTTCAAAGTATTCTTCTTTCTATTTGAAGGCGGTGCGAAGCCACCTTATGAGACTTGGTTGTGTAGTAGATTAACTACCTGTATTTAATAGTCGTTTATTTTAACAACTCATCTAGTCTATCATATTTAGAAATAAAAAGACAGAAAATAACGTTTTAAAACCGCCTTCAATTTGAGAAGACGGTTTCACTCACTAATTATTATTTATGGACCAACCAACGCAGGTAGCGGGCCAAGACCAAACAAAGAATTACACTACCGATAATGATGAAAATCCAGGCTGGACTGACCGTCATAAACGGTAAAGGAACATTCATCCCAAAGAAGCCTGTAATAACGGCAAGTACTCCCAAGAGTACCTCAATAATGGTCAAATTACTCAAGTTGTTGTTCAGGTTATTGTTTAGGATATTATTATAAGAACCTGACAGTTGCTGTAAGACCTTAGAAATTAGGTCCGTCATGGCTACTAACTGTCTAGCTTCAATCATAGCATCATCAAACTGTTCTTTTTCGACCTCGTTGAGACGACGATAAATGGCGTGCCCCTTGATGTGTTCCAATAGAAGACGGTTTTGTGTAGCTGCAGCCACCAAATAGACCATGCCTGTTTCCAAATCTGAAAGGTCGTAAAGATTCTTACTTGTCGTAGTCTGCCTTAGACGTCGACTAACCTCATCTTTTTGCTGATCCAAACGTTCAATGACGGGATAGTAGGCATTTGAAATCATCTCAAGTCCTGCAAAAAGCAATTTATAAATAGATAAATCCTCATGGTTATCCACATAGTCTTGCATTTTGCTGATCACATAAGCATTATCCTCGTTACTAATGGTCACCAAACGCGTATCTTGTACAATAAAGGTCAGAGGAATGGTTTCATAGTATTCCTTGTCCTTCTCAAGAGCCAGAACATTATAGATAAAAGTGATTGTTCCATTCTCACGGTTGTAGTCCATGTGAGCTCGTTCATTTTTATCCAAGGCATACTCTATGGTTTCCTGGTCAATATCATACTTGGTATAAAGGTAGGATTGCTCAGAAATAATATCTGAGTCAATATTAATCCAGTGACGCTTATAACCCAGTTCTTTTTCAATAAACATTTTTCTTCCTCATTACTTTAGCACTGCTGCTGCCAAAGCTTGTTGGATTTCAAAGACATTATTATCACTCTTAAATTGAAGGACCTCTGCGGGCTCCAATGCTGATGAAATCCAAATCTTAAGTTCAGCATCTAGGTCAAAGTGCCCTGAACTTTCTACAGTAAAACGAGAAATCGAGTGATAAGGGATAGACTTGTAGGAAGTCTTCTTTCCTGTAACACCTTGCTTATCGACTAAAATCAAGCGCTTCTCTGTAAAGACAATCAAGTCACGAACTAAAACATAGGCTAACTCCACCTGTTCACCTGGAATTAAAATCCCCTCCAATTGGCGCTCAACCTTATCATTATCTTTTTTAGATGCGTTGCCAAGCAGTCCTGAAAAAAGTCCCATAGTTGTTTCTCCTTTTTTATTGTAAAGATAATCCTTGCTTTAACTATACCACAATTTTAGGATTTCAGACACTTGCAGAAATGGGTTTCTAGTAGTACAATTAAAGAGTCACAAGAGGAGCAATTGCTGAGAATGGCTAGCTTGATTTTTTCTTCAAGACCTGCCTAAACTCTTACCACCTGATCAGGTTAGGACCTGCGTAGGGATGTGTCTCAAAATAGATTGAAATAGAGGAACTTCTATGACGTCGTTTTGATGTGGCAAAAAACAGCCAATCAAGACGATTGGTATAGGAGGTTTTTTTATGTCGAAAACAAATATTCGACCAATGATTGAGGTTGCCCTTTTTGCAACCATTGCTTATATTCTGGACCTAGTCACCCAACCCATGTCACTAGGCCCTTGGATTTCCCTTTCCTTTAAAATGGTGCCCATCTTTCTCCTCAGTTTTCGCTGGGGCTTAAAAGCTGGTGCTATGGGAGGTCTTATCTGGGGACTACTTCAAGTGGTGACAGGACAGGCAGCCGGTGGTTGGCTAACCTTAACACAAGGTTTTCTGGAATATTTTGTCGCCTTTAGTCTGATTGGTATCAGTGGTGTGGTCAAACCAGCCCTTGATAAAGCTATTAAAGAAGGCAATAAAGTCAAGTCTCTGATGGTGATTACTGAGGGGATTCTGCTTGGTAGCTTTGCTCGTTACCTCATTCACTTTATAGCCGGTGTCATCTTTTGGGGAAGCTATGCCCCTAAAGGACAAAGCCCTTATCTCTATTCATTTATTGTCAATAGCTCATCCTTCCTTGGAGAAACATTGGCCAGCCTCATCGTTTTCTTCGCCCTACAACGATTCCTAGGCAGGTTACTAAATACGGAAAAATAAAAGAAACCATAGGACAGTCTTAAGTGGTAGTCCTATGGTTTTTCTTGTTTATATAAAAAACAGCAATTATTGCCTATTCACAGTAATAACCTCACTTTTGTTTTACTATTTTTTATGTTAAGATACAAAACAATATATGTTCCCATATATGCAAACTGGAGGTTTCCCATGCAAAAATTTCGTGAATCAAGAGGGATACGATTAAAAGATGTCGCAAAAGCTGGTATCTCGACATCTCAACTGTCTCGTTTTGAAAAAGGTCAGACAGACTTAACCATTACAAAGTTTATGTTGATATTGGACGAGATCAACATGCCTATTGACGAATTCATGTATGCTGTCCATGATTTTCATCGTGATGAACTGAATGAACTATTAGCAAAGATTCAGCTTTTTGTATCGACTCATGATATTAATGGATTAAAGAAACTACTTAATTCCCAACTAAAATCAGAACCTAAACGAGAAAAATTTCATCACATTAATACTATTTTATTAAAAATTCGCTTACAGGATTTATCGGGAGAAAGCTATTATACACAGCAGGACCTAACCGATTTAACCGATTATCTATTTAGTGTTGAGTACTGGGGTTATTATGAATTATTGATTTTTGCAAATACCTTAGATGTGTTGAACCATGAGACTCTTATGGTTTTGGCAAAGGAGATGTCTAGAAGGTCTGATTTTTACAAAGAGATTCCTAATAATCGACGCATGATATCAACCATGTTATTAAATGTTTATATTACATGTATAGAAAGAGGAGAGCTCATTGATGCACTGTATTTCGAAAAACAATTAAACCAATGCTTTTTTATCGAGACTGAAATTTATGAACGATTGGTTTTTCAATATGCACAAAATTATTATCAATATAAAAAAGAAGGAAGCAATCAGTCTATTATCGAAATGAAGAAATGTATTGATGCCATGAAATTGGCAGGGAGCAAGAATATTGTAAAGACTTATGAAGCGCATTTGAAAAAATTGATAGATAAAAATAGTTAGCAAGCATATATGGGAATTTATTAAATAAGCTTATTATTCTTGTAAAATTATTTAAAAATATGTGTGAATCCAATTTCATTTCCAGATTTGGTAACCAATATGGAGAAACGGTATGTCTAAATCCTTTCTGAAATTACTTATCTCTCAGTTATTTGCTAACTTAGCTGACATTTTTCTCAGGGTATCCCTCATTGCAAATATCTACGTCATTACAAAATCCGTTATTGCAACCTCAATGGTTCCGATTCTAATCGGATTGTCAGCTTTCGTGGCAAGCCTTCTAGTGCCATTGGTGATTAAAAAAATATCCCTAAATAGAGTGCTTTCTTTCACTCAATGTGGAAAGACTTTTTTATTAGCAATACTCCTTGTAATGCTCATTAAGGCTCAATTTGTTCCAGCCCTAGGATTGTATATCTTTGTTGTCGCTATTTCTATCTTAGATGGCTTTGCGTCACCCGTATCTTATGCCATGATTCCTAGATATGCCACAAATTTGGGAAAGGCAAATGCTGCCTTATCAATGAGTGGTGAGGGAGTACAATTGATTGGTTGGGGACTGGGCGGTCTCTTATATACTTCGCTTGGTCTTTTTCCCACACTGTTGATAGTCTTACTCCTTTATCTCCTTTCCACTTTTGTGATGCTCTCTCTTCCTCAGGCCAAAATTGAGCAGTTAGAAGCGGAGACAAATCTTGATACTCTAGTAAAAGGATGGAAGTTAGTTGCAAAAAATCCTAAATTAAAGTTATTTGTTCAAGCAAATTTATTAGAGGACTTCTCAAATACAATCTGGGTATCGTCTGTAATCCTTGTTTTTGTAACCGAGGTGTTAAAACAAACTGAAAGTTACTGGGGCTACTCAAATACAGCCTATTCCCTTGGTATCATTTTAGGTGGAATAATTGTCTACAAACTATCCGAAAATTTTTTAGCGCATAAGTGGAAAAGTATTCTCTTTTCACTCTTAGCAATGGCGACCATCACAGCCAGTATCCTCTTTTTCTCAAACACACAAACATTTTTTATTTTCTCAAGTTTAATCGGCTTCTTTTCTCAGTTAAAAGAAGTACCTGAAAGTGTCTTTCTTCAGGAAACTGTCGATGAAAATCAGTTAGTACATGTTTATTCTGTATTTGAAGTCATTTCAACCCTTGCTTTTTCAGTTTTCGTCTTTCTGATGAGTTCTATTACTGAAAAATTTGGAATTACAACAAGTTTCTGGCTATCAACAATTTGCATACTTTTAGAAGCTGGCTTGATTTATCATAATCGTAATTATCTAAAGTAATTAATCATAGGTATACTTGATAACTATTAGGTTTATAAAAAAAATAGGACTATCTGATTAGATAGTCCTATATTTTTTTGTGTTGTTTTAGAGACGTGACGTAGTTAGTGAGACGGCTAGTTAGCTACAAGATAGGGGCTAGCGTCAAAAGATGAACGATTTACTTAAACTATACATAGTATTATGACATGAGAAAACGGAAACGATACTTTTCCGTTTTCGAGTTAGTAAGGGACTTAGCCACGGTCACATAGAACACTTCATAAATAACATCATTAAGATATTACGACACGAAGTCAGACGAATCGATATTATTCGGCTGACGTAGTTAGTGAGACGGCTAGCTAGCCACAAGATAGCGGCTAGCGTCAAAAGATGAACGATTTACATAAACTATACATAGTATTACGACATGAGAAAACGGAAACGATAATTTTCCGTTTTCGAGTTAGTAAGGGACTTAGCCACGGTCCCAAAGGACGTGGCGTAGATTGCTTAGGCTATGAAATAGCCAAGCAATCTTAGTACATTACATCTTCTCTTCCAATGTTACATCTGGATATTTATCCGCAAACCAACGGAGGGCAAAGTCATTTTCAAAGAGAAATACTGGTTGGTCAAAGCGGTCTTTAGCCAAGATATTTCGGCTTGATGACATGCGTTCATCAAGGTCCTCAGGTTGGATCCAACGCACAGTCTTTTTACCCATTGGTGTCATAACAACTTCAGCATTGTATTCATTTTCCATACGATGTTTGAAGACTTCAAACTGAAGTTGACCAACGGCACCAAGCATATATTCGCCTGTTTGGTAGTTGGTGTAGAGCTGGATAGCTCCTTCTTGCACCAATTGTTCAATTCCTTTGTGGAAGGACTTCTGTTTCATGACGTTTTTAGCAGAAACTTTCATGAACAACTCTGGCGTAAAGGTTGGTAGTGGCTCAAATTCAAATTTGTTTTTACCTACAGTAAGGGTATCACCAACCTGGTAAGTTCCTGTATCGTAAACCCCGATAATATCTCCAGCCACGGCATTTTCGACATTTTCACGAGATTCGGCCATGAACTGAGTGACGTTAGAGAGCTTAGCTCCTTTACCAGTACGGGTTAGGTTAACACTCATACCACGCTCGAATTCACCAGACACGATACGAACAAAGGCAATACGGTCACGGTGACGTGGGTCCATGTTGGCTTGGATTTTGAAAACAAAACCAGAGAAATCCTTGTTAAGAGGATCAATCTCATCACCATCAACTGTCTTGTGGCCATGTGGTTCTGGCGCAAATTTAAGGAAGGTATCGAGGAAGGTTTGAACCCCAAAGTTAGTAAGGGCAGAACCGAAGAAGACCGGTGTCAGTTCACCAGCTAAAATCGCTTCCTCAGAGAATTCATTACCCGCTTCTGTCAAGAGTTCAATATCTTCTTTAGCTTGCTCATAGAATGGGTTGTTGGCAAAAAGAGTATCACCATCTTCAATCTTGGCAAAGCGCTCGTCACCTTTATAGAGCTCCAAGCGTTCATTATAGAGGTCATAAAGTCCTTCGAAGGCTTTACCCATACCGATAGGCCAGTTCATTGGGTAGCTAGCAATACCAAGCACTTCTTCCAACTCTTCCAAGAGGTCAAGTGGCTCACGTCCATCACGGTCCAATTTATTCATGAAGGTGAAGACAGGAATCCCACGGTGTTTGACAACTTCGAAAAGTTTTTTGGTTTGGGCCTCAATACCTTTGGCTGAGTCAACGACCATGACGGCAGCGTCAACCGCCATAAGGGTACGGTAGGTATCTTCTGAGAAGTCCTCGTGCCCTGGGGTATCTAGGATATTGACACGTTTGCCGGCATAGTCAAACTGCATCACAGATGAGGTTACTGAGATACCACGTTGTTTCTCAATATCCATCCAGTCTGATTTAGCAAAGTTTCCAGTTTTCTTACCTTTTACAGTACCAGCTTCACGGATTTCACCCCCAAAGTAAAGCAATTGTTCAGTGATTGTTGTTTTACCAGCATCGGGGTGAGAGATGATGGCAAAAGTACGGCGTTTTTTGATTTCGTCTTGGATACTCATAGTTTTCTTTCTTCTTTGAAAATAATCTTTTTGTTACTTTTCCTTAGTGGTATGGATGTCAGCAGCTTCTTTGTAAATCTCAGAAACTCCATGTCCCAGAGCTACTAATAGCAATAGGTTTTTTACCAGAACGAAAAGCAAGATCGTTGTAGCACTTCTTTCAGAAAATTTCTGTCTTTTGAAAGCTACATTTGTTGTCGAGGCTTGCGATAATTCTCGCAGGCACAGCTCTTTTATTATATCCAAATTACAGTGTGAAAGCAATTCTGAAAGCGTTTTGTGTTAGAATAAAACAAATAAAATGAAAAAACACGCTATCAACTTTCTGATAGCGTGTTTCTTCATTTATTTAATATTTGTCTTCAAAATGCTCCAGACCTTTTTTCATGATTATCATGAGAATAATCAGAGCTCCTGAAACGGCAAGATATTTGACAAATAAGGGAGTTCCCATAATAAATGGCGTGTGTTTAAGCATGCCGTAGTTTCCACCGATAGTCTGATTAACTATTACCAAAGCTAGATTCAATAATAAGGTAGCCACCACAATCAGCCACTGGCTGATGGGATGAGTTTTATAACTATTAAAAATGACATTCAGGCTATTGACCAGTAGGGCATAGTGGCCAATTAGGAAAGAAAAGCCTGTGATATGAGGAAACTCATAGGGATCAAATACTGGATAAATCAATGCACAGTAAGTCCCGACAACTCCCATAATAGCGAAATAGCTCTTTATCTTACTATTTTTCAAGAGGAGAACAGCAAACATGGCCATGCGGCAATGGTAAAGGGGGAGACTAATATAAAGAGGAAAGCCCTGCCAGAGGTACCAAGTGTATAGGGCAAAGAGTTGAATGGCTTGGATAATGAGAAAGGTCCAACGCCATATATTATTCTTATACCAACGCCAGCTCAAGTAACTCAGAAGTACCATTGACAAAAGCATAAGCAAATAATAGGGCAAAGGTATCTGGGGTGGATGAGTTTGGGTGGTTGTCAAAAATTCCTTCATTCTCTTCTCCTGCTGAAATTACTATGCCTGCTATTATATCAAATTTCAGGGTAAAGCAAAAACCTGCTTGAAGAGCAGGTTAGAGAACTTAATCCTTAGCTTGGAGTTCTTCCACGACCTTGGCTAGGTTCATAGAGTTAGAGCCCTTGAGCAAGATTTGATCGTGCTCGCCTAGGCTTTCTTTGATTTGTTTGACCATAGCGTCAAATTGGTCTTCGTCAGCTGTTTTCTTGAAATAATAAACATGACCAAGAGGGAACATTTGACTAGCAAGTTGTGATAATTCTGCAATGTCTTCACCGTAGAAAATCACCGTATCAATAGCATCTGGTGTCAGACTTAGAATCATCTGTGTGTGAAGTTGAACAGACTGTTCACCGAGTTCTTTCATATCAGCTAGGACAGCAATTTTCTTGCCTCCTTCATTCTTAGGAATGTCTGAGAAGGTCTCCAAAATGAGCTTCATGGCTGTTGGATTGGCATTGTAGACATCTGAAAGGATGTCGGCACCGTTAGCTGCTTTTTTCCATTCAGTACGGTTCTTTGTAAGCTGCAAGTTAGCAAGAGCTGAGAGGATATTTTCCTCAGTTACACCCAAGTGTTTTGCGACATAGGCAGCAACCATGGCATTTGTGGCATTGTATTTTCCAGTGACTGGCAAGGTAACTTGTCCGTCTAGGAAGTTTGTTGAGAAGGTGAGGTGATCCTTGAATTCTGTTAACTCAGAGACTGTAAGATCTGCACCATCTCCAAAGCGTACCACGTCAAGATTGCTTGGCAAGAATGGATCGACGATAGGATCACTAGGTACAAGCAAGAGGCTACCATCAGGCATACCGTCTTGCATTTGCATTTTACCTTGAGCAATCTTGTCACGGCTACCAAAGAATTCCAAATGAGCCTCTCCGATTAAGGTAACAACAGCTGTTTTTGGCTTCGCCAAGGTTGACAAGAGGTGAATGTCTCCCATGTGGTCTTGCCCCATCTCAAGGACGATTTTCTCCGTATCATCAGGCATGTGTAGGGCAGTATAAGGAAGACCAATCTCATTGTTGTAATTCCCTTGGGTCTTGTAAGTACGATAGGTTGTGGCCAAGATATCATGAATCATGTCCTTGGTCGTTGTCTTACCGTTAGAACCAGTCACCGCAATAACGTCAACACCAGTCTTTTCAAGATAGTAGGCAGCCAGTTTTTGGAAGGCTTCAAGAGCATCATCAACTAGGATATGGGCTTGATCAGCCGATAATTCTTTTTCTGTGAATGTCGCTAGAGCACCATTGTCAAAGGCTGTTTGGATAAAATCATGTCCATCACGCGCACCTTTGAGCGGCAAAAAGAGGTCGCCCGCTGTAATCTTACGGCTATCAAACTCAATTTGGTTAATGGCAACATCTTCATAGGCTGTGACATCATTTTTAGCGCCAACAACCTTGGCAATTTCATGGAGTGTCAGTTTCATCTTAAAATCCTCTATTTTATTTTTACAAGTCTGGCAAGAAAAAAGATTTTCTTGCCCGCAATCACTCCCAATTATATCACAAATCAGGCTAGCTTTTGCTTGGGAGATGAATTTGTTACAATGGTTGATGAGAGGATTAGGCATGACAAAGAAAAAATTAATCACTCTCTCTAAAGGAGAGGAAAATATAAATAGCGACTGCCAAAGTATTGAGGAACCTAAAGGATGGCGGTTTGATTGGAGAAAGATAATCCCACTAGAGCCAACATCTGAATTGATTATCTTAGTGCTACTAGCACTGCTTTATGGTGGATTTTATTATTATGATCATTATACAGTCAATGAAGATAACATATATGGTCTCTGGCAGTCTAATCATCATAAGTTAGCGATTTCCTATAAGCATATTCGGAAACGAGGAAATATCGACTGGCAAGTCGTACAGGATGGTAAATATATTATCTATGCTGCTAGAACTCGCCCGATCAAGCGTCTTAATGACGGGACTCTTCACATGGAGCTCTACACTGTGGAAGGCTACCTGACAGACCTCCCCACCAAGGACGGCTTCAGCTATATGGATTTCTATCTTCGCAAAAATAATTATCTTACCTATGACGGTGAGTCCTACAAGCGTATCAATTCTGGAAACAAGACTATTACTTGGAAAGATGGTTCTACCAGCCCTTATGGTGAACGGAAAACCAACCTATCTACAATTGTTCAAACTATCTATCGTGGAATTCTGGGACTGGGCTTCTTTCTTGTTATTTTAGAGGCTCGGCAAAAGAGGAAAGAAAAACTCAATGAGACACCAAACAAACAGAAAATACGCTGACCGAAAGAAACTCAATCGAAAGTATCAGTCACGAAAAGCATATCGAAAAGAACAAAAATGTAAAACGGGATGGCGAGCACGCTGGGATAAATTTACAGACCGTTTAGCTAACATTTTGGGGATAGGTTTCCTAATCATCTTACCTATATTCATTATCTATGTTATTTTCTTTGATCATAACGTATATAAAGACAGTATCTATGGTCTGTGGCAATCTGAAAATCATCAGCTTGCCATATCATATGAAGATGGTTCAAAGGGAAGTAAGCGTGATTGGGATATTGTTCAAGATGGAAATGTCCTTATTAAAGATGCACGCGTTGATGATATTAAACGCTTCAAGGATGGCACCCTCTATATTGAAGTTTACGCTGAGGAAAGTCTGTTTTCAGACCTTCCCACAAAGAACGGCTACAACTATTTGAATATGTATGTCCGTAAAGACAATTACTTGACCTATGATGGCGAATCCTACAAACGGGTTGATGATGAAAACAAGAGTATTACCTGGAACGATGGTTCAAAATCCCTTTATGGTCAACGAATAACCTTGTTTGATCGTCTGAAACCTTATATCGTATTTGGAATTATTGGTTCTATGATTTTGTATGCCATTTTTGTCGATTGGCGAATAAAAAGAAATCTAAAAAGGAAAAATAGGTTAAATGAGGCATCAAATAAAGAAAAAATATAGTGATCAACAGGAAATTGATAGAAAAGATCATTCACAAAATGAATATCGAAGAACACAAAAGTACAAAACTGGATGGCGAGCACGTTGGGGTAAATTCAAAGACCGTTTAGTCAAGATTTTGAGGATTTGTTTTCTATTCATGGTACCTATAGTCACCATCTATCTTAGATGCTTTTATGATGGTATCAGTGAAAATAGTATCTACGGGCTATGGCAGTCTGAAAATCACAAGCTTGCTATTTCCTATAACGAAGGAGGAAAAAGTCGTAAGTACGATTGGGAAATTATACAAGATGGAAAACTCCTTATCAAAAATGCTCGAACTCAGAAAATTAAAGGTCTTAAAGATGGAACCATCTACATTGAAGTTTACGCCAAGGAAAGTCTGTTCTCAGACCTTCCCACAAAGAACGGCCATAACTATTTGAATATGTATGTACGGAAGGATCATTATTTGACTTATAATGGTGAGTCCTACAAAAGGATTGATGATAGGGACAAAACCATTACTTGGAAAGATGGCTCTACCTCGGTCTATGGTGAACGCAAAACTTTTTTTGATTATATTGAACCATTTCTTTTTTGGGGAATGATGGGAGCCCTTTTCTTGTCATGTATTGTCATTTGTTGGAGAAACATAAAAAGCAAAAAGTGAGAAAAAAATCACCCTAAAACAAGAAAAACCATCCCTGCTTCTAGCTAAGCTAAATAGCCACGGGGTGGGTTTTTATTCTTATTAAGCAAGACTCGCCTCTTACGAAGGCTGTCAGTCTTATTTCACTTCGCCACCTTCAACCACGAGGTCATCAGCTTTAGCTGCATCACCGTAAGTTGGACGAAGTGTTTTTTCATAATCTTTGTGGAAGAAATTCTCTTTACCAAGTTTCTTAATGTCTTTATTGATAAAGTCAAGGAGTTCTTTGTTACCTTTTTGAACGGCTGGGGCAATGGTATCTGGGTTACCAAGTGATGTGATTCCTACTTCATAACCTTTATTTTCTAGAGCCCAAGCAAGAACTTCTGTATTATCAGTTGAGAAGGCATCGCCACGACCATCAAGGAGGGCTTGGTAAGCATCGCTATATTGGTCATACTTTTGCAATTTGATATTTGGGTAGTTCTTTTCAAAGTAAGTTTCAGCAGTTGTTCCCTTAGTAACAATCAAAGTCTTACCTTCAAGCTCTTTAACGTCCTTAATGACCTTGTCTTTAGGTGACACCACACCGATTGAGACTTTCATGTAAGGAAGGGCGAAGTCCACTTGTTTCTTACGTTCATCAGTTACTGTAAAGTTGGCAAGGGTAATATCTACCTTATTTGAAATCAAGAATTCTGCACGGTTGGCCGCATCTACTGAGACGTATTTAGGTTTAACACCCAAATCTTTGGCCAAACGGTTCCCAAGTTCAATATCGTAACCTTGGTAAGCACCCTTGTTATCTACATAACCGAAAGGTTTCTTGTCCGCAAAGACGGCGATACGGAGTTCACCACTCTTCTTAATTTCTTCGATGGTACGTGCTTTGGCTGTTGATTTACCAGAGCTACTGTTACTTGAGCAAGCAGTCACTGCCACCAAGGCAAAGACGAGGGCTAATAGGGCAAAAATTTTCTTTGTTAATTTCATAAATATCTCCTAAAATATTATATTTTCACTAAAAACAATGGGTTACAAATAGGCACCAAACTTACTGAAGTCAAAGACATTGAGGAACTCTTGAGCTCGCTGTGTCTTTGGATGATTGAAGAATTCTTCAGCAGTACCTTCCTCAGCGATGACTCCCTTATCCATAAAGATAATACGGTCAGCGATAGCACGCGCAAACTGAAGCTCATGGGTCACGATCAACATGGTCCGTCCTTCTTGAGCGAGGTCGTTAATCAATTCCAGAACCTCACGAACCATCTCAGGGTCAAGCGAAGCCGTCACCTCGTCAAAGAGGATAACTTCAGGATGCATGAGCAGGGAACGAACAATGGCCACACGCTGCTTTTGACCACCTGACAGTTGTCGTGCGAAGCTATGCTTCTTGTCCAGAAGTCCCACACGATTCAAAAGTTTCTCAGCCTCCGCAATGACTTCTTCCTTATTACGCCCTTGAGCTTTGACCGGCCCCAAAATCAGATTTTGCAGGATGTCCAAGTGTGGAAAGAGGTCATAACTTTGAAAGACCATTCCGATTTTCTGGCGAATCAAGTGGAAATCCTTCTTACTGCCAGTGATAGACTTGCCATCAAGGAGAATGTCGCCTCCTTGAATCGTCTCCAAGCCATTGATGCAACGTAGCAAGGTCGATTTCCCACAACCTGAGGAACCCAGGATAACAACGACTTCACCTTGTTTAACATCCAAGGAGATGCCTTTGAGAATCTCATTGTCCCCAAAGGACTTTTTCAAATCCTTGATTTGTAAAATGCTTTCTGTCATCTTAATTCCTCCAACGATTTTCAAGATAAGTAGACAGCTTAGATACTGGGTAACAAATGGCAAAATAAAGAATCAAAATCGTGCCATAAATCCAGAAAGAAGCTGTTGGAATAGTCAGGCGGTTACTGTCGATAATCTGCTGACCAACCTTGGTCACCTCAACCACGCCAATCAAAACCACCAAGGACGTCGTCTTAATCATCCGTGTCACCAGGTTAATAGCCTGAGGCAACAAGCGACGCAAGACTTGTGGAATAATCACATAGGTATAGAGTTGCCCATTGGTCAAGCCAAGGGCCCTTCCGCTCTCAAACTGGTGTCTAGGTAGCGACGTGATTGACCCACGCACCAAATCACCCATCTCAGCCGTTCCCCAAAGGGTAAAGACGATAATAGCCGATAGCTCGCCTGAGATATTGATGTTAAAGTTCCTAGCCAGACCAAAATAAACAATAAAGAGCAAGACCAACTGGGGCATGATACGAATAAATTCCAGATAAATACGTGACAAGAAACGAATAATCTTAGACTTCGAAGTCATGACAATCCCAAAAAGTGTTCCTAGTAAAAGGGACAGAAGAACCGAGACGATGGAAATTCCAATAGTTACGCCTAAACCTTGTAAGATACGTAGGAAATTATTCCCCTGAAGAAGAACCTGAAAGCCCGAATCCTGCATAGCGTAACCTCCTTTCAATCCAACTAAAGACTAGAGAAATCGGCAGCAACATCAAGAGATAAGCCACCACCAACATACCTAGAGCTACATCGGTTTCGTAGTAAAGACCAATCAAATCCTTGGCCACATACATCAAATCCGCCAAGGCTACCGCTGAGAATACTGACGTTTCCTTGATAAGGAAGATGACGTTAGCACTAAATGACGGAAGCGACACAGCCACTGCCTGAGGAAGGACCACATAGCGAAAGACTTGGAATGGCGTCAAACCAATAGACAACCCCACTTCATGCTGGGTCTCACTAACAGCCTCTAGGCCACTTCGGAAGGACTCCGCCATGTAGGAACCACCCAAGAAAATCAAACCTACCACAGCACAAGCCTCTGACGATAGAACCAAACCTATACGAGGCAAGCCAAAGTAGAGAAAGAAAAGCTGAATCAAGAGCGGCGTATTACGAGATAACTCAATATAAGCCGTCGAAAGCTGACTCAAAATCGGCACTCGGTAATGACGAATAACACTCACCACCAAGCCCAAAAGGAAGGAACCAAGAATCCCCAGAACGGCAATATGTAAAGTTAAAAAGAATGCCTTCTGATAAAAGGGCAAATACTGTTGAACAATGGACCAGTCCAAAACTTACCTCCTCATTTAAGATACAAAAGGCGTGTAAAATTCCGTAAAACAAATAGGAAACTGACGACGTGTGCTGGCACACTAGGAAGTCTATCTTTTGTTCTAGGAATTTAGCCTATGTTCAATTCTACAAGATACAAAGGGCGTGTAAAATTTCGTCAACACTTGCTGACTGCCATCTACTTCTAGCCCTTTGACCTTCACTCGCCTCTGATAATCATCGCGATACGCAAATCTTCATCAAACACGAACGAATTGCTTTATTTCATTTGAAACGTTAGATTTATTCTACCACCTGTTAGATTATTTGGATAATATGTATTTTTTATCGAGGTGATAAAGAAAAGATATAAATAAAATCTGGATTTCTGTAAAGAAAAAACACCTCAGTCTCAGAAATTTCTCCGAGACTAAGATGTCTGTTTTCTAAATCATATTTCTTAAATCAAATGGCTTTCACGTTTGTCGAACATTTCTTGTCCCAAGGCTACCAATTCCTTGATAAGGTCTGAGTAAGAAAGTCCCATATTTTCCCAAAGAAGTGGGTACATAGACCATTGGGTGAAACCTGGCATAGTGTTGAGCTCGTTAAGGTAGATGGCTCCATCCTCTGTCAGGAAGAAATCACAGCGGGCAAGACCGCAACCACCGAGGGCACGGAAGGCCTTGGCCGCATAGGCACGCATTTGCGTCATGACTTCTGCAGGCACGTGAGCTGGGATGTCCATGGTGATTTTATTGTCAATGTACTTGGCTTGGTAATCATAGAAAGCCACGTCTTTAACTACTTCACCTGGATCTGTCGTCTTGACAGTCGTATTGCCAAGGATACCAACCTCGATTTCACGAGCAACCACACCTTGCTCGATCAAGATACGGCTATCATATTTGAGAGCCAGATCAATCGCTGCACGAAGCTCTGCTTCATTTTCAGCTTTAGAAATCCCAACAGATGACCCCATGTTAGCAGGTTTGACGAACACTGGGAAGGTCAATTTTTCAAGCGTCTCTGCTACTGCTACTTCCAAATCTTCACCCTCGATGAAGACTGTGTAGGCAACCTGAGGCACACCAGCAACTTCAAGAATGTGCTTGGTCATAATCTTGTCCATAGCCACACTTGATGAAAGAACATTGGTACCCACGTATGGCAACTTGAGGGTTTCGAGGAAACCTTGGATAGAACCATCCTCACCCATAGGACCATGAAGAACCGGGAATACCACAGCGCCTTCTTCATAAAAATCGCTTGGTTTGATAGCCTGACTAGCCACAACTGTGTCATTAGTCATAAGCTTCTCGTCATCACCTGGTGTTTCTGTAAATTCTTGTGTTTTGATAAAATCACCAGACTGAGTGATAAAGTAGGTTTTAACCTCAAATGCGCTGTAATCCACCGCACGCATAACGCTCTCAGCTGAGAGCACAGACACTTCACGTTCTGCTGAACGTCCACCGTAGAGAAGGATAAGGGTTTGTTTAGACATAGGTATACCGTTTTCTTTTCTTGATTTTCTATTCTCAATTTTGAGAACATAATTACCTTAATCATATCACAAAAGGAAGGGATTTTCAAAAAGATTATAGGCAGAAAAAAACAGCCTAAGAGCTGTTTCATTCCTGTCTTAAATTTCGTCACCAAGTTCGAACTTAGTACCTTTGAGGGCACGTTTGAGAGACCACTTCCATGGTTTCCCTTCGATAGTGACTTGTTTGTTTTCGAGGTCAACTTGAACCTTGTCTACGCCTTTGACAGCAGAGAGTTTTTCGGTAACGGTGTTGACACAACCTTGGCATTTCATTCCTGTAATCTTATATGTTTTTGTCATTTTTCTTTCTTCCTTTTCTTTAATTGTTTTTTTTGATACACAGCTTAGCTTAAGTGGCGGGAGTTATAAGTAACTGACACTTAGACTTTGCGGCGTTTGAGTCGCAGAGCATTGGGAACGACGGAGACAGAGCTAAAGCTCATGGCCAGTCCTGCTATCATTGGGTCAAGAAGCGGACCACCAAAGAGGTGGAGGACACCCATGGCCACTGGGACAGACAGGATATTGTAGATAAAGGCCCAGAAGAGGTTCTCTTTAATCGTTGTGATAGTTGCTTGACTGATTTTCAGAGCCTTAACGACATCCATGAGATTTGGTTTCATAAGGACCATATCGGCACTTTCCATGGCAATATCTGTCCCTGAACCCATGGCAATACCGATATCAGCAGTCGCAAGGGCTGGGGCATCATTGATACCATCACCAACCATAATGACTGATTTTCCTTCTGCTTGCAGGTCACTAATCACTCTAGATTTTTCTTGCGGAAGCACTTGACTGATGACACGTTTGATACCAACCTTTTGGGCAATAGCTTGAGCTGTTTGGTCATTATCCCCAGTCAACATGATGACTTCCTTGCCCATTTGATGAAGAGCTGCCACCATATCTGCACTGTCTGCTTTAACCTGATCGGCTACACCGAAGAGTCCGATTAACTTGCCATCTTCAGCCAAGAAAATCGGTGTCTGACCATCGGCTGTCAAGCTTTGGAAATCAGCTTGTGCTGAAGTCAAGTCGACTTTTTCATCAGCCATAAGGGTTTGATTCCCAGCTAGATAAGTTTTTCCTGCATAGCTTGCAGTTAGTCCTCGTCCAGTCAAACTTGAGAAATTGTCCATCTCTAACAAGTCCAAGTTAGCATTTTCTGCTGCCACAAGGATGGCTTGACCCAAAGGGTGTTCAGACTTGGCTTCCAAGGATGCCAAAAGCTGCAAGGCTACTCCGCTATCTCCATAAGTATAGCTAGAAACGAGCTGAGGTTTACCCTGAGTAATGGTTCCTGTCTTGTCAAAAACGAGGACATCAGCCTTGTGAGCTAACTCGAGCACATCCCCACGCTTGTAGAGAATACCGTGTTCTGCACCAAGCCCTGTACCAACCATGATGGCTGTCGGTGTCGCAAGTCCCAAAGCACATGGACAAGCAATAACCAAGACGCTAACTGCTACTGTCATAGCGAATGTAAAGGTTTGTCCCATGACAAAGTACCAGAAGAGGCCAGATACAAGAGCAATAGCCATAACAACGGGAACAAAGACCGCTGACACCTGATCAGCAATCTTAGCAATCGGTGCCTTAGTTTGTTGGGCATCCTCAACCAATTTGATGATTTGGGAAAGCAAGGTGTCCTTACCAATCTTTTCCGCCTCATAAATCAGACTACCTTGACCATTAATAGAACCTGCAAATACTGGTTTACCAGCTGATTTTTCAATAGGCAGTGACTCACCTGTAAGCATACTCTCATCAATGGCAGAGCTACCAGAAATCACTCGCCCATCCACGGCTATCTTTTCCCCAGGTTTGACCACAATATGGTCACCAAGAACAACCTTATCCACAGGAAGCTTGACTTCCTTACCATCACGAAGGACAGTTGCTTCCTTGGCTGACAAGTGCATGAGTTTCTTGATAGCTTCTGAAGTTCGACCCTTAGAGAGGGTTTCAAAGTACTTACCTAGAGTAATCAGGGTCAAGATAACAGCCACTGACTCAAAATAAAGTTGGTGGGCGTGATGTGCATGCCCCAATGAAATGTGGTAAGTACCATAGAGACTATAAAGAAAGGCTGCCGACGTTGCCAAGGCTACCAAGGCATCCATGTTTGGGTGACCTTTGAGCAAGGTACGAAAACCATTACTATAGAAAGAACGGCCCAACCACATGACGGGCACTGTCAAAACTAGTAGCACCAAGGCATAAGTCAAAGCTGCATGATGAGGAGACAAGAAGTTTGGCACAGGTAGACCGACCATTGGCCCCATAGCTAGATAAAAGAGAGGAATGGTGAAGACTGATGACCAAATGAGACGCTCACGCACCTTGTGAATCTTGTCTTCTTCACGTTCTTCCTGACTTTTGGCTGTATCTGGATTGTAGACTTCGGCTTCATAACCAGCGTCAGCCACAGCCTTTTCAATAGCTTCTGGACTGACCTTATCCCCAGCATAATCCACAGACATTTTTTCGGTGGTTAGGTTAACCACAGCCTTGTCCACACCATCCAACTTATTAACAGCATTTTCAACGTTGGCTACACAGGATGCACAGGTCATCCCATTAACCACAAAGGTTTCTTTTGCCATTTCCTATATCACCTCCATATGATGCCCACAAGCACATTGGCCAGGCACACAGTCACACACCACCTGATCCACAGGTTCTTTTGCTAGAAGCAAGGCCTGCAGCTTATCCACATCAGCTTGAGTCATCGGCGTCTTCTCGATGAGTTGACCCAACAAGTCGCTGTGTTTGGTCAGGCAAATCTTATCAAAAACAGCCTCTAAAGCTTGAAAATTCGCTTCATCTTCCCCCAAGCTAGCTTGATAGATAAAGCCTCGTCCTTGACGCTGACTAGTTAGGTAACCCTTGTCCGCCAAACGTCCAAGCAAGGTCTTAACTGTCGAAGCCGACCAGTCTAGCTTCTTAGCTAGAATCGCTATAATCTCTGAAGAAGTCGCCTGCCCCTTAGCCCAGAGCACTCGCATGACTTCCCATTCCGCAGATGAAATTGTCAGCATGATAGCTCCTTTCTGAATGTTGTTGTTCGTTTACGTTTGTAGATTTATTTTAACGCTATCATGAAAACGTGTCAAGGGTTTTGTTTACATTTGTAGATTTATTTTGTTTAAAAATTCCAAGATCACTTCAAGGACCTTGGAAGACTTTCATTATCTTAGGCAAAAAATTATGCCTTTGGATTTTTCTGATACAGTTTAGTCATAAGCATTATTCCCAAAACGAGTATAATGACTGGAAGACTGTATCCTAAATAAATCGTAGTGACCTGCAGACCTCTCTTGATAAGCATACCACTAACAAATACAACAATCCCTGTCAAAACCTGATTCAAGACTTCGATTTTCAAATAAAGATTGTTGAGCTGTAGAGGATTCAACTTCTCCTGCAGGTAAACATTTTGCGAGATTCCAGATATCGTTTGGCCAACTGCTAAAAAGATATAGCTAAGCAAAACAGTCGGTAGATTAGGTACGAATGGAAAGACGACAACATAACCCAAATAGACAAGAGAGCCTAACAAGTAAACGGTCATAGGGGAGTATTTAGTGAGACTTTTGAAAGATAGAATTGAACTCGTTGCTAGAAAGGCAATGGCCAAGAAGGACAGAGAGAAAGAATAGGCCTGACTAGAAATACCGACATCTTTGGTCAGGAAGATAACTTCATAAGCATCATATAAGACACCCACTGACTGTAAGAGTATAGTCATCATAACCATCTTAAGGACGACACTCTGCCTTCCAAAAATAGAAATACCTTGACTGGAAGAAACCTCCTCTTCTGATTCATTCTCACGGTCAAAAATGATTGGTCCCAGTTTAAACAATAAGAGGGTTGCAAGTAGAGTTAGCACACTATAGACCAAAAACAGGCTCCCTAAATCAAGGCTTCCCCAAAGACCAACTATCATAGGTGCTAAGAAATAGGAAGCTGACCCAATCATGGTATAGGTACTGTTAAACTTTTGCAAGTTGGCTTTTTTAACAATCACAGGCACCGCTGAGGACAACAAACTGTTAAAGTAGGTTGTCAGCACTTCAGTCAGAACCACCAAAGCAAATACAAAAATACTGCCCATGGCAAGATAGATCAAAGCCAAACAAACTGCCTTAAGCAACTCAATACCAATCAAAACATATTTTTTATTTGTGATTTTTCCTACAAATTGATGTCCCACATTGGCAAGAATCCCTCCTAAGAATTTGGCAATCCACAGCCCTAAGACATAGTCCACCGAGATTTTAGAAAAGATAATGCTCAGTGCTATCGCATAGCCATACTCGATAATCAGTGACAAAAACCTATTTAGGAAAATAATTCTGGAATTGTTGTTAAACATTAGCGATTTCTAAACCTTTTCTTTTTCATTGTCCTTATTGTAACACTGAACATACTAGCCTTCAATAAGCACTGACAACTTGACCAACGCATTAGAAAAACACCTCCTAAGAGGTGCCACACTTTACTAAGATAAGACTGAGTTAACGAGGCTACGTCCAAAATCCCTGCCTTCAACATACAAAAATTTAAACATATCAGGGTAAATAACAGCCAAACAAATAATCATAAAGAGTATTGCTAGAGCTTTCTTGTGTGATACAAAGAATGAAGAAATATAATCAATCATGTTCAGAGATACCTTCTCTTCCTTACTTTTTTAGCTCTAAATAAACTATAAAATCATTCTATAGTTTTCGAAAAGAAAAAAATAGTGACATTTATGTCACTAAAAAGGCTTATTCATTCGATACGAGATATACAAAAGCTGATTACGAGCTTAACTCTCAACTCAAGCCCTTGTAGAAATACAAGGCACCAACCAAAAGGAAAATCAGTGCATAATGATTCTCTCCCCGATAGAAGAATAGTAAGGCTCCTATTAAGAAACAGACCCCTAGTATTACCCTCAATGATACTTTCATGTGTCTACCTTCTTTCTATAAGTAAGATGAAAATAAAAACAAGAGATATATTTAATTCGCTACAATCCACCCATATTATAAGCTTGATAACTAAGAAAATCAAATTGTCCCAAAGAATGATTTGATAAAAAATACTCCCCATTTCTGGAGAGTAGCATCTGCTATTTTTCAAAGTGTGAACCGAATGTAACAAATTCAGCGACTTCTTCTTCCTTACCGTCGTGGAGGTCACGGACAATTTTTGATCCCACGATAACACCGTCTGACACAGCGTTAAAACGTTTGATGTCTTCCTCTGTTGATACACCAAAACCTGTAAGCACTGGAATATCAGCATGGGCAGTCAAGTTAGCCAAGTGTTTGTCAAGGTCATCACGGTAATTACCAGTCTTACCAGTAACACCATTGATGGCAACGGCGTAGATAAAACCTTCTGCTCCATCAATCAACTGTTTCTGACGGTCAATACCTGTAGTCAAGCTTACCAAAGGCACGAGAGCAATATCACTGTCTTTCAAATATGGGGTAATAAAGTCAGCGTGTTCATCTGGCAAATCAGGAATAATGAGCCCCTTGACAGATGTCTCTGCCAAGTCCTTAACAAAGGCTTCAATACCATATTGATAAACTGGGTTGATGTAGGTCATGATAACCAAAGGAACCTGCGTTTTTTGTTCCTGAAGCTTCTTGATAATAGCGGTCAAAGTCACATCTTTAGCCAAACTACGCTGTCCTGCTAGTTCAATAACGGGACCATCGGCCACAGGGTCTGACCATGGAATACCCACCTCAATAGCTGAGACACCACTATTTTCCAAGAGAGCGATAGTCTCAAAGAGCCCGTCTAGACCTTTAGCGTGGTCACCAGCCATGATATAAGGTACGAAAATACCGCGTTTACTGTCTTTGATAGCTTGTAGGTGTTTTGTTAGTGTTTTTGTCATGGTTTATTTCCCTTCTGCTTCAGCTTCGAAACGTTCTTTAACCTGCATAACGTCCTTGTCCCCACGACCTGAGAGGCAGACAATGAGGCTTTGGTCTGGCGACATCTTAGCTGCCACTTTTTGCGCAAGCGCAATGGCATGGCTAGACTCAAGGGCAGGGATAATACCTTCTAAACGTGACAGAAGTTTGAAGCCTTCGAGAGCTTCTTCATCTGTGATAGAGTCGTAAGTCGCACGTCCAATTTCGTTGAAATAAGAGTGCTCAGGACCAACCCCTGGGTAGTCCAGACCAGCTGAGATAGAGAAGGCTTCCATGATTTGACCATGAGCATCTTGGAGAACATCCATAAGCGCTCCGTGAAGAATACCTGGACGGCCTTTGGCAAAGGTTGCGGCATGTTTTTCAGTATCAAGCCCCAAACCAGAAGCCTCAGCACCATACATGGCTACTGATTTATCATTAACAAATGGGTAGAACATACCGATAGCATTTGAACCACCACCGATACAAGCCATTACAGCATCAGGCAATTTACCGCCAGAAATCTCTGCATATTGGCGCTTGGCCTCACGACCGATGACAGATTGGAAGTCACGAACAATTTCTGGGAATGGTGCAGGACCAAGGGCAGAACCCATGATGTAGTGCGTATCCTCGATACCTGCAACCCAAGCACGAAGGGCTGCATTTACAGCGTCCTTAAGTACGCGCGAACCATCTGTTACGCTAAATACCTTGGCACCAAGCAATTCCATACGGAAAACGTTAAGCGCCTGACGTTTAACATCTTCTTCACCCATATAGATTGTACAGTCCATGTCGAAAAGGGCTGCGGCTGTTGCTGTTGCAACACCGTGTTGACCCGCACCAGTTTCGGCGATGATTTTCTTCTTGCCCATACGTTTGGCAAGCAAGACTTGACCAAGGGCATTGTTAATCTTGTGGGCACCTGTGTGGTTAAGGTCCTCACGTTTAAGATAAATTTGCGCTCCACCGATATGATCAGTCAAACGTTTGGCGTGGTAAAGTGGCGTCTCACGTCCCACATAGTTTTTGAGGAGGTCATCCAATTCCGCTTGGAAACTTGGGTCTTCCTTGGCTTCACGATAGGCCTTGTCCAATTCAATAACGGCTGTCATCAGCGTTTCTGGAACGAACTGACCACCGAATTTTCCGTAAAATCCTTTTGCATCAGGTTGTTGATATGTCATGCTTTCACTCTTTCTATAAATGCTTTAATCTTGTCTAAATCTTTGTGACCATCTGTCTCGACACCTGAGGAAACATCTAAGGCATAGGGGTGGAAAGTCTCCTTGGCCTCTGCCACATTGTCCACAGTTAAGCCACCAGCGATGAAATAATCCTGCTCAATCTGCTTATCAGCCAAAAGCTGCCAGTCAAAAGTCTGACCGCTACCAGCAATGGGAGCATCAAAGAGAAGATAATCCGCCTGGCTCTTGACTTGAGAATCACTATCTGAAATCTGAATAGCTCGAATAACTGGTACTGAAATCTTTGGAATCAGGTCTTCATCAAAAGTTCCATGAATCTGAACGATATCTAAGGGAACCTGACCAATTGCTTCTTCCAGTTCCTCAAGACTTGGTGAAACAAAGACACCAACGATTTTTGTCTGACCAGTCACCCCTTTAGCCAGCTCGCGAGCTTGTTCAAGACTCACTTGACGCTTGCTCTTGGCGAACACAAAGCCAATGTAGTCAGCACCTGCTTCAACTGCAGTTGCCACTGCTTCTGGTGTCGATAGTCCACAAATTTTAACCTTTGTCAATTTGCAACTCCTTGACCTTTTCAGCCACATTTTCAGCTGTCATAAGGGCAGTTCCTACTAGAATCCCATTAAAATATGGGGCAATTAAGGCAGCATCCTGACCTGTAAAAATAGCCGACTCAGAAATATAAACAGGCTTGTCCTTGAAATGCGTTGATAACTCAAGACTGGTGTTGATATCTGTCTCAAAAGTGACCAAATTACGGTTGTTAACGCCGATAATCTCAGCACCAATACGATGAGCAACTTCCAATTCTGGCAGATTATGCGTTTCAACCAAGACTTCCAAGCCAAGGCTTGTCGCAAAATCGTAGAGCTCCTTGAGGCGAGCCTCTGGCAAGGCGGCTACAATCAAGAGAATGACTGTCGCACCCGCATTACGACTACGCACAATCTGTTTCTCATCAATAATGAAGTCCTTAGCCAAGGTTGGAATAGCCACCTGTGACGAAATTTCTTTCAAATAGGAAATATCACCCTTGAAGAAAACCTCATCTGTCAAAACAGAAATCATGGCTGCACCATTTTCTTCATAGGTCTTGGCCTGAGCCACAATATCCACATCTAGGTTAATATCACCCATACTTGGACTAGCTTTTTTCACTTCAGAAATAATTTGCAGCTTGTTTTGATTTGACTTGAGAAAATCATAAAGACGATAGGTCTGACGTAAGGGCTGCAAGTCTTCCATGACCAACTGGGCCACTTCTTTTTCTTTTTGTTCTAAGATTGTTGGGAGAAAGGCTTTACTCAT
The DNA here is from genome assembly GCF_052384325.1 of Streptococcus sp. cx1. NCBI lineage: Bacteria > Bacillati > Bacillota > Bacilli > Lactobacillales > Streptococcaceae > Streptococcus > Streptococcus sp. cx1. The sequence continues at coordinate 4,551 of NZ_JBQSUN010000008.1, read as the reverse complement.
ACTTGTACCTCTTGGAGTTGGCGAAGTTTCTCTAGGGCTGAGCCGTCCGCAATCAATTGACGAGCAAGCTCAACACCTTCCTTAATAGTCTCAACCTTACCATTGGCAAAGAAGCCTAGACCTGCATTAAGCACTGTTGTTTCAAGATAAGGACTAGCTTCATTTTTCAAGACACTAAGGAGAATCTCTGCATTTTCCTTGGCATCGCCACCTGTGATGTCAGACAACTCAACCTTTTCCATACCCAAATCTTCATAAGTGAAAGTGTGCTGGCTGATGTGACCATCTTCCAAAAGGGTGTAGGTGTTAGTGCCATAGAGGGCAGCTTCGTCCATATTGTCAGGACCTGTGATAATAACCGCACGTTTACGTCCCAACTGTTGAATAGCATTAGCAACAATCTCCTGCAATTCCACACGATAGAGCCCCATGAGTTGTGTCTCAAGGTCAAGTGGATTAGCCAGTGGCCCAACCAAGTTCATAATCGTTGGAATCCCAAGAGCTTGGCGAGCTGGACCGATAAAACGCATAGCTGGGTGCATGGTTTGGGCAAAGATAAAGGCCAAACCAACCTCGTCAAGTGCTTTAGATAGGGTTTCTGGTGATGCCGCAACGTTGATTCCAAGGGCTTCAAGGACGTCTGCCGAACCAGATTTAGAGGAAATCGAACGGTTACCAGCCTTGGCCATACGGATACCACCCGCTGCTAGGACAAAGCAAACAGTAGTCGAAATGTTAAAGCTATAAGACTGGTCCCCACCAGTTCCACAGTTACACATAGCATCCGTGAAAGTCTCAGGCAAGGCAGTCGCATGTGATTTGAGGGCACGCACGATACCTGTGATTTCATCTGCTGTTTCCCCCTTAGTCTTAAGCCCCATAAGGAAGGCAGCGATTTGGCTTTCTGAGACTTCATTTTTGAGAATACGGTCAAAGACTGCTTGGACTTGATCTTGAGACAAGTCTTGGCGGTTTGAGATTTGTAGGAATATTTCTTTCATATCTGTTTTCCTTTAAAAAACTGTTCAATGTTATCTGATGCACGCGAGAGGTTTTGAGCGTAGACAAATCTAGTCCAAAGACTATCCAACTAGCCTGCAACGATTTTTACGAAATTTTCAACCATCTTAAGCCCATCTGGACTTCCGATACTTTCTGGGTGATATTGCAAACCGTAAATAGGTAGCTCCTTATGTTGAATGGCCATGATTTCTTGATCATCAGTTGTAATAGCTGTCACATCAAAGCCCTCTGGCATTTGGTCAACAACAATAGAATGGTAACGCATGATTGGGACATCATTGTCGATATCCTTGAAAATAGGTGATGGCGTTTCAAAAGTGATGTTACTTTGTTTCCCATGCATGACATTCTTAGCCAAGCCAAGTTTACCGCCAAAAGTTTCCGCAATAGCCTGATGCCCCAAGCAAATCCCCATCATCGGTTTTTTACCAGCGAAATCCTTAATCAAGGCTTCCATTTTACCCGCATCAGCCGGCCAACCTGGACCTGGTGAAAAAACAAGCCCATCAGCTTTTTCCGCCTCTTCATAGAGGGTCTCATCATCGTTACGCAAGACCTTTACCTCTGTAAATGTCCCTAGGTATTGTGCCAAATTATAGGTAAAAGAGTCATAGTTATCAACTAATAAAATCATTGGGCATCTCCTATTCTTGTCATAGCTTTCGCCTTGTTAATCGTTTCGTAAAATTCATTTTCAGGAACACTATCGTAAACAACACCTGCACCTGCTTGAACATAGGCTTTTTGATTTTTGAGAATCATAGTACGGATGGCAATGGCAAAGTCCATATCTCCTGTCGCAGACAGATAACCAATAGCTCCCGCATAAATACCACGTTTTTCCTGCTCAAGCTCATAGATACGACGCATGGCACGAATCTTAGGTGCTCCTGATACGGTTCCAGCTGGTAGGGTTGATTTAAGTGCATCAAGTGCTGTCAATTCCAGCAAGAGTTGCCCCTTAACCACACTAGTAAGGTGCATCACATAGCGGAAATACTCAACTTCCATATACTTGGTCACCTTGACTGTACCATTTTTAGCAATCTTACCAATATCATTACGTCCCAAGTCAACCAACATACGGTGTTCCGCAGTTTCTTTGACATCATGTGAGAGTTCATCTGCCAAAGCAGCATCTTCAGCCTCATTGGCACCACGAGGGCGAGTTCCAGCAATCGGATTGGTTACCACCTCTCCATTCTTCACTGAAACCAAACTCTCTGGACTAGCACCAATCACCTGATAGTCTCCAAAATCGTAGAAATAAAGATAGTTTGATGGGTTGGTCACACGCAAGTTACGGTAGTAATCTAAAGGATCTCCCTCAAAGTCCGCTGAAAAACGTTGGCTAAGCACACATTGGAACATATCTCCCTCACGAATAAGTTTCTTGGCCTTACCCACCATATCCATGAAGACTTCTTTTTCGATATGATTTGAAAATTGCAAGGCTTGCAAGGCCTGAGGTGTAAACTCGTTTGGTGCCTGAGTCTGGAGATTGGTTACCACCTGACCAAGAGCTTGACGCACCGCATCGTTGTCACGACCAGAGTAGATATTGTCCTCAACCACATATACCTTTTCCTTCTTATGGTCAAAAATCAAATAAGACTCATAGATGAAGAAATGCATATCAGGTGTCCCAATCGTATCTTCTGGAATCTCACCGATATTTTCATAGAGACCAATCATGTCATAGCCTGCAAACCCGATAGCACCACCTGCGAAAGGTAGGTCAGACTTGATGCCCTTGACTGTTACTTGGTCCAAGTATTCGAAAGGATCTTGATCAATCGCCTTACCATTTTCATAAAGAACACCATCCTTGAAGGTTACTTCAAAGACCGGATTGTAGGCAACAATAGAAAAACGTGCATTTTCCTTCTCACGAGGAATAGATTCAAGGATAACCTTGTGTTCCCCCTGAACACGCATATAAGCCAAGATTGGTGTTAAGGTATCGGCTGGTAAAATTTTTCTCATAATATTTCCTTTCAAACTGGTTTATCGAGAGTAATAAGACTGATGCAAGGCTCCTTTATAGGATGTATTGGCACCATATTATTCTTTGTTCACTTTCTCTTCCAAAGCAATAAATGCTTTAATCATGCTTCTCCAAACACTTTCAGCCACATCTGGAGATAAGCCAAGCTCTAGTGCCTCCTTACGACGGTTTGCTATCACTCGAGCAACACGATCACTAGCCTGGACAGCAACCTTGTCTCCCTTGGGTTTAAGCCGTCCTGCCTTTTCCACAAGTATTTGACGTTGGGCCAATAGTCGAAGCAACTGTCTGTCAATATTATCAATGTCCATTCGAATATCGCTTAATGCATCCATAAATACCCAACCTTTCATTGAATAATGAAATAACACTTCTTTAAAGATAAAAGTAAACAAAAAACCTCACAGAGAAAAACTCTGTGAGGGCATTAAATCTAGTTTAACACGGTACCACCTCAGTTAATGGTCTCCAAAAAAACGACCATCATCTCTATCTCCTCTAACAAGGAGTTGCACGGTAAGGGGTGCCAACCGAGAAGGATATGTATTACCTTCTCATTATCATCCAATCAGCCCAATGTTCGCTCATCTCGATTACCTACTCACAATCACCGCAGGCTCCCTGAAAATCTAAGACCAGTTACTTTCTGATTTACTAACTATTGTACTCCTTTTTAGAGAGATGTCAAGAATTTTCTGTTAATTTTGACAATTCCTCCCTTATAAGATTCGTCTATACCTAATTCAGAGAGCGAGATAGTCTTGTCGTCACACTTTACAAAGTCAAAACCACCCGTGAGAACGGGTGGCTTGCTCTTCGGCTGAAAGCCTCTGCTACCGGCCGAGGCCTAAAGGCCTACCGAATGGTTTCCCTTCAGCACCACCTTTGCTAGCTGACCCGTCTAGCGGGTCTCTTTAAGATTACTTTCTTTTATTCTTCTCACCTGTAAACGGATCATATTCCTCAAAAAGACTGAGCTGATCTGCTATCACGTCTTCTTGTAATTGATTACGAATATATTCTTCAATTCGCTTCTGATTTCGCCCAACCGTATCAACATAAAAGCCTCGACACCAAAATTTGCGATTCCCATATTTATACTTTAAATTAGCATGTCGGTCGAATATCATTAAGCTACTTTTACCCTTTAAATATCCCATAAATGAAGAAATACTTAGTTTCGGTGGTATACTCACTAACATGTGAATATGATCTGGGCAAGCTTCTGCTTCATGAATTTCAACACCTTTTCTTTCACATAATAACCGTAAGATTTGACCAATACTTGCTTTGTATTTCCCATAAATTATCTGACGTCTATATTTTGGGGCGAAAACAATATGATACTTACAATTCCATGTAGTATGTGCTAAACTATTATTATCCTGTCTCATCAGGGGTCCTCCTTTTGTATATTAGTTAGTGGTCGGGAAACCTTATCTAATATAACACTTTAGGGGGACTTTTTTGATACATCGCTAAAAGCTTTTCGGAACCACTAGCACAGCTAGTGGTTTTCG
>NZ_JBQSUN010000007.1:0-126446 GCF_052384325.1 Streptococcus sp. cx1 | reverse complement strand
ACTCGATTTTGTGTTTTAAGAACTCTACATTTTAAATGCTTCTGATTTATGTCAGAGAAGCAATATCACAAAATATTATTCCTCAATTGACACAACTAATTCAGTTCCTAGGTAACTACTCATAGGAATCCACCTATTTTTTGAGTCGCTCCCATTTGCTAAAAATCAAACTATAAGTGATTAATGCCAACCCTACCAAATTAATGATATGATGAACAAAATCTAAATTTCTAAAAAGGTTGGCAATGCCAAATCCTAAAAGGAAAATGGCTAGTAAATACATTTTTTTATCTTTAAGCATAGGGTCACCTAAATATTAGCAGAATGTGGCATAACCAACTAAAGCTCCTCCCCAGTAACCTACTGGGCCTCCTGCTGATCCTACTAGAGCAGATCCGATTGTGCCGGCATAACACTTAACCCATCCACCACCTTCAACGTTTGCAAGTGCCTCGAGATCGAGTGTTTCAAAAGTGTTCATTGTTTGTGTTGTCATTCTAACAACCTCCTAAAATATTATTTTTTAGCTTTTTCTCTCAAGCTATGGTTTTATTATAGGTTGTAGGCCAACAAAAAAGTAGTGACATAAATGTCACTACTCGATTTTGTGTTTTAAGAACTCTACATTTTAAATGCTTCTGATTTATGTCAGAGAAGCAATATCACAAAATATTATTCCTCAATTGACACAACTAATTCAGTTCCTAGGTAACTACTCATAGGAATCCACCTATTTTTTGAGTCGCTCCCATTTGCTAAAAATCAAACTATAAGTGATTAATGCCAACCCTACCAAATTAATGATATGATGAACAAAATCTAAATTTCTAAAAAGGTTGGCAATGCCAAATCCTAAAAGGAAAATGGCTAGTAAATACATTTTTTTATCTTTAAGCATAGGGTCACCTAAATATTAGCAGAATGTGGCATAACCAACTAAAGCTCCTCCCCAGTAACCTACTGGGCCTCCTGCTGATCCTACTAGAGCAGATCCGATTGTGCCGGCATAACACTTAACCCATCCACCACCTTCAACGTTTGCAAGTGCCTCGAGATCGAGTGTTTCAAAAGTGTTCATTGTTTGTGTTGTCATTCTAACAACCTCCTAAAATATTATTTTTTAGCTTTTTCTCTCAAGCTATGGTTTTATTATAGGTTGCAAGCCGACAAAAAAGTAGTGACATAAATGTCACTACTCGATTTTGATTTTTAAGAAATCTTTTCGAATATAAAATCTATGGTCTAGATTAGCTTACGCTCCTTCCATAGCGCCTGCTTGTAGGCTGTACATCTTGTGATAGGTACCACCGAGGGCTAGGAGTTCCTCGTGGCTACCGTGTTCGATGATGCGACCCTTGTCTAAGACATAGATGCAGTTGGCATCTTGGATAGTCGATAGGCGGTGGGCAATGGCAATGGTTGTACGTCCTTGACGCATTTTTGCTAGAGAGTTTTGAACAATAGCCTCTGTCTCCGAATCAATATTGGCTGTCGCTTCATCCAAAATCAAGATTTTAGGCTGGCTAGCAACGGTCCTAGCAAAGGCTAGAAGCTGACGCTGACCGGTTGAAAAACTTGAACCTCGTTCGGAAACTGGAGAATCATAACCTTCTGGAAGTTTGTCAATAAAGTGGTTGGCATCCACAAACTCAGCAGCGGCTTTGATCTCTTCATCAGTTAAATCTTGATACATGGCAATATTGGATTTGATTGTACCATGATAGAGAAAGGGTTCCTGAAGGACAAGACCAATGTTCTTACGTAGCTCTGCCTGACTATAATCGCGAATATCTACACCGTCAAGAAGAACTCGTCCTGATTGAAACTCATAAAAACGCATGAATACGTTGATAATAGAGGATTTTCCGGAACCTGTAGAACCGACAAAGGCGATGGTCTCACCTTTATTGACAGAGAAGGATATGTTATCTAAAATCTGGTGTTTACCATCATAGGAGAAAGAGACATTTTCAAAGCGAATGTTCCCCTCGGTAACCTTAGCATCTGTGTCTCTCTGTTCAGGCTCATAGGTACGCTCGTCAATCAAGGCAAAGACCCGACCTGCTGAGACCATAGAAGTTTGCAAGGTTGAGAAGTTTTGTGTCACTTCAATCAAGGGATCAAAGAGGCGGTTAATATACTGGATAAAGGCATACATAGTCCCTGCTGTGATGCCCAAATAGATACCTCGGTAGCCAAAGTAGGCCATGAGAACAGCATAGCCCAGAAGCTTCAGTAAGCTCATGGCTGGGCGTAGAAAGAGAGAATCCAGTGACATGGAACGGCTGGCGTAAATCAGGTGTTCCTCATTAATGGCATCAAACTCTTTTTTGAGACGTTTCTCTTGGTTAAAGGCCTGAATGATGCGAATCCCTTCGATACTCTCTGACAGTTTGGCATTTATATCTGAAAGCAAGGCTCTGGTCTTTTCAATGATGACCACTGATTTTTTGCGGTAGAGATTAACCAAAAGAACAATCAGAGGAAGAAAGAGCACAATAAGCCCGGTCAGACGAATGTCCAAGATCATCATGGTGTAAAGGGTGGTAACAAAAATAAAGATAGCCGAAATAAAGCTAGACAGAATCCCTGAGAACATCTCACTAATAGTCTCTGTATCATTGGTTAAGCGAGAAACGATAGAGCCTGCTGGAGTTTTGTCAAAGTAGGACATCCCCAGTTTTTCCATATTGGCAAAGGCATCTCGGCGAATATCCCTGACAATACTGTAGGACACACGCGCAAAAAAGAGATTTCCCAGATACTGAACTAGCGTCTGTAAGAGATAAAGACCATAGTAACCAAGCAGAATCAATCTTGCCGCCTGATTCATATCATGCAGATAGTGGTCGATAAAATAAGAGGCCACAAGGGGAATGATACTCTTAATAATCGTTGTGGACAAGAGGAAGGCCAAAGCTAGAAAGGTCAAGAATTTGTAAGGCTTGAGATAGGTCAAGAGACGCTTAAACACAGACCATTGGTTTTGATTAGGCATCGGCTTCTCCTCCTTCCATTTCTAACTGTTGAGACTCATAGGTCTTGGCATACCAACCACCCTGAGCTAGCAAATCCTCATGACGGCCACGTTCAATGATACGACCATCCTGCATGACTAAGATAAGGTCAGCGTGCACCACCGCACTCAAACGATGGGCGGTAATGATAGTCGTCTTGTCCTTGCGAGTATGTTTGAGATTGTCAATAATAGCATGTTCTGTCTTGGCATCAACCGCAGATAGGGAGTCGTCCAAAATCAAAATATCTGGATTCAAAATCATGGCCCGACTCATGGCCAGACGTTGTTTTTGACCGCCTGATAGGCTGACACCCTTTTCACCAATGATTGTTTCAAAACCTTCAGGCATATCCTTGATATCATCATAAACTTGAGCTAACTTAGTTGCTTCTTCTACCTTGTCAAAGGAGAGATCCGGATTACCAAAGCAGATATTGTCTAAAATGGAACTGGCAAAGAGAAACTGGTCTTGAGGAACATACCCCATCAAGCTACGCAAGTCTGATAGGCGATAGTCTCGGATGTCATGTCCATTTAAATAGATTGCTCCTTGATTGACATCGTGCTCCCGCAAGAGTAACTTGACAAGGGCCGTCTTTCCTGAGCCAGTCTGTCCAACCAAACCAAGGGTTTGGCCCTTGTCCAAGGTGAAATGAATATCTCGCAAAGTATCCTCATCCTCAAAAGCAAAGCGGTCAATCGCATATTCTAAGCGACCATTTTCGATACTTGGGAGAGGATGTTTAGGATCTTGAACATCTGATTCCTGCTCCAGAAGATTTTCAATACGTTGGTAGGATACATTTCCCCTCTGTGTGATATTAAAGAGGAAGCCAATGGCCATTAGGGGCCAAACCAGCATGTCCAAATAGGTAATGAAGGTTACCAAATTTCCGACCGTTATCTGACCGGCCTGAATCATAAAGGCCCCGACAAGGAGGGTCAAAACATAAGATGAGCCAACAAAGAGTAAGACCAAAGGATCAAAAAGGCTGTCATACTTCATGGTATGCATATTCTTTTTAAAAGTCATCTTATTGGTCTCTTGGAAGGACTGAAGCTCAGCCTCCTGATAGCCAAAAGACTTGGTTACCTTGATCCCTGATACCGACTCCTGAACCTTATTATTAAGTTCTGAAAAGGCTGCCTGGGATTCTCCAAAAGCTTTATGGGTCTTGCGTCCCAAACGACTAGTCGCAAAAGCCATGAAGGGTAGGGGTAAGACAGCCACCAGGGTCATCTGCCAGGAAATGCTGAAGAACATGGTTATTAAAGTTACCAAGGCTGTGATAGACGCATCCACGGCCGACATGACACCCCCACCAGCCAAGCGGGTTAAAGAGTTGATATCATTGGTTGCATGGGCCATGAGATCCCCAGTTCGGTACTTTTGATAAAAAGAAGGCGACATCTTGGTAAAATGCTCAAATAGGCGTGAACGCATAATCTGGCCTAAGCGATAAGAAGTCGCCAAGATATACATGCGCCAAACATAGCGCAAATAGTACATTCCCAAAGCTGCCAAAAGCAAATAAACGAGATTCAGAAGCAAGATCTGATTGGTCAATTTTCCCGATGTGATAGCATCAATGACCCGCCCCATAACCATAGGAGGAATCAGATTGAGAACCGAAACCAGACTCAGTGCCAAAATCCCAACAATATACCGGCGTTTTTCTAACTTGAAAAACCACCAAAGTTTTGCAATGATTGATTCTTTAAAAGACAAGTTACTCCTCCTATCCTTACAAATGGTTAATAATAGACCTCGTATAAGTCTCGTATGATAAGGTTACTTCCAATAGCGATAGATTGTGCCATCTTCTAACTGAAAGTGACCAATATAAGATAACTTCCCAAAATCAGTAGACTCTGGCAATTGATAAGCAAAGGAATCAAAATTATAGACCTTGTGCCCATCATCCATAGAGTAGCTATCCTTATCATGGATAACGGATTCATCTTTCTTAGGGTTCCAAATGCGTCTGATTTCATCAGATGTCTTATACTCTCTGACAAAATTGTACAATTCAAAGTTAGTTGCCTCACTGAGATAGCGACCATCGGTGTTGTAGTTAGCTAATTGAGGCTCTCTCTTAGCCTCAGAATAATTCCAAACCTGTCCTCTTTCTCGCATGATATCGGCATCACGGCCACTTTGATAGGTATCTGCCTTAACCATCGTCATTGTTACTCCTAACGTTAATACGGTGACTACTGTCATCATTAAATGTTTCATTATTTCTCCAAACGTGTTTATTCATTTTTCCCTCTTTTGAATGTGTTGTATTTGTATGATAGAAAATAAGTGAAACCTGAGACGCGTAAGCTCCCAGGTTTTTTACTCTTTAAAATGCGTTTGAATCAGTTTCACAAGGAGGCGGTAGGCAGCTAATGCCAGCAAACCTCCTAAAGTATTGGTCCATAAATCATCTAACTCAAAGACACGATTAGCATCAATGAGAAGGTCTAGAATGACTTGTCCAACCTCAATCGTCAAAGACATGACAAAGGTCGCTAAAAGGACCTTTTTCCAAGACCTGAATCTGGGGTACAAGGCTAAAAGCCCTAAAATCAGCGGACTCAGTAAGAAAATGTTGGTCACATTTTGCCCAAGGACAAAGACAATCTCCTTAAGACTATCCAGCTGATAAAAGTTGGTCAAACTATTGAATGGGGTTAATAGGACCACAACACGACCAAAATGTTGAATACCAGGGGTGTCAACACCTTCAACTAGCCCGTACTGGGGTGTCCAACACAGGAGCACTAAACAAAGGAGATAAGTATAGACCAAAACTCGGCTTAGCTTTCTTCCTTTTGGTGTTAGTTCTCCATCCTTATCTACCCAAGTCTTAAGCCGAAACATCTTACTTACCTTCTGATTTACCAGAAGCTTCTGCCACTGCTTTTTGACGGTCGCGTTTCATAGTGTTTGAACGCAATTGTCCACAAGCAGCATCGATATCTGTACCGTGCTCTTGACGAACCACACAGTTAACCCCATTTTTCTTAAGCACATCGTAGAAGGCCGCCACACGTTCTTTAGTTGAACGGCTATATTGATCGTGCTCTGATACTGGGTTATATGGAATCAAGTTGATGTATGACAACTTACGGATTTTCTTAGTCAAATCAGCCAACTCTTGTGCATTTTCAGGATGGTCATTGACCTCATTAAGCATGATATACTCAAAAGTTACACGACGGTTGGTTGTTTGGATGTAATACTCGATAGCTTCAAAGAGTTTTTCAAGTGGGAATGAGCGGTTGATACGCATGATGCTTGAACGAAGGTCATTGTTAGGCGCGTGAAGTGATACGGCAAGGTTAACTTGAACACCTTCGTTAGCAAATTCCTTGATTTTTGGTGCCAAACCAGATGTTGATACGGTAATGTGACGCGCTCCAATGGCAAGACCATTATCATTGTTAATGGTACGCAAGAAACGAAGCACATTGTCATAGTTATCAAATGGCTCACCGATACCCATAACAACCACGTGGCTGACACGTTCACCGTCGCCACGATCGTCAAAGTATTTTTGTACCAACATGATTTGCGCCACAATCTCACCAGCAGTCAAGTCGCGTTGTTTCTTGATCAAACCACTGGCACAGAAAGTACAACCGATGTTACATCCAACCTGAGTTGTCACACAGACAGACAAACCATAGTGTTGACGCATCAAAACCGTCTCAATCAACATACCATCTGGCAATTCAAAAAGATATTTAACGGTACCATCTTTAGATTCTTGAACGATACGTTGTTTCAATGGGTTCACACAGAAATTCTCATTCAATTTAGCAATGAAATCCTTAGAAATGTTAGTCATTTCTTCGAAAGATTGCACACGCTTCTTGTAGAGCCAATCCCAAATTTGAGTAGCACGGAATTTCTTTTCACCGTGTTCCATAGCCCAATCAATCAACTCGTCACGAGTAAGACCATAAATAGAAGGTTTGTAGCCTTCCATATCCTCTAACTTCTGACGTTTACGACGTTCTGGTTTTGCTTGTGTTGTTACTTCTGACATAGTTTAATTTCCTTTTTTTCTGATTGTGAAATGCTGACCATCTGACTTGGTCTGGCTTTGTTTCTTCGATGGAGTGTTTTGACCTTTAGAATTTGGAGCTTGCTTCTGACTCTTCTTGAAGTTAGGCTTACGCTCACGACCACCATCCTCAGATCTAGATTTGAACTTAGGACGACGCTTGATTTTCTCAAAGCTTGGACCCTCTTGATCCCTATCTCTTCGTTTGGACTTGTCTGGCTTTTGCTTAGCAGAAGCTTTTTGCCCCTTATTCTTTTGAGAAGCATTGCGCTCTTTAGATTCCTGAGAAGCATTACGACGATTATTAGAACGACGGCGCTTGCGACGAGGTTCTGTCTCCTCTTCAAAGACGATTAATTGCGGTTCTTCATTTTTCAAAATAAAGTAGGCGCAACCAAAGGCACAGTATTCACGCAAATACTCCGACAATCGGCTAATGCGGTCTGTCTTACGCGTATTAGGGCGCTCGTCCTCGTAAAATCCCTTAAGGCGAAGCTGATCATTGGACCAGTCCCCAACGATATAATCATACTTGAGCATGATTTCAGAAAAACGTTGCCCAAAGCGGGTAGCGTCTAAAGCATCCTTGTGATTTTCAAGAACTGTAAACTGACAGGCATCTGATTTCAGAAGATCAGCCACATACACAAAGTCTGGCCCTGGATATTTATTATAATTAAACATTTCTGGCAAGATTTCTTTACGCATGTGCCATCCTTTCTGCTCTCTCTTATTTTCTATCATGATGCTGTAATAAAGTCTCTATATCTTATCCCAATTGGCACCATTTTTTCCTAAATACTTGGCCACAAGTTCCCTTAACAAATCTGGAAAAAGAAGAGTAACTTCCTTTTCCTTAATTGTAGGAAAGTAAGAAGCAAAGTAGTACTGGTCCACAAGGACCAAACTAAACTTCTCATTGGAATCTACAACCCTTCTATTATACAACAAATTACCGTTTTTGTAAGCAAAATTCCCCGTGATTACTTCACCAAATGTCTTCCCTCTAAATCCCATACCTTTAATAGCTTGATTTTTAAGGAGTTCAGCCTTAGTAAAAACTTCCTGACAGATTTCTTTGAGCTCTTGTCCTGTCACGACTAGACGAGCCATCCGCATCTGATGAGGAAGGGCTTCTTGCAGGTCTGCCATGGTCACTTGAGGACCCAAAGTCTTCATGATGAGTCCAGTATTTAAAAGCGTTAATTGGCTATGAGTCTCCTGACAAACAGCCTGCAAAACCAATTGACAGGTCTCATCAAAATCTAGTTCTCGACCTAGATTAGCTACTTTTTTCTGAGCTAAACGACGATGGCCTTCCTCACGCATAGCCTTGATAAAGGCTTCGTCCTCCTTGTCTAAATCCAAGATGTAGGACTTGGTGGGGATAGCCTCAATCTGACACTCTATCAATTGCCCATTTTTCACAGTAAGGTCAATACAGCCAAGATAATAACCATATCTGTCAGCAGCTGCTAAATAGGTTTCATTGACTAATTTGCCCTCTTCAAAAAGGTGATGCGTGTGGCTTCCGATGACAAGATTTACCTGTGGATAAGTCTCTGCAATCTGCTCATCATAACGTACACCTAGGTGGCTAAGAACGACGACTATATCTGCATCCCTTACCTCGGGACGAGCCAAATCCTCTTCCAACCGAGCCATAGGCTCTAACACTTGCCAACCGTTGGGAGCATAGGTGATGTAATATGGGAAGGTATAGGCCAAGAAAGCAATGTTTGTACCTGCTTTAGTTTTGTGGATAAGATAGGGCTTAGCCCATTCAGGTTGTCTCCCCTCATCCTTGAGATTTCCTATGATCGGCTGAAACTTAGCCTGCTCATAAAGACAGTCTAGCTCCTCCTTGGCCAGACCAATCCCCTCATTATTTCCAATAGTCGCATAGTCTATCCCCAACTCATTCATCAGGGCTACATTAAAACGCCCGGCTGTCGCATCAGATAAGGGATGGGACTTATCCACATTGTCCCCAAGATCTACCTTGATCAACTCTCTATCTGTCTGACTCAAATCATCCACAGCTCGCTTGAGTTGTGGATACTGTTCAAAATGAGAGTGTAAATCATTGATATGAAGAATTCGAATCTTGTCTTTCATGACTCCTATTGTAGCACTTTTGCTATAAAAAAACTTGACAATCATTCTGCCAAGTTTTTACATGCTATTTTTCAAACAGGAACGTATTCCTAGTTAACTTTCTTTTTAACATATTCTTCTGCGAGATGATAGACGTCATCTGCTAGGGATATACTGACATAGATGCACACAATTGAGAAAATTTCTCCTCTAAAGTGTTGCCAAGCAAAGAATATAAGCCCATAAATTAGTAGCGCAAGTACTATTTGGCCAAAAAATTGACTCAGTAATCGCCTAATAACGACAAATAAGGCCATAAGTAATCCCATCTTTAATACCATAACCAATACCCTTTAAGGCTGCACCTTGCCAAGTACCTGTTTGAATACCACCTTTAATGGCTCCTCCAACAGCCCCGACGCCTACGGCAGCTGTAGCTCCCCAAAAACTACATGCTCCACCCTTAACAGTAGAAAGATCTTCGGAATTAAGTGAGTTAAAATTGTTAATGATTTGTGTTGTCATTAAAACAACCTCCTTTAAAATATTTTTTAGCCTTTTCTCAAAAGCTATGATTGTATTATAGATAGAAAGCCAACAAAAAAGTAGTGACATAAATGTCACTACCTGATTTTGAGAGTTGACTCAACTAATAACCTCAGACTTACACATTATTTTACTTTAAACGGAAAGCTTCTTAAAAATGTCTGTGATAAAACTATTTAAAATCTGTCATAGTTTCAGTTCTTAAGACAGCCAATTATTTTGCGAGTGTAGTGAGCATATACTGAGACTTGTCGCTGTGATAATGACGACTAAGACTTTGTAGTCATAAGCGTTGGGAAATTTTGAGACCTTAGGCTCAAAAGAAAAATATATCTTCAAACTAAATAAGGTCTTTTGAGTTTCCAAAAAGTTTGATAATAATCAAAAAAGCTGAAACACTTTGGTTTCAACCTCTTGAATTTTTAAATTAAAATTTGCTCTCACCTAGAAGCCAATGCTTAGAAGCTTTGCTTCTTAGCTTTACGCTCAGCACGTCCCTTCGCACGATTAGCTGCACGGCGTTCACGTTTGCGTTTCTCGTCAACTTTCCACTGAATTTTCTTCTTGTAGCCAGGCTTGATTTTTTTCTTTTTCTTCTTAACCAAACCAATCATTTCCGTATCAAGTTTTTGATAGGCTTTTTCACGGTTGGCACGACGGTCACGGTCATAGGTATCTTGAAACTCGCCGTCCTTATAGACTTTCGGCTCAAAGGTAATCCCCATCTTTTCAAGCTCACGAATATCTGAGTCATCACTTGGTTGATAGAGGGTGATGGCTGTTCCTGACAAGCCATTACGTCCAGTACGTCCCACACGGTGAACAAAAAAGGACAAGTCTTGAGGGATGGCGTCATTGATTACATGGCTAACCCCTTCAATGTCAATCCCACGCGCTGCAAGGTCAGTCGCTACTATATACTCAAACTCAAGCTTCTTAACTTGATTCATGATACGTTTACGTTCACGTGGTGGAATACCGCCGTGAATTTTGGCAACCTTAAGACCATTTGACACTAGGTAACTGTGCAAATCGTCAGCACGTTCCTTGGTATTAACGAAAATCATTGCTAGATAAGGCTGCATCCCCTTAAGCATCTCAAGAATCTGTTCATTCTTGTTGCGACCCTTGGTAGATACCAACCAGTTATCAATGGTATCCGCAATAACTGTTGAAGTTTTAATTTGTTCCATGACTGGATTGGTCAAATACTTCTTCAAGAATGGTTGCAATTTTTGAGGAATGGTTGCTGAGAAGACCAAAATTTGAACTTCCTTAGGCAGACTTGCCGCAATCTTGTCTACAGTATCCAAGAATCCCATATCCATGGTCATATCAGCTTCGTCAACAACAAAGGTATGGGCCTTGTGGATAGCCAAGTCCCCAGACTTAACTAGGTCATAAATACGACCTGGTGTCCCGATAACAATATGAGGTTGTGCTACCTTGAGTTTCTCAATCTGACGTTGCTTGTCTGTACCACCCACATAGTTGACCACACGAATTTCAGTCTCAGAGTGTTTGGCAATCTGTTTTGTCGCTTGGTAAATTTGTGTCGCCAATTCACGTGATGGTGCTGTAATAACAACCTGAACATCACCACTCTTTGGATTTAGTTTCTCAAAAATTGGCAAGAGGAAGGTATGTGTCTTCCCTGAACCCGTCTTTGATTCACCAACCAAATCACGACCTGAACGGACTACAGGAATCAATTTCTGTTGAACAGGTGTTGGCTCTTTAAACTTAATCTCATCAAGAGCCTCCTGAATAAATGTTTTAAAATTAAAATCTTTAAATGACATGTTTACTTACTTCTTTTCTATCTAGTCTATCCTTATCATTATAACAAAAAAAGAGCATTTCTGCTCTTTTCATTTATTTCATAACGTTTCCAAGAACCATCCAAAGGGTAATGGCACTTGCAAGTGCTCCAACGGTCCAAAGGAAAGCATCAACCTTCCACTCTGACCATTTGTCGCCCTTACCTGAAAGACCTCCCAATTCGAGGTGATGGTGAAATGGTGTCATACGGAAGATACGACGGCCTTCTCCATACTTACGCTTAGTGTATTTGAAATAGCTGACCTGTAGCATGACAGAAGCTGTCTCAAAGACATAAACCACACCAATCAAGAGTAGCGTCCACTCTACACGTAGGGCAATAGAGATAACTGCAAGCATAGCTCCAAGTGACAAGGAACCAACATCTCCCATAAAGACCTTGGCTGGCTTGTGGTTAAAGACGAAGAAGCCAAGAAGTGCCCCAATCATAGTGATAATGATAGTCAAGATAGCGAACTCACCCTTGACAAAAGCGATAATCCCATAGGCAATCAAGCTGATAACCACAGAGATAGAAGCTAAACCATCAATACCGTCTGTCAAGTTCACAGCATTTGAGAAACCGACAATCCAGAATAAAACAAATAGAACATAAAAGACACCGAGATGAATGGTTAATCCACCAATAGCTAGGCTATCTGTCCCACTAGGGAGTACGTGGATAAAGTAGAAAAGCAAACCCGCAATAATCTGCAAGGCCATCTTTTGCCAAGGTTTAAGTCCCTCATTGATTTGACGGAAAATCTTAAGGAAATCATCAAGGAAGCCTATAATTCCATAAATCAAAATTACAAAGAGAATCCCTACTGTAGCACCATAGGCTTGGTGCCCCTCGCTAAAGACGTGGAAGTTGAAAATCAAGCTAACCAAGATGGCAACCACTAGGAAGACTGTCCCTCCCATAGTTGGTGTTCCAGCCTTAGCCAAATGCTGCTTCACATCTTCATGCATTTGTTGGCCACCGATTTTCTTGATTTTGTAGTAAGTAATAAAGTGAGGCATGGCGAGCACCGTCAACACAAAGGCGGCCACACCTGCTATCAGACTCATAGTCATCTTAGTCTCCTAAAGTAATGGTAATCTTCTTGGTTTTAGACAGGGCTTTTCCTGCCGCAACACTTTGTTTGGTAACAGTCCCTGACTTGCCACCCTTATAAGTAACTTTAATGCCTTTCCATTTGGCAAAGGTTTCAACGTTCTTCTTGGTCCAACCATACATGTCTGGAAGTTCTGTGAAGTCATTGGTCATGATAAGAATCTGTTCATTAGCCTTGATATTGGCTTTGGCATCTACAGAAACCTTCTCAATCTTATCACCAACACCCAGAACAATCGGATGAATCAAGTTTTGACGAAGGGTGTTAGCTGTCTCGTCCGGACTCTTACCGATAATATCGCCGGTTTGATAGCTCGTTTCCTCGGTCTTTTCACTACCTTCAGACACAGAAGTATCTAGGGTGTCTCCCATAGACATGGCTTCTTCCAAAATCGGGTTAACCACAGTCGCATAAAAATTATTATCCCAAGTCTTAGGCTCCAGAACAGTCACATACATGATATATTCTGGATCATCTGAAGGAACCATAGCTACAATTGAGTTGAGCGTTTCGTTGGTCCCAACTTTATAGGTTCCTGTCTTTTCATCGGCCACTTCGGCTGTTCCTGACTTAACCGCAACATCATAGTTACCAACCTTAATGATTGGCGAACCTTCGGACTTGTTGTACATGGTACCAAACTCTGGGTCTGTACCAACAGAAATCATATAATTACGGGTCTCAGAAGCAGCCTGCTTGGAAACTGGCTTACCAATAACTTCTTTCTTAGCCGTACGAACAGTGCCTTGGTTGACATCCGCAACTTGTTTGATAAATTGAGGTTCCAACATAACACCATTGTTAGAGATGGCTGAAAAAGCACGAAGCATCTGAACCTGAGTCACTGAAATCCCTTGTCCGAATGATGATTGAGCTATATTAACAGAGTTTCGAGAGACAACCCCTGAGGACTCACCGACCATCCCAAAACGGGTAGGAAGACCAAATTTGTAAAGAGATAAGTAGTTAGACCAAACCTTGTCTCCCATCTCTTGTTCTAGCATGGTCATAGCAACGTTACTTGAATAAGAGAAGCCTTGAGCAAATGTCATGGTACCACCTGTTGAGATACCCTCATTGATTGACCAGTCATTAGTTTCAACGTCGTCAACCTTAATACCATTAGCATTACTGTAGGTCGCATTCGGGTTGAAACTTCCATTGTTAATAGCAGCTGACAAGAGCATGACCTTCATGGTTGATCCAGGCTCATACTGAGCTTCGTAAAGACGGTTAACCCAGTCATAGTTTTTCTTAGCCTGTCCCTCAAGAGTATCAGAATTATAGGTCGGACGTTGTGTCGTTGCAAGAATCTCACCTGTCTTAGCATTAACAACTGTCGCTGAAGCATTTACCCCTTGCGTCTGCTCCATAAAGGTATCCATCTGCGTTTCTAAGAAGGTTTGGAGAGGCGCTGACAAGGTTGTATAGATGTTCTTACCATCGATAGCTTCCTTGGTAATGGTTTCCGTACCTAGAAGCGTATTACCGTTTTTATCCTTCTCATAAATGGCCTCTCCATCTGTTCCAGTCAAGAGGCTATTGAGCGAGCGCTCCAAACCAGTTTGACCAATCAAAGAATATGAGCCGTCTTTTTTATTTTCAACAGCTTCGGCACGACCAAGAAACTCTGACGCGAAGGTTCCATTAGGATACATTCGTGACGTTGTTGCTTCAAAGGCCATCCCCTTAATTCCCGCATCTTTAAAGGCTTTTTCTAGTTCTTCTTTAACAGAGTAGGTAATTCCCTTCCCCTTTAGTCCAAAGGAAACCTGGTAGGCACCCTTAGTACGCAATTGGGCCAAGGAATCACTCTTTTCAATTCCTAGCTTATCCTTTAAAATATCAGCAACTTTGTCAAACTGACTATCTTGGACATAGAGTTTTTCTTGAGTCGCTGACACATAGCTGGTCGACACGATAGCGTAAATGGCATAACTGGTTGAATCCTCAGCCAAAACATTTCCATTTCGGTCGTAAATCGTCCCACGCTTGGCAGCCACTGTGGTCTTAGTGTTATAAGATTTAGCAGCCTGGGTCGACAAATCGACACCAAACTTACTGTCTGCCCCGATAATCACCACAAAGTTGATAATAAAGACGAAAAAGATAAAGATGCTGAGAACCATAAGGTTCTGACCAACGTGCTGTCGATTCTGGGCTGGCTTTCGCCTATCCCTAACGACATAGTTTAGAAATAAATGTTTAAGTTTTCTTAATCTGTTCATTGGTTACCTCACACTCTTAATACTATCGTTATTAATAGACAGGCCTGCCTTATTAGCAATCTCTTTAATACGGTCAGAGTTAGTCAACTCATTAACCGCCTGCTTAGCATTGTTAAGCTCTGTTTTTTCATCACTAATCTTGCTATTAAGGTCTGTGATTTGTTGCTTGATAGCCTGATTACGCCCTTGTAAAAATACAACTGCGATACTCATCACAATAGCTGTCAAAACAATTGCCGAATAGAAAGCCTTTTCCATACGCGTCATAAAACGAATATGGTTTCTAATGGCTCTATTGACAATCTGATGTTCCTTATTTTCCATAATTATTTCCTGATTTTTTTAGCCACACGCAATTTAGCAGAATGCGAGCGGTTATTAGCTTCTAATTCTTCCTGACTAGGTAGGATTGGCTTGCGATTAACTAAGGCTACCTTAGGTTGGAGGTCTTCAGGAATAAAAGGTAGACCTTTAGGCACATCTACCGTACTGGCTTCCTTGAAAAGCTGTTTAGTCAATCGATCCTCCAAGGAATGGAAAGTAATGACCGAAATACGACCATCCACAGCAAGTAAATCCAAGGCCTCTTGAATAGACTCATCCGCAGCACCAAGCTCATCGTTCACTTCGATACGAATAGCCTGGAAAATTTGCTTGGCTGGATGGCCCTTCTTCTTCAATTCCTTAGCAGGCTTAGCTGATTTAATGATTTCCGCCAGTTCCGTCGTGGTCTCAATTGGTTTAACCTGACGAGCCTGTTCAATCTTACGTGCAATCTGTTTAGAGAACTTGTCCTCACCATACTTGAAGAAAATACGCACCAAATCGTTGTAAGGATAGGTATTGACCACATCATAAGCGGTAAGACTCGCTTCCTCATTCATGCGCATATCTAGCTTAGCATCCTGTTTATAGGAGAAACCACGCTCACGCTCATCCAACTGTGGGCTAGAGACACCTAAGTCATAGAGAATGCCATCAATTTCAGACACTCCCAAGGCTTCAAGGTTGGACTTGAGATTACGGAAATTATCCTTGATGAAAGTCACCATACCCTTATCAATATAGTCCTTAAGACGCACTTGAGCATTATCAATAGCCTTTTGGTCCTGATCAAAGCAGTACAAATGACCCTTTTCAGATAATTGCGACAAAAGATAAGACGAATGTCCTGCGCCACCCAAGGTCGCATCTACATAGATGCCATCGGGCTTGATATCAAGCATATCAACAGTTTCGTGTAAAAGAACGGTTACATGGTGAAATTCATTAGTCATAACTTTTATTATAGCACAAGAATAGAGAAATTGTCTCGTTCTGTAAGTTGACAGGATAGTAAAAGAGCCAGATCCAAGGCCTGACTCTTTAGTTTCTATATCATTTGATAAGATTAATCCACTCGATAAAAATAACTTTCCGCAGATGGCATCCCATTCGTCGCTAGGATACGATCCTTACTATTATCTCCCGCATCACTAACCCCC
The DNA here is from genome assembly GCF_052384325.1 of Streptococcus sp. cx1. Lineage (NCBI taxonomy): Bacteria > Bacillati > Bacillota > Bacilli > Lactobacillales > Streptococcaceae > Streptococcus > Streptococcus sp. cx1. Next base: position 110,075 of record NZ_JBQSUN010000007.1, on the reverse strand, counting down.
TTAGGACAAAGCTGAATTGGAGTATTACCTACTGGACTAGAATCAACATAAGTTAGACTATATATCCCAGACACATACTGATTTGGTGAGACTTTGTCAATAGGGTAAGTAGAACCCCAGAGATTCAACTGTCCATCCGAAGTAATGGTGATGGTCTTTCCATTTGAAGACTTCCATGTTCCTACAGCCGACTTGTAGTTACCATTTTTGAGTTCATCAGGCTTGAGGGCTGATGAACTTGTTTGAGTTTGTGACGATGTGCTCGAGCTATTATTAGTAGGGGCACTGCTCAGATCCTTCCAATCCCAATTAGAAAGATCAACCTCATCTGCACCCGAATCACTGTCCTCTTTTACAAGAGACTGACCATCACTACTAAAGCGGTAGCCTGCACCTCCACCAGCCATAGCACCAGCACTACCATAGTAGCTGAAGGTGTTATCCATGAGGTAGGCCAATGTCATACGCTCACCCAACATGCCCAGTTGTGAACCTTCTGTCAGACGAACAACCTGACCACTATCCTTAGAGATAGTGTAAATATCCGTAATCACATGTTCTTTAAAAAGTTTACCTGGCTTAAAAGCAAGAATCAACTCATCAACACCATTACCATCCAAATCACGGTAAGTATAGACCGTTGAGGCAGGACTTGTTTGAGAATTAGCATAGGTCACCACCAAAGGATTAATTGAAGCGTCAGTTTGATTGTCAGCTACAGCTGTTTGATACTTGCTGATGATGGCATCATAAGCAGAGGTATCTACTTTCTTCTCTTCACTTGAACTTTCGCTACTATCTGATTGGGACTGCTCTACTGATGAAGATGAAGTCGTCGCTGTTAAGCCATTCTGCAGGTTTGAACAAGCTGTCAAGAGGACTAAACTAGACAAAGCCGTCACTAACACTAAAACTTTACTTTTCATTTTTAGTCTAACTTTCCTTCTCTTTGACTCTTATTCTGCTGTTCCAGAGCTAACATCTGCGCTGTAGGCAGGGGCTGTATAGCTTGAAGCCTCACTATGTGACTCGGTATAAGTTGTTGGTGGCACATAGTTATACTGAGGCGCTTGATAAGTCTCTTGTGCTGAAGAAGGCGTTGGCGCCGATGCTACCGCAGGAGTTGAGCTTGCTTCTGTCTGACTAGCTGCTTCTACCGTTGAGCTTGCTGACGATGATTCGCTTGAAGACTCACTTGAAGTTGAAGAAGATGACGACGAACTTGAGCTCGATGACTTGGATGAAGCCTTGGGTTTGCTTGATGATGACTGCTTAGTCCCCACCTTAACTTGGACCTTAGCATGATTCTGCGCAGGTTGCAAAAAGACAATAGCCAATGCCAAAAGAATAGCCGGTAGGGTAAATGCCAAAATAAGGTAACGTTTTTCTTTTAAATGACGAAGTAGTTTCATAGAATATTCACATTTCTTAAATATATTTTAGTATTGATTAGTCTCAGATAAGATTATATCAGAAATATTAAAATGTGCAACATTAACATAAAACTTTTTTGACATTAGAAAAACCAACTCAAAGAGTTGGGTGATTGTCATTATTGCTTTGGGTTATCGACGTTGTTCAATGGCACTTCTACTTTTGTTGGTTGACATAGTAGAAAAATAAGGATAAAAATACCGACAAATGGGATTAAAGGAATAAAAATATATGCCCAATGATAGCCAGCATCTCGCAAACGACGAACAGCTACAGCAATACAAGGTAAAACCGCAGAAATACCATAGGCAAAAAAGATAAGTAGTAGGATAACACCAATAGTAAATAAATCGCTTGATCCTGTTTCAGCTGCCATTCTTTCAAACACTGCTAGGAGCAAATACCAAGTAAAAAAAATCAATACATGTGCCGAACATGCAAACCAGTAATCTGAAGGTGTTGAACGTCCCGTAAAATCAACATAGCCCTTCCAAAATTTTTTGTAGGCTTCAATCATAATAAAATCCCCCTTTTTTATGATACTTCCAGTATAACAAGTGACAAATCAACTAAAAAACAGCCTAGCGAGGCTGTTAAGTCATTATTATTGCTGTGGATTATTGAAGTTGTTAAATGGATACTCAACCTTAGTTGGTTTACACAACAACACAATTAAGATAATACCACCTACAAATGGGATAAATGCAACAAAAATATACGGCCAATTGTAGCCAGCATCACGCAAACGACGAACAGTTACAGCAATACCAGGTAAACACGCAGCAATACCATAGGCAAAAAAGATAAGTAGTAGGATAAGTGAAATAACAGCTAAAAAGCTTGAATCAGTTGCACCTGCAATTCCTCCAAATACTGCTAACAACACATAAAAAGCAACGACAGTTAACATATTTGCCAAATATGCAAACCAGTAATCTGAACGTGTTGAACGTCCCTCAAAATCTACGTAGCCCTTCCAAAACTTCTTATAAGCTTCGATCATAATAAAATCTCCTCATTTTTTGATAATACTACTATACCAAAAGACCGGTCTTCTGGCAAATTGACTTAAAAACAGCCTAAGGAGGCTGTTAAGTAACTATCATTGCTGAAGATTATTAAAATTGTTGAAAGGAAATTCTACTTTTGTGGGTTGACAAAACAAAACCAACAGTACGATATCACCTATAACAGGCGCATAGCGTAAGAAAATCAATGCCCAGTGAAAACCGGCATCACGTAAGCGACGCACCTGAAGGGCAATAGATGGAATATAGTTAGCAAAACAATATAGCATTGCAAACCCATACAGTAATTTGAAAATAACATGATAATGACTATTCGGACTATCAAAAACAATTACAACTATAACTATGCTAAATAAAATGATAGTTACTATAGTATTTGCTAGAACTGCCAACCAATAGTCTGAGCGAGTTGAACGTCCCGTGAAATCGACATAGCCCATCCAATACTTTTTATAAGCTCTAAACATCACAAAAGCTCCTCATTTTTGATACCCCCAGTATAGCAAAAGCTTTATACTCTAGCAAATAGACCAAAAAAGCCCCATGAGGAGCTTGATGGTTTATTTTCTAATTTGACCTTGGCCATTAATATAGAACTTGGTTGAGGTAAGGGCCTCAAGTCCCATTGGACCGCGGGCGTGCATTTTTTGGGTTGAGATTCCGATTTCAGCACCTAGTCCAAAGACGAATCCATCTGTGAAGCGGGTTGAGGCATTAACATAGACAGCTGCAGCGTCAACATCATCTTGGAATTGCTCCGCACGACTGATATCCTGAGTTACGATAGCCTCTGAATGCGATGTCGTGTAGGTATTAATCCAATCAATGGCCTCATCAAGGCTGTCTGCCACTTTAACAGACATAATATAATCAAGAAACTCTGTCGCAAAATCTTCTGGTGAAGCTGGTACAGCTTTTTCCATAAGTTTCAAAGCCGTTTCATCCGCACGGAACTCAACAGCCTGAACTTTTGAAATAGCTTTTTCCAAGTTAGGCAAGAAGTCTTCCGCAATATCAGCATGAACAACGAGAGATTCTGCAGCATTACACACACTTGGTCGCTGAGTCTTGGCATTGATGACAATCTGTGTCGCCATATCTAAATTAGCATATTTATCCACATAAATATGACAGTTACCAACACCCGTTTCGATGACAGGAACCTTGGCTTTTTCTTTAACTGTTTGGATGAGACGGGCTCCACCACGAGGGATGAGCAAGTCAACATACTTGGTCGCCGTCATGAGTTCTTCTGCCACCTCATGAGAGGTGTCTTCAACCAGCTGAACAGCATCTGCTGTGATACCCGCATTTTCCAAAGCCTTACGGGCCACTGTAACCAAAGCCTTGTTGGAATTGATAGCATCACGTCCTCCACGAAGAATAATGGCATTATTAGTCTTAAAGGCAAGGCTAAAGGCGTCAATTGAAACATTGGGACGGCTCTCAAAAATCATAGCGATAACACCCATAGGAACACGTTTTTGAACGATTTTGAGTCCATCCAGATTCGTATAGCCACGAACTACTTGACCGATTGGGTCCTGAAGATCTGCCACCTGACGGACACCCTCAGCAATCCCTGCGATACGGTCTTCCGTCAAGAGCAAGCGGTCTTGCATAATCTCTGAAATACCATTTTCCTTGGCATTGGCCATATCCTTAGCATTTTCAGTGATAATATAGGCACTCTCAGCTACTAGAGCTTTAGCTACCTGATTTAAAAGGTCGTTTTTAGCTGCTGTTGACAATTTAGCAATCCGACGACCTGCCACCTTGGCCTGTTGGCCCAATGTATCGATATATGTCATCTTAGTCCTCCTGTTTAAAGAGTGTACCAATCTTGGCTCCTTCTAGGACACGAAGAATGTCACGTGGATTTTCACCATTCATCAAAACCATTTGGCTTTGATTTTCAAAAACCATCTGAGCTGACTTAATCTTACTCATCATACCACCTGTACCAAATTTACTACCGGCACCACCAGCTGAGGCTATAATTTCCTCTGTAATCTCTGGGACATAGCTACGGAGGGTGGCATCCTCATAGACATTTGGGTTCTTATCGAAGAGCCCATCAATATCTGACAACATAATGAGTAGGTCAGCATCAACAATCTTAGCTACGATAGCTGACAAGCGGTCGTTGTCCCCAAACTTAGTCGCATGATCCATCTCATCTACGCTGACAGCGTCATTTTCATTCACGACTGGAACAACTCCCAGTTCAAAGAGGCTTTCAAAGGCATTGATGGCATTGGCCAAACTCTCGGGATACTCGACCACATCACGGGTCAAAAGCAACTGAGATACCTTCGTTTGGTAATGTGAAAATACCTGAGAATAAAGGCTCATCATGGCCACCTGACCTACACTTGAGACAGCCTGTTGCTTACCAACCTCTGCTGGGCGTTTCTCAAGATCTAGCACATTGAGACCAAAGCCCATGGCACCAGAGGATACGAGAACAACCTCAATCCCTTTATTATGTAGGCTAGAAATGACAAAAGCTAATTGATCGATTTTTTCAAGATTAATTTTCCCTGATGGTAAAACCAGAGAGCTAGTCCCGATTTTGATAACCAGGCGTTTTACTGAGTCAAAATTTCGTTTCATGTTTATGATTATACACTAAATTCAGGTACTTTAACATATATAATGCATAAGTTTACATATTAAAGATTTTCAGTAAAAAAGAATCCCTCCAATCGGAGAGACTCTTTAAACAGTTTGTTCTAGGCAAAAAACATGGCTCTAATACGTTTCCAACGTCTGCGGTCAACAAAGAGATAAACGATTAGGGCAATTAAAGCTATAAGCCCAGATACTATAGCGTTGACTACTAGGGCAATCCAGAACTTACTTGCAAAGAAGACAATACCTCCTAGCAAGGCAGCGATGAAAATTGTAAGAATAAAGATACCCATATAGAGCCACTGTCCGCCACCCCGATTGAAGAGCTGAGTGACTTCCTGCCAATTCACTTCCAATAATTTAAGGTCACGTTCAAAGAAATAGCCACCTACAAGGTAGGTTGTTACCAGAAAACCAAGAGCGAAACTTGCCACCAAAATAGGATGGAGATGTGCAAGGAATATTAAACCAAATCCTCCTAGTAAGAGGGATACACCGACTTGCAAGCCATAGAAAATCCAAAACTTTTGACGAAGATAGTCACCCGTATTGATTGGTAGGCTACGAATAAAGTCAAAGTTTGTGCCCTCTAAGGAAGTTGCTACACCAAGAAAACTTGTTGGTTGCGCTGAAAAGAAACCAAAGGCAATTCCGACTAAAAGCATGAGCCCGAAATAGTCTGGGCCTAAATCTTTCAAAAAGAACGCACCTCCACCCAGCATGATCATATATAAGACTGGTACCACATAGGTATTGATAATGAGGGTTGAGTTTCCCAAAGTAGATAAATGATGGCGAACCAAGACCTGTCTTTGACTTCGAGTAACAACTTTTACCTGAGTCTTTCTAGCCTTTTTGTTATAAATCGCTTCGTGGAAATAACGAGGCATTCTGACTTTATAAAACCAAAAACCCAAGATAAGCACTGAGATAAGAGGAAGATAAAAATTTAGTAGAGCCTCTGGAGATAGAGGAGCAGCTACCACATCATAGTAACCTCTTAGATAAGGCAATAAAGGAAAATCAATATGTCCAGCACCCTTAATATAACCATTAAGAAAACCAACCATCATGATAGGGAACATAATCAATAGGGTTGACAGGGTCATCAAAATAGTCGAATAGAGCTTTTGACGAGAACTGCGAACAATCAGCGTTCCAATACTATTAGACAGAATCACTGAAAAAACGAGATTGATAAAGAGAGAAACGATAAAGGATAGAAGCCCCACGACTATCCCCAGTGGGCCAATAAATTGCCAGTAAGCTAGAATGAGAAGACTAAGGATAGGTACCATGAAGGTCATCCCAACCATAGAACCTGACAAGGTCTTGGCCAAAAAGACTTCTGACGGCTTTAAGGGAAGAGGCAGATAAGCCTTGCTATCCTTACTATCGTAAAAGGTACTATAGAGAGCCGTAAAAGTCTGGAGAAGCCCCATGATTGAAAATGTCAAAAGATATAGGGTTAAGACTCCAGGATTGGCCTTATAATCGACGCCTACAAAAAGATAGCTATAGACAACCGTAAAAACAACTAGAATCAATAGTTGTTGTCTAAGCATGGCATTAACGATGGAGAAATTGGCTTTTTTCTTTTTCTCCTGACGTTTCTGTAGGTTAGTTACTGCTTGAGGATTAGCGTAGAGGAGATTAATTTTAAAAAGCTCCCAAACATGGTTCCAGTTCATGACTATACCTCCTCAATCTTACGTCCAGCCATTTCCAGATAAATGGTTTCCAAATCCTTGTCAGGGTACTGAGCCTTCAGTTCAGCTAGAGACCCTTGGAAGATAAGTTTTCCTTTCTTCAAAATAGCAATCCGATCACAGAGCTGCTCAGCTACACTTAAAACGTGGGTTGAGAAAAGGACACTATTACCTTCCTTGGCATGATGACGCATGGCTTCTTTCAAATCATAAGACGCCTGTGGATCCAGACCAGTCAGAGGCTCATCCAAAACCCAAATCTGTGGATTAACCAAAAGGGCACCGATGACAACAACCTTCTGACGCATACCGTGAGAGAAGGAAGAAATGAGGTTATAACGACTTTCCGTCAAGTCAAAGGTAGCCATGAGATCAGTCAAACGTTCCTCGACTTGACTAGCTTCCAAATCATAGATACGTGTCAAGAAGTACCAATAGTCATTGGCAGTCAAATTTAGGAATAGGTCTGGTGAATCTGGCACATAAGCGATTTTTTTCTTGATGGCATCACGATGTTGACTGAGGGCCATATCATCAACGTAAACTTCACCGTAGCTAGCTTCAATGATAGATGTCAAAATGGAAATGGTAGTCGTCTTACCGGCTCCATTATGTCCAATCAGACCAAAAATTTCCCCATCACGAATCTCGAGGTTAAGATCTGAGAGAGCATCTTTATCTTCATAACGTTTCGTTACGTGTTCAAAACGAATCATCTTTTATCCTTTCTTGAGAACATATTTAACAATAGTCTCATTTTACACTTTATATTAAATTATAAATTAGAATTATTGCTATGTTTTTCATGAACAATACTCTAATAATGCCGACAATAAGTTTAGATAAGGCTATTTCGTTACCTTCTCATTTATTGTATCATTTCAAAGGTACAATTTCAAGAAAACGTTTGTAAAAACGGGACAATTTTGCATTCGGTCTTTGATAATGCTAAACTTATAGTATTTAGAACAATAGGAGGAAAATCACTGGTGCCAACTGGAATTATCATCAACTCGCTATCTATTATTTTAGGAGGAATCGCTGGAGGTCTCTTCGGGGACTATCTCAGAGACGATTTCAAGGAAAATCTTAACCTTATCTTTGGCCTAGCCTCTATGGTTATGGGGATTAGCGCTATTATGAATATGGTTAATATGCCTGCGGTTATCTTTGCAGTAGTTATCGGTACCATCATCGGGCTGGCCCTAAAGTTTGGGAACCTCATCAACAAGGGAGCTGGGCTTATGGAAAAAGGCTTGTCCAAGATTACACCAAGCAAACAAACAGGGTTAGCTCACGATGAGTTTTATGCGCAGCTCTTGACAGTTATCGTCCTTTTTTGTGCAAGTGGTACAGGAATTTACGGGAGCCTTGAGTCTGGGATGACAGGTGATGCTTCCATCTTGATTTCCAAATCTATCCTAGATTTCTTTACGGCCATGATTTTCTCTTGTAGTCTAGGCTACATCGTCTCCATGATTGCCATTCCACAATTTATCGTTTTCTTCCTCCTCTTTGTGAGTGCTGGTTTCATTCTTCCTCTAACAACAAAAGCCATGATTGGAGACTTTAAGGCTTGCGGGGGCTTCCTCATGATTGCGACCGGTTTTCGTATTATGAAACTGCGTCAATTCCCAACAGCAGATATGATTCCAGCCATGATTCTGGTTATGCCTATTTCCTGGGCCTGGGTCAATTGGGTAGTCCCTTTAATTAGTTAATATTAGGATTAAACTAAACAAAAACCGTCAGTCTAATGCTGGCGGTTTTTGTCTGTTTTTATAGCTGTTATGGACTTGGATTATTAAAAACTAGTAATGTTTATGGTGTTTAATTCTAATTTTTCTAACCTTGTTTAGACTAAGATGAGTTTGTTATAATAACCCTTGTAGGCTTAAGCAACCTACAAGATACTTTTTTTCATAACTATTTCCATCCTCTAATATTTTAGCGAACTTACAATACTGATGGAAATCTATCGAAAAGACTGGTGTGTGCACACCGGTCTTTTTTGGTGGGATTGAGACACAAAAAAAACCACTCTTTCACTATGAAAGAATGGTTATGCTATAGCTTATACTTCTACGACTTCCAAGTCTTGTCCACCTAGGAGAATAAGGTATTTATCAATCTTATCTATTTGATAGGCTTGGCTGAGTGCTTTAGCATAGAGGCTCATTTGCCCTTTGTAGCGTTCCTTAAGCTCACCATGTTGAGTGAAGCGGTCCGTCTTATAGTCAAAGAGGACAATACGGTCATCAAGTAAAAGGTAGCCATCAATGATACCACGGACGACAAAGTCTTCTTTACTAGTGGGATCTTCTGCCAACATAGCAAATGGTGCTTCACGACGCAACTTATCACGGTTAGCTAGAATGAGCTTCCCAAGTTCGGTGTCAAAGAAGCCTAGTAGCTTTTCTAACTGCACGCGCGCCTTGACTTGATCATCTGCCGATACTCGACTCAAGGCCTGTGTCAAATCTTGGAGGGTCACCTTGTCAGAAAGACTCAAGCGTTGCATGAGTTCATGGGTGGCTGAACCAACTGCAGCTCCAGTGACCTTCGTTTTTTGCCCAAAATCTGGAAGCTCAAAGCTAGTGGATGTCTCAAGAGGTTGCACTTCCTCTTTCTTGTCCATAATATCCACCCCTTCGGTATCCATGACAGGTTCGTAGAAGGCTTTGAGCTGGCTCGGCGTACGCACAGATGGCAGGTCAATCGCTGGTGCATAAAGCTGGTTGAGTTTTTCAACACTTTCTAAGACCGTTAGGGCACGCTTAATGTCTTCCGTCTGACGATTGTTAGATAGATCATCAGCATCTACTGCTGCTTTAACTTCAACCTGACCAATAGCCTCTGGAGTCAACTCCTCAGCCTCAACAAAGCGAACAGTAAACTTGAGATCCTTTCTCATAAAGGCGGTATCCAAAGCCATAACCCAATCCTGATAAGTAGCGATTTGGTCACGTAGAGCTACTGGTAGGCGATTATTTTCAACATCCGTGCCAAATTGCTGGGTCAATTTCTCCTTACTGCCCTTACCAACTAGGTAGAGTTTTTTCTCTGCACGGGTCATTGCAACATAGAGCAGACGCATCTCTTCTGAGATACTTGCTCGGCGTTCTTCCCTACGATTTTCCTGGAAGGTTAAGGTCTCGAGAACAACATTTAACTTAGGCAAATTGGTATTTACCTGGTCTTTGAGGTCAGCTAGATACTTAATACCTAGTCCTTTTTCACGGTTGATGATGTACTTACCACTCAGTCCGTCCTTGCTGTGACCAATGAACTTGCGATTCATCTGCAAGACAAAGACATACTTGAACTCTAGTCCCTTGGACTTGTGAATGGTCATGAGGCTAACGGCATTTTTAGGAACCAAGTCTGTCACTTCCTCTAGGTCGTTACCACTAGAAATAATCTTATCAATCATACCAATAAAACGAGAAAGTCCCTTAAAACCAGTCTTTTCATAGGCATTGGCACGCAAGGCAAGGGCGTAGAGATTGGCCTGACGTTGCTCAGCTCGTGGAAGACTGCCAACATAATCATAATAGAAACGATCATCGTAAATCTTCCAGATGAGGTCATAGAGCGAGTGCCACTTACTGTAATCACGCCAATCTGCCAGAGTCTCAATGAAGAGAGTCAACTTTGCCTCAAGTCCTTGCGTCACGATTTCTGGATGAAGTCCTGATTTAGTATGAGCTGCAAGAAGCTTGTCATAGAATTGTCCTTTGTCAGCCTGGACAGCAATACGAGCCAAATCATCCTCGTTGAAATTAAACATCGGTGAACGAAGGAGGGCAACGAGGGCATAGTCATTAAGAGGATTATTGATGGCACGAAGGGTATCCAACATAATCATAACTTCTAGTGACTCTAGGTAGCTTGACTTGTACTCGTCAGGTACCAAGGGAATTCCGTGCTCCTCAAAGCTTGCCATCAAGTCCAGATAGGTGTTACGGGTTGGTGCTAGGAGGGTAATGTCCTCAAAACGTACACCCTGCTCGTGAAGTTTGATGATTTCTTTGATAACCAAGGAAATCTCGCCGCTACTAATAGGTTGATCAGCACCTTCTTCGTCAGGAGTCACACTAGCTTCATCACTATTGTAAATCAGAACCTCTGTTTCATTTTCAGGATGGGGTTCTTTTTGCTTATCGCTACCCGCTACCAGCATATGAGTCTTGTCATAGAGAATGTCCCCGATTTCCTGGTCCATGAGGTGGCTGAAAACACCATTAGTCGCATCAAGAACTTCAGATTGGCTACGGAAGTTCTCTTTAAGAAGAATCAGCTTACCTACATCTGGATTTTCAAGGAAGAGCTGGAACTTGCCGTTAAAAATCTGAGGGTCTGCCTGACGGAAACGATAGATGGATTGCTTGATATCTCCCACCATGAATCGATTGTGGCCGTTAGATAGGAGTTCCAACATGCGTTCTTGGGTATGGCTATTGTCCTGATACTCATCTACCATTACTTCATGGTAACGGTCACAGTAGCAAGCTGCCACCTCTGGATTTTCCTCCAAAATACGGATGGCAAAATGGGCAATATCTGAGAATTCAAAAGCATTTTCCTGAATCTTGGCCTGTAAATACTGGTCCGAAAAATCAAGTACAAAGGCCTGAAGCAACTCCAACAAAGGTAGGATGTCATCATTATGCTTGTTCAAAACCTCGAGGACTGTTAGCTGGGTATCAAGCTCTCGCAACTGGGCCACAAACTCATTTTTGGTCTTGTTGTAAGCTTCCTTGTAGGCCTTGAGTTCCTCGTCTTTAGGACGGGTCATATTGGTCAAACCAGTCCCTCCTGACAAAGTTAAGAGTTGTTTGAGCAGGTCCTCCATATCCGTTTGGTCATTGGCCAAGGCTCCTTCAAGAAGGCTAATGGCATCTGACACATTATTTAGATATTTGGCCTTGGCAAATTCACGCTGAGCTAGACCTAGATGGTCTCTTAAGAAGGCTAAGAAATCAGCCAACAAGCCATCTTTGAGCCCCTCTAAAAGCTCAGCTTTAGCTTTGTCTGGATTGGCCTCTGCCTGCCCTTTTAAAAGATTTTGACGTAGCCATTTTTCAGGACCTGCAGTAGCCTGAGAAAAGTTATAGACATCGTAAACTAAATCACGAAAAGCCTTACTAGTCTTGCCATTTCCTGCGAAGTTGCGGACCAATTTTTGGAAAAGTTGGGCATCCTTTCCTTGCATGTAATCGTTGAAAAGATCGGCATAAACCTCATTTTTCATAAGTGTCTGCTCGGCAGGATCTGTCATAATGCGGAAAATAGGTGACACCCCCAGGAGATAGCCATACTGATTGACCAATTTCTGGGTAAAGGCATCCATAGTTCCAATATCAGCCGTTCCAATCTTGGCAATCTGATCTGAAAGAAAGGCACGCTCTTCATCTGTCTCTACCTGTCCCAGCTGCTCTGTCAGACGTTTTTCCAGACGCTCTTTTAACTCACCTGCGGCCTTTACCGTAAAGGTTGAGATAAAGAGTTGGTCAATGCCAACACCACGTCCAATCATATCAAGGATACGCTCAACCATGACAAAGGTTTTTCCTGATCCCGCCGAAGCTGACACAAGAATATTACTACCATTACTGTAAATGGCCTCAATCTGCTCAGGTGTTAACTTGCGTTCCTTGTCAGAAGCTGCTTCTTGGGCAATGCGTTCCTTAATCTCTGTTGGACTTAAAAAAGCTTTAGTCAACATGGTTGTCCTCCTGGTCTTTTTTGTCTGCTGTCACAGCTTGATCGGTGACAAGAAAGGGGATAGCTTTTTCAGCAACTTGCATTTGATTATCTTCCTCATCTTTTGCCATCAGCTCCAAATAGGCTTCCTTCTTGCCCTTGCTTGGTAAACGCAAGAGTTTTCGCGCCTGTCCCATGTGGCGGTCGGCCTCAAAATGAGTAATAGACTTGATTTGATCCCCTTGAACAGACTTGCCATCCTCAGTATAAGGATTGACCGCAAAATTCCCGCTTCGAATAACCTCAGCAGCACTTGTAAAGAGCTTGATATTGTAGTCTAGCAAGGTTTCTAGGTCCTCCTTGTCATAGGTGACAGTCTTTTGCAAATCATAGTTTCCACCAGTCAAATGCTCTGTTTCTGAAGCCACAAAAAGTCCCTTATAGGTTAATTCCTTATGAGCCTGAGCTGCTAGCTTATCCAGACCAAACTGAGCTAAGTTAAGTTGTGGGTCCTGCATGTGAAGATACATGGCACCAAAAAGCTGGTCAGCATCAACCTTATAGGTCTGGCGAAGGGCTTCTAGATAGGTCACCAATTGCGGACTAAGGCCATTGTAGAATTTTTGAATGTCAAAGACATTTTTACCTGATTTGTAGTCAACGACACCCAGAGCCCCATCCGTTAAACGGTCCACACGGTCAATAATCCCTGTAATCTTGATGCTATTTGCTAAAAGCAAGTCAAACTTGGCTTCCTCACGCTCAACCTTAACAGCCGCATTATCACGCAAAACACTGGCAGTTGAACGGGCGATATCTTCTAAAATCTGACGAGACAAGCGACTCTCTTGGTCCTCTGTATAGAGAAGTTCAAAGGGCTGTTCCTGATTGGTCTGAGCAATAGCCTTTTCCAATTTATCATCGAAGTTTTCTGACGAAGAATCACCCATGACACGCTCAAAGACACGGTGCAAGTAAGTCCCATGGTGTCGAGCATCTGGATGAATGGACTCCAACTCTTCAAGCCCCAAAACATAACGCAAGAAATAAAGATATTGGTTGTTATAGAAGGTCGTCAGAGCCGAGGCTGATAATTTCAGTGGTTCTTCCCCCGGAAAGACTAGCTGCATGACTTGATCATCCACCTTGGTTGTCGTCACATCGTCAATCACATTTGGAATCAAGACTTGGTCCTTATCAAGTCGCTTACGGAGATAACGCACAGCAACGGACCAGAAAGTCTGCGTTTCCTTATCCAAATCAGCATCTAGATGGCTACTGTTAAGGGCAATGACAGTTGATAGAAGGTCCTTGTAGTTCCCAATCTGGTCACCCTTAGCCTCGAAACGATTACGTCCCTTTTCAACCAAAGAAAGACCAAGGTCAAGCAGCTCTTTCAAATAAACCGACATGTCATCCTGCGTCTCATTGAGAATTTGTGGCTGACTAAGCACCAATTGTTCACTAGCCGCATTAAAAAGTGACATAGCCACAAAATGCCCCCGCTGACTATTGCTCTGCGTAACAATATCCAAACTCCTGTCTTCATCCGTCGCCTCATTGATACGACTACGTTCCTCGTCAGACAGGAGACTCTTATTTTGCCCTACCTTAGGAAAATGTGACTGGGTCATCCCCAAGGCAAAAACATAAGGAGCAGAGTGTGGTTGAATCAAATCGTATTTCTTCACATTGACCACATCGACAGTAGCTGGAACCGTACGGTAATCACAGGCCAACATTCCCGAACGCAAAATGGACAAAAAGTCGTCCACTGACAGAGTTTCTTCCCCAAAAATAGTCTCAACCTGCTCCAAGAGTTGTGTGAAAGCCTTCCAGACCTGTTCGTTCTGTTCTTTTTCGGCCTCACTGGCCTTGGCAGTCAAACTAGCCATCTGACTTGGCACTTGCACAGCCTCTAAAAAGACCACTAGTTTCTTGAGTAGACTAGAACCCTTTTGTTTGCGACTATTAAGCAACTTGTCCAAGGGCTCTACCAGTTGTGAGCGCAAGGCATTAAGCTGGTCTAAATCATACTTATCACGACTATTGGCCGTAAAATCAGACAAGAACTTGTGACGCCCCTTGATGTCTGCAAAATTGACATAATACTCAAAAAGGTCTAAGTCCTCTTGAGCAAAACCGCCATAGAGACCGGATTTTACGAGATTAAGCAAATCCTCAGCACGATAATTATAGCGCTTGATACGTTCCAGCGAATCCACAAACTGCACCAAAGGATGGCTAGACATGGTTTCTTCCTTACCGAAATAATAGGGAATATCAAATTTTCGGAAAATCTGCCCCACCTGAAGCTTATAACTCTCCTCATCACCAAGTAAGACCAGAATATCCTTATAGCGCTTGCCATCTGCCAGCAACTGACGAATACTCTTGGCAACCTGAGCCACCTCTTCCTTTTGGTTGACCACTTCCCAGACCTGCAAGGCTTGCTTGTCTTGGTCGGTCAACTGCTCGTCTACCGTACTAAAATCATGACGGCTCTCCAAAAGACGACTAATGCGCGCAAAAGAAGGATTGCCCTCTTTGTCAGTCGTCACGTAGTCGGGTGTCACCTTATAGGTCTGAGCCAAAGTTCTCAAAAAATCCACTGAGGCCTGATAAACATTGCCGTAAACAAAGTTAGCCTTATAAGCCTTTTGACTGGCATAAGTCCCAATGACAATTTGGTGACACTTATCATTCAAGAGGGCAACCAGAGCCTCCTCCTCGGCAGAAAAACGCGTAAAGCCATCAATGACCAAAACCGTGTTACCCAGGGCCTTATCCAGATGGCCTGAGGTAATTTCCTTGAAGAAGGCACTAAGTTTTGATTGATTGTCAAAATCTCCTGCCAACAAGAGATCCTGAGCCGCACTGAAAATCCTGAGCAAATCCTCTTGTTTCTCAACCTGATCCAAATGCTGCAAATCCAGAACCGTCATATTAGCCTGTTGCAACTCTTTGTAAAGGTCTACCAATTGATTAATAAAGTTACTATCCTTGCGCAAACGGCCATAAACCTTGAGCTCATCATCGCCCATATGTGACAACACCTTGTAAAAAATCATGGCCAGACCAGTATCATCCAGCTGAGTCTTTGGGTTGCTCGTATTGAGAATAAAATATCTCGCCATCTGAGTAAAACGAGTCACCGTAATCTCAAAGGATGCTGACTGAGGCAGGTATTCCAAGACCTTACGCTCCTTCTCAAATGACAGGGCATTAGGGGCAATATAAAAGACCCTTTTCCCCTTTTGAGCATAGCTGGTTGCCTGCTCCGTCAGAATTTCTGTTAAATCCTGAGACATATCCGTATAAAGTAATTTCATAAGACGTCCCTTTCTTGTCTCTACACCAGTCGTTAGGCTAAGCAAGAATTGCCATTCACTTAGTGCTAACAACCACTAATCCTTGCTATTATAACACAGAATGAAGCAACAATCAGACTCCTCCCCCGCTCCTATCTCCTCCAATGTCCTAAGTTTCAGACATAAGCACAAACACCACAGCAAAGACCCCTCCTTTATGGACCTATAAGTAAAAAAAGAGCCAAATCCTCTGATTTAGCTCTACATCTTTATTTAAAAATCAATTCCTGTTTGAAGAGGTAATCACCACTGCTTGTAATCAAATTGGCATCACTATACTTCCTAAGAATATCCTTGGCTGAGTGAAGGTTAAGACCTGAGGTCTTCTTCTGGTTTTCTTCCTGCATAATGGCATCAAGGTCAACTTTTTCTTCTCGCGTCCTATTTTCCATGACGAAATGGTAACTTCCATCCTCATCATGTCGATGAAAACTAAAATTGATTTGACTGGCAGGCACCTGCTTACTCTCATCAATCGCATTACTAAAGAAAATGGATACCAACAAGGTCAAGTCAACCACGTTCATGGTAAACCCTGAAATCTCCTCAGGAATATCACAAGTCACTGGAATATTACTACGTTTAGCCTCCATCATACGAGCCGAAAGAAGGCTACGTAAGGGTAAGGACTGAATATTTTCCAGCTTAGGATTATCAATGACACGGAAACGTTCAAACTCCTTGGCACTCTCTCTAAGGACATTCTGGTACACCTGTTCGGCAAGAGCCTCTTCCTGGTCTCGTACTTCCTCTGAAAATTGTTCCACAACCGTCTGATAAGACTGTCTGTATTGTAACAACTCATTGTAGAGAAGATCAATCTTTTGGTTGGCCTTGGTCAAACTATTCAAATGCCTCTTTTCCTCCATGGCCAAACTCTCTTCCAAATACTGCCGAGATAGTTGATTAAGATGGGCAATTAGAAAAATGAAAGCCACTGCAGACAAGAGAACCCAAAGCATCCGAAGTCTCAACTCCAACTCTGAAGAGTAGCCAGGGAACCAACTGTCTAAACTCACACTGAGATAGATTCCCAATAAATAAAGGGCCATTGCTATAGCAACTCTTCTAGAAATCTGGAGGTTCTGGAAAGAGTCATCGCTATAGACCTTCCAACGCTTCAAATCCAAGCCCAAGAAACGGTCAAATACAAAATAAAGTGGCAAAATCAAACCGTAAGATAAGAGATAGAAAAGGGCATTAGAACCTACCTCAGCGACAGGGAGATTTAAGAGAAGGGGAATAAAGAAGAGTCCCAATAAACGATAAAGTAAATCTGACGTCACCACTGGAAACAAGGTATGAAAAGCATACTGGGTCACCGACCAGGTCTTCCCTTTAGCAAGAAAGGCCAAAATCATCAGGATAAAGACATCAAAAACCATAATCATGTTAGTAATATTATACTGAATGACTACATCTAACAGGGCTAAGGTCAAGAAGACCGTCCAGGAGATACGAATGTCTGTCATTCGTTTGAAAATGGCACAATTTATCGTCAGAGTTAAAATAAGCTGAATGGCTAGAAAGGCATCTGTATCATAGAGATTTAAAAAATTTATTCCCAAAAACGATTCAAACATCGAATCTCCTTTCTATATATTTTTTTACAAGTCTTTAGTATTCAAATTGCTGTCTATAGATGAACTTATCATTCTTAAAGCTAAGTTTAGACTGAGGGTAACGCTCCATAATATCTTCGAGCTGCTCATTGATTGATAAGTGATTCTCATACGTCTCGTGGGGCGCCTCGGCACTATCTTGCGAAAGGGTTGTCTCTACAGAGAGGACCTGGACCTCACCTCTTTGGTAATAAGACAGACGAACTAAACTATTTTCTTGACCATGAGCTCTCAACAAGGCATTGTCCAAGAAGGTCGTTAGAACAGCTGATAAATCCACTACATCGATATGAACTGGGGATATAGGGTCTGGAACCTCCATGATAAAATCAATGCCAACAGCATGAAACTCCATATACTTACTCTCAATGACGGAACGTAACAATTGAGAAAGCAGGTTGGAAATATCTGGCATAACCTTGCTGAAGGGAACCTCTTCATCAGATAGGTTCTGAGTGTCTCCCTCTTGACTAGTAGCCAGAACGGTATTAGCCTTCTTAGGTACGACTACCTTAGGCACTCCATCACGGTATAGATCCTGATAGAGATGGAGGATATGCCTACTAGATTCCTGTAAGCTCTGGAAATGACGCTCCTGCTCCTCTTTCAACTCCAGAAAAAGTTCATCCTTAATCCACTGGTTAGCATAGGAAACAACGATGAAGAAGGCTCCTGTTGCTAATAGGACGATCAACTTGGCATAATTGTTAACCACTTCCACAGACCAGATGCTAGCAAAGTAAGGCATGAAATCATTTAGAAGCCCGTATGAAAGAAAGGCAAAGCTAACCCCAATAACAATAGGGGTAAAGTGTATACGTAAGCGCTCCTTTTCCTCGACCTGCAAATATTCATAACCAATAAAACGGTGAACCAAAAGGTAAAGAGGATAGGTAACTACCACACATATAAACTCCGTTAAAGATTCTGGAATACGGCTCATCAAGTCGGCTCCCAAAAGTAAAGGAAAGACGATTAATGACAAGCCTCGTATAATGATATTGGTTGTCCCCCAGGCATAAAAACTATTAAATACCGGCTCTATCCATGGCAAGTCTGGACGTTTGTAATAACTAAAACAAAATAAAATGAGAGGATTAAGTAAAAATTTGAATCCCATAGGAAGAAGGGGAGTCAAAACAACTGATAAAAGGCCACCTAATAAAAGTAGCCACCAAGAAATCTTGACCCTACCAGCTGCATGAAACATCAGATAATTGACAAAGAAAACCAAGAGCATGTCTATAGATACTAGCCAATGAAAATCTTTAAAAACAGCAAGTAGTGATTCAATAATAGAAGTCATTCTTTTCCCCCTCTCCCTTTAATCTGATTTAAGAAACTTCCTCAAAAATCCCCTAGGAAGCCCTTTTTACAACACTACTCATTATATAGCTTTTTGTAAGTTTTCACAATAATTAATTTTCTATTAAGGTCTACAATACCTCTAAGAATCCATTTATTTATAGAAGATAGACTTACTATTAAATTAAAGTTACAAATGTAACATAAAAAGTTGAGACAATTTTATCTCAACTTTTAGATTATAAAACTACTTTTTTGAGACTTACTTTTAAGCCTAAAGTCTAGTCAGCCTTGTAGTAGAATTGTTTGGCGTCAGATTGTGGTGATGCTGACTGGGTAATCAAAATACGATCTTTAGTATTATCCGAACCGTCCACAAATCCCTGCACTGTCGGAAGCGTGATTCCCTTAGGAATAAAGAGAATACCTGCTCCGGTAATTCCCATCCTTAAACTTGATGTGAGATAGCCATTCTCAAGTTTTCCATTTGTATTTTCAACAACATAATTCTCAGGAGCTGTTAAATTGTCCTTAGAAAAATTCAGACTTAAGCCATTCCCATTCTTCCAAGTCCCTTCTAGGCTTTGGAAGTTATTATCCTTGATAGCATTAACATCCATACCTGTTTGTTCGGTCTTGGTTTCCGTTTTTGATTCTGTTTTAGCCTCTGATGAGCTTGATGTTGACTCTGATGATTGTGAAGAACTTGAAGATTCTGAGCTTTCAGATGTGCTAGCACTAGAGTAATGCTTGAGCAACTCTTGGTAAGCCTCTTGCATGTCATCTGGTGCTACCTTATAGGTCTGAACAGCCTTCTTATCGTAATTGCCCTTCCAGTAGTTCGTCACATAATAAACGGTACCGTTGGAGCCTAGAACGATTTGGTAAGAATCCTTATCTTGGTCAACCAAATCCTTATAGAGCTTGTTGTAACCATTATAATTGCCACCAGTTTTATCATCAGCTGAAAAGTCCTTAAAGAGGGCTTTTTGTTCAGCAGCATCGTCTTCATACATAGCATGTTTCTTATCCTTCAAGGTATAAAGACGGAAGGATGATGTTGGGCTATAGTCTGCGGTCTTGCCACTATTCTCATTAATCCCTAAAGCAAAGGAATCAACCGTGTTTTTATAATCCTTGAAATCATAGTTTGAGACTTCCTTGCCATTGATGATACCACTCGGAACACCAGTAATATGTTCATAGCCATCCGCATTGATGAGATTAGCAAGGATGGTAATCGTTTGGCTGCTACCTTTTTCCTTAGGTGCCTTAAATGACAGGAAGGTTGGACTACCATCATTGACCTTGGTGATACTGTCAAAGCTGCTTTGAACTAAAACAGCATCCTTGGCATAATCAGACTGATAGAGCCATTTCCCAAAAGCTTCTGTGATAGACTTAATGTCCTCTGTTGAATAGTCTGCAATATAAGTGGTTTCCTTATCACCATTGACATCGGTCTTAGTCTTGATATCTGCATTTGGCTTATTTGGATCGTTAGAAGACGATTCTGAGCTTGCATCGCTACCAGAGGATGAACTACTTGATTCCAAAATATCCTTAATAATACTTTTAACTTGGCTACTTGAAGAACTAGACGAAGCCTCGCTAGACTCAATGACTTCAGAGCCTCCCTCAACCTGAGTATAGGTATCTGATTCAGTCATTTCAACCTTTGCATCTCCTCCAGGTACCATACTTGGTGTGATACGGATAGTACCGTCTGAGTTGCCGTTAGTTCCAGGCAACTTAAAGCTCAAAGAACGGTCTTCGCCGGCTTGGGCATTAGCCTGATAAGTATCCCCGGTCTCCGTATTTTTGACTTCGTATTTGTCTCCCTTGATCTTACGAACTTCAAAACGCACCTTGTTCCCGGTATTCTTATCGACAACGGTTGTGGCATAAACTCTTGAAGACGATGTAAAAGCCGTGCTCTGAGTGTATTTTCCAAGTACCATGAAGACCAAAAAGACAATCAAGGCTAAACCGATAAACTTTTTATGTTTAAACTGTTTCATGAGGTCCTCCTAGATAAATAGATAGCCAACAACATAGCCAAAGAGAGCAATACAAATCAAGAGCAAAATTTCCAAAACTAAAAACCAGCTAAACTTGAGATCACCCAAACCAACCTTAGACAAAACTTGTCTGAATTTAGAATTTTTCTGTCTGCTCAAGCCACTAGAAAGAGCAAAACCAGTCTTAGCAGCTTCTGCGACTTCCTTATCACTTGGCTTGCGACCATGCTGCACTTGGAAGTCAATCAGCCATTCATCATATTGTTGCATTTATTTCTCCTTCTTCTGAAGTGTGACGAAAAAGAGTAGGGCATAAACGAGGCAATGAAGCACCAAGGCCCACCATTGTCCCCAGAATTCGCCTGTAGACCCTTGAAAGGCCTCCAACTGGCTCTTAGGGACTGGGACTCCGTACTTAGCCAAGCTCGATGGCAAGTCTGACAAGTCACTAGAAATCCCAAAAAGCTTGTGGCCATAACCAAGATAGATAAATTTTTGTACCCAATCAATGGCTTTGGGCAAAGACAGGATAGTTCCCGACAATGAAAATTGCATGATACCCACAACGACTGCTAGGATAACAGAGGTAATCTCAGATTTGCCAACCAAGGCTGAGATAAAGAGGGCAATAAAATGCGACGCCAAGAAAACCAGGAGCACTGTAATCCCAACTTCCCAACGGTAGGAACCAAAAATATGACCAGCATCTGGAAATTCCTTGTCAAAGAACTTACTAAAGACAGAGTAAGATAGGATAAAGACAATGGTTTCCAAAACGGCAAAGAAGGCGTGAATCCCCATACTAGCCAAGGCGAAGGCTGAACGACTCAAACCTGAGAAAAAGTCACGGTTGAGGACCGAGCGTTCCTTAGAAATATAAATACTGTTTTGAACCACAATCAAGAGACTGGTTGAGAAAAGCAAGAGAAAGAGGGTCATTCGAGTTGTTTCGAAATCTTTCAAAAATCCCTTGTCTTGGATATAGAGAATTAAGCCTTCAAAAGCGACAATGCCCAGAAGAACCTTCACAAAATCCATGTAGTGGTGTTTAAATTTATACCAACTTAATCGTAATGCTGCGTTCATAAATCTCCCTAAATCTTGTAAATACGTGTTGAAGCATTGAGCTCTTGGTAGACATCTGCGATATTCATATCCATATATTTACGAATCATATAAGGATCGCTAGTCTTGTATTCCAAAAGCAACTCTTCATAGGTTCCTGCAAATGTCGGACGTCCCTTAGACAAGAAGATGATCTTGTCAAAAATAGCCAAATTTTCTGTATTGTGAGTAATAACCACAATAGACTTGTTAGCTGATTTAGCCAAGATTTTCAAGGTACGTAAGAGATTACGATCACTAAGGGCATCCAAACCTGAAGACGGCTCGTCAAGGATAAAGTAGGGACTAGGGCTAAGAAGCTCAATACCAATAGAGACACGGCGTTTTTGCCCACCAGAAAGCTCTGAGATCTTCTTATTAGCAAATTCCGTCAAGCCTAAATCATCCATGATGCCTGCAATGCGATGCTTTTTAGTCAGCTTACCACTCCCTTTCAGATGGTGGTCCGCATAAAAATCAAAGGTCTCAGATACCTTGAGGTACTCACGTAGGAGATTTTGTTGGGGCACATAGGACCAAGAGCGTGAGCCAGCAGTCACAGGTTTGCCATTTTCTAAAATACGAAATTGTTGGCAAGTCGGTTTAAGCTGGCCTAGGAGAATCTCTGTTAAAGTTGTTTTCCCTGAACCAGAAGCACCCAAGATACCGACAACTTGGCCAGTCTCCATAGTAACATCCAAATCTGTAAAGAGCTGGTTATCATTTCCCTTATATTTGAAACAGATATGTTCAAATGTTAATTGATTGGTTTCCATTAATATCTCCTAAGACATAAGTAACATCAAAGCCACAATTAGAATGGCCCCGATAATAAGAACGATGACATTGATATTGAAGAAGAGAATCAAGCTTAGTAGAACCACAAAGGCGAAGGCTGCAAAGAGGTAATTTTTAAGAGGTGACTCTTTAGTCTGAGTCACCGCAACAGGTTCAAAAGGGATTTCCTTTTTACCTGATACATTGCTAGTATCAGTGGTCGTCCCCTTCTCAACTTCCAAGGCCTTTCTCTGAGCCTGTCTGAGTTTTCGGTCATATTGTAACTTCTCATGGTCTGAGAAAAAGATTGAGCGAATCGTGTAGAGCTCACTGCGCAAACGCTCACCTTCTTTATCCAAGGTACCATTTGTCCAGAGCTCCTCCAGCTCCTCACGTAAAAAGGAAAGGGCCACGAAACAATCTTGAGCCGACATCTCTGGAGAGATGCGGTTACTGACCTCTCTTAAATAGGGTACTTCCTGTCCTGTCTCGGTGTCAATTGCTTTGTAATAGTCTATCATGAGATGAATTTAGCAAAAATAGCTTGAAGTTCTGACAAGTCTTCCTTAACCACTTCTTGGGTTTGGTTGACTTGTGCATTGACTGAAAAGCGTGCCACAACAGTATTGCTTCGAGGATCCGATACTGTCACGGTAACAATTTGTTCTGAGTCAAAGGCATAGGTGACTTGTGCCAAGAGCTCGCCTTTCTGACGAGGTTGTGGCACTTGCCCTTCCACTTGTCCCAAGATCTTCACAGCAAATGGATTTTCATAATTTCCTTCTGTGATACGAAGTTTAAACTTACTCTGTCCATCCACGACCGCAAAGAGATCCTTGGTAACAGCCAAAGGCAAGACCGAGTTACGTGGAACCACAACGCTATTATAGTAGTCACCCACAAAGCTGTAGTTTTTGTTTGGATTTTTCTTGAAGAGCAGACCGATTCCCTGAGAGGTCACATCCTTAACAACTACTCTATCTGTCTCAGTTGTCTTACCATCCTGGTGTTCAGAGAAGCTAACCTCATTATTGACGATAAGGTCAGCCAAAATAGAAGCCCCTTGTGCCACGATAGTGTCTGGATTAAGGTCAAACTTAGGCTCCAATCCACTCATCAAACGAATCATTTGACGAATCATTGGCATACGTGTTGACCCACCCACAAGGAGAATATGGTCAATCTCTTCCCATTTTAAGCCAGATGCTTGAAGAGTAGATTGCACCTTGATTTCAGTATCTTTGAGAAGGTCCAAGGTAATTTCATTGAAAATCGCTTGAGTAATCAAGACACCGTAACCTTGACCATTGACATAGTGCTCATAGAGAGCTTGGTCATTCACAGATAGACTAGTCTTAATCTGCTCGGCCTTATATTGAAGTTGAATTTTTTCCTTCTCGGAAAGGTTAGTCATATTGACCCCTTGTTTTTCCAACTCCTGCATGATGTAGCCCACAAGACGCTTATCAAAGTCAATCCCACCAAGACGTGAATTCCCATCAGTTGCCAAAATATCATAGGCATGATCAGCCACGCGCATGATGGTAACGTCAAAAGTTCCTCCACCAAGGTCGAAGACCAAGACATTTCCTTGAGCATTTTTAGTGTGGGCATAGGCAATGGCCGCAGCTGTAGGCTCATTGATAATACGCAAGACATTAAATCCTGCAATACGACCAGCATTCTTAGTTGCCGCACGTTGATCTGACGTAAAGTAGGCAGGCACTGTGATAACAGCATCCTTGATACCATCTGCTTGACCCATCTCCTGACCAACGACATAGGCACGCTTACGGAATTCGTTCAAAACCAAGGCCGAAAGAATAATAGAATTGACACGTGTGTGGTCTGGTGTATCACTAGCAATTGGACGCCCAATATCACGTTTAAAATCAAATTTAAAGTTTTCTGTACTTCCGATTTCTGTTCCACGTTCAATGGCTTCCTTACCAAAAGACACATGGTTTTGTCCACTAATATTTGAGAAATAAACCGCTGAACGTAAGACCTGATCGTCATTCGTCCCCATCGGAATAATCTCTGGCACATCTTCACGAACAACAGCCATAACGGAATTCGTTGTTCCTAAATCAATACCAATCGCTTTTTTTCTCATAACAATTTCCCTTCTAGCCTCATTTTGAGTTTACTTGACTATCGCTCCAAGCAGGCATCTGCTTAGATTGTCTCCATTCATCGCTGTCACATAAAACTCCAAAAGAGTAAAGTTATTCCAGTCTAGTTTTTTTCACTATACTATATTATCACAAAAAAAGAGACTATAAAATAGGAAAAAAGGGAGTAGGACCGAACAACTTTTTAAAAATTGTTCCTTGTCCCACTCCCTTGAGTGTCAATCAATTTGATAGACTGGATGAACTTATAGATACAGAAGATATTATCTCCCTAATTGTCATATTTATAGCAACTTCTCTCCTAACTCAATCAATCGTATTCTCACCAACATAGATGATTTCTAAATTACCCAAAGAGACATCACCTTTGATGTAGAAGTCCTTGCTAGTCAAGTTGCTAGGATTTTCCTCATGCTGTACAGCTGAAAGCGAATTATCCACATTCACATGTACTCGCCAATCACTGGGCACATAGAGGCTAAGACTTCCAAGAGAAACGTCCACATCAAACTGGGCTGATGGCCCCTCAATACGGCAATTATCAAAATAAACGGAAGCCTGTCCTAAACTAACATCTGCACTCCCATGCGTAAATTGCTTGTCATTGAGATATTTGGTCACTGCTGAAAAAGTGACATCAATATCATTTCCACCATTATTAGCGTCTGAGCCAGTAGCACCCAAGCCAAAACGATTCTTTGTTTTACTCGAAGAATGGAAGAGAATGTTCAAGCCAATAACTGCAAGAATGGAAGAAAGGATAACGACCGAATTAGATACTGGAAGAAAATGGAACTGTCCATTGAGTGAAAAAAGAGCCACAATACCATAGGCGAAACCAAGACCAAAATGTCGCTTCAAAAGACTAGAAAGGGATAAGATAGCCAGTAAGACCACCCAGGCCAACATCCAAATACTAATTTCCCATTTTATAAAGTAGTCCTGTACAATTACCAAAGCTGCCAAAAGGATCAAGAGGACCCCAATTAATTTCTTTCTCATTATCTTACCTCATTTCGTTTAGTCGTTCTTTTAAAACTTGATAGTAACGTCTTGATACATGGACCTGCTTATGGGTCTGATAGAAATTCACCGTACTGGTCCCTGAAAAAGACTTCTCCAAAGAATAAATCTGTTTAGCATTAACAATCGTCGATTTGGAAATCCGACAAAAGGCAATCGGAAGCAAGTCTTCCAATTCGTAGAGCTTTTGCTTTACCTCATAGGCCTCATCCTTAGTATGACCATAAATTTTCTCCCCGTCTGTTTCAAAAAAGAGAATATCTGCCAAATCCAGAAAATATTCACTGCGATCCTTGTAAAAGGCTAAAGGAACTAACTTTTGCTTTAGAATAGACTCTTGGAGCTGGGCTAATTCCTGTGTTAACCGAGGAGCTCGAATCAAGATTTCAGGCTCATCCATGGATGGGTCTAATTCGATTCTAACTTTCATAAGACTCCTTTCCTGTCCTTTTGATGGTTCCATTATAACAACTGATTTACACAAAACAAGGCCTTTTAGGTAAGTGGCACAGTTTAGCCCCTAAGAGGTAAAAACAGACAAACAAAAGAACCTGGCTGTTGCCAAGTTCTCATTTTTAGTGTGGAGGACTCCCCTCCCATTTGTAATCTGTTCAATGCTGACTAACTGGGCAAGCAACTACTACTTCACAGTATTTTCACGACTCACTTTTTGTGATTCACCAGCCTTACCATTGATACGGTAGTCGCTGTAGTTAGAACCACTACTGCTAGAGTCGCTATCGTCACCAACATATTCCACATTACATGACCAAGAGATTTTATCCTTGATATCTCCTGATGACTTGAATTTCGAATCATAACCATAATAGAAATCATAAACTGCTGTGAAGGTCACCTTGAAGGTCTTCTCACCAGTCTGAACGACTTCTGTGACGTCAACGTCTGAGAAAGAAATACTATCAGCAGCACGGTTTTTAGCACCCGTAGTATTTCTATCAATATCAGCCGTTACATCCTTGTACATGGTATCATCAGTACCATTAAGGAATATGTCGGATACACCATCTGGTGTCGTGTTGTGATTAGAAGCGTAGCTACCAAATTTACCGTAGGCAGCAGTCAAGAGACGATCTGCCGTATCACGATCAAGAACACCATCAGCATCTAGAGTAACCGTTTGACCTTCGGAGATTTTCTTAATTGACAATGTCTCTGTTTTGATAGAGCTGCCATCTTCGAAATTCTTCTTAACATAAACGGCTGATGATCCAGCTACTGCTACCTTGTTAACATCTAGTTTCCCTGAGTTAAGGGTTCCAATCTTAGTACCACCAACGTAGAGGTCTCCATCCTTAAGATTAGACTTAACAGTAAAGCTGAGATACTCTACAGAAAGATTGACTTCTGTTTTAGAGGTCACATTTTCCTCAGATGAGACCGTAATATCTTGATCATTGACCTTACCAGAAGCCACAAAATTGTAGGTTCCTGGATAGAGATGATTCAATTTAGCCGTGTAGTTATTGCCATCTGTGGTCGCGTAAGAAACCCCGTTAATAGTCACATTCAAATCAGCTGTATTAACGGTCAAATCAACTGTTCCAGGATCTACCACGATTCGCCACTTAGGAAAAATAAGGAACTGACGTCCAACCTTTTGCATACGTTCGCCAGACATGAGTTGGCTCTTGCTATAGGCTTGTGTACTTTTAGTGTCTGTGTACTTGACTTCGGATGTTTTAATCTCTTTTTTAGTATCAGACCATACTTGGTACTCCAAGCTATCTTTAAAGCTCTTCTTGGCTGCTGCTTCATAACGTTCTGCTACTTGACCACGTGAGTAGTAATAAGAACCAAAGCCGTAACCAGCAAGTGCTAAGACTGCTGCAACAACACCAACAATAATCAGGATTTTCTTTCCTTTAGTCATAGCTGGCTTGGCTGGTTTCGCAGCCTTACCATCTGAGATAAATTGATGGATGGTTGACACATCATAACCTGAAGACTTACCAAGTAGGAATTCCTCAGGAAGAGGTTGACGCCCAACATAGGTTTTAAAAGCCTTCATCCAGATAGCTTGTGCTTCTTTAGAAGCGGCTTCGGAATTTTCTTCAGCTTGACCTTGATCAGCTTGAGATACTGGTGCAAGCTCCTCTGTTTCTAAAGGAGTCGTTTCCTCTTCGTCACCAAGCGGTACATCTTCAAATACTTCCTCGGCAACGTCATACTCATCAACTTCTTCTGTTGATTCAGAAGGAGTGGCTTCTTGGTCCAAGCCCATTGCCGCAATGCCTTTAATAGCCTTTAAGTCAAAGTCTGCTTTCTGGCCTTCTTCAATCTCCAAAGCATGGGGCGGACGACCAACTGCCTTTTCAAATAAATCAATCCACTTTTCTTTTGTTGCCATAAAGACTCCTATAAACTTACTTTTTCAAAAAATTCTAGAGGTTTACTTAGATTAGAATAGAAGCCCCACCATAAATGATGACATAATAGTAAATACGATTGCAAACAAGATTGACAAAATTACACCATTCAAAAGTGCTGCCAAGATCATTTGATAGAACTTATCAGCCTTCCACGCTGTTGTTACAGGAACAATTGTAAAGAGGTTTGCAAGTGCAAATAAGAAGTAAACAACATAGAACAAGAAAAGTGGGAAGCCAACAAGTCCAATAGCTCCGAACAAGATTGTTACGAGCAAGATTGGCAAGGCCAATGATGTCAAGCGACCAAAACGGTCAAAGCTATTCAAGAAAGTAGTCTCAGGATCACGGAAGATGGCCTTACGTGTTACAAATCCTGCCAAGATAAAGGCAAAGATAAAGAGGAAGGCAGCTAGGATACTTGCAAAGAAAGCTCCAAAACCAATGCTTGATGTATGGCTTGAAACTGAAGATGAGTAAGCATCTGTTCCATAAGAACCAAAAAGGTTACTCAATGCGTTTGTTGTTGATACAATTGAACTAACCACTTTACGTGCCACAGCGCTCAAGATTGCAAAGAAGGCAAGTCCAGTAAAGAGTGACAAGAAAATATAGTTAAGCCAACCATTATGCTTACCATAATCTGTCATGTCAGCTGGACGACGCCATGCATTAAGCAACCATGTCCAGTAGTTTTTGAAAGTTATCGCAAATGCTGATGGTTGGGCTGGAACAACTACAGCTTGACCATTGATAAATTGAACGTTTTGACCTGGTTGAAGAGGTTGACCGTTAGCAAAAGCTGCTTGTTGACCAGCTTGAGCATTCGCAAAACCAGCTTGTGGTTGCGCTGCTTGATTTGGCACTCCTTGTACTGGAGCAGTTTGAGCGCCTGCAAAGGTTGGTTGAGGTTGTGCTGCCTGAGCATTTGTAAAAGGAGCTTGCGCTTGTGCGTCTTGTGCACTCGCAAAAGTCGGCTGTGGTTGCGCTTCTTGGGCACCAGCGAAAGTTGGCTGTGGTTGCGCCTCTTGGGCTGGTGTTTCTTGAACATTAGCGAAAGCTGGTTGAACTGGTGCTTCTTGTACTGGAGCAGTTTCTACTGCTGGGGCGTCATCTTGGAACTCACCAGCTGCAAGTGCTGCTGCAATTTCTTCTTCAGTCGCTGAACGACCATTGATGGCTTCAAAAAAGTCTAACCAATCTGCTTTAGTCATAATAATCTCCTTAAAAATACATAGAATGTCTTTATTTTATCACAAATAAAGACATTAATAAATGTCATTTTTATTAGAAAAAGGCTTGGAGCAAACTGTCCAAACCTTTATATCTTCTTACTTATTTCTTTGTAGAGATTTTTGAATCTGACGATCCAGCTCTCGTTTAATGTGTGGTTCTGGTGCAAATCGCGCTTCCCAATCACTTGGTTTAAGAATTTTGTGAGTCACAGGATCAAAGTGAGCCTTTCCATCTGGGAAAATTTTCCCCATATTAGCCTCATGAACCGTATCAAAGAAAGGCTTAGGATCCACCCCCATAAGGACAAATGAACCATAGGTCAAGTAAAGCAAGTCAGTCAAAGCATCCACCTGACCAACCATCGTTGACTCTGAGTGCTCTTTAGAACTAACTTTGAGGGCCGCCTTATCAAGAGCAGCATGCAAATCCAGAACAGCCTGACCAAAGACACGCTTGTCCCCACCTGATGAAGCATAAAGAAATTCGACGATTTCTTCCAACTTGAAGTCCGCACGGTGACTAGCTTCCTCAATACCGTAAACACGAGGCATGTCGTTAGTTGAGCCATCCATCAAATGGTGGAAATCCTTAACCTTGTTGAAGTTGTCATCATCACTGGTAAATGAATTTTCTGTCTCAAAATGAATCAAACCGTAGTGTGACAAGGCTTTGGCAATCCCATTCTGGTTATTAGTATCAGTGACATGGGTAGCCTGGTCTTTCAGCTCGTCTTCACCATTACCCATGGCAACACCAATGCCGACGCCAGACAGCATTTCTAGGTCATTTTCCGAATCCCCAAAGGCCATAACCTCACTGAGTTCGAAACCAAAAACCTCACCTAGATGAGCGATACCTTTTAACTTAGATTGGTCCGCTGAAATAATATCGGCTGAATAAGGACTTGAACGGGTAATCTTCACATGAGGAAACTTTTCTTCAATATCTTGTGTTTCCCCCACCGTCGCTACCATAACCACCTGATAAATAGGCTCACGCATGATAGTCTTAAGAGTCTCAATACTTTGTGGCTTGAAACGACGAATCAAAGACTTGAAACTACGTTCCACCATCTTAGCCCAGGACTTAGGGACAATACGGCTGACGATTTGTCCAAACTTACTCGTTCCCATACTAATAATATTGGAACCAACAAGACCTGTGCTAGTCCCTAGAGAAATCTCTCTACGGTGCTTGGTGGCATAGCGAATCAAGTTGTAGACTGTTGATTTAGGGAGCTGATTTTGATACAGGACCTTGTCATGAGTCAAAATATATTGACCATTATAAGTGACTGCAAAATCCAGACCCAGATTGTCCATGAAAGGCTGAACAAATCCTGGACCACGACCTGTTGCCAAACCAACCAAGATACCATCTTCCTTCATTTGACTGATAGCTTTTTTGGTTGAACTTGACACACGTTTTCGGTCATTTAGAAAAGTCCCATCAATATCAAAAAAGACTGCTTTAATGGCCACAGAGCTCCCCTCCTTCTAACATATTATGCTAAAATAAATTATAACATATAATATAATGGTGAGTAATATAAATGACAAAAAAAATCCTAGTCCTTCACACTGGAGGAACAATTTCCATGTCAGCGGATAATGATGGCAAGGTCAGTCAAAACGCTGATAATCCCATGAACCATGTGGGGCTTGATTTAGACAATTTAGAACTAACCGTTCTCGATTTTCTTAATATCCCTAGCCCACATATCACACCCTACCACATGCTGGATATTTACAAAAAAATCAAGGAAACAGCTGGGCAATATGATGGTGTGGTCATCACCCACGGAACAGATACTCTGGAAGAGACAGCCTACTTCCTAGACACCATGGCCGTCCCTGAGATTCCAATCGTCCTAACTGGTGCCATGCGTTCGTCGAACGAACTAGGAAGCGACGGAGTCTATAACTATCTCTCAGCCCTACGTGTTGCTAGCGACGACAAGGCCGCTGACAAAGGAATCCTGGTCGTTATGAATGATGAAATCCATGCAGCCAAGTATGTGACTAAGACCCATACCACAAACGTGGCAACCTTCCACACACCAACCCACGGTCCACTAGGAATCATCATGAAGCATGACATCCTCTGGTTCAAAACTGCAGAGCCTCGGGTTCGTTTTGACTTGGAACAAATCACAGGAACAGTACCAATCATCAAGGCCTATGCTGGGATGGGTATCGGAGATGGAATCATCAGTCTCCTAGACCCTGAAAAGATTGATGGCGTGGTTATCGAGGCACTAGGTGCTGGAAACCTCCCACCATTGGCTGCAAGAGAAATCACAAATCTTATGGAAAAAGGAGTCCCTGTTGTGCTCGTTTCCCGCTGCTTCAACGGTATCGCCGAACCTGTCTACGCCTATGAAGGCGGGGGAGTCAAACTCCAAGAAGCTGGCGTTATGTTTGTTAAAGAACTCAACGCACCAAAGGCTCGCCTCAAACTCCTCATCGCACTCAGTGCGGGACTCAAAGACCAAGAATTGAAAGACTATATCGAGGGATAAGACATGAAACTTAGTATTGAAGCAACCGATAAATTGGAAAATAAAGATTTCCACTATGAGCTGACAGTCTCAAAAACACATATCGCCATGGTCTGTGGCACCGTGCTAGTCAGTCTAGCCCTGGTCGCATGGTTGAAGAAAAAATAAAAAGCTTGAAGCATGATCACTAGAGAAGTGACTACTGCTTCAGGCTTTTAATTTTCTTCATCTGATCTATATTCAAGAATATCTCCTGGTTGGCAATCTAACTCCTTACAAATAGCATCCAGAGTCGTAAAACGGATTGCCTTGGCCTTGCCGGTCTTTAGAACCGAGAGATTGGCTGGGGTAATACCAATACGTTCTGCCAACTCACCCGAGCGCATCTTCTTCTTGGCAAGTTCAACGTCCAAATTGACAATAATCATATGCCCCTCCTAAATCGTGTACTCATTTTCCTCAGCAATGGCATTAGCCTTAGTCAAAATCATAGCAACAGCATAGAGGACAAAGCTAACTAGCAAATAACTGATGTTAAAGAAACTATAACTATGGCTGCCTGTTCCAAATGTAAAGATACCATTATTGATAAAAGCCCCAAGAACTAGCAAATGCGCTGACCAACGAACCAACTTAGCATTTTTAGCAATGAAAATATCAGAACGATAAAGATTAATCAAAAAGGCACGTAGACACAACAAGAATCCTATGTTGACTACCATACGAAGGAAATCAATGGTTGCTGCAAAAAGCGTCAGACTAGTGCTACTACTTTTCACGGTAACCCCCGAACCAAGAAGCATACGCAAACCTTGTTGTAAGAGTCCTTCATGACCCGTCAGGATAAAGGCATCATTAAGAATGGTAATAACAAGACTTAAAAAGCCCGCAAAAAGGAGGACATTAACAAACAGGAGAATACTACGTAGACGTTTCTGTTCTTGCGTTTCCTGACGATTTTTAGCACTTTTGGCTGATCTCCAACCATAATAACTAGAGCCAGCCAAGGCTAGGATGATTAAAAAATAAAATAAGATAGTTGTCATGTGTTACCTCGATTGTAAATTCATTTGATTTCTTTGAGCATAGACTAGAAAAAGCCAAGGTGCCTCTAGGAGCCCTTGACCTCATACAAATCATTAGCTAACTATTAACAGTATCAATTATATCGAATATCAATATAAAATACTAGTTTATAGGTAAGATTTTACTACTTTTCAAATAAGATTCCTTCAATTATTTGACAGCTGTTTGTCCCTTACGAAGACAGACAGCATCACAAGCTAGAGAGACCAAGAGGAGCCAGACTGATGTGCTGAAGTCCACTACAAGGTGATTAGTCGTTCCCAACTGTAAGAAGATATTCAAGGCTGATGGCACAAAGGTTAGAAGAGCAGCCTTTTTCAAGAAGAGAGAAAAATCTTCTGTCCAAAATGCCTTCCAAGTAAAGTCTTTAAACTCTTTACGAAGGAGACAAATCAAGGCAAGATAGAAGGCAAATTGTAACTCTGATACAAGCCAGTAACCCCATCCAGAAAGGTAATGAACCTCAGCACCTGGAAAAAGATTAGTCACATCCACAAAAGGAAGGATAAGTAAAGCAAGCATTGCAAGACCGTAGATTGCCATAAGAAGAATAAGAACTGCGTTGATGATTGATTTAAGTGTTTTCATGATAAGTATTTCCTTTATTAAATAGTTTTTAGTATATAATTTCTCTTTTTCGCGAATAAGATTATCTTTATCGAAAACTTATTATCGTTTATCGATAATTATATATTACACTCTTTATTTCTCCTTGTCAACACATTTTATCGTTTTTCGATATTTTTTATCTAAATTTCAAAAAATCAGTCAAGAAAATCTCAACTGGTTAGCTTACTTATGTTAATCGCCTAGACTGGTCATGCTTCCGTCTAGACTTTTTATGAGTTTAAGAAGAGGGATTCTACGTTATGAAAAAAAGGAAAAAGGGATTTTGGAAAATGAGGGATGAAAGTTGTAGAATATGGGTAAATTTAGCCTCTTCCTAGCATCAATATTAGTTTTGATAAACCTTAAAGTCTTGAGGATTCTTCTGGAAATTTCGGTTGTAGGTTACTTTAATTTTTACTGTCATTGTTTTGTCCTCCTTCGTAGGAATGGTTTGGCTAAGCCAAAACGTTTTATTATCAAAACCTATCTCGTTTTGATGGTTTTATTATAGGTGTCCTAACTTAAAGAAAGCTTGTAATAAGCTTGAAGGAGACTTAAAACTCTCAGTGAGTTTACTGAGAGTTTTTCTGTCTAAAGCATAGATAAAATAATTCCCAAGACCAGAGCCACCCAAACGGCATAGCGAATTGTCGCATGATAGCGGTAACTTTCAATAACCTTGGGTAGCTTTGTAAAGAGATAGGCAATGTAGGCAACTATGGAAAGAAAATACCCTTTAAAATTCCAGGACGAGCTTAAGATACTAAAATCTTCGAATAGGGGCACAAGCATCAGTACAGCCGTAAGCATACACCAGACCGGTAAAAGCGTCCTTTCCTTTTGATGCTGTATATGGATAATCAGCTGAGCTATAAAACCCGCGACGTACATAATCAGTAATACCGAACAAACTAGAGAGATAAGAAGTGAATAAAGATATAGGGTATGAAAGTCCGTCTTTCCTTCTATCAGCTTTGCCAATTCGGTAATAAACCAAATCAAGATGAAGGCGAAAAAATAAAACAGGAGACCTAACATCATAAGAAATAAGGGATGCAAGATAGCAAAAAAATCGATTTTTAACCGTTTCTTTTTCATGGCTTTCCTCCTCAATCAAACTCGCCTTGGCTTCTCAAATGAGCTCCAAGCACCTGCCAATCAGCATTCTCACGCCAGTTAGGGTCAGATACAATTTGGCTGGCCACGCGCCTTGCTTCTTCTAAAATATTATAGTCTTCCACAATATCAGCCACTTGAAATTCAGGAATTCCTGACTGACGTGTTCCAAAGATTTCTCCTGAACCACGCATTTTTAGGTCCTCTTCTGCTAGAACA
This sequence comes from Streptococcus sp. cx1, assembly GCF_052384325.1. Classification (NCBI taxonomy): domain Bacteria; kingdom Bacillati; phylum Bacillota; class Bacilli; order Lactobacillales; family Streptococcaceae; genus Streptococcus; species Streptococcus sp. cx1. Next base: position 75,053 of record NZ_JBQSUN010000007.1, on the reverse strand, counting down.
AAACCATCCGTAGTCTCACACATGGCCTGCATGCGTTTTTTTCCAGTATCATTTTTAGGATTGGCCACCAAGACACAGTAGGACTGCTTATGGCCACGACCTACACGTCCTCGAAGTTGGTGAAGCTGGCTAAGTCCAAAGCGGTCGGCATCCATAATGATCATGACTGTAGCATTTGGCACGTTAACCCCTACTTCGATAACTGTGGTTGATACTAAAATCTGAGACTTTCTTTCCTTGAAGTCCTGCATAATTTGGTCTTTTTCATCATTTTTCATGCGACCGTGCATCAGAGCCACTGTAGCTAAATCCCCAAAAAAATCTGTGAGTTCCTGATGAAGGGCCACCGCATTTTTCAAATCGAGAGCCTCGGACTCTTCAATCAAAGGTGAGATAAAATAGACCTGAGCATCTTTTTCCAACTCACCCTTGATCCAAGTCAGTACGGTATCTAGTTGCTCATGTTTAACCCAACGGGTAATAATGGGCTTACGCCCAGCCGGCATCTGGTCAATGATTGACACATCCATCTCTCCAAAGGCAGTAATCGCCAAGGTCCTAGGGATAGGTGTCGCTGTCATCATGAGGACATCAGGATTATCACCTTTCTCACGGAAAATACGACGTTGATTAACCCCAAAACGGTGTTGCTCATCAGTAATTACTAGGCCAAGCCTGTGATAAGTCACAGCATCCTGAATCAGTGAGTGAGTCCCCACGATCATCTGAGCCTCCCCAGATTCGATTTTGGAAAGAGCTACTTTTTTGTCCGCTGCCTTCATCCCAGAAGTTAGGAGCACTACCTCTAGCTCAGGAAAAAGCCCCTGCAAACTCTGATAATGCTGCTCTGCTAAGATTTCCGTCGGTACCATGAGAGCAGACTGCAATCTTGCCGTATAGGCCCCATACATAGCCAGGCTAGCGATAACTGTTTTCCCTGAGCCCACATCTCCTTGCAAAAGACGGTTCATATGAGCTCCAGATTTCATATCAGCTAGGATTTCCGATAAACTGCGCTGTTGGGCTTCTGTCAAGGGGAATGGTAATTCTGCAATTTTGGCTTTGATTTTGGCCTCATCGTAAGCAATTGCTATACCATTGGTTTCGGACTTATTCTCAGCCTTCAGCACCTGTAAGTTCATCTGGAAATAAAAGAGCTCCTCAAACTTGGTCCTACGTAGAGCCTGCTTATATTCAGCCAAATCTTTCGGAAAATGCATGGCACGCACAGCCTCTTGGCGTCCCATAAGACGATACTTGTCCATAAGCACCTGTGGGAGACTCTCCTCCAATAAATTCAAGGCCCCACTATCAAAAGCTGCCTTTATTGCCTTTATCAGCTGGGCCTGACTAACGCCTTGGGCCACATGGTAAACTGGCTGCATATCGTCCTCAACTTGAGCCAACACTTTCATACCAGTCACTGCAGACTTCTTCTGGTCCCATTTGCCAAAAATAGCCACTTCTGCCCCCATCTCAATCTTGTCCACAAGATAAGGCTGGTTGAAGAAACTAATGGCAATCACTGCTTCTCCTTGCTTGATTTTAAAACTCAGACGATTACGTTTAAAGCCATAATATTGCACATTGGCAGGTGTCACCACCGTTCCCGTAATAACAGCCTTTTCGCCATCCATCAGTTCAAAGATAGACTTACTCTTAAAATCTTCATATCGGAAAGGAAAATAAAGCAAGAGGTCCCCAACCGTGTGCAAATCTAATTTGGTAAATTTTTCAGCGGACTTAGGACCAAAACCTTTCAAATCCGCAATTGGTGAATCTAGTCGAATCATATCCTCTATCATTTCTATCGTGTTCTTCTCCTCGTGAAAGAGGAAGCCTTATCAGCTATTATAACACATGAAAATGGTCTTCACTAAAATCAAAAAATCCAGTATCAAACTGGATTTCTCTTTTTATTTATATTAATCATAGCTACGAGGTACACGATCACTAAGCAAACAAAGAACTTCGTAGTTGATAGTACCACGTTTTTCAGCCACCTCTGTCGCAGTGATGCTTGCTCCTCCATTTTCACCCATAAGAGTAACAGGAGTTCCTAGGGGATAAACCTTAGGAAGGCGAACAGTGATTTGGTCCATAGACACACGCCCAACAATAGGACAAAGCTGTCCATCCACAATAACGTGGAAACCTTGTAAATCTCTGGTCCAACCATCCGCATAGCCAATCGGAATGGTTCCAATAACCTCATCAGCTGTCGTCGTATAGGTTGCACCATAACCCACATCTTGACCTGCTGGCAAGGTCTTAACATGAACAAGTGCTGTCTCCAAACTTAAAGCAGGACGAATGTTATATGGAAGGTCTAAAACACTGCCACTAGGATTGAGACCATAGATGACGACACCCAGACGTACCGCATTAAAGACTGTTTCTGCATGCCAGATGCTTGTCGCAGAGTTGCTAGCGTGTACCAAGCGAGGACGGTCCACCAAGTTATTAACCAAATCCGTGAAGAAGGCCAATTGACGCTTGAATTTACTATCATCTGCCTCATCAGCCGTTGCAAAATGAGTAAAAATACCTTCGACATTCGCACCAAGTGATTTCAGACCAGCAATCAAGCTATCCGCATCCCCTTGGCTACGCACCCCAATACGACCCATACCTGAATCAACCTTAATATGACAGGTTAAACCAGTCAAATCAAGCCCTTGATTCTTAGTCATTTCCAACCACTCTAGCGAAGCTACCGTCAGCGTGATGTTTTCTTGAATAGCCAAAGGAACCTCGTCTGGCAAGACTACTCCTAAAATAAGTATCGGTTGTTCTAAGCCAGCTTGACGAAGTTCAAGCGCCTCGTCTAGGTTGGAAACACAAAAACCATCCACCTGCTTAGATACATGCTTGGCCACTTCGACAGCGCCATGACCATAAGCATTGGCCTTAACAACTGCAAAAGTCTGCACCTGTTTAGGGATGTGACTAACCACTTGTTCAATATTTTCTGAAATTGCTGATAGATCAACCTTTGCCAAGGTTGGTCGATGTAAACTTGAAATCATAAGCTATCCTCTTCCAACATCTATCTCTTAGTTTTTTTCTAAAATGACACTTGCCTGAACAAAATCACCGCTATGGGAAATCGAGATGAAGACATTGCCTTCAAAAGGCGACTGGGTCACCACTGGAGCTCCCTTGTCATTGGTCAAAATTTCAATATCCTTAAACCCGACTGCTCCAATACCTGTACCCCAGGCCTTTGAAAATGCTTCCTTACCAGCCCAGCGACCTGCTAAATAGGACATCTGACGATTGCCAGAAAGGGATTCAAAACGCTCCCACTCTTTTGGTGTCAATACCTTTTTTGCAAAGCGTGGATTGCGGTCATAAGCCTTTTTAACAGCTGAAATTTCCTGCAAGTCTATACCATGTCCAAAAATCATAATTGTTACGAAAGTTGATTGTGGATTTCACGAATAAGGCTATCAGTCTTATCCCAACCAAGACAAGGATCTGTGATTGATTTACCATAAACTTCAGGTGTGTCTTGACGACCATCCTCAAGGTAAGACTCAATCATAAAGCCACGCACGGTATCCGCGATACGCTCATTCCACTCACGGTTAAGAAGGACTTCACGCACAATACGAACTTGCTCCATGAAGTTTTTACCTGAGTTGTCATGGTTAGTATCAACAAGGATAAATGGATTTTCCAGATTAAGTGCACTATACTTGTCCAATGCCTTAACCAAGTCCTCGTAATGGTAGTTAACAATATTTTGCCCACTTTCATTGTTGGCACCACGCAGGATAACGTGAGCGAGTGGGTTACCATCTGTTTTAACTTCAGCACCATTGTAAAGGAAATGCTGTTGGTTCTGCGCAGCATAGATACCATTAAACATGACATTCAAATTCCCTGACGTTGGGTTCTTCAAGCCAATTGGCACATCAATACCTGAAGCTACAAAGCGGTGTTCTTGGTCCTCGACAGAACGTGCTCCAACAGCGTGATAGCTAAGCAGATCATCAAAGAAGGAAAGATTTGACGGATAAAGCATCTCGTCAGCGATTGGAAGGCCTGTTTCAGTAATAATACGTGACTGAAGGTGGCGAACCGCCTTAACCCCAGCAAGAAGGTCTACATCACCCTCTGCATCTGGCTGGTGGATAAGCCCCTTATAACCGTCCCCATTAGTACGTGGTTTAGCTGTATAAACACGCATAACAATAAAGATTTTGTCCTTCACTTCTTCCTGAAGTTTGGCCAAACGGTGAGCATAGTCAAGAACGGCTTCTTCATTATCAGATGAACATGGACCAATAACCAAGAGAATACGTTTGTCCTCACCCTTGATAATTTTTGCCAAGGCCTCATCATTAGCCTGTTTAGTTACTAGTGCGTCTCCCGTAAGAGCATGCAATTTCCTTACTTCCGCTACATCAATCAGCGGACTATTTTGATGAATTCCCATCTATTTCCCTCTCTTTGTGAAAAGAGAGCGAACCGCTTGGTCATCCAAACGGTTCACTCCCCATATATGGTTTCTGTTACCTTATTATTTTGACAAAGTATCGTGGATTTCACGAATCAATTCTTCTGTCTTATCCCAACCAAGACATGGGTCAGTGATTGATTTACCATAGACATCTGGTGCATCTTGACGACCATCTTCAAGGTAAGATTCAATCATGAAACCACGTGCAACTTTGTTGATTTTTTCATTCCAGTCACGGTTAATCAAGGTTTGGCGAACGATACGGATTTGTTCTAAGTAACGTTTACCTGAGTTATCATGGTTTGTATCAATAACGATGAATGGATTCTCAAGGCCCATTTGTTCATAGTGTTCAATTGTTTCAAGCACATCATCATAGTAGAAGTTAGGTACGTTTTTACCATATTCATTCGTTGAACCACGAAGAATAACGTGTGCCAATGGGTTCCCTGGAGTTTCAACTTCTTCACCGTTAAAGAGGAAGTTTTGTTTGTTTTGTGCGGCGTAGATACCATTAAACATCACGTTAAGGTTCCCTGATGTTGGATTCTTCATACCAGTTGGAACATCAATACCTGACGCAACAAAACGGTGTTGTTGGTCTTCTACAGAACGTGCACCAACGGCAATGTATGACACAAGGTCATCTACCAAAGGAAGATTTTCTGGGTAAAGCATTTCATCAGCAGTTGTGATACCAGTTTCAGTGATAACACGGTAGTGAAGGTTACGCACAGCCTTGATACCGTTAATTAGGTTTGGTTTCCCTTCAGCATCAGGTTGGTGTACAAGTCCTTTATAACCATCACCATTTGTACGAGGTTTAGCTGTATAGACACGCATAACCATAAAGACTTTATCTTTAACTTCTTCTTGAAGTTTAGCCAAACGGTGAGCATAATCAAGAACTGCATCCTCATTGTCAGATGAACATGGACCAATAACCAATAGCGTACGGTCATCTTCACCCTTGATGATTGCTTCAAGCTCTTTATCACGAGCTTGTTTCTTGGCAAGGGCTTCACCTGTCAATGTAGTTGATTCTTTAACTGCATCAAAAACAATTTTTTCACTTACTGCTTTAAAAACCATAATAATTACCTATTTCTTTTTTCCTAAAATTGTTTACGACCGTGACAATTTTTAAATTTCTTACCAGAGCCACATGGACAGAAGTCATTACGACCAACCTTACTAAAGTCAATTTCTTGACCATTAGCATCTGCTTGGTGAGCCTGGATATTGCCTGTTGCTGTTGTTGAAACACGTTCATTCACATTTTCACGAGATTGTTCATGAATTTGTGCTTTCATCATTGTACGTGTCACATCATATTCAATTGCCCCAATCATATCTTGGAACATCTTGAACCCTTCAGATTGATACTCAACGATTGGATTGTTTTGGGCATAACCACGCAAACCAACGGCATTACGTAATTGATCAAGGGCATCGATGTGGTCCGTCCACTTGTTATCAACAACCATCAAAATCAAGACTTTTTGGAATTCACGGATAGCTTCCTCTGAACGCAATTTCTTGATTTGACGATCATAAACATCATCTGCTAACTCATTCAAGTAAACTTTAATAGCGTCATAATTAACACTACGTTTCGTTACCTCTCCCACTTCTCGTAAATCTTCAAGTGAGATGGCATTCTCAGGAACCAAGGCCTGACGAGCAAAGTTCAAGATACCTTTAAGAGCTTCCTCTTGATCATTGCGGCTGTGACCATCTACCGTACGGTTAATCGTACGCTTAATCATAGCCTTAATCTCAGGTTCAAGGTCACGTTCTGCTGTGATAACATCATAACGCTCAGCATAGATGATTTCACGTTGTTCACGCATAACGTCATCGTACTGAAGGACTTGTTTACGAGTATCGTAGTTATTTCCTTCGACACGTTTTTGAGCCGCTTCCACTTGGCGTGTCAACATACGTGATTTGATAACGATATCTTCATCATCAGCATTCAAACGTTCCAAGACTTGCTTGATACGATCAGAACCGAAACGACGCATCAATTCGTCTTCAAGTGAAAGGTAGAATTGAGATTCCCCTGGGTCCCCTTGACGTCCCGCACGACCACGCAACTGGTTATCAATACGACGGCTTTCGTGACGTTCTGTACCAATAACACAAAGTCCACCAAGTTCAAGAACACCTTCACCAAGTTTGATATCGGTACCACGACCGGCCATGTTGGTCGCAATCGTAACGGCACCACGTTGACCCGCATTCATGATAATATGCGCTTCTTTTTCGTGGTTTTTAGCATTAAGCACTTCATGAGGAATGCCTGCTTCAACCAACATCTTAGAAATCAAGTCAGATGTTTCAACGGCAACCGTACCAACAAGGACTGGCTGTCCCTTTTCATAACGACGTTTAACATCTTGTACCACAGCACGGAATTTAGCATCCAAGGTTGGGTAAAGAAGGTCGTCGTGGTCAATACGTTGAATTGGACGGTTAGTTGGAATCGGAATGATTCGCATGTTATAGATTTCACGGAATTCATCTTCCTCAGTCTTACCAGTACCAGTCATCCCTGACAATTTCTTGTACATACGGAACATATTTTGGTAAGTGATTGAGGCAGATGTCTTCGTTTCTTCTTGAACTGGCACACCTTCTTTTGCCTCAATGGCTTGGTGGAGTCCATCTGAGAAACGACGACCTTCCATGGTACGACCTGTAAATTGGTCAACGATAAGAATTTCTTGCTCAGGACTGACCACATAGTCAATATCATGCAACATGATGTAGTTGGCACGAAGGGCATTGTCAATATAGTGAGTCAAGGCAACATTATCAATATCGTACAAGTTGTCCAAATTGAAGAATTCTTCAGCCTTGTCAATACCTGAGTCATTCAAACCAATTGTTTTTGTTGGAATATCAATGGCATAATCGTCTTCTGTTAATGTTTTAACAAAGGCATCTGCACGATGATACAATTGGTTAGTTTCTGAACTTACAGGTCCTGATACGATCAATGGTGTACGGGCTTCATCAATAAGAACCGAGTCAACCTCATCGACCAAGGCATAGTTCAATGGACGTTGTACCATGTTTTCCTTACGAACAACCATGTTATCACGAAGATAGTCGAAACCTACCTCTGAGTTGGTTGAGTAAGTGATGTCACAGTTATAAGCTTCACGTTTTTCAGCTGGCGATTTGGCTGAAAGGTTAATCCCTACTGACAAACCAAGCCAACTATAAAGCTCACCCATTTCAGTCGCATCACGCTCTGAAAGGTATTCGTTAACGGTGATAACGTGCACACCTTCACCTGAAATAGCATTTAGGTAAACAGGCATTGTCGCAGTCAGGGTTTTCCCTTCCCCTGTACGCATCTCTGGGACGTCACCATGGTGAAGAACGATACCACCCATGATTTGCACACGATATGGGAAAAGTCCAAGGACACGTTTTGCCCCTTCACGAACAACTGCAAATGCCTCTGGCAAGAGTTGATCTAGGCTTTCTCCGTTTTGATATCGTTTTTTAAATTCTTCTGTTTTTGCCTGAAGTTCTTTATCTGAAAGAGCTGCCATTGCATCAGCATAGCTCTCGACTTTCTTGGCAGTTTTTTCTAGTTTCTTAATTTCGCCTTTATCATTTTCAATGATTTTGCGTAATATATTTGCCATCTTTTTTCCTTTCGACAGTCTTTATCTCCATATTTTACCACAAAAGCCCCCTTTAAACAAGAAATCACTCAAGGATTGACAAAGAAAAAAGCCCTAGTTTAAGGGCTTTCACAATGGATTTGCAAATAAACGAAAACTTTTTTATTAGATTCACTGAAAATATCGACAATAATGCTTTAAAACTACTTCTTAGAGTTCTCTTGGCTCTCTAGGATATCCTCAAAATCATGCAAGAGATTTTCAAAAGCCTGCTCAAAGAAGGCATGGTCGGTGCTACTATAGGCCTTCATTATCATAGGGCTAGCTTCAAAATCAACGTAGAATTGATAGTCCAAGACACCATTTTTCCAGTAAAATTTGATGCTAGGGGAAGCCGTTTTTTCACCGCACATCCCAGGAATGGCCCGTTGTAAGCCATAAATGTGATCTCCATAGTCTTTTAGACGATAGTAAGCTCCCTCAAAATAATAGGATTTGCCGATCTCAATACGCTCAAATAGTGCAGCTAAAACTTTTTCATTACTCATACCTAAGCCTCGTTAGGGTGACTGACAATCATCTCCAATTGTCCATCAATTTCCCAATCTGTCACATCATTTGGAAGAATGAAGTGATCACCTTTTTTTAGACAATAAATGCGTGAATCGATAGTCATAGTCCCATTGCCAGAAAGTACTGAACAAAGCAAATAAGGAGCTGATTGTTTGAAGTCAACCAAGCCATTGAGTTTCCATTTATATACGGCGAAGAAGGAGTTTGATGTCAAACAAGTCGACTCTAATTGCAAGGTCTTAACAGTTGCTGGGACGCTATTTTCTGGGTCCCCTAAATTCAAGACATCAAGAGACTGTTGAATATGAAGCTCACGTTTATTGCCCTGATCATCCCTACGATCAAAATCATAGACACGGTAAGTGGTATCGCTAGATTGTTGAGTTTCTAAGATAAGGATACCTGGACCAATAGCATGCATGGTACCGCTTGGTACAAAGAAAAAGTCACCTTTCTTAACAGGAGTTTTCGATAAAAGTCCATCCCAATCACCTGCTTCAATCAAGGATGCCAGCTCTTCCTTTGTCTTAGCCTTGTGACCATAAATAATTTCTGCACCCTCTTCAGCATCAATAATATACCAACATTCTGTCTTTCCTAGCTCACCTTCGTGCTCTAGCCCATAGGCATCATCAGGGTGTACTTGTACTGAGAGCCAGTCATTAGCGTCCAAAATCTTTGTCAACAAAGGAAAAACACTAGTCTTGGGATTTCCAAAAAGTTCTGGTTTATCCTTGTAAAGCTCTGCCAGGTGGAAACCAGCATACTTTCCGTTTTTGACATAGGATACACCATTAGGATGGGCAGAAATTGCCCAGTATTCGCCAGTGTGTTCACTGGGAGTATCATAACCAAACTCTGTCTTAAGGCGATTACCTCCCCAGATTTTTTCATGCATTGGCGAATCTAAAAATAAAGGTTCCATTACATCCTCCTGTATAGAGCAAAACGCCTTAAGATCATGTCTTAAAGCGATTTTACATATTTTGCTTATTTGCGTGAGTGTTTGTCAGCTACGTCTTTAGCAAGTGCGAAGTTACCAAGCGTCGCAGAACCATTACCTGAAACAGCAGGTGTCACAATATATTCATTTACATCTGGTACTGGAAGGTAACCATTCAAAAGAGCTGTGAATTTTTCACGAACACGACGAAGCATGTGTTCTTGCCCCATAACACCGCCACCAAAGACGATAACTTCTGGACGGTAAAGGACTGTTGCTTGGACAGCAGCTTGAGCAATATAGTAAGCTTGGACATCCCAAACTTCAGAATGCTGATCAATCAATTCACCACGAATACCTGTACGAGCTTCGAGCGATGGTCCAGCAGCCAAACCTTCCAAACAGCCACGGTGGAATGGACAAGTTCCGTTAAATTCATTGGAAACATCATTTGGGTGAAGCGGTACATATACGTGACCAGCTTCAGTATGACCCATACCACCAATGAATTCACCATTTTGAATAGCTCCAGCTCCGATACCTGTTCCGATAGTGTAGTAAACAAGGCTCTTAACACCTTTACGAACAAGTGTCTCACCATAAGCAGATGAGTTAACATCAGTCGTAAAGTAGAAAGGAATATTAAACTCTTTAGCAATCAAACCAAGAAGGTCGACATTTGACCAATGTGGTTTTGGTGTTGAAGTCACAAAACCATATGTTTCAGAGTTTGGATCAACATCAATTGGTCCAAATGAACCAATTGCAATTCCAGCCAATTGATCTTCATAACGTTTGAAAAATTCAATAGTACGGTCAATTGTTTCGTAAGGTGTAGTTGTTGGGAATTGAGTTTTTTCAACGACTTGGAATTTCTCATCACCGACAGCACAAACAAATTTTGTACCACCAGCTTCCAAGCTTCCGTAAAGTTTAGCCATAGGTAAAGCTATCTCCTTTTATGATCAATAATAACTATTTATACTATTATAAATAAAAGCAGGATAAAAGACAATCTAAATGAGGCCTTATTTGACAAGGTACAGACTACTCTGCTTCATACTTTTCTTTATGAGACTTTTAACTAAAAAAGCCGAATTGACTTCGACTTTTCTAGCTTATTATTTAACTGCGATGAAGTCTGCACCTTCAGCAACTGAACCAGTCGCTACTGATGAAACATCTTCGAAGTCTGCAGTGTTTGTAACGATAACCATAGTTGTATCGTCAAGACCTGCTTCAGTGATTACTGAGCTATCGAAGGTAGCCAAGACATCACCTTTTTTAATACGTTGATTTGCTTGAACTTTAGCATCAAATCCTTTACCTTCAAGTGAGACAGTGTCGATACCGATGTGGATAAGCACTTCAGCACCTTTATCAGATTTAAGACCGTAAGCGTGACCTGTTGGGAAGGCGATTTGCACTTCACCATCAAATGGTGCAACTACTTGGTTACCTGAAGGTTTGATAGCAGCACCTTTACCCATAGCTCCTGATGAGAAGACTGGGTCATTAACATTTTCCAAAGCTACAACTTCACCTTTAAGTGGTGCAGCGATTGTTTCAGCTTGCAATGCAACTGGAGCTGATTCTGCAGATGCAATATCTTCAGCAACAACTTCTTTTTGAGCTTCAACTTCTTCCTCTTTGTAACCGAAGATCCAAGTAAGAGCGAAACCAAGAGCAAGTGTTACAAGTACCATAATCACATACTTAAGTACTTGACCGTTAAGGTATAGAAGAGTACCAGGAACGATTGTTACACCAAATCCTGTACCAGCAAGGTTAAGGATTGATGCCAACCAACCACCGGCAGCACCAGCGATAAGACCCATGATAAATGGCTTACCGAAACGAAGGTTAACCCCAAAGATAGCTGGTTCAGTGATACCAAGTACCGCTGAAAGAGTTGCAGGGAAAGCAAGTGCTTTCAATTTAGCATCTTTAGTTTTAACACCCACTGCAAGTGTCGCACCAGCTTGGGCAGTCATAGCAGCTGTGATGATAGCGTTAAGTGGATCTTTACCAGTATTAGCAATGAGGTTAGCTTCAAGCAAGTTAAAGACGTGGTGAACCCCTGTAACGACGATAACTTGGTGAACTCCACCAAGAACAAGACCAGCAAGACCAAATGGCAAGTTAAGAATCCATTCTGTAGCAGCAAGAACATAGCTTTCAACAGTATGGAAGACAGGACCAATGATAAAGAGGGCCAAAGCTGACATTACTGCAAAGACGATAAGTGGACGTAAGAGAAGGTCAAGAACATCTGGAACCCATTTACGAACCCATTGCTCGAACTTAGCACCAAGCAAACCTACGAAGAAGGCTGGAAGCACTGAGTTTTGGTAACCTACTACTGGAATAAAATCAAAGAAGTAGATTGGTTTAGCAGCACCTGATGCAACATCCCAAGCGTTAGGAAGGGCGTTGTTAACCATCATCAAACCAAGAACCAAACCAAGAAGTGGTGAACCACCAAATACGTTAAAGGCTGACCAACAAATCAAGGCTGGGAAGAAGGCGAAGGCTGTATCTGTCAATACAACTGTGTAAGTGTAGAAATCTGTAGCAGCAAAAGCTTTTGATGTTGTACCGAACAAACCAAGAACTGTATCGTTATTGATTGCTCCACGGATACCCATGAAAAGACCAGTCGCTACGATTGCTGGAAGCAATGGAACGAAAACGTCACCGAATGAACGGATAGCACGTTGGAACCAGTTCCCTTGTTTAGCAGCTTCTGCTTTTTGTTCGTCTTTAGATGCTGTTGGAAGACCTTGAGCAACGACTTCGTCGTAAATCTTGTTAACAGTACCTGTACCAAAAATCATTTGGTATTGACCTGAGTTGAAGAAAGCACCTTGAACTTTTTCAATGTTCTCAGCCTTTTCTTTATTGATTTTGTTTTCATCTTTAACCATCACACGTAGACGAGTCGCACAGTGAGCAACACTGTTGACGTTTTCACGTCCACCGAGGGCATCGATGACTTCTTTTGCAATTTGTTTGTTATCCATTTGCAAAAATCTCCTTAATAAAATTTGGTATGAAAGCGTTTAGCTTTTCTTTACGATAACTATTTTAGCATCTTTATATCATATGTCAACCGTTTAGCATAATTTTTTATTTTTTTATGATAAATCGTTGATTTTTCTAGGTAAAACGTTTACTATATTACTAACAAATAGATTAGGAGATCACTTTATATGAATCTACCAACAGAAGTTCGTTACCGTCCATACGCAGATTGGACAAACGAAGAAAAAACAAAAATTAAAGAAAATGTTGCTAAATCACCTTGGCGTGCAAGCTACCATATTGAACCAGAAACAGGTCTACTTAATGACCCAAACGGTTTTTCTTACTTTAATGGTAAGTTCCAACTCTTCTACCAAAGTTGGCCCTTTGGAGCTGCTCATGGTTTGAAACAATGGGTGCATACTGAATCTGAAGACTTGGTTCACTTTACAGAAACTGGTGTCAAACTCTTGCCAGACCATGAAAATGATAGCCACGGTGCCTACTCAGGTTCTGCTTATCAAATTGGTGATAAACTCTTTATCTTCTACACAGGTAACGTTCGTGATGAAAATTGGGTTCGTGACCCACGTCAAATCGGTGCCTGGATGGATAAAGACGGCAAAATCGAAAAATTCGACAAGGTTCTTATCAAGCAACCTGCTGATGCTACTGAACACTTCCGTGACCCTCAAATCTTCGATTACAAGGGACAATTCTACGCTATCGTAGGTGCTCAAAACCACGATAAACAAGGTTATATCAAACTTTACAAAGCTGTTGATAATGATGTAGAAAACTGGGTTGAAGTTGGAGACCTAGACTTTGGTGGTACTGGCTCAGAATACATGATTGAGTGTCCTAACCTTGTCTTTGTAGATACCAAACCTGTTCTTCTTTATAGCCCACAAGGTCTTGATAAAGCTGAACTTGACTATGGCAATATTTATCCTAATACTTATAAGATTTTCCAAGATTTCGACCCTGAGAAATCTGCCCTTGTTGATGGCACACCAATTATTAACTTGGACTACGGGTTCGAAGCTTATGCTACTCAAGGATTTAACACTCCTGATGGTCGTGCCCTTATTGTTAGCTGGATTGGTCTCCCAGACGTGGACTATCCAACTGACAAATACGACTACCAAGGTGCTATGAGCTTGGTTAAAGAATTATCTATCAAAGATGGTAAACTTTACCAATACCCGGTAGAAGCTATTACAAGCTTACGTGCTAGTCAAGAAGATTTCTCTGAAAAAACGGCAACAACTAACACTTACGAGCTTGAACTTAACTTTGAAGCTAACACTCAAACAGAACTTGTCCTCTTCGCAGACCAAGAAGGAAATGGCTTGTCACTTACTGTTGATACTGAGAACGGAAAAGTTATCCTTGACCGTTCTAAAGCTGGTGAACAATATGCTACTGACTTTGGAACAAGTCGTGAATGTACACTTGATGCCGGTCAAGCTGCAACAGCAAACATCTTTGTAGATAACTCAATCGTTGAAATTTACTTCAACAAAGGTGAGAAAGTCTTCACTAGTCGTGTTTTCCCAAGTGCAGAACAAACTGGTATCAAAGTAACATCAGGAAACGTTTCTGGGCACTACTTCGACTTGAAATACTAAGGTGATTTATGGTCGCAAAGCTTACTGACGTTGCCGAACTGGCTGGTGTGAGCCCAACCACAGTTTCTCGCGTCATAAACAAAAAGGGCTACCTCTCACAGAAGACCATTGACAAAGTTCACGCTGCTATGCAAGAACTCAACTATAAACCTAATAATTTAGCTCGAGGTCTTCAAGGAAAGTCGGCCAAACTCGTTGGCTTGATTTTCCCAAATATTTCCAATATATTTTATGCCGAACTTATTGAACGTCTTGAGGATGAACTCTTTAAGCAAGGCTATAAAACCATTATTTGTAATAGTGAACATGATCCTAACAAGGAGAGGGACTATTTGGAGATGCTTGCCGCCAACCAATGTGACGGCATCATCTCGTCTAGTCACAATCTTGGTATTGAGGATTATGAGAAGGTTGAAGCTCCCATCGTTGCCTTCGACCGTAATCTCGCCCCAAAGATTCCTATTGTTTCGTCTGACAACTTTGAAGGTGGCAAGTTAGCCGCAAGAGCTATGGTCAAGGCTGGCTGTCAACGCATTGTCATGATTACAGGCTATGATAATTCGGATTCTCCAACAGGACTTCGTCAACTAGGTTTTAATTATGAATTGGACAAAGAAGGCATTATTTGTCCTGTTCCAAACGATTTGTCTCTCATGCGACGAGAATTAGACATCAAATCTATTATCTCTCGTGAAAAACCAGATGGCATCTTTGTTTCGGACGATTTAACAGCTATCTTGGTTATGAAGATAGCTAGACAATTGGGGCTTTCTATCCCAGATGACCTAAAAATCATCGGTTATGACGGTACCGCCTTTATCCGTCACTTCTACCCAGAGTTAGCAACTATCCAACAACCTTTGGATGAAATTGCTAAGCTTTGTGTCGAAATTCTTCTCAAGAAAATTAAAGGCAAAACAGTTAATCGTGATTATGTACTTCCAGTGAGTCTGATTGCTGGTGGCAGTATATAAATGAAAGTCGCAAGAAATCTCCGCTTGCGACTTTTTCTTGTTACATTTGTAGAAAAAAAGAAGTTGAAACAACGTTCAACTTCTTTTGCTTATGCTTCATCTGTCACAAACTGACTAAGTACACCATTAATGAACTTAGCAGATGTTTCATCAGAATATTTTTTAGCGATTTCAATGATTTCGTTAATAGCTACACGTCCTGGTGTTTCTTCAAATGACGTGATTTCATAAAGTCCCAAACGAAGGAGAGTACGATCTGTCACAATCAAACGTGAGAGGCTCCAACCCTCTTTCAACTTTTCTTCAATTTGACTATCAAGTTGGGCCAACTCTTCACGGACACCTGTTACTAGGCTAAGAAGAAAGGCTGGTACATCAACTTCAGTTTCTTCGTCAATTGGCTTGTCATAAGTGTAAGCGAAATGTGCTTGTTCCAGAGCTTCTCCACCAAATTCAAGGGCAAAAAGCGTTTGAAAAGCACGCTCACGAAGGTCACGACGTGAATCTTTAAAGATATTAGTCATTCAAAAAATCCTCGTTAAACAATTCAGCCAAGTCTGGTTTTTGTGACTTTTCAGTAACAATAGATTCAACGTGAACATTGACTTCTGAAATTGCCACTTCTGCCATATCATAGACAGCTGCTTTAACAGCCTTTTGAATTTCAATTGAAACCGCTGGTACGTTAACCCCATACTGAAGTGAGACGTAGATATCAGCATTTACAGTACCATCTTCTTCTGTTCGGAGGTAAACACCACGTCCCAAGCTTGTTTTGCTGAGACTATCCGTAACATTTTTATTTTGAAGGGCGTAAACACCTTCCACTTTAGTTGCAGCGATACCTGTAATCACTTCGAGCACGCGAGGGGCAATTACAATTTCACCGATATTTTCTGTAGTCATCGCATGTTTCCTTTCCGTTAGTTTGGAAAATAAAGCCTTCAAACCAGTGGTTTGAAAGACTTAGTTGGGCTTAGGCACGTGATACGTAAGTACCTTCAGCTGTGTTGATAACCAATTTTTGACCAGCTTCGATAAAGTCTGGAACGTTAACCACAAGACCAGTTTCAAGTGTTGCAGGTTTACCTGAACCTGTAACTGTTGCACCTTTGATTGATGGTTGTGTTTCAGTAACAGTCAATTCAACAGTTGTTGGCACTTGAACACCAATAACTTCTGTTCCGTAGAATTGGATTTTTACGTCTGAGTTTTCAAGGATAAATTTCAATTCTTCTTGAACGTTGGCTACTGGGATTTCATATTGGTCATATGTTTCAGTGTTCATGAAGTATGCAGTATCATCCATTTGGTACAAGTATTGTGCTGGTACTGTTTCGATGATTGCTTGTTCAAATTTTTCTTCTGGACGATAGCTAGTATCAAAAGTTGAACCTGAACGAACATCACGCAATTTCATACGCATGATTGTGTTACCTTTACCAGGTTTGTGGTGGCTAGCTTCAAGAACTTTGATCAATTTGCCATCGTTAGTTACGAAAGTCATACCCGCACGGAGTTTACTTGCTTCAATCATTATTAAATACCTCTTTGTAAAAAATTATTATCAGTTTATTTTACCATAAATGATAGCATGGCTCAAATGTTTTATAGATTCAAGCCCAATCCTCAGGCTTTTTTCAAAGAACAAGCTAGTCATCCATTCCTAAGTGAACCTCTGGAACATCATGTTGCAAATAAGAAACGCCTTTTTGTTCCATCAATTCAATCGCAAAGGGATGGGGCCTATAATTGGCCTTGTATGTAATCTTAACAATACCAGCTTGCAAGAGAGCTTTGGTGCAGTTGATACAAGGAAAATGAGTCACATAAATCTCTGTATTTTTGGTAGAAATCCCCTCTTTGGCACATTGGATAAGGGCATTCATCTCTGCGTGTACCGTACGAATACAATGACCATCTTCCATATAGTGGCCTACTTCGTTACAGTTATCAGTCTCAGAAACTCCGCCGTTATAACCTGTAGCGATAATACGCTTGTCCTTGACTAAAACAGCTCCAACAAAGGCACGATCACACGTAGAACGCTTAGAAATCAGCTCTGCATTAGCCATAAAATAATCTTGCCAAGATAAACGGTTTGGCATAAAGTATTCCTCCAAATCTTAGAGAACAATCAATTCCTTAGGCGCAAGGGTAATCAATTCACAACCATTTTCTGTGATAATGATGTCATCTTCGATACGAACACCGTATTTACCAGCCAAATAAACACCTGGCTCGTCCGTCAAGACCATACCAGCTTCGATAGTCTCATCAGAGTTACCAAAGTAAGGAATCTCGTGAATGTCAAGACCGATACCATGTCCAATACCATGTGTAAAGTAGTCACCGTACCCCGCTTCGACAATAACATCACGCGCAACCTTATCATAGTCACGACGTGTCATACCAGCCTTAGCTGCGTCAATCAAGGCCTGGTTAGAACGTAGAACGATATCATAAATTTCACGCTCCTCATCAGTGGTGTCACCAATATGGATAGTACGAGTCATATCGCTAACGTAGTGGTTGTAGTAGCAACCAAAGTCCATCGTTAAGGTTTCACCAGATTGGATAACCTTTTCTGAAGCAACCCCATGAGGCATAGCAGAACGGTAACCTGAAGCAATGATAGACTCAAAGGAAACCCCTGAAGCTCCGTACTCACGCATACGGAAATCTAGGAAGTTTGCCACTTGTAGTTCTGTTGTTTGACCTGGTTTAATAAAATCAAGTACATCTGTAAAGGCACGGTCCGAGATAGAACAAGCCTTACGGATAGTTGCCAATTCTTTTTCGTCCTTGATCATACGCAACTCTTCCATGAAGTTGCTTTGTGGTGATAAAGTGTAGCCTTCAAAAATCGCTTGAAGACCTTGATAGTAAGCAAATGATACCTGATTATCAAATCCGATTGTTTCCAGTTTATTAGCCTCGATAATTTTAACAATATCCTTAAGTGGGTCCTTACTTTCGATAATATCAAAGCCATGCACGGATTGTTTGGCAATGAGGGTATAACGTGAATCCGTTAAGAAGAGGCGACGATTCTTAGTAATGAAGACAGTCGCATTTGTCCCCCAGAAATCTGTTAAATAATAGATATTTTTTTGTCCTGTCACCAACAAGGCATCAAGGCCTGATTGGGAAAGTTTGGCATCAAATCGTTCAAGTCTACGTTGCATTATGAATTACTCCTTTGGTATTTTAGGTTAATTATACCAAATTTTCAGACTTTAAAGGATTAAATTGACATTTTAGATTGTTTTTTTGATGTCATAAAGAAAAAGCCAGATGAAACTCTGACTTTATTAGCATTATACAAAGGCTCGCTTTTCGTAGATAGTTGGTAATCATATTTGATAAATTCTTTTATTTCTCGACGTAGAAAATAGTCTGTTAGAAAAATTTCCCTAAAAGACTTATAAGCAGGTCTGTTAGATTCCTAAAAACTTGCTTAATTTGAGACATTAGGCTATTAACAGACTGGTCTGTATGATTAACTGTATTCTCACCACCATACTTGATAGTATCTTCAGAGGGGGATTCAGGTAAGGGATTTTCCGCCTTCTCTACTACCTCTGTTCCCTCTGGTGTCTCCGTTTTCTCAGTTTCTTCCTTAAAAACAGCCTGATAAATAGCTTGGGCATCTGGAGCACTGCCAAGATAGCCAGAAACCAATTGACCATTTTTGAGACGAATGACACTTGGAGTCCCTGGAATACCTAGCTTATCAAATAGTATTTTACGAGACTCACGGTCCAGCTGATCCGAATCTGTATTGTAATAAAGAAGCTGACCATCAATCAGGGTATTGAAATCCTTCAAAACTGGAGAATTTTGACGACAATAATAGCAGGTTGGCCGGCCAACATAAAGGATATGGTCCCCACCATCTTCAGTCAACATATTTGTGACATCACTATAAGAGACCTGCTTCAGGTTTTCAAGATTCTTTTCATAAGTTTCAACCGAAACCTCTTCGGACCTCACTTCTGTCTCAGCCACTCCTGTCTGTGATGATGGAAGAAGAGGATTTTCCTTTGTCTCACTATTAGATTCAGCCTTCTCAACCACTTGTTCGGAAGCTGTTTCGGAAGAATCTTGCACACTCCCTACTTCACCATTTTCAACAAAATCACTGGCTAGCTCTGTAGCGACCTCCCTAACATCTAGCTCATCTGCTGCACCACTAAGCACTGCTAACTGACAAGTACCTAAAACAAAACTCGCCATCAAAATAAATTGTATTTTCTTCATGTGTTCTCCTTATTTGTTTACTGTGTGACATCTTACTTTTTACCCATTAACAAAAGCAAGGGTACCATGACACTAATTACCATGTTTCTCTCCTTTTTCTATTTAATTAGCGCTTTAACAACTAAGTTCAAGCTATGACTTCATTATAAGAGCTTAACAAGATAAAAAATAGTGACATAGATGTCACCATTCCATAGGATTAAAGACAAAAGAAAAGGCTAAGTATATAAACTCAACCTGAGACTATAGTAATTAGCAGAGAAAATCATTTCTCCTTGTCCTTACCCGCTACCCTAAGCGCAAACAAAGAAAAAGCTAGCGAAAGTGTTGACCAGACGAGACAATGGTCAATAAAAGCAACGCCTTCGGTGAAACTTAGCGTAGCATTTATCATCACAATAAATAGCCAGACAATCACGATAACAATGCTTAAGCTTCTAATAAGATTATTTTTCTGTTTATCCATATTCTTATTTTCCATATCTGGTCCTCATCTTAACTTCTAATCGCCATAAGGATATTTTCTTTTTAACCACCATCTGTCCCAACCTAATCGTTCAGGAAAAGTCTTGGGCCTATATACAAAATTACCTCCTGTGACATTTTCTAAGGTTTCAGCAGTTAGCTCTTCGCCATATGCTTTAGTACGCATTCTTATTTCTCCTTTATTTTCAAAAATTACAGCAATAACTACTTGGACTATTCAAAGACTTGCTGTCTTTAAAACCTAGTGAGTTTAGCTACAATGTCATTATAAGTTCCTCTTTTTCAAAAAAATAGTGACATAGATGTCACTATCACTAAACACAAAAAGACAGGCCTTTATAAAACCTGTTCCAAAACTTGCTTATTTCTACGATGTCTTACAATAAGATAAAAAATAACTTCAAAAAGGAGGAAACTAAAATAAAATCCTATGACATAAAGCAAAGTTTCCCATTTATCTGTTGCTGATTGAAAATGGCCATGATGATCCACTGTACGAATGCTAATCAAAAGACAAATATCTAGAAATAGGGCTAGTAGAATGCCGTTAAAGCCTATGAAAAAACGCTTTTTAACCATAATACAACTCCTTTTTGTTTTTCTTAACTGTAGGATAGCAAGCTCAACTTAAATTAGCCTAAAGCAAAAAAAGACTCCGAGAGCCTTTTTCCTTTATTTCAATTTTTCTTTCAAATATTGTCCAGTGTAGCTTTCTGGAACAGCTGCTACCTCTTCTGGAGTCCCTGTAGCTACGATGGTACCTCCACCGACACCGCCTTCAGGACCCAAATCAATGATATGGTCTGCGGTCTTTATAACATCCAGATTGTGCTCGATTACGAGAACAGTGTTCCCATCGTCCGCAAAACGCTGCAACACCTTCAAGAGACGCGCAATGTCATCTGTATGAAGACCTGTCGTAGGTTCATCTAGAATATAGAAAGACTTCCCTGTAGAGCGTTTGTGCAACTCACTAGCTAGCTTCATACGTTGGGCTTCACCACCTGAGAGGGTTGTTGCTGGTTGTCCCAGGGTCACATACCCAAGTCCTACATCCTTGATAGTCTGTACCTTACGAGCAATCTTAGGAATAGCCGCAAAGAAGTCAACTGCGTCATCAACTGTCATATCCAGAATCTCCGCAATATTTTTTCCTTTATAACGAACTTCTAAGGTTTCTGAATTATAGCGTGTGCCATGGCAAACCTCACAAGGAACATAAACATCAGGTAGGAAGTGCATCTCAATCTTGATAATACCATCACCAGAGCAGGCTTCACAACGGCCACCCTTGACATTGAAAGAGAAACGCCCCTTCTTATAACCTCGAATCTTGGCCTCATTGGTTTGAGCAAACAGATCACGAATATCGTCAAAGACGCCTGTGTAAGTCGCTGGATTAGAACGAGGTGTACGCCCAATTGGACTTTGGTCAATATCAATCAAACGCTCGATATGCTCGATTCCTGTCACTGATTTGTGTTTACCTGGCTTCTCACTATTACGATTAAGCTCTTGGGCAATTTTTTTCTTGAGAATTCCGTTAACCAAAGTCGATTTTCCCGAACCAGAAACACCTGTGACTGCAATCAACTTTCCAAGTGGAAACTTGACAGACACATTCTTAAGGTTATTTTCGCTAGCTCCTGTAACCTCGATAAAACGACCATTACCTACACGACGTTCCGTCGGTACAGGAATTGATTTAGCACCTGACAAATATTGCCCGGTGATTGATTTCTTGTTCTTAGCCACTTCCTCTGGAGTTCCCGAAGCCATGATTTGCCCACCAAAGGCACCAGCACCAGGTCCCACATCGATAAGCCAGTCAGCCTCACGCATGGTATCTTCATCATGCTCCACCACAATCAAGGTATTGCCAAGGTCACGCATCTTTTTAAGACTTGAAATCAAGCGATCATTGTCACGCTGATGAAGCCCAATAGAAGGCTCATCCAAAACATATAGGACTCCAGAAAGATTAGAGCCAATCTGTGTCGCCAAACGGATACGCTGACTCTCACCACCTGAAAGAGTTCCAGCCATACGAGAGAGAGTCAAATAATTAAGACCTACATTATTTAGGAAAGTCAAGCGATCCTTGATTTCCTTAACAATTGGACGAGCGATCACTCCCTCGTTTTCACCTAATTCAAGGTTATCGATTTCCTTAAGATGATCTGAAATAGACAAATCAGAGATTTGACCAATATTGAGACCATTCTCACCACCAACACGAACTGAGAGTGCTGCTTCGTTAAGACGATAGCCATGACAAGTTGGACATGACAGCTCATTCATATAACCTCGCATGACATTGCGAGTGAAATCACTATTGGTCTCGTAATAGCGACGATTGATATTAGTCACAACTCCTTCAAAAGGAATATCAATATCACGCACCCCACCAAAATCATTAACATAATGGAAATGGAATTCACGATCCCCAGATCCGTAGAGAATCAAATCTTGTTCTTCTTTTTTAAGATCTTCAAATGGCGTATCCATATCCACGCCGAACTGCTCCATAGCCTGCTCAAGCATAGCTGGATAATAGTTGGACGAAATAGGATTCCAAGGCGCCAGAGCACCTTCACGCAAGGTCTTACTAGCATCAGGGATAACCAAATCCATATCAACTTCCAGTTTATTACCCAAACCATCACAGGTCGGACAAGAGCCAAATGGCGCATTGAATGAAAAGAGACGAGGCTCCAACTCTGGCACTGTGAAGCCACAAACCGGACAAGAATAATGTTCTGAGTAAAGCAGTTCATTATCATCCATGGTATCCACAATCAAGTAGCCATCTGCTAAACGTAGGGCCGCCTCCACCGAATCAAAGAGACGACTACGGATACCATCCTTATTCACCAAGCGGTCTACAACTACTTCTATATTATGCATTTTAGACTTAGACAACTCTGGCACTTCTGTGACATCGTAAATCTCACCATCTACACGAACACGAACATAACCGTCCTTTTGTACACGCTCAAAAACGGCCTTGTGTTGCCCTTTTCTACGACGAACAATCGGCGCTAAAATCTGCATACGCGTACGCTCAGGAAGAGCTAGAACCTCGTCCACAATCTGTTCCACAGAGGATGACTGAATGGCCCCATGACCATTAGGACAATAAGGAACACCCACACGGGCATAAAGAAGACGAAGATAGTCATTAATCTCTGTTGCCGTTCCGACCGTCGAACGAGGGTTTTTGCTTGTTGTTTTCTGGTCAATGGAGATGGCAGGACTCAAACCATCAATCGAGTCCACATCAGGTTTCTCCATATTTCCCAAAAACTGGCGGGCATAAGCCGAGAGACTTTCAACATAACGACGTTGCCCCTCTGCATAGATGGTATCAAAGGCCAAAGAAGACTTACCAGAACCTGACAAGCCCGTCACCACCACCAGTTTATCACGCGGAATCTCCACATCGATATTTTTTAAATTGTGAGCTCTTGCTCCATGAATCACTAACTTATCTTGCATATTTTAAGAGACCCTAACCCAGAAGCTACGGCCACTCCTTTCTACAGACGGATGGAAAATCCATCCCGACTTTCTCTCATATTATAACAAAATTTCAATTTATCCAGCCCAAAAATGTTTCAAATGTAGTATAATATTGGAGTGTCTGAAAAAGGCAAGGAACATCGTCCCAAGCCTCATTTGACATCACTAAAAAAAGCTAAGAGCGGTGTTTATTTTACTTAAAAGCGATTGTAAAAATCCTTTTATAATCAAGGCGCTAGCGCTTACCTAATGACAAAGGAGGGGTTCCCATTGAAACAAATGTTCTTATCCACCGGAAAAGAATTCAAAGAAATTGAAACATTCGAGCCTGGTGCTTGGATTCATTTAGTGAACCCTTCCCAAGAAGAAGCCATGAAGGTTGCAGAACGTTTTAACATTGATATTCAAGACCTCCGCGCCCCTCTGGACGTGGAAGAAACATCACGTATCGATGTCGAAGATGACTACACCCTGATTCTGGTCGACGTCCCAACCCAAGAAGAGCGTAATAACAAAAGTTACTACGTTACCATTCCATTAGGTATCATCGTTACCGATGAGGTGGTTGTTACTACTTGTCTTGAGGACATCAGCCTTATGGACAACTTCCTCAACCACCGTGTACGTAACTTCTATACCTTCATGAAGACACGCTTTGTCTTCCAAATTCTCTATCGCAATGCTCAACTTTACCTAACCGCCCTACGTTCTATCGACCGTCAGAGCGATAAATTGGAAGCTCAGTTGGAAAATGCGACAAAGAACGAGCAATTAATTGACATGATGGAATTGGAAAAATCCATTGTCTATCTAAAAGCCTCACTTAAGATGAATGAGCGAATTGTCAAAAAGCTAACAGGTAACGCCTCAAGCTTGAAGAAATATATCGAGGACGAGGATCTCTTGGAAGATACCCTGGTCGAAACCCAACAGGCCATTGAGATGGCAGGCATCTATGAAAATGTCTTGAACGCTATGGCTGAAACCTCTGCATCTATCATCGGTAATAACCAGAACACTATCATGAAAACACTGGCTCTCATGACTATGGCTCTGGACATCCCAACCGTTATCTTCTCCGCTTACGGTATGAACTTTAAAAACAATTCTATGCCCCTAAACGATTTAGATAACGCCTTTTGGGTCATTTTCTTCATCGCGGCTCTCGGGTCATCTTGCGTTGTTATCTACTTTATCAGAAAAAAATGGTTCTAACATAGAGCCTCTTCTTTTCCCTAAACTTCAACACTAAAAATAATATTATTTATCGAAAGGTCATCTCATGGACATCCAAAAACTCACCAAGAAAAACCAAGAATTTATCCACATCGCAACCAACCAACTCATCAAAGATGGTAAATCAGACCAAGAAATCAAAGATATCCTTGGCGATATTATTCCTGAACTTATCGAAAACCAGAAAAAAGGAATCACAGGACGTGGACTCCTTGGTGCTCCAACTGTTTGGGCAGCTAGCTTCTCCCCTGAAAAACACCAACAACCTGAAACTGGTAAACCTAACAAAGAAGTACCAGAAACAGATAAAACACCTTGGAAAATGTGGCTTGATACCTCACTCTTCCTTCTAGCCATCGTTGCAATCATGAACGCAATCTTTGGTTTCTCAGGTACACAAACTAGTTACGGCCTCACAACCCTTCTTTCAGTGTCATTCATTGGCGGTCTTGCTATGTATACCCCTTACCACTACATCTACCGTCACAATAACAAACCAAAAGAAGAACGTCCAAAATGGTGGTTCAGCATGACCATCATCACTCTCTCTTTTATTGCATGGTTTGCTCTCTTTAGTCTTACAGCCCTTCTTCCAAGCTACCTCAACCCTGGTCTTTCACCAATTGTAATCCTTATCATTGGTGTCATCGCTGGTGTTGCCAAATACTTCTTCAAACGTCACTACAACGTTCAAAGTACTTACGCACCTGCATCTTAATCTATCTCAACCCCAAGCACCCAGAAGGGTGCTTTTTTACGTCAGAAATCTTGACACAGTTGGTTGTTCTATACTAAAATGTTAAAGTTAATAGACAAAAGAAAGAAATCCAATAGATGCGTATCAAATTCCCTCTACTAATCATTGCTTGCTGCCTATTACTTATGGCTTGTGGCCACAAGAATACTCAGAAAAACTATCAAGCTTACTATAGTTTTAACAATGTGACGACTTCCACTCAGGAAAAACAGCTGGCAAAAGCCTTAAAAAGCAAGGGCATCCCGACAAAAGACTGGGACAATCTAGCCCCTTATATTAGTCGTTACAATCAGGAAAATACAAACCTCCAACCTGTTGTCAAAAAATGGACCAAAAGTAAAATCGGCAAGGATCAAAATCAATTCGTCACCTTCCTTAATGAAAAAACTTTCGAAGATAACAAATCACATTTTACTGATGACTTAAACTGCCGACGAACATCGTTCCTCCTTCTTCATGATCTTATTACAAGTTCAGAGGACCTCACCAAATTGGACCTCCCCCTTCAAAACGAATTTATAGATCTTAAGTCACGCCACAAAGAGCTAACTGCCAAGGATCAAGCTCTCTATAGTCTCCTCTTTGGGGATAATATCAGCTATCAGTCTACGAATGACCTCCTTAAAGCTTGGAAAAAAGCTGGACTCAAGTTCCCAAAAAAGGTTAAACTCCTCTCAGTCTTTCAAAGTAGCCCTGGTGATGTCAGCAATTTCCACACGGCTATAGCTTATGAAAAAGATGGCAGTATCTATGTCTTTGAAAAACAGGACCCTACACTTCCTTACAGGTGGAGCCGCTTCAATAATTGGGCGGATATCAAAACACACTGGTTATCAAACCGCTTCAAGGTCTTCAAAGATAATGTCGATATCCTCGTTAACGACCAAAAATTTGATGATTTCTTAGAAAACACACTCTATATACCACAAACCAACCAACTAGCTCCTCAAGATAAATGAGAAGACCAGTTGGTTTTTCTTTTTCCCTAAAGTATAAAATAAAACTCTCCACTGTCAGCCCTAGAAATAACAAAAGCCTACAAAATCAAGGCAGAAAAAAACACCCTCAGTCGAGGGCATTATTTTTAGTCTTCGTTTACGTAAGGCATAAGTGCCATAACGCGAGCGCGTTTAATCGCTGTTGTTACTTTACGTTGGTTTTTAGCTGAAGTTCCTGTTACACGACGTGGAAGAATTTTACCACGTTCTGAAACGAAACGGCTAAGAAGCTCAGTATCTTTGTAATCAACATATTCGATTTTGTTAGCTGCGATGTAATCAACTTTTTTACGGCGTTTGAATCCGCCACGACGTTGTTGAGCCATGTTTATTTCTCCTTTATATATTTAATTCGTTTTGTCCATTCTTAGAATGGGAGATCGTCATCTGAAATATCCATTGGATTTGAATTACCAAATGGACTCTCATCACGACCGAAGTTTGGTGTAGATTGTGCAGGTTGTGATCCACCAAATGAACCACCAGTTGAAGCTCCTCCACCGAATGAATTTGAATTATCAAATCCTCCAGCGTTGTAAGAACCACCACTGTGACCTTCACGTGCCGCACGGCTTTCCAACATTTGGAAATTATCAGCGACAACTTCAGTTACGTAAACACGTTGACCTTGTTGATTTTCATAGTTACGAGTCTGAATACGACCTGTAATTCCAATCAATGCGCCTTTCTTAGCCCAGTTAGCCAAATTTTCAGCTTGCTGGCGCCAGATAACACAGTTAATAAAGTCAGTTTCACGTTCACCATTAGCACCCTTGAAGTTACGATTAACTGCAAGACTGAATGTAGCAACTGCAACATTACTTGGTGTATAACGAAGTTCCGCATCACGGGTCATGCGACCAACGAGTACGACATTATTAATCATAATCTACCTTCTTACGCGTCAAGTTTAACGATCATGTGACGAAGAATGTCACCGTTGATTTTTGAAAGACGGTCAAACTCGTTAAGAGCAAAATCGTTATCAGATTCAACGTTAACAACGTGGTAAAGTCCTTCACGGAAATCTTGGATTTCGTATGCAAGACGACGTTTTTCCCAATCTTTTGATTCAACAACAGTTGCACCGTTGTCAGTCAAGATAGAATCGAAACGTGCTACCAAAGCGTTTTTAGCTTCTTCTTCAATGTTTGGACGAATGATATAAAGAATTTCGTATTTAGCCATTGATATTTTCCTCCTCTTTTGGTCTAATGACTCATGGTCTTTCTCCACGAGTAAGTGAGGTGCACTCACAAGATATGATTTTACCAAAGAATAGGAGATATTGCAAGGAAAAACTTATTAACTTTATCTTCCAAATAGTAAAAAGTTTAAATGACCAAGAAAAGAGCTAGACCTCATCAGTTATCTTTTCTCTGACTAAACTTCATGCTAAAATAAGAGAATGCTTTATCATAAAAAGAAATTAGGGGAAAAACTAGGACTTCCAACCTTTAACCACTACTACAATATTCCTATTACTACCCTAGAATATGATTTTAAAAACTTAGGTCCAAGTGATACCTACATTATCACTTTTAAACAGGACAATAACCTCTTTGTTGTTGACATAAGACATCAGCTTGGTCATACCAGTCATTTTGATACCGTCTCCCTCTTTGAACAAGATAATCTCTTATCAGGTATCGCTGCTGTCCCTTTAGCCTCTGTTCCTAGCATACAAATCTTGTCTTTTCCAGACAAGTTACACTCTCTGAACCCTAGTCAGCGTCTAAAAAATCTCGTCGCTCTTTACTACAAGGATGAAGAAATCATGCGTTACCTCAAGACGAATAAAAATATCGGTGATCAGGTGACAAGATATCAATTAGAGGCTGATCGACTAGAAAGACAAGGTAAGAGTTTTGACTTCTTCAAGTACACCAGTCGTGGCAAAGTACGAGAAGAAGACGGTCTATCGGAAGTGTCTAGCAAGGACTACGACTTCATTCCTGATTTTCATCCCTTCTTAACCTCACCAAGAAGCCAGCAGGTTTTAAGCGTCCCAGTAACCTACTGTGATGACAAAACGAAACAGACCGCTAAAATAGACATCATGGGGTGGTATATCAAGGACCAGCAACTTAAGATTCGTTGGAAACCCAAGTACATGCGCAAACGGCGATGGCGCTCATCACGTATCTCAATTGATATCGTGACCGACAACTACTTCTTCCAAGGACAAATCTATAGAGATAGTAGTGCTCCCATATTTCTGAACAACCTAAGCTTTGATAGCAAGATTCCTAAGAGCTTCCTGCCGCATCTTAAAAATCAATACCAAATCTTTATGGCTCTAGTCGAAGAACAAAAAAGACTGGCTCTCCTACGAAAGGTCCAGTTAAACAATAAGGATTAAGTACCTTTCAGCAAAATTCAACATATCAAAAAGCTCATTCTTACACGCTAGAATGAGCTTTTAAGATTCTTCAATTGTCATTAGAACATCCTTTTGGAATTTTGTAAAAAATATTTTCATAAGGAGGAGTCATTGTGTGTCACCATTTTTATACCTAGCAATCATAGATTACCTCCATCAACTTACAAATAACTTTTTTGTATTGTAAATTTTCTATTACATTGGTATCACTCCCTAAGCTATTTTATGCAATAACTTGAAGTGTCTCCATTTTTATAACGTCCTAAATTCATCATCATAGTAATCACCTCTGATTCGTATGATTTGAGACCTATCTCCCCATTGACCACTCAATGAGATTTACTTGTCGCCGTTCTTATAACGACTTACATCAAACATCAACATAAGCGTCACCTCGGTACTTTTTTACAAGATTTAAGCATTCAACTTTTGTCGATAGTTTACTCATTTGGCATCGGTATCACTCCTTAAGCTATTTTACGCAACAGCTTAAGTGTCTCCATTTTTATACCTACTAACATTTCTCATGAGCTTTACCTCACTTTTTGACGTTAATCTTGAGTTTAGCTTTCAATTTCTGGTGGTATCACTCCCTTGTAGCTATTTTATGCAACATTTTTAATCGCCGTTTTTATACCTACTGATATTTTTCATGAACTCACCTCATTCATCTTAAGAATATAGGATTTACGTTTCGTGTGGCATGGGTATCACTCCTTAGGCTATTTTACGCAACAACCTAAGTGTCTCCATTTTTATACCTACTAACATTTCTCATGAGCTTTACCTCACTTCTTCTTAAGTTAACAGATTTGAGTTTAGCTTTCGACTTCTGGTGGTATCACTCCCTTGTAGCTATTTTATGCGACTGAATTAATCTCCGTTCTTGTAACGTCCTACTGTCATGTGGTCACGCTCCTCAGAGATGAATGGTAAAGTTATTTGTTTTGCCTACTGTTTTGTTTAGAGATTTTAGTCTCCGTTTTTGTACCTTGAAATATTGACTCTCACCATGGCTTTTACCTCCTTGATGAATCCTTATCTTCTTTACACTCTTAGTATAATGTAAACGCTTACTTTTGTCAATCTTTTTAACAGAAAAACGCATGATTTTTTGAAAAAAGATTTCTTTGCTACAATAGAGACATGTTAGATTTAAAAGAATACGGCATTATCATGTGGGATGCTGAGAAAATCGCCTCTTTTCATCGTACCCTCCTGGACTGGTACGATCGAGAGAAACGAGACCTCCCATGGCGTAGGACTAAGAATCCCTACTATATCTGGATTAGCGAAATTATGCTACAACAAACCCAGGTTCAAACTGTCATTCCCTATTACGAGCGCTTTTTAGACTGGTTCCCAACAGTTAAGGATCTGGCTGAGGCTCCAGAAGAGAAACTTCTCAAGGCTTGGGAGGGGTTAGGTTACTATTCACGTGTCCGCAACATGCAAAAGGCTGCTCAGCAAATCATGAATGATTTTAATGGTCAGTTTCCAGATACTTATGAAAACATCGCCAAACTCAAGGGCATCGGACCCTATACTGCTGGTGCTATTTCTAGCATTGCTTTTGGACTCCCAGAGCCCGCTGTTGATGGTAATGTTATGCGAGTTATGGCCCGTCTCTTTGAGGTCAACTACGATATCGGAGACGCCAAAAATCGTAAGATTTTTCAAGCGATTATGGACATTTTGATTGACCCTGACCGTCCAGGGGACTTTAATCAGGCGCTTATGGACCTTGGGACCGATATCGAATCAGCTAAAAATCCAAGACCCGACGAAAGCCCTATTCGCTTTTTCTGTGCAGCCTATCTCAACGGAACTTATGACAAGTACCCTATCAAATTGCCTAAGAAGAAGCCTAAACCTATGCAAATTCAGGCTTTTATTATCAGAAATGCAAAGGGTGAATTTCTGCTCGAAAAAAATATCGAGGGACGTCTGCTAGGTGGTTTCTGGTCCTTTCCTATCATGGAAACGGACTTTATTGGCCAACAACTCAGCCTTTTTGAAAAAGATGATAGTATTCTCGAGACAGTCTCTCAAAAGGCTATTTTTGAGGAAAATTATGCCCTCAAACCAGAGTGGACGAATAATAGTTTTACACCCGTAAAGCATACTTTCAGCCACCAAAAATGGACCATCGAGATGGTGGAAGGTAGCGTTAATGACGATAAAGTCACTACCGATAAGGAGCTA
This sequence comes from Streptococcus sp. cx1, assembly GCF_052384325.1. Classification (NCBI taxonomy): domain Bacteria; kingdom Bacillati; phylum Bacillota; class Bacilli; order Lactobacillales; family Streptococcaceae; genus Streptococcus; species Streptococcus sp. cx1. The sequence goes on along the minus strand of NZ_JBQSUN010000007.1, from coordinate 43,946 downwards.
TGCTGGGTAGCGGCTGAAGACTTCGACCAGTTCCCAATGGCCACACCACAGAAGAAAATGATTAAAACTTATGAAGACAGCAAAAAAGGATAGCGTTGAGTGCTACCCTTTTTCTTATGCATCAATTTTATTGTGCTTCCGGCTACGCAAAGCAAGGTATACTTTTGAAAGAACTACTCCCAAAAAGATATAAAACAACTCCAAATAAGTCACATTTTTTGACATCAAAAATTCAATCATAATACGACACTCCTTTTTATTAAGAACTCCTGCCACTGTTCTTAGTTGTGCTTCTATTATAGGTAAGAGGGCCAATAAAAAATAGTGACATAAATGTCACTATAGAGAACAAAAAGCCGAAACGTTCAAGTTTCAGCTTGAGAATTATTAATCTACTTTGTAGAAGAAGTAACTGTCGTCTGTGGTGCCACTTAGTTGTTGTCCCATCCAAAGACGCTCTTTTGTCTTATCAGATTGGTCATCAGCTGTCTCTGATGATGACATTACAGAACCAGTCAGAGATACTCCTTTAGGTAAGAATGCAATCATTCCACCTCCAGGACCAACTACTTTTGGTACAAGTCCTGCTTTAAAAAAGCCATCAGTAATTTTACCATATTCAATTGCTACTTTCTCAGTATCACTTACTAACCCATTTTTATCAAAGGTCATTGTATAGCCTTTACCATTCTTCCAAGTTCCAGCGATACTTGAGAAATCACCATTCTGAATAGCATTGATGTCCATACCAGTCTCTTTGTTTGACTTGCTATCGCTACTACTATCTTCTGTCTCGTCACTACTTGAGTCGTCAAAATCATACCAATCTTCGGAAGATAAATCCAAAGTCTGTTCGTTACCTAAGCCAACCTTACTTGCACCATCAGTTGTCTCAGACATGCTGAAATCAACTGATTGAAGCTGGTTAAAGGCACCATCTTTAATTTCATAGGTCTCAGCCTTTGCTTCAGGCTTCATGCGCTGGAATAGTTGACAGTAAATTGTACCATCTTTATAAAATTTCATAGTGCTCAAGTAACCACCCTTGGTAAAAGTTCCAGCACTTTTGGCAAAAACAGGCTTATCATCATTATCAAGATAATATAGCGCATGGACACTGTCAGGAGTACCAATCAAAAGTTCAGCTGAGCCATCATGGTTGATGTCTACATAGCTATATTGCACGTTTTCTCCTGCTCTTTTAGCATCAAAAATAGTGCTAGTCGCATAAGCTTCGTCAGACGAAAGATCACTTGGAACAGCCGATGTATCACCGTTCAGAGCAATGGGACGATAGAGGTCCAAGACCGAAGCATAGAGCTCATCGTAGCTCACTTCTTCGGTTTCGGACGAATCGCCACTCACTTGCTCAGACTTAGCAGTACCGTCTCCTGAACCTGAAATGTCCGTATTCGTTGCGTTACAAGCCGTCAGCAAAAACAAACTTGATAGGAGTGCAAATCCTGTTAATTTCTTTTTCATAACTATCCTTTCATAAGAAATGATCTAACGTTAACATTAAATCATTTAAATCTCTCTGACATTATATTAACAATTGCATGATTATCAAGTCAAGTATTTTTTGAAAAATTAATTTATATTTATTTACAAAGAACACTTATATAATAAGAACTTCCACTATGACCCAACAATTCCAATCTCAATTAAATTAGAGTTTCAATTAAAAAATCTAGACATTAGATAGTAATTCTTTTTACAATTACAAGTATACGCATCAAAAAAAGCCGGACCTCAGTCCAGCTTTCATCTGTCTATTTCTACTTGGTCATAAAGTAGGTGATGATTACCAATACTGCCACTATAGCTAGGACAACGGCCAGAAATCCTAGCATGTAGCGCAAGAGAAAATAGGTAAATGGAAAATTTTCTTTCATGTTTTACTTTGCCTCATACCATGTGCGGCCGTCATTCTCATCTGCGATGAGAGGGACAGCGAGTTCGACTGCAGCTTCCATGGTTTCTTTAACCAAGGCTTTCATCGCTACAAGTTCATCGTTTGGCACCTCAAGGACGATTTCATCGTGCACTTGGAGGAGCATCTTAGTTTTGTAGCCACCTTCTACCAAAGCCTTGTCTAAGTTAATCATAGCAATCTTGAGGATATCAGCGGCACTTCCTTGGATAGGTGAGTTGATGGCTGTACGCTCTGCGAAGTTGCGAACATTAAAGTTACGAGAATTGATATCTGGCAACTCACGACGGCGGTGGAAGAGAGTTTCTACGTAGCCCTTATCCTTAGCTTCACGAACCACATTATCCATATAGGCTTTGATACCAGGATAACGCTCAAAGTAGGTGTCGATATACTCCTTGGCCTTTTTACGGCTAATGCCAAGGTTATTAGAAAGTCCGAAGTCAGAAATGCCATAAACGATACCAAAGTTAACAGCCTTGGCGTTACGACGGTCGTTAGGTGTGACATCCTCTGGCTTTTCAATGCCAAAAACACGCATGGCTGTAGAGGTATGGATATCTGCCCCTTCTTTAAAAGCAGCAATCAAATGCTCATCTCCCGAAATGTGGGCAAGCACGCGCAACTCAATCTGTGAGTAATCCGAGCTTAAAAGCACTGCGTCCTCAGTCGATGGGACAAAAGCCTTACGGATGAGACGACCTTGCTCCAAGCGAACAGGGATATTTTGCAAGTTTGGATCCACTGATGAGAGGCGACCTGTCTGAGTTAGATCTTGCACATAACGTGTATGGATCTTGCCATCCTCAAGGATATAATCCTGAAGCCCCAAGACATAGGTAGACTGAAGCTTAGTGATTTGGCGGTACTCCAAAATCTTAGCTACGATTGGAGCAATTGGTGCCAAACGTTCAAGGACATCAACAGCTGTCGAGTAACCGGTCTTGGTTTTCTTAGTGTATTCCAAAGGTAGCCCCATCTTTTCGAAGAGGATAACACCCAACTGTTTAGGTGAATTGATATTGAACTCTTCACCCGCCATCTCGTAGATTTCTTGGGTTAATTTGTCAATGACTACTTGGTTTTCCACTGCCATCTCGTTAAGGGTTTGCCCTTTAACCTTAATACCAGCGATTTCCATCTTAGCTAGCACATTTGCCAGTGGTAACTCCATGTCAAAGAGGAGCTCTGATTGGCCGTGTTCAGCCAATTTTTCGAGCATGACCGGTTTGGCAACCTGAAGGACTTTGACTTTCTTAGCCAGGTGGCTGAGTAAGACCTCTTTTTCAGGAACCGCACGCTTAGCTCCCTTGCCATAGACCACTTCATCTGTTTCTAACGGTAGGTCCGTATAGAGACGGGCAATGGTTGACAATTCATTGTCTTCAACGGTTGAGAGCAGATACTTGGCCAGACGTGCATCAAAATTAGCCGTAGGCAAGTCAATCCCTAGATGGCTCAAAAGGACCTTACTTCGCTTGAAATCGTAGATATTAACAGCTTTTGAAAGAGCTGCCTGGAAAGCTTCTGATTTGAGTAGGTCAGTATCTGTAGACGCATAAATCTGCTTGTCATTCCCCCAAGCAAAACCGATGATAGGTTCTGTGTGATAATTGTCACCGAGAATTTCAAAATAGAAGAAATCATCAGAGCTAAAGTGATCTTCTGTCACTTGGCCTGGCTCTGTATAGGCCACATCAAAATCTTGTGGCACAGCCTCGCCACCAAGGGCATTTTTAAACTGAACAAAGCCCATCTCGTCATAAAAGGCTGCCAATTTTTCAAAGTCTGGTCCCGTAAAGGCCGTATCATCGAGACCAATTTCAATAGGGGACTGGGTATCAATGGTCGCCAAGGTCTTAGAAAGGAAGGCTTGTTCCTTATCATTGATGAGATTTTCCTTCATTTTGGACTTCTTCATCTCATCAATATGCTCATAGATACCTTCAAGGGAACCGTGTTCCAGGAGGAGCTTGAGACCAGTCTTTTCACCAATCTTAGTAACTCCTGGAATATTATCGGACTTATCACCCATGAGGGCCTTGAGGTCGATGAATTGCGCTGGAGTAATACCCATTTTCTCCATGAGGTAGTCAGGTGTGAAGGCCTCAAACTCAGCCACACCTTTCTTCGAAATCTCAACGACTGTGTTTTCGTCAGTCAGCTGAATCAAGTCTTTATCCCCAGAGACAACAGTAATTTGATAGTCCTCACTGGTATTTTCAGCCATCTTAGCCAAGGTACCGATAATGTCGTCTGCCTCGTACTGAGCCAGGTCATAATAGGCGATACCACGTGCAGCCAACATCTCACGGATATAAGGGAACTGCTCACGGAATTCCTCTGGTGTCTTAGCACGACCAGCCTTGTAGTCTGCGAACATCTCGGTACGGAAAGTTGTTTTGCCAGCATCAAAGGCTACCAAAACATGAGTCGGTTGGATACGCTCAAGCAGGTTGTCCAACATAAGGTGGAAACCGTAGATAGCATTGGTATGAAGGCCATTATTGTTACGAAAACGGTCAATTTGATTATAGAGTGCGAAAAAAGCACGAAAGGCAACGGATGAACCGTCAATTAGGAGTAATTTTTTCTGATTAGTCATAGGTTTATTATAGCATAGATAGGAGCATTGGTTTTAATTGAAAATCTCTTATTTTAGGGAGACTCTTTTGTAAAAATAGCTAGTCAACATCTGATGACAAAAGTTCACTGATAAAACGACCTCAGGTATTTCCCTCCTCCACGCCCCATAGGCAAATGTGCTATAATAGAAGCTATGAACACAAAGATTTTAGACCAATTAGAATTTAACAAGGTCAAGGACCAGTTCACAGAATACCTGCAGACTGAACAGGCTCAGGCGGAGTTGCGTGACTTGGTGCCTATGACCAATCCAGAAAGAATTCAAAATCAATTTACAGAAATCCAAGAAATGTCTGAGATTTTCGTAGAGCACCATGGCTTTGCCATTGGTAGCCTGAGAGATATTTCTGAGCCCTTACGTCGCTTGGAACTGGATGCTGATCTCAATATCCAGGAGCTCATTGCCATCAAGAAGGTGCTGCAAGCTTCGGCTGACCTTGGTCGCTTCTACGCTGACCTTGAAAATGTTGAGCTCGTCGCTCTTAAACGTCTTTTCGAAAAGATTGAGGCCTTCCCAAGTCTACAAGGCAGCCTTCAAAGTATCAATGATCGTGGTTTCATTGAACATTTTGCTAGCCCTGAGTTGCAGAATATCCGTCGTCAACTCAAATCTTGCGATGATGCTATTCGCCAGACCTTGCAAGACATTCTCAAAAAATCTGGCCACATGTTGGCTGAGAGTCTGATTGCTAGTCGTAATGGTCGTTCAGTGCTGCCTGTCAAAAATACCTACCGTAACCGTATTGCTGGGGTGGTGCATGACATCTCAAGCTCTGGAAACACAGTGTATATCGAGCCACGCGCCGTTATCCAACTTAACGAAGAAATTACACAACTACGTGCAGACGAACGCCATGAGATGGCTCGTATCCTGCATGAATTGTCTGATCAACTCCGTCCACAAGCTGCTGCGATTGCCAATAACGCTTGGATTTTGGGGCACATGGACTTTATTCGTGGGAAATACCTCTATCTCCAAGATAAGAAGGCGGTTATTCCAAAGATTAGTGACAACCAAACACTTCAACTGCTTAACGTTCGTCACCCTCTCTTGGTCAACCCAGTAGCCAACGATTTACGCTTTGATGAAGACCTCACAGCCATTGTCATTACAGGTCCCAATACCGGTGGTAAAACGGTCATGCTTAAAACTCTAGGATTAGCTCAACTGATGGCTCAATCTGGTCTTCCAATTTTGGCTGATAAGGGCAGTCGTGTAGCCATTTTCCAAGAGATTTTTGCGGACATCGGAGATGAACAGTCTATCGAACAGAGTTTGTCAACATTCTCTAGTCACATGACCCACATTGTTGAGATTCTGGACGCTGCCGACAGCAACAGTCTTGTCTTGGTCGATGAGCTTGGGGCTGGTACCGACCCTCAAGAAGGGGCTAGTCTAGCCATGGCAATCCTAGAGCACCTCCGTTTGAGTCAGATTAAGACCATGGCTACTACTCACTATCCTGAGCTTAAGGCCTATGGGATTGAGACGCAACATGTGGAAAATGCCAGCATGGAGTTTGACACAGCGACTTTAAGTCCTACCTATCGTTTTATGCAGGGGGTTCCTGGTCGTTCTAATGCCTTTGAGATTGCTCGCCGCCTCGGTTTGAATGAAATTATTGTCAAGGAAGCAGAAAACCTCACAGATACTGATAGTGATGTCAACCGTATCATCGAGCAACTTGAAGCCCAAACTGTGGAAACACAAAAACGTCTGGAGCACATCAAGGACGTTGAGCAAGAGAACCTTAAATTCAACCGTGCGGTCAAGAAACTCTATAACGAATTCTCCCATGAGTACGATAAGGAACTCGAAAAGGCTCAGAAAGAAATTCAAGATATGGTGGATACAGCTTTGGCTGAGAGCGATAGTATTCTCAAAAATCTCCACGATAAGAGTCAACTCAAACCTCATGAAGTTATCGACGCCAAAGGAAAACTCAAGAAACTTGCCCCTCAAGTGGACCTCTCTAAGAATAAGGTCCTTCGTAAGGCCAAGAAAGAAAAGGCTGCGCGTGCCCCTCGTGTCGGAGATGATATCATCGTTACCGCCTATGGGCAACGGGGTACCCTTACCAGTCAAGCCAAAAATGGTAACTGGGAAGCCCAGGTCGGTCTCATCAAGATGACACTCAAGGCGGATGAATTCACTCTTGTTCGTGCCCAATCGGAAGCCCAACAACCTAAGAAGAAACAGATTAACGTGGTTAAAAAAGCCAAGAAGGCATCTGGCGGTCCTCGTGCCCGTCTAGACCTTCGTGGGAAACGATACGAAGAAGCTATGCAAGAGCTTGATGCCTTTATTGACCAAGCCCTACTTAATAACATGAGTCAGGTGGACATCATCCACGGTATTGGTACAGGTGTCATCCGTGATGCCGTTACCAAATATCTCCGCCGTCATCGCCATGTTAAAAGTTTTGAATATGCCCCACAAAGTGCCGGTGGTTCCGGATGTACCATTGCAACCTTAGGGTAAAAATAGTTAAGAAAGACTGAGACCTTGTGTCCGGTCTTTTTCATATCCTACCAAAACAAAGAACAAAAAAAGTCTCCCTTAATCAAGGAAGACTTCTATTTTCTATATCACACTTGTCCACAAATGCTGGATAATCTGACTAACTGGAAAATAACCATTAATCAAGATACGTAAAACCCAGCTCGATGACAAGAGCGTTTGAATGTTGTTCATAGGAACAGTCGCAAGAATATTCCCCAACATAGTCAAAGGCACAAGACTCACTAAGGTGGCCAAGACACCACCTACCACTTGGTAACGTCTCTGATCAAGTCGCTCAATTCTCACAATATGGAAGAAAATACCAAGAAAGCGTAAGCCATAATAGGCTATACAGTAGATAGCAAAATAAGCAACACCCGCATAATAGACACGGTCAAGTGAAAAGATGTTCTGATCTTTAAAGAAGGCTATACTGGCATCCTTGGTTGGATTGGTATAAGGTACCCAAAGATTGATAGCCTCTCCTAGCGACCGGTAGAAATAGGCCGCCACACACATGGCGATAATGACTGAAACCACGTAATAAGCTTGCATAAAGAGGCCTCGACGATAGCCAATGTAGAAATTCCAAGCCATAATGGCTAAGACAAGGAGTCCAATCATGCGTCATCCTCATCGTCATTTGTAGCTGTCGCCTTAACCTTGAGCTGCTCAAGTTGCTTAGCTCTCAACGTTTCCAACTCTTTTTCCATATCTTCAACTTGAATTTCGCGTTCCAACTGAGTCGACAAAGAATTGATAGCCATTAGGATAGCGATTGTTTCATTGTCAGCATTTTTCATCTGCTCTTTGATAATTTTATATTTCTCGTGGGCAACACGCTCCACCTCTTCCATGAATAGGTTGTCCTTATCAGTTGTTAGCGTGAGGTTTTTCTCTCCAAAATGAAATTTGTAACGGTTCTTATTTGCCATTTGCTTGTTAGCTGCCAATCAATGGTGGTCACGGATTCGCCACCGCAGCTTCTCCTTATTTTATTGCTTTTATATCGCCATTTTTAGCAAGATTCAGACACTTACTCTGAGGCGTGTTCGATACTTAAATGCCAACCCATTTTCTCTAATTGTGGAAAAAAGAGCATGGTTAGGCATTCTCTTTCTAATCATTATATCCTAAATTTTAACTTTCGTAAATTTTAGACTTTGCACTTCTCTAGAAAAATAATTTTCAGGGATTCCGAGTCTGTAAAATATCTACCAATTCTCCTTTTTTGTGCTAAAATAGATTTCATGGGCACAATCGTATTAAAAATGACAGCAGAGCAGATTTCGACACTCCAGAAGGTCCTGGCAAGCTATGCGACTGCGACTAAAAATCCTTATGCAAGCTTTTCAGCCAAGGTCGATGGAGTAAGTGTCATCGCCTATACTTCAGGAAAGGTAACCTTCCAAGGAGCTAAGCCAGAAGTCTTGGCTAGCCGTTTTGGATACCAAGCTGAGCCTAAGCATTCACCTGATGGGCAAAACCTAGCCCTAATTGGATCAGATGAAGTCGGAAATGGCTCCTATTTTGGTGGTCTAGCTGTTGTAGCTAGTCTAGTTACCCCAGCTGACCATGCCTTTTTGAAATCTCTTGGGGTCGATGATTCTAAAAATCTTAATGATATCAAGATTCGTCAGATTGCACCTATTTTGGAGGAGAAAATTCCTCACAAGGCACTCCTTCTTTCGCCTAGAAAGTATAATGAAGTGGTTGGAGACGGTAAGAGTCATAATGCTGTGTCCGTTAAAGTAGCTCTCCACAATCAGGCTATCTTCCTATTGTTACAATCAGGTGCTAAACCAGATAAGATTGTCATTGATGCCTTCACCAGTGAGAAAAATTATCAGAAATACCTCAAGAATGAACGCAATCGCTTTGACTTTCCTATCACTTTAGAAGAAAAGGCTGAGGGGAAATACTTAGCTGTTGCGGTGAGTTCTATCATCGCTCGCAATCTCTTCCTGGAAAATCTGGACAAACTCAGCCAAGAGGTTGGCTACACCCTTCCTTCAGGTGCTGGTGCTAAATCTGACCAGGTCGCAACTAAGCTTCTTCAAGCCTACGGAGATCAGGCTCTCCAAGCTACTGCTAAATATCATTTCGCCAATACCAAAAAAGCCTACCAACGCTTAAAATAACCCTGAAAGGCCTTAACTATGAAAAACAAATGGACCCAATACTTCCTCATTTTACTTCGTGAATGGGGACTCTTTATCCTCTTTATCACATTTTTCCTTTTGACTCGCCTCTTCCTTTGGCTCCCTGTCCAGGTTGACGGCCACTCAATGGATCCTACTCTAGCCAATAATCAACGTGTTATCGTTTTGAAACACACATCCATTGAACGCTTCGATATTGTCGTTGCCAAGGAAGTCGAAGACGGTAAGACAAAACAAATCGTCAAACGTATCATCGGTATGCCAGGTGATACCATTACCTATCAAAATGATAAACTTACTGTCAACGGTAAAGAAGTCAAGGAAGAATACCTCAAAGAATTCCAAGCTGCCTTTGCCAAGGATAAGCTACAAAAAGAATATGCTTACAACGATGACAAGAGCAAGAGTGGCTACTTCCAACAACTAGCTAAGGATGCCAAGGCCTTTACAACCAATGCTGATGGTAACACGACCTTCTCTGTCACTGTTCCTGAAGGTAAATATTTCCTACTTGGAGACAACCGTATTGTTTCCAAAGATAGTCGAGTAGTTGGTTACTTTGACAAGAGTGCTCTTGTAGGGGAAGTTAAATTCCGCTTCTGGCCACTTAATAAAATTGGTACCGTTGAGGACAACTAAAAACACTAAATAAGATAAGGTTGGGGGAACCCAGCCTTATTATGTATCTAGGAAAAACACATGCAAGAATTTTATTTTTCAGGAACTATCGAACGCGTCATTTTCGAAAACGCTAGTAATTTTTTCCGTATTCTACTCTTAGAAATTGACGAAACAGACAGTGATTTTGAGGACTATGAAATCATTGTTACAGGAACCATGGGAGATGTCATGGAAGGTGAAGATTATACCTTCTGGGGTCAGCTAACCAATCATCCCAAATATGGTGAACAACTCCAAATGACGCGCTACGAACGGTCAAAACCTTCTGCTAGCGGTCTTATCAAGTATTTCGCTAGCGACAATTTTAAGGGGATTGGTAAGAAAACAGCTGAGCGTATTGTCGAGATTTATGGCGAAGACCCAATTGACCAGATTCTCGAGGATCCTAGCAAGTTAGAACAGATTCCTAACCTTTCAAAGGTAAACCGAGAAGCCTTCGTTGCAAAGTTAAAAATCAACTATGGAACCGAGCAAATCTTGTCCAAACTTTCCAACTATGGACTCACACCAAAAGCTGCCTCACAAATTTTCAACCAATATAAGGAAGAATCGCTCAACCTTATCGAAGAACACCCTTATCTCTTGGTAGAGGAAGTTCAAGGAATCGGATTTAAAATAGCTGACCAACTAGCCGAACGCTTAGGAATTGCTAGTGATGCTCCTGAACGTTTACGAGCTGCCTTGATTCATTGTCTGCTAGAAGCCAGTATGGAAGAAGGCGACACCTACATCGAAGCCAAAGCTTTGCTCGAACGAACTATCATCCTTTTGGAAAGTGCTCGTCAGATTGAACTTGACCCTGCCTTGGTCGCTAAGGAATTAACCAATCTCATCCAAGAGGATAAAGTGCAAAATATAGAAACTAAAATCTTTGATAATACCCTATATTTTGCGGAACAGGGTATCTATACCCACCTAACTCGTATCATAAAAGACCAACCTGACATCAGTGCAGAGGACAAAATCCAAGCAAGTCTTGAAGAGGTGGAAGAGGAGCTTGGTATTACTTATGATAAGGTTCAAAAAGATGCCATTATCAAAGCCCTACAAAGCAAGGTCTTCATCCTGACAGGTGGTCCCGGGACAGGTAAAACCACCGTTATTAACGGAATCATTAAAACTTATGCCGACCTTCATGGTCTAGATCTCAAGAAGTCTGATTTGCCTATTATTTTAGCGGCACCAACAGGACGGGCTGCTCGTCGGATGAACGAACTCACCCAACTCCCTAGCGCCACTATCCATAGACATTTGGGACTCAATAGCGAAGACGATTTCAAGACCTTAGAGGACTATCTCGATTGCGACTTGATTATCATCGATGAGTTTTCTATGGTTGATACTTGGTTGGCCAATCAACTCTTTGAAAGTATCTCTGATTCAACCCAAGTCATCATTGTGGGTGACCAAGACCAACTGCCTTCCGTAGGTCCTGGCCAGGTCTTGGCTGACCTTTTGCAGATTGATGACTTGCCTAAGGTTTCTCTGACCAAAATTTTCAGACAATCCGAGGATTCCACCATCGTTACTTTAGCTAGTCAGATGCGCCAAGGCCAACTCCCCGCTGATTTCACAGAGAAAAAGGCTGACCGCTCTTACTTTGAGGCCAATGCCAACCATATTCCACAGATGGTTCCTAAAATTGTCTCTGCCGCTATAAAGAGCGGAATCGCTGCTCAGGATGTTCAGATTCTAGCTCCCATGTACCGAGGACAGGCTGGTATTAACAATCTCAACACCATTATGCAGGACCTACTTAATCCTCAAGAAAAGGCCAATCAGTTTGCCTTTAATGACATTTTCTTCCGTAAGAACGACAAAATTCTCCATCTGGTCAACGATACCGAACTCAATGTCTTCAATGGCGACATCGGCATCATTACTGATCTCATCCCTGGTAAATATACTGAAAGCAAGCAGGACGAAATTTACATGTCCTTCGATGGCAATGAGGTTATCTATCCTCGTAACGAATGGAATAAGATTACTCTGGCCTATGCCATGTCAATCCACAAATCCCAAGGGAGTGAGTTCCCAGTCGTTATCCTTCCCATCACACGACAAAGTGGACGTATGCTACAACGTAACCTCATCTACACCGCCATCACACGTGCCAAGAGTAAGCTAGTCATGTTAGGAGAAATCGCAGCCTTTGATTATGCCGTTCGCAACGAGGGGGCTAAACGAAATACTTTTCTCATCCAACGTTTTGAACAAACTTATACACAAGCTGTTGATAAGTCTGTCGAAAAGATTGTTAAAAACCTGGCAACAGAGGCACCCAATCAAACAAAAACGAAGAACAACTACCCCTCAGAAACCTTTGAAAACAAAGACTTCTCGGAAAATATCAATCCATCCCAAAATCTTGTTAACACTTATTCACAACCTGTGGATAAGTCTGTTAACAAACCTGTGCAAACAGAAGAAAACTATCGTTTAACTGAAGAAAATTGGGCAACTATAGATCCAATGATTGGTCTCAGTGAAGACGATATTGCTGCCTTTTTTAACAACAACTAAAAAAGACTTGGAAAGCGACTCACTAAGAGCAACTCCAAGTCTTTTCATTTGCTAAAATACGAAACGAATCAGGGCCATAGATATTATACCAACGATTACTGCATAGAGCAGATTTTTGCTCTTAAAGGCTACAATTACCGTTGGCACAGTAGCCAGGATTTCCATCCACTTAAACTGTGGCAAGTGACCAATCTTCTCAGTCGTGAGACTATAGAGAATCAGAGCAAAGAGGATAGAAACTGGTAAATAGTGCAAAAATCGAACAACGATATCTGGAAGCCCCTTGTATTTCACTAAAACAAAGGGAAGCACACGAGGAACCCAGCTGACCACAAACCCAAGTAGAATAGCAATGAGAATAAACTTATTGACGGCCATCACACATCACCCCCACACTACATCCAACCAAAGTAGCCACTAAAACAGCCAAAGATTCCGACAAGATGACACTAAAGCTCAAATAAGCCACAGCAATAGATAGTAAAATCAAGAGTAGCTTACGCACGCCTTCCCCTAACAAGGCATCAATCTGACTACTCAACAAACCAATAAACATGGCAATCAAAGCAAAATCCAAACCAAATAGCTCAGGATTAGGAATCATGGAACCAATCAAACAACCAATAACTGATGATACAATCCAAACCAAATAGCTGAAAATATTGTTACCATGCATCCAGTTAGCAGGAATATCTTTATGATGCACATATTCTCCCAACAAGACACCATAACTTTCATCCGTAATCAGACTACCAATTCCCAGCTGATTCCAGAGACTTGTTTTTGTAAAAATCGTCGTTGCATGTAAACTCATCAACATGTTACGCAAATTAACCAAGAAAACAGTCAAGGTTAACTCACCTAGACCAGCTCCTGCAACTACTAAGGCACACATGGCAAACTGGGCCGAGCCACCATAGACCAAGGCACACATGAGGCCAACCTCAAGGGCTGATAGACCCGAAGCAGCTGCTACAACACCAAAGGCTAGGCCAATAGCTACATAGCCTAAAGCTGTCGGTACCGCGGCTTTTACACCTAAACGAAAGTCAGACACACTCAATTCCTTTCTAAAGGAACCTCTTACCAAACTAGTAAGAGGTTCTTCTTATTCTTCAAATCCTGCAAAGGCTAGACTTGGTTTTGCATTCAAGTCCAACTCAGCAAAATGTTTTTGATCACATTCAATAGCGGCTGCTAGAGCAATCATGCCAGCATTGTCACCACAAAGACGTAAAGGCGGAATAACCACATCTACATCTGTGATTTCTTCAGCCAAACGTTCACGTAAGCCTTGATTAGCTGCCACACCACCTGCAACAACAAGTGTCTTGACAGGATAACGCTCCAAGGCTTTCTTAGTCTTAGCTAGAAGGATATCCAACACAGCAGCTTGGAAAGAAGCACAAAGGTCTTCTTTAATTAGGACGTCACCCTTTTGCTCTGCATTATGGTGCAAATTGATGAAGGCTGACTTCAAGCCTGAAAATGAAAACTCCAAGTGGTCTTCCTTAATCATAGCGCGTGGAAAATCATAAACATCTTTCCCTTTATGAGCCAATTCATCAATTTCACGCCCAGCTGGGTAGGTCAACCCCATCACACGCCCGACCTTGTCATAGGCCTCACCAACTGCATCATCACGTGTCTCACCAACAATCTTGTAATTTCCCGGTTCTGACACATAAACCAACTCTGTGTGCCCTCCAGACACCAAAAGCGCTAAGAGGGGATATTCCAATTCTTGAACCTCACGCGCCGCCATAAGATGTCCAGCCATATGGTTAACTGGAATCAAAGGCAATCCGTGTGCCCAAGCGAAGGCCTTAGCTGCTGCCATCCCGACCAAGAGCGCCCCGACCAAACCAGGACCATAGGTTACTGCTACAGCATCTAGTTGTTCAGCAGTAATTCCCGCCTCAGAAAGGGCATCTTTAATGCAAAGAGTTACCACTTCCACATGGTGACGGCTAGCCACCTCAGGAACAACACCACCAAAACGTTTATGGCTTTCCACCTGACTGGCAATAATATTACTTAAAAGTTCCTTCTCATTTTTCAAAACGGCAACTGAAGTCTCATCACATGAGCTCTCCACTGCCAAAATATATCTATCTGCCATTAGACTTCCTCTCGCCTCATGATAACTGCATCTTCTTGAGGCTCATGATAATAATTTTTCCGAATTCCTAGACTTTCAAAACCAAATTTTCTATAAAGCGCCTGAGCGACTTGATTTGAAGTCCTCACTTCTAGAAATATAGGCTCACTACGATCTTCCAAATGCTTCATCAACTGACTAGCATAACCACGCCCTTGATAAGCTTTTAAAACGGCGATATTGGTCACCTCGAGCTCACCCACCAAATTTTGAAGGGCTAAAAAACCAACAACTTCTTCCTGATCATACACATAGAAATATTCCGTAGTATCTAAAGCCAAGTCTGCTACCACTTGTTCTATCGTCCACGGAGACTTGTCATAAACATCCGACAAAATCTGATAAATCAATTGGGCTTGCTCTTGGCTACTCAGTCTAGACGCGCTTGATGTAGTTGTCACGGTTAATCTCCTCATGCGTCTTAAGCCAATTCTCCTCTGCCTCAACCCGCTTCAAGTAATGTGGAACAAAGGCATCCACATCAACAGAAGGCAAGGATAAGCCTAAACGACCAATTAACTGAGCTGATGGAAGGCTAGACAAGATCGTTGCCTCTGGAAGATTTTCCTTAATCTGATCCGCAAAATTAGCCACTTCACCGACAAATGTCACCTTTTCATAAACTTTAGCTTGCTCAAGAACATCTGTAAAGGCAGCATGACAATCAGGGACGATAGCCTGACCATTTTCATAAAAACCAACGTAAACATTATTACGACGGGCATCCATGATAGGAATCACAACACCGACAACCGAAAGGTTTGTCAGCGCCTGTAGACTTGAAACCCCCACTAAATCAATGTCAAGCGCATAGGCTAACGTCTTAGCTGTTGCGACAGCCACACGAAGCCCGGTGTAGGATCCAGGCCCCTGTGCAACCACAATACGTTCTAAATCAGACGGCTGCCAGCCTGCCTGAGCAACTAAAAAATCAATGGTGGGCATTAAACTAATACTGTGGTTCTTTTTTACTGTGACAGTTGTTTCTGCCACTAGTTTCTCATCTTCCAACAAGGCTACTGATAAAGCAGTGCTAGAAGTATCAAATGCTAATATTTTCATCTTTTTTCCTTGTTTCCTTTTATGCTTTTCTATTATAACACAAGTCACTGTTTCCCAGAAACGAACATTTTCCAACTTTTTCCGCCATTTTCTTTATCTAGCCCTTATCTTATGGTACAATAATAGTAATTGTTAAACGAATCAAGGCTACTAGCTATTACTCATAAAGTGAATATCATAACGTCAAGTAAATCATAGAAAGATTAACTTGACCGGTTTTTTTATAGAATGGCAGAGCCTTTTGGAAAGAAAGGAAAACCATGATTTATAAAGTCTTTTACCAAGAAACTAAAGAGCGTAATCCACGCCGTGAACAGACAAAATCACTCTACCTAGATATCGATGCAGAAACTGAACTTGAGGGACGTATCCAAGCTCGTCAAATCATCGAAAAAAACACTGCCTATAACATCGAATTCATCGAGCTCCTCTCAGAAAAAGCCCTTGAATACGAAAAAGAAACAGGCGTTTTTGAAGTAACGGAGTTCTAAGACCATGGCATCAAAAATCAATCTAAAACCTGAAGAAGTTGGGGTTTATGCGATTGGTGGTTTGGGGGAAATCGGTAAAAACACCTATGGTATTGAATACCAAGATGAGATTATCATCGTCG
This sequence comes from Streptococcus sp. cx1, assembly GCF_052384325.1. Lineage (NCBI taxonomy): Bacteria > Bacillati > Bacillota > Bacilli > Lactobacillales > Streptococcaceae > Streptococcus > Streptococcus sp. cx1. The sequence continues at coordinate 27,662 of NZ_JBQSUN010000007.1, read as the reverse complement.
ATGCGGGTATTAAATTCCCCGAAGACGATCTTCTCGGAATCGACTATGTCATCCCAGACTATTCTTACATCGTTGAAAACGTTGATCGTGTAAAGGCACTTGTCATTACCCACGGTCATGAAGACCATATTGGTGGGATTCCCTTCCTTCTTAAACAGGCAAATATCCCAATTTATGCAGGACCGCTTGCTCTTGCTCTTATCAAAGGAAAATTGGAAGAACACGGACTACTTCGTGACGCACAACTCTACGAAATTAATGCTAATACAGAGCTTACTTTCAAAAATATGAGCGTGACCTTCTTCCGCACTACTCACTCAATTCCAGAACCTCTCGGTATTGTCATCCATACACCTCAAGGTAAAATTGTGTGTACCGGTGACTTTAAGTTTGACTTCACCCCAGTAGGGGAACCAGCAGACCTTCACCGTATGGCTGCACTTGGTGAGGAAGGCGTTCTTTGCCTCCTCTCAGACTCAACCAATGCTGAAGTACCAACTTTCACTAATTCCGAGAAGGTTGTTGGCCAATCCATTATGAAAATTATTGAAGGAATCCACGGACGTATTATTTTCGCCTCATTTGCCTCAAACATTTTCCGTCTTCAACAAGCTGCCGAAGCCGCTGTAAAAACTGGCCGTAAGATTGTTGTCTTCGGACGTTCTATGGAAAAAGCCATTGTCAATGGAGTTGAACTAGGTTACATCAAGGTTCCAAAAGGGACTATCATTGATCCTAGTGAGATGAAAAACTATCATGCCAGTGAAATTCTTATCATGTGTACCGGTTCTCAAGGGGAGCCTATGGCGGCCCTTGCACGTATCGCCAATGGTATGCACCGCCAAGTGACACTACAACCTGGTGACACTGTCATCTTCTCATCTAGTCCTATTCCAGGGAACACCACTAGCGTTAACCGTCTGATTAATACCATTCAAGAAGCTGGTGTTGATGTTATCCACGGTAAAATCAACAATATCCATACCTCTGGACACGGTGGTCAACAAGAGCAAAAACTAATGCTTCGTTTGATAAAACCAAAATTCTTCATGCCTGTTCACGGTGAATACCGCATGCAGAAAGTCCACGCAGGTCTTGCTGTTGATTGTGGCGTTCCAAAAGATAATATCTTCATTATGGAAAATGGTGATGTCTTAGCCCTAACAAAAGACTCTGCGCGTCGTGCAGGTCACTTCAATGCTCAAGATATTTATGTTGATGGTAATGGCATTGGGGATATCGGAGCTGCCGTTCTTCGTGATCGTCGTGATCTTTCTGAAGATGGTGTCGTACTTGCCGTAGCTACTGTTGACTTCAAGTCTAAGATGATTCTAGCTGGTCCAGACATCCTCAGTCGTGGCTTCATCTATATGCGTGAATCTGGCGATCTTATCCGCGAAAGCCAACGCATTCTATTCAATGCTATTCGTATCGCTCTTAAGAATAAAGATGCTAGCATCCAATCTGTTAACGGAGCTATCGTCAATGCTTTACGCCCATTCCTATATGAAAAAACAGAACGTGAACCAATCATTATTCCAATGATTCTCACACCTGATAAATAAAAAAATGGTAGCTATCTAGCTACCATTTTTTAAGTTTAAATCCAGTCTGAGCACAACTCTTCCAGCAAGAAAAAAAGCGCTATAAACGCTTCTTTTCGTTTTATGCACCTGGATAAATGTAAGATACTGAACCTTGTGTAGTTGAGTTTTGTGGATCAAACCAACCACGATAGTTATTGATTTGTTGCTGGTTGTTATAGTTTGACTCCAAGATCTGAATTTGACCATCTTGACCAACTTGTGTTACATAACCAACGTGACCATAACCACCATCAGTCCAACATACAATTGATCCTGTCACAGGTGTTGAACCTACAGCATAACCTTGGCTAGCAGCGCTTCCGGCCCAATCGCCACCATTACCCCACCAGTTACTTGCCCATGGAGCGACTTCCTTAACACCCCATGTACATTGACCAACTGGATAACGATTCCAAGTAGCATCTGAATCAGTAGCTGTTACCTCTGAAGAAGAAACTTCTGTTGTTTCTTCAACTGCCGTAGTAGCTCCTGAAACTTCCAAGCTTCCACCAGGAACAATTGTTGACCAAATAGTCATGCCATTTTCAGCTGCTAATTGATAAGGATCTACACCATACTGACTAGCAATCTCGAAGAATGAATCTCCATTTTGAACTGTATAAGTATCAGCATTAACTGTTTGTGCGACTGTAAGACCGAGCAATAATGCACTTGAGGCTGCTGCCAAAGCAGCTTTTTTTGTAGTTTTCATATTTCCCCCTGAATAAGATTAATATGAAATTAGTTTAACACTCTCATATTTTAATGCGATTAAGGAGAAATAAAGAAATATGACAAAAGAAAACAGCTCAGTTAAAACTACGTAATTTGTCCAAGAACTTAATAAATTAAAAAGAAAAAGAAAACCAGGCATAACCTGATTTTCAAATTTAATTTCTTAATAAATATCCAAGTAGTTATCAATTTCCCATTGTGAAACAAAGGTAGCATAGCTTGCCCATTCCATACGTTTCGCATCAAGGAAGTTTGTATAGATATGATTACCCAAAGCTTGACGAACCACTTCATCTGTTTCCAATGCTTTAAGAGCGTTACGAAGTGTTGATGGCAAATCAATAATACCTGCTTCTTTACGTTCTTCAGGAGACATTGAGTAAATGTTTGTTTCAACTGGATCTGGAGCATCAATCTTGTTAATAATACCATCAAGACCAGCTTCCAAAAGAACAGCAAGTGCCAAGTATGGGTTTGCCATTGGGTCTACTGAACGCAATTCCAAACGTGTACCCATACCACGAGACGCAGGAACGCGGATCAATGGTGAACGGTTGCTACCTGCCCATGCAATATATACAGGAGCTTCATATCCAGGAACCAAACGTTTGTAAGAGTTAACTGTTGGGTTAATAATTGCAGTATAGTTATATGCATGTTTCATCAAACCACCAAGGAAGTAGTAGGCGTCTTGAGACAATTGCATACCACGTGGATCCTCTGGATCAAAGAATGCATTTCCTTCTTCAGTGAAGAGAGACATGTTACAGTGCATACCGCTACCAGCAATACCATATTTAGGTTTCGCCATAAATGTCGCATAAAGACCATGTTTACGAGCGATTGTCTTAACAACCAATTTGAAAATTTGGATATTATCACAAGCCTTCAAAACATCTGTATACTTGAAGTCGATTTCATGTTGACCAACCGCCACTTCATGGTGAGATGCCTCAACATCAAATCCCATTTCTGTCAACACATTAACGATTTCACGGCGTGTGTTGTCTGCAAGGTCAGTTGGAGCAAGGTCAAAATAACCACCTTTATCGTTAACTTCAAGCGTAGGATTACCTTGCTCATCTAATTTGAAAAGGAAAAATTCTGGTTCTGGTCCAAGGTTAAATGATTTATAACCAACTTCTTCCATATGACGCAAAGCTTTTTTCAAGTTACCACGAGGGTCACCAGCAAATGGTTCACCCGCAGAAGTATAGATATCACAAATAAGACCAGCTACTGCACCATTTTCATCGCCCCAAGGGAAAACTGTCCACGTATCAAGATCTGGGTAAAGATACATATCAGATTCGTTGATACGAACAAATCCCTCGATTGATGAACCATCAAACATAGCTTTATTTGAAAGTACCTTATCCAACTGTTCATCTGTCGCAGGAATTTCAACGTTCTTCATAACACCAAGGATATCAGAGAACATTAAACGCAAGAAAGTAACATTCTTCTCTTTGACTTCGCGACGAATATCAGCTGCTGTGATTGCCATAATAGGGGTCTCCTTTATAAAAACCAAAAATAAAAGTTCAAAGCGTAATTAGATACGCAAGTTACCAAATTGTTGTGACGGGGTCGTAAAACGGCCTTGCTGAAGGAGTTCATCATGCAAGATACGTCGAACGTCCGCATCTGTTAAAGCCACTTGTTTTTGTTGGGCACGAACTTCACGCTCTTCGTACTCATGTTTAATCGCTGCAATATTGTAACCATCATCCAAAAAATCTTTGATTTCCAATAAACGATCCATATCATTTAATGAGTACATCCGACGATTTCCAGCTGTACGTTCAGGTTGAATTAAACCTTGATCTTCATAGTAACGAATTTGACGAGCGGTTAAATCCGTCAACTTCATAACTGTTCCAATCGGAAAAACAGCTAGAGAACGCCTTAATTCTTTCTCTCTTGCCATGATCATCCTCCTTTCCTAACAATTATATTCTGAATATTTCTACATGTCAACAGTTTATGTCACTTTTTCTTACACAATGAGCAATTACCGAACATTACATTGTATATTCGCTCTAATTTAAGGATTTTATCGAAAAATCATAAAAAATAGAGTCCAATAGAACCCTATCATTCTTATTTTAAATGTTTAAGTAGCCAATCATAATCATAATTGACAAGGATTGCTATAAAGACTCCACAGAATGTTTCAAAGACTCTAGCAATAACATAAGTAAAAGTATTATCAGGCGGAATAGACAAGGTAATAATCAAAAGTGCAGCCACCCCTCCAATAACACCAGAAGCATTATTAAAAGACACATTAATGACAATCGTTAACATTGTCAAAATTGGAACCAATAGCAAGGTCACCCAAACTGAATGATGAAACCACATATTCACAAAGTAAAATAATAGCGACAAAAGACCTCCAACCGTATTCGCAAAAATACGTGATTTACCAAACTGAATACTTCTATCAAAGTTTTCTCGAAGACTAAAGACTGCTGTCAAACAACCAATCTGAAGCCCTTCCCAACCTAAAGCAGAAAAAAGACCTAAAACAAGAAAGACAGCAATCCCCGTCTTAAGTGTACGCATACCAAATTTAAATTTTTTCGGTTCAAATTTCAATCCCATTTTACTATTTTAACATGATTATGAAACTTTTGGCTACTTCTACAGTATTATGACGCAAAGTTCAAACTAATAATCGCAATTTTTTGAGAGAAATTTACTTCCCAATAATAATTTTAGCCTCTATTAAATATTCAAAGAGATGACACAAAAAAGAGTTGGTTTCCCAACTCTTTTCATTCTAATAGACTTATTTATCAGTAAGTGCAGCCAATCCTGGAAGTTCTTTACCTTCAAGAAGTTCCATAGAAGCACCACCACCAGTAGAGATCCATGAGAATTTATCTGCACGTCCAAGGTTGATTGCTGCAGCAGCTGAGTCACCACCACCGATGATTGATTTAACGCCTGGTTGTTTCACGATTGCGTCCATCACACCGATTGTACCAGCTTGGAAGTCAGAGTTTTCAAATACACCCATAGGACCATTCCATACAACTGTTTTCGCACCAGTCAAGGCTTTATCGAATTCAGCAATTGATTTAGGACCGATATCCAAACCAAGGAAACCTGGGTCTACTGCTTCACCTTCAGTGTCTTTCACTTCAGTGTAGTCAGCAAATGCATTAGCTTCTTTTGAGTCAACTGGCAAAATCAATTTACCATTTGATTTTTCAAGAAGAGCTTTAGCAACATCAAGTTTATCTTCTTCTACAAGTGAGTTACCGATTTCGATACCTTGTGCTTTGTAGAATGTGTAAGTCATACCACCACCGATAAGAACTTTATCAGCTTTTGCAAGAAGGTTTTCGATAACACCAATCTTATCAGATACTTTAGAACCACCAAGGATAGCTACGAATGGACGTTCTGGAGTTTCAACTGCTTCTTTGATGTAAGCAATTTCGTTTTCAAGAAGGAAACCAGCAACAGCTTTATCAACGTTTGCTGAGATACCAACGTTAGATGCGTGTGCACGGTGAGCTGTACCGAATGCATCGTTTACGAAGATACCATCTCCAAGTGATGCCCAGTATTTACCAAGTTCAGGATCATTTTTAGATTCTTTCTTGCCATCAACATCTTCAAAACGAGTGTTTTCAACCAAGAGAACTTGTCCATCTTCAAGAGCGTTAACAGCTGCTTCCAATTCAGCACCACGTGTAACACCTGGGATAAATTTAACGTCTTGACCCAATTTAGCAGCCAAGTCAGCAGCTACAGGAGCAAGTGATTTGCCTTCTTTATCAGCTTCTTCTTTTACACGTCCAAGGTGAGAGAAGAGGATTGCACGTCCACCTTGTTCAAGAATGTACTTGATAGTTGGAAGGGCAGCAGTGATACGGTTATCGTTAGTGATCACGCCATCTTTTACAGGTACGTTGAAGTCAACACGAACGAGAACTTTTTTCCCTTTCAAGTCAACATCTTTAACAGTCAATTTAGCCATTTGATCAGACTCCTTAATTTTTTAATACGTTTTCATTATATCACAAAATGCATAAAAGAGATAGCAAAATCAGAAGGATTTCTAGCTTATTGCGAGTATAAGACATTTAGCATATAATCTAAATAGAAAGGTCGAATATCCATGAAAAACAGCTAAACAAGAAGCAGAAACAAGCTGACCATGATCTAAATGTAATCCTTATTCTTACCCTTGTTCCTCTGCTCCTCTTTCTTACTCTTAAACCAACTCTTTTTTCATACACTAACCAAACCTCAGTACCGCTATGGCTGCGATTAATCTTATTAGCTAGTTGTCAATTTGCCATCGCAGGCTTAGGAACCAGCACTGTTATGCTTTATCGCAAAGAATCTTTCAGACACTTTGGATTAATCACCAAAAATCTAGTTACCACCCTTTTTCAATCTCTTCTTGTAGCCCTACCACTTATCATATTTAAAGGAATTACTCATCAGATTCATTCCTATCTACCGCTTCAATCAATACAATTAACAAAAGAAGTAATGAGCCAATCATTTCCTAGTAATATCCTGACATACCCATTCATCTGTCTTATTTGGGGATTCTAGGAAGGATTTAACTATGTAGTCATCGCTGAAAAGATACGCATACGTTTTCCATCTCCTTACATTTGGTTAGATAGTGGGGCAATAACTTGTGCGATTTTTTGCCTCCTTATCCATGGAATTATTGGTTTTGATATCTATACCCTATTTGAATCACTTACCGTTTTTATACTTATTTATGGTATGCTAGCTATACAAAAACATAATAAAAACTCCTGGGGTTGTGTCCTGCTCTTTCTACTCATTTGGAATGCCTTCTAGCTTATTCATAAATCACAATCCTACTGAGATTATAACAGCCTATTTATACGGCTGTTTTATTATTTTGGAAATAAAAAAAGAGCCGAAGCTCTTCTTTTTATACAATTGAATTATTTAGCGATTTTCGCGAAGTATTCAAGAGTACGAACAAGTTGTGAAGTGTAAGACATTTCGTTGTCATACCATGAAACAACTTTAACCAATTGTTTACCGTCAACGTCAAGAACTTTAGTTTGAGTTGCGTCAAACAATGAACCGAATGACATACCTACGATATCAGAAGATACGATTGGATCTTCAGTGTATCCGTATGATTCGTTAGAAGCTTCTTTCATAGCTGCGTTTACTTCATCAACAGTAACGTTCTTGTCAAGAACTGCTACCAATTCAGTTACTGAACCAGTTGGAACAGGAACACGTTGAGCAGCTCCGTCCAATTTACCGTTCAATTCAGGGATAACCAAACCGATTGCTTTAGCAGCACCAGTTGAGTTAGGAACGATGTTAGCTGCAGCAGCACGAGCACGGCGAAGGTCACCTTTACGGTGTGGTCCGTCAAGAACCATTTGGTCACCAGTGTAACCGTGGATAGTAGTCATCAAACCTTCAACGATACCGAAGTTGTCATGAAGAGCTTTAGCCATTGGAGCCAAACAGTTTGTAGTACATGAAGCACCTGAGATAACTGTTTCAGTACCATCAAGAATATCGTGGTTAGTGTTAAATACGACTGTTTTAACATCTGATCCACCAGGAGCAGTGATAACAACTTTCTTAGCACCACCAGCATGCAAGTGTTTTTCAGCAGCTGCTTTAGTAGCAAAGAAACCAGTTGCTTCAAGAACGATTTCTACACCGTCGTTAGCCCAGTCAATTTGTTCTGGGTCACGTTCAGCAGAAACTTTAACGAATTTACCGTTAACTTCAAATCCACCATCTTTAACTTCAACAGTACCGTCGAAACGACCTTGAGTTGTGTCGTATTTCAACAAGTGTGCAAGCATAACTGGATCTGTAAGGTCGTTGATGCGTGTAACTTCAACACCTTCTACGTTTTGGATACGACGGAAAGCAAGACGACCGATACGACCGAAACCGTTAATACCAACTTTAACTACCATTAGTGATTTCCTCCTTATGAAAATCAAATAAATATAATTTTGAGAGCAAGCTCTCCCTATTGTGAAAAGATTAACTTGAACGCTTTCAATTCAACCTTTCAACAGTCATATTATATAATTTTTTTCAAAAAATTGCAAATAGAAAAGGCACTTACTTTCATAAGTACCCTAACTTTATAAGTTCTAATTAAGCTTCACCAGAATTTTTCTTGATGATTTCTTCTTGAACTGATTTAGGAACATCTTCATAGTGGTCAAATACCATCATGAATGTACCACGACCTTGAGTTGCAGAACGAAGTGTTGTTGCATAACCGAACATTTCAGCAAGTGGAACATATGCACGAACGATTTGGCTGTTACCGTGTGCTTCCATACCATCAACACGTCCACGACGAGCTGTAACGTGACCCATAACATCACCAAGATTTTCTTCAGGAACAGTGATTGTTACAAGCATCATTGGTTCAAGAATAGTTGGTTGTGCAGTCTTAGCAGCTTCTTTAAGTGCAAGAGATGCAGCGATCTTGAAGGCAGTTTCAGATGAATCGACATCGTGGTATGAACCATCGTAAAGTTTAGCTTTGATGTCAACCATTGGGTATCCAGCAAGGACACCGTTAGCCATAGATTCTTCCAATCCTTTTTCTACTGCAGGGATGAATTCACGTGGAACCACACCACCGACGATAGCATTTTCGAATTCGAAACCTTTACCTTCTTCATTTGGAGTAAATTCAATCCAAACATCACCAAACTGACCTTTACCACCAGATTGACGTTTGAAGAATCCACGTGCTTGTGTTCCAGCACGGAATGTTTCACGGTAAGATACTTGTGGAGCACCAACGTTTGCTTCAACTTTGTGTTCACGTTTCAAACGGTCAACAAGGACATCAAGGTGAAGTTCACCCATACCAGAGATAACTGTTTCACCAGTTTCAGGGTTAGTTTCAACACGGAATGTTGGATCTTCTTCAGCAAGTTTTTGAAGACCGATACCCATCTTATCTTGGTCAGCTTTAGTCTTAGGCTCAACCATCAATTGGATAACTGGTTCTGGAACTTCGATTGACTCAAGAATAACTTTAGCTTTTTCATCAGTCAATGAGTCACCAGTTGTAGTATCTTTCAAACCGATAGCAGCAGCGATATCACCAGCGTATACTTGTTCAATTTCTTGACGGCTGTTAGCGTGCATTTGAAGGATACGTCCGATACGTTCACGTTTACCTTTAGATGTGTTCATTACATATGAACCTGATTGAAGGATACCTGAGTAAACACGGATAAATGTCAAACGACCTACAAATGGGTCAGTCATAATCTTGAAGGCAAGAGCTGCAAATGGCTCATCATCAGATGCTGGACGAGTTTCTTCTTCGTCTGTATCTGGGTTGATACCTTTGATTGCAGGGATATCAAGTGGGCTTGGAAGGTAATCGATAACCGCATCAAGCATCAATTGAACACCTTTGTTCTTGAAGGCAGAACCACAAAGAACTGGGAAGAATTCAACGTTGATTGTTGCACGACGGATAGCTGCTTTCAATTCCTCGTTAGTGATTTCTTCACCTTCAAGGTATTTCATCATCAAATCTTCGTCAGTTTCAGCAACTGCTTCGATCAATTTTTCACGGTATTCGTTTGCTTGATCAACGTAATCAGCTGGAATATCTTCTTCAAGAATATCTGTACCAAGGTCATTAGTATAGATTTCAGCTTTCATTTTAATCAAGTCAATGATACCACGGAAATCATCTTCAGCACCGATTGGCAATTGGATTGGGTGTGCGTTTGCTTGAAGACGATCGTGAAGTGTGCTTACTGAGTAAAGGAAGTCTGCACCGATTTTATCCATTTTGTTGGCAAATACGATACGTGGAACACCATACTCAGTTGCTTGACGCCAAACTGTTTCAGTTTGAGGTTCTACACCTGATTGTGAGTCAAGAACGGTTACGGCACCATCCAATACACGGAGTGAACGTTGTACTTCGATTGTGAAGTCCACGTGTCCTGGTGTATCGATGATGTTAACGCGGTGACCATCCCATTGTGCTGTTGTAGCGGCAGATGTGATTGTGATACCACGCTCTTGTTCTTGCTCCATCCAGTCCATTTGTGATGCACCTTCGTGAGTTTCACCGATTTTGTGGATTTTACCAGTGTAGTAAAGGATACGCTCTGTTGTAGTTGTTTTACCGGCATCGACGTGGGCCATGATACCGATATTACGAGTTTTTGCAAGTGAAAATTCGCGTGCCATTAGGTTTATTCTCCTATAAATATTTTAGTTTACTTATTTATTATAACATTATTGTCAAAAAACGGATAGGCAGGACCTACCCGTTTTTTCACTAATATTTAACTGGTTTTCAAATGATATGAATAATATTATTTGAATTCAGAGTCAGCCTATTACAAATCCATAATCTTAGCTTATGAATATATGACTGTAATTCAGCTTGAAACTTATGATTACCAGCGGAAGTGTGCAAAGGCACGGTTTGCTTCAGCCATTTTGTGAGTATCTTCACGTTTCTTAACTGATGCACCAGTGTTGTTTGCAGCATCCATGATTTCTTTTGCAAGACGATCTTTCATAGTGTGTTCACCACGCGCACGTGATGCGTTAACCAACCAACGAAGACCAAGAGTTGTACGACGTTCTGGACGAACTTCAACTGGGACTTGGTAGTTTGAACCACCGACACGACGTGCACGTACTTCAAGTACAGGCATGATGTTGTCCATAGCTGTTTCAAATACTTCAAGAGCATCGTTTCCAGTTGCTTCTTTGATTTGCTCGAAAGCATCGTATACGATTGTTGCAGCAGTACCACGTTTACCGTCAAGCATTACACGGTTGATAAGACGTGTAACGATTTTTGAATTGTACAATGGATCTGCCAATACTTCGCGTTTAGGCGCTCTATTTTTACGACTCATTTTATCTTATCTCCCTTCTTATCCTTTAGGACGTTTAGCACCGTATTTAGAACGGCTTTGTTTACGATCAGCTACACCTGCAGTATCAAGTGCACCACGGACGATGTGGTAACGTACCCCTGGAAGGTCTTTTACACGTCCACCACGGATAAGAACAACGCTGTGTTCTTGGAGGTTGTGTCCGATACCTGGGATGTAAGCAGTAACTTCGATAAGGTTGCTCAAACGTACACGAGCGAATTTACGAAGGGCTGAGTTAGGTTTCTTAGGTGTCATTGTTCCAACACGTGTTGCAACACCACGTTTTTGTGGTGAAGATACGTTAGTTTGAACTTTTTTGTGGCTGTTGTAACCAACGTTCAAAGCTGGTGATTTAGATTTAACAACTTTTGATTGACGTGGTTTACGAACCAATTGGTTAATTGTAGGCATCTACATTCTCCTGTGTTTTTTTATTTTTGGTTGATATGGCACTTGGTGACAGCCCATATCTTTGTGTACTTTTGCAACTTATGTCAGCACGTCTCTGTACACTTTTGAGAGACCAAAAGTAAAAAGTACCGTCTAATATAGTATCATTTTTTGATGATTATTGTCAAGACTTTCTTGTTAAAAAGAAAAATTCCTAATCGTTAAATTAGGAATACTATCGTAGATTAATTATTTATCAAAAATATTACCGACTTCAACTTCTACCTTCTGTGCTTTTACATCGATGTCAGAAACAGTAAGTAATGATTTATATTCATGGATATCACGATCGCCTTTAGCATTTTCTGCGAATACAGCTACACCTACTAACTCACTATCAAATTCTGAAAGCAAGCTAATCATACCCGTAATGGTACCGCCACCTTTAAGAAAATCATCAACAATAAGGACGCGGCTATTTGGTTTCAAACTACGTTTTGAAAGGAACATCTTTTCAATACGATCACTTGAACCACTAACGTAGTTTACCGATACGGTTGAACCTTCTGTAATTTTCAAGTCACGACGAACGATAACAAATGGAATGTTCAAGACATCTGCTACTGCATTTGCTAAAGGAACTCCTTTGGTTGCAACTGTCATAACGGCATCAATTTTTTGTCCTTTAAAGGCACTGGCAATGATACGACCAACATTTTTTAAAATAGACGGTGTACTCAATAAATCAGATAGGTAGAGATAACCACCTGGTAAGATACGATCACTCTCGGAAAGACGTTTACAAAGATCTTCAACCAGACTTCTTGCATCTTCATCAGAAATAGTCGGTGTAAACATAACGCCACCAGATGCACCAGTTACTGTTTCGATTTCTCCTATTTGACTTTCCTCAAAAGCTTTTTTAATGATAGCAACATCTTCTGAGATTGAAGACTTTGCAGCTTCATAACGTTCTGCAAAGGTGTTGAGGCTTGTCAATTGATAAGGATTATTAATCAGGTAGTTTGAAATCACTACCATGCGCTCACTTCGTTTTAATTTCATATGTTACCTATATTTTCTGTACTTTTTAACTATTATACCATAATACAGCAAAAAACGAACATTTTCATATGAAATGCTCGCTTAATTTCGATTTTAATCAAATTTTGGCTTGTAGAAAGAACGATTATCCATAGCAAAGAGACGATTTGTCATTTCTCCTGGACCTACTAGGTTAAGGGCTGTCGTCATCATCATCATACTGGCATCAAGATTATCAATCATATGAATAATTTCTGCCTCCATAATACGGGGGCGCACTGGACTACCATACTCTAGTTGTCCATGATGGCTGAGAATAACATGACGCAAAACAACGACATCCTCACGCGTATCGTCAATATTGAGCTCCATGAGCACCTTAGTGATTTCTTCATCAATCAAAGCAATATGACCAATCAAGTTTCCACGAACCGTATACTCAGTATTTTCAGGACCAGTAAGTTCAATAACCTTAGCTAAATCATGAAGCATAATTCCGGCAAAGAGTAGACTCTTATTGAGCTCTGGATAAATATCTCCAATGCTGTCCGCTAAGCGAACCATAGTAGCTGTATGATAGGCTAGTCCACTTTCAAAGGCATGATGATTTGTTTTAGCAGCTGGAAAAGTGAAAAACTCTTTATTATACTTTCGATAGAGGGTACGAACAACACGCTGCCAAGTTGCTTCCTCAATCTTGAAAATCATTTGCTCTAGGTATTCGCGTACTTCGGAAGGATTTACTGGTGGTTTCTCTTTGAAATCAGCCGGATCATTTGGCTCACCAAATGTAGGCAAGCGTAAGGTAATTTGGTTTACCTGAGGAGTATTATTATAAACCTCTCGACGGCCCTCCATATGCACTACTTTACCTGCGGTAAATTCTTCGACATTATAAGGCTGAGCATCCCATAGGTTGCCTGAAATCTCTCCAGTATCATCCTGGAATGTAAAGGCAATGTAATCCTTTCCTGCTCTTGTCTTACGTACCTCTGCACGCTTAATCAGATAAAAACCTTCAAAATACTCGTCTTTTTTCATTTGATTAATCTTCATGCTTGTCCTCGTTTTCTAATCGTGGTAAATCCAACAAACTTTGTGTCGCACTGTCTTGATAGGTTTCAATTGTATCAAGAGCTCTAACAATTGCCCTACTCCTTGTGTTAAGAAGACTATCGACGGTTTTACTTGCTGTATTCAATTGTTTCTGAGCTTTAGCTAACATATCTCCAAACCTGCCAAACTCTAGTTTGACGTTGCCTAAAATCTTACTAATATCATCCGCATTCTTTTGAATATTCAAAGTTCTAAATCCTACAGACAATGAATTCAAGAGTGCTGATAAGGTTGACGGCCCTGCGATAACAATATTCTCTTCGCGACGAAGGGCGTCAAAGAAGGCTGGTTGGCGTACTACCTCAGCATAAAGTCCTTCCGTCGGCAAAAATAATATGCCAAAATTTGTAGTTTCAGGTGGGTTAAGATACTTCTTGTTAATATCCTTTGCAAATCGCTTAATACTAGTCAGAAGTGACTTACGGTGATTCTCAATCTCCTCTTTATTACCAGACTCATAAGCATCTTCCAGACGATAGTAATCTTCCAAAGGAAACTTAGAATCAATGGGAAGGTAGATATATTCATCTTTATGGTTTCCTGGTATTTTGATTGCATATTCAACTCGTTCACTTGAACCTGATACCGTAGGAAATTCTCGCTCGTACTGATTAACAGTCAATATGTCTTCAATAATTTGCCCTAATTGAAGCTCTCCCAAAATACCTCGTGTTTTTGTATTTGAAAGGACCTTGTTAAGACTTCCAACATCCTTGGCTACATTTTTCATTTCCCCCAAGCCCTGGTTAACCGACTCTAATTGTCTTGAAACCGTCTCAAAAGAGGCTTGTAAACGTGTTTGTAAGGTTTGCTCAAGTTTCTCTTCAACTGTCTGACGCATTTGTTCCAAACGTTTCTCATTGGAATCCTGCATATCTTTAACAGCTTTGGTTAAGCTTTGGTTTATTTGCTCAAGGCGTTGGTCGGAACGGTCTCGATTATCAGACAAATTTTGATGTAAAACCTCTCGGATATCTGTCAACTGTTGATATAGTTCCATCTGCAATTGGTTCAATTGCTTTGTCGTTTCCAGTTGATTTGTCTTAGCAAAAGATTCCAATTGAAACGAAACTTGATCTGAAAGATTATCTGCATTTTCTTCCAAACTCTTATTAATCTGTTCTTTTAACTCCATATTCTTCAAGAAAAGAGCAATAAGAATCCCCAAGCTTAATAAAGTTAAAAGTGTAAGTAGATAGATCATACTAACTCCTATCTTTAGTCTGAATGACAATCACATATCCATTTGGCACAAGCACTTGAATCGGACTATCAACGAATTCATTACTAGAATAGACTTTCTTTTGGAAATAATTTACACTAGTTAATTCGTATTTTGCTCCCAAAATCGTCAGTTCTCCATCTCCTTCATGTAAAAAAGAAACATATGTCATTCCGGGTTCTGGTAAAACTTTATGACTTCCTTCTGGATAATAAGTAATCTTATTTTGCTTATCTCGCAAACAGATACGCCTCATAAAAGGAGCTAATTCAGGATCGCTGACCAAAAATATATTTGATAACATATGATCAATTCTGCCACCAAAAGCACCAAAAATAGTTACTTCCGCCTCAGGATATAGCTGAAATATAATTTTTAGGGCTAACTCTGTATCCGTATCATCCTTTTCAGCTGGAGCAATCATACAATCTTTGGCAGCTGATTGAATCATCTCTAACTCTGACCGAGATACTGAATCAAAGTCTCCGACAGCCAAATCAAGAGGTAAACCTAACTCCAACAAACGTAAGCACGCACGATCCACCCCAACAAAATAATCAAAATCGGTAGCGAACCACTCTAGCTCACCACCGACAAATAAAGCTATTTTAGGCATCGATAGCATCACGAAGCGTTTGAACTTGCGCTGTCAAATCAGGATTTTTGAAGAGGTAAGAGCCCGCTACAAAAACATTAGCCCCCGCCTTGGCACATGCTGCAATAGTGTTGTTATCTACACCACCATCAACTTCAATATCGAATGAATAGCCACCTTTTTCACGAAGCTCCACAACACGCTCTACTTTAGACATCATTTCTGGAATGAACGCCTGACCACCAAAACCTGGATTTACAGTCATGATAAGTACTTGATCCACTAAATCAAGTATAGGAATAAGTGCCTCAACTGGGGTTCCAGGATTAATCACAACACCTGCTTTCATACCAGCAGCTTTGATTTTCTGGAGGGCACCATGGATATGCTTAGTGGCTTCAACATGAATGGTCATGATATCTGCACCAGCTTGTGCATAGGCATCCACATAACGCTCAGGATCAACAACCATAAGGTGACAATCAAAAACTAACTTGCTATGTTTACGCATGCTAGCAACCACATCTGCTCCCCAACTGATATTAGGAACAAATTGACCATCCATAATATCAATGTGAACATATTCCGCACCTGATGCATCAATACGAGCTAGCTCTGAAGCAAAATTAGCGTAATCAGCAGCTAGGATAGAAGGAGCAATTTTATATGACATGAGAGACCTACTTTCTTTTTACAGTTTTTTTATATGTTTCACGACGATTTTCAATTTCACTTAAAAATTGAAGGTAATTATCATAACGGACTTGCCAGATCTGGCCATTTTCAACCTCATCCTTAACAGCACAAGAAGGCTCATGGGTATGAGTACAAGAACGGAATTTACAGCCATGACTAGCTTGACGGATTTCCGGAAAAGCTTCACTCAAGTCCTCTGCATTATCCACTTCATAATCTAGCGAAGAGAATCCTGGTGTATCAGCAATCTTCCCACCATGAACGTCATAAAGACTTACAGCCCTTGTAGTATGACGTCCACGACCTAGACTGTCTGAAATCTCACCTGTTTCTATATGTAACTGTGGGGCAATACGGTTCAACAAGGTTGATTTTCCAACACCTGTCTGTCCCATAAAGACTGTTATTTTATCAGTCAAGAGCGGCAATAGTTCTTCCAAACTGAAGATAAAATCAAAACCAATTTTTTGATACTGTTTTTGAATAGCTTTCATTTCTGAATCATCTTCAACCAAGTCCATCTTAGAAATATAGATTACAGGCTTTATATTTTTATGCTCTAGTAAAACCAAAAAACGGTCCAAAAGATTACTGTTAAAATCCGGTTCCTTGGCAGACATAATAACCACAGCCTGATTTATATTGACAATGGGTGGACGCACTAAACTATTGATTCGTTGACCAATTTTAAGGATATAACCTTCTGAATTTTCCTCTGCTGAAAATTCAACAAAATCTCCAACATAAGGTGTTTGTCCTTTTTTTCTAAAATTTCCTCGTGCACGCGTCTGGTATACAACACCATCATGCTCTACATAATAGAAACCTGCCAGTGCTTTGATAATTCTTCCTTGCAAGTGAACTCCTCATTCGTTTAATAGCCCTATTATATCACAAATTAGAAAGCTTTTCTGGAACAAAAAAACGGATCTTCCATCTCCCATGGGCCTCCTTGCATTTTCAATAGATTGCAGTATAATAGGCATATCATCTGCGGAGGTGGTGGAATGGCAGACACGCATGCTTCAGGCGCATGTGCTTTTTCAAGCGTGAGGGTTCAAATCCCTCTCTCCGCATAGCTAAAAATCCCACTGAATCTCAGTGGGATTTTTGAATTATAGGCCTGCTTCTCTCAAAGCATCTGATAAGTGTGCAAAATCAGAAATAGATAAAGCCTCTCCACGAATAGAAGGTTTTATATCTGCAATTTCCAAAGCCTGCTCAAGTTTGGCTTTCACTTCCTCAGATTTACCAAAATGATTTGTTAAATTATTCCACAATGTCTTACGACGATGGACAAAGCTAGCCTTAGCCACTCGGAAAAGGAAATCCTCATCTTTAACTTCAACCAACGGTTGTTCACGACGCGTCATCTTCAAAATAGCTGAGTCAACATTAGGGGCTGGTACAAAGACTGTACGAGGGACAATGAATGCCACTTTAGCGATCATATAATACTGAACAGCAATTGATAGAGAACCATAAGCCTTACTATTAGGCTCTGCAGAAATACGGTCAGCGACTTCTTTTTGCATCATAACGACAAATTCTGCAAAAGGAATCTTACTCTCAATCAAATGCATCAAGATTGGCGTCGTAATATAATATGGCAAATTGGCTACGACCTTAATTGGTAGTTCTGGATTTTTAAATTCTTTTACTCGTGTCTGTAAATCCGCCTTGAGAACATCTTCATTAATCACGTTAACATTATCATGATCACGTAATGTATCCTCCAAAATCGGAACCAATCGATCATCAATTTCAAAAGCCATAACTTCCGCAGCATTTTCAGCCAAGAATTCTGTTAATGCTCCAATACCAGGTCCAATTTCAATTACATTGACATTTTTATCAATCTCTGCCGTATCAACAATTTTTTGTAAAATATTTGTATCTGTTAAGAAGTTCTGTCCGAAAGACTTCTTAAAGGTAAAGCCATGGCGTTCAAGGACAGCCTTGGTCACGCTATAATCTGCAATTCTCATTTATTCTCTTTTCTTATTAATTTCACGATTTTTATATTTGGACAAAAAATAGGTCCAAATTCTTAATTATCCCAACCTCTATAATAAGCTACTTAATAGCGATTTGATTTTAAGATTACTGGTAGTCTAATAATTTGACATAGCCTCTTCCAGCTCCTCTAGAGTGATTCCAAACAATTCCAAACGTTTTAGAAGCTGCTTTCCATTGCAATAACCAATACGAAGCGCCTCGCCCAAATATTCTCGACGCTTTCGACTATCTGCTCCCATTAGTAGTCCTAACTTCATAAGATTTGATTTACTAATATCAAACTGATTATCATCATCGTAACTACCTAGAACTCCAGATAAGGCCTTTTGAAGATCCTCAAAACTCGCATGCTCAACACCCAATGAACGACCTTTAGTCTTAGATTTTGGTGTTGCTTCCCCACGGTTTAAAAAAGCATGCTTTGCTGTCGGAACAGCTTCCATGATGATTTTACGGATACGTTCACCATTATAGTCTGGATCAGTAAAAACAATCACCCCGCGTAAATCATTAAGCTTATTGATACGCTCTAAGTCGTCTTCATTGATAGCAGAGCCTCTAGTCTCATAGGTATCCACCTCATAAAAGCGTCTCAAATTTGCAGTATCATCCTTACCTTCTACCACGATGACTTCTTGAATTTTTATTTTATTCATCCAGCCCAAAAATCCTCATCGCATTATTATAAGTAGCCCTAGCAACCTCTTCACTTGTTAAACCACGAAGCTCAGCAATCTTGTCTACTACGTAACGTGTATAGCCTGTACGATTCTCTCGACCACGTTTGGGAACGGGTGCCAAATACGGTGCATCCGTTTCAACCAGAATCTTATCTAAAGGTAACTTCTGAGCAGCTTCTTGGACATCCAAAGCCTTCTTAAAAGTTACAACACCTGAAAATGAAATCATCATTCCAAGATCAACAAATTTTTGAGCCATTTCTAGGGATCCTGAGTATGAGTGCATAATCCCCCCACGAGGACCAACACCAACTTCTTTAATAACAGCGTAAGTATCCTCAAGCGCATCACGTGTATGGACAACAAAAGGTAAATTATGTTCCTTTGACAAAGCTATTTGACGCTTAAAGACATCAATCTGAGTTTCTTTAGGATCTTCCATCCAATAATAATCCAAACCGATTTCCCCAAGTGCCACTACTTTCGGATTATCCAATTGTGATACAATCATATCCTCAATTTCCTGAGAATAGGACCCCGCTTCCGTAGGATGCCATCCAATCGTACTATATAATTGATCATATCTCTCTGATAGTGCTAAAGATTTATTTATTGTTGGTTTATCAAAACCGACAATATTCATTTTAACAACACCTAGTTCAGCTGCAAAATCTATTTCTTCTTGTTCTTTTCCTGCAAAATTATCCACATTAAGATGGGTATGCGTATCAAAAATTTCAATCATAGCTCTATTATAACAAAAACGAGCGAGCATAGCTCACTCACCTTTTCATTTTATTAAACAAAGAGTCGCATATATTCTATCTTTGTACAACGATTCATTACAATATCCTGTCTATTCGCTTGACGAAGAATAGTCTCAGCCTCCTCATTCTCAAGAGCAATTTGACTCCAGAAAACTTTTGCATCCGTCTCAAGAAAATCATAAGCAACATCTGGTAAAAACTCACTTCGTCTAAATATATCAACAATATCAATCGAAAATGGGATATCTTTAAGATAAGCATAAACATGCTCTCCTAGAAGCTCCTGACCTTCTAGTTTGGGATTTACTGGTATGATACGATAACCAGCAGCTTGTAGAAAATGAGCAACCTGATAAGATGCTGCCTCCTTACGATGAGATAAACCAACAATTGCAATCGTCTTTGCTGATTTTAAATAAGATTCTATAACCTCAGCACTAGGATTTTGAAATGAATAAGACATAAGACTCTCCTCGTCGTTCGAATAAATTAAAAATAAAAATCCCTAAACGGGACTGTGAAGATTAGTTAGCTAAGCTCTGCAACGATAGCTTTAATTTGTTCTTTTGTATGTACACCTGCAACTTGCTTAACAAACTCACCATCTTTTTTGAAGAGTAAAGTTGGAATAGACATGATTCCAAACTTCTGAGCTGTTTCTGGGTTCTCATCAACATCAATTTTAACAATCTTAAGTTCATCCTCTGAAATCTCTTCAGAAAGTTGCTCAAGAATTGGTGCTTGCATCAAGCAAGGCCCACACCAAGTTGCCCAAAAATCAATCAAAACGAGTCCTTCAGCTGTTTCTTGTTCAAATGTAGCATCTGTTACTACTTGTGTCATATATTCATCCTCCTAGACATTATAAAACTTTTGTAGACCTATTCTATATGATTCTAAAGGCCATTGCAAGAATTTGATACATACATAAAAAATTCTTATCAAATATTAGTCATTGCCTATCATAGACATTACTTGCTCACAGCCTATCTTGGGAGTATAATAATAAAAAAACTATAAAAATAGAAATGAGTAAATATGGATAAAGATGCAATGATTACCTATCTCATAGGTGAACTCAAAAAAGAAAATCTAGAATTACATGATTTGATTATCCCAGAAGAACTCGAAGAAAAGCAAAAGCTTCTCAGAGCGCTCTTTAATACACGTAAACCAATGGCAGCATCAACACAATTCTTGACAATACAAGACCTTTACCTACAAGTTAGGAAAGGGGAACGTGGATTTGTACAACTCAGTTCACTCCAGCCTATCCCACAAGATGATCGAATCTACCTCTGGAAGGGGGATATTACAAGACTTGAAGTAGACGCAATCGTAAATGCAGCCAA
Organism: Streptococcus sp. cx1; assembly: GCF_052384325.1. Classification (NCBI taxonomy): domain Bacteria; kingdom Bacillati; phylum Bacillota; class Bacilli; order Lactobacillales; family Streptococcaceae; genus Streptococcus; species Streptococcus sp. cx1. Next base: position 6,527 of record NZ_JBQSUN010000007.1, on the reverse strand, counting down.
TAAAACCTTACTAGGATGTATGAAACCACTTCATGATTGTGTAGATAATGCTATTCATACATATGCAGGCGTTCAGTTACGCCAAGCTTGTTTCGAACTCATCTTAGAACAAGGATATGAAGAACCTGTTGGCATGGCTAAAATAACCCCAGCTTACAATCTTCCTTCTGCTTTTGTCATTCATACAGTAGGTCCGAAAATAGTAGACCAACCGACACAAATTGATGAGGATCTTTTAGCAAAAAGCTATCTCTCAGTATTAGCACTAGCCGAGAAAAATAACATTGAATCAATAGCTATTCCATGTCTATCAACTGGAGATTTCAATTTTCCAAAACAAAAAGCTGCCAAAATCGCCATTCAAACAGTCAAAACCTTTATTGATGAATCAAGTATAATAAAAAAAGTTATATTTAACGTATTTGATGATGAAAATTTAGCAATTTATCAAAAACTGCTTGCTGAATAAAAAAAGAAGAAAATCAAAATGATTTTCTTCTTTTTTTATTGCATAACTGAATGCTCTTTTAAAAGATTAAAAAATGAGGGATAATCTCTTTTAAGATTAACAAAACCACCATCCTTAGATAAGAAACTATGTTCAGAAGCAGCTGTACAAACAAGAACACCATTCTGATTTACCATATGGTATACAAAAGAAAGTCTAGCAGATTTAACACTTTTAACAATAATCTCAATAGAAATCTCATCTGCAAAAGTAGAAGTAGCTTTATAGTCACAGGAAATTGAAGTAACAGGAGAGATAATTCCCTCCTCTTCAATTTTTTCATAAGGCCAACCTATCTCTCTTAGAAAAAAAGTTCTAGCCTCTTCCATCCATCGTACATAATTGGAATGATGAGTAATACCCATTCGATCTGTTTCATAATACTGGACCTCGTGTTTACAAATAAACATAAGAACCTCCAAAAAGATTAAGAAATAAAATCTAAAATGTCATCCTCAGAAAGAGAAGAGTCACAAACAACCTTAGCAGTTCCATTTTCTGAAACAAAGAGAGCTGGGACGGTAGCAATACCATATCTTTTACGTAAAGCTTGAATATCTTCAAGTTCTTCACTATTTTCACTATTAATATAGAAAATAGTAAGATTTGAATTACGTGCAACATTAGATAATTTAGGTTCAAAAAGTTGACAATATGGACAAGAAGGACGGCCAATAAATAAAATAAACTTATCTGTAGAAGAAATTTTATCTTTAGCAGTAGAAATAGAAATAGGTGTAAACTCTGATGCAAAATTCGACATAATAATACCTCTCAAATAAAATATAATCATATCATATCTGAAATTAAGAGTTTTAACAAGTAAATAACTTAACAAAAAAAGCTAGACCTACGTCCAGCAATGAAACCTATACTCCGCCAGTAGGACTCGAACCTACGACATCATGATTAACAGTCATGCGCTACTACCAACTGAGCTATGGCGGATAAACGCTAAGCGACTACCATATCTAACAGGGGGCAACCCCCAACTACATCAGGCGTACTAGGGCTTAACTTCTGTGTTCGGCATGGGAACAGGTGTATCTCCTAGGCTATCGTCACTTAACTCTGAGTATTCTCAACTCAAAATTGAATATCTATACTGTATCAAGAAACCAAATCGTTGTCAATATGTCTCAGTTACTTTCTTTGGATAAGTCCTCGAGCTATTAGTATTAGTCCGCTACATGTGTCACCACACTTCCACTTCTAACCTATCAACCTGATCATCTCTCAGGGCTCTTACTGATATAAAATCATGGGAAATCTCATCTTGAGGTGGGCTTCACACTTAGATGCTTTCAGCGTTTATCCCTTCCCTACATAGCTACCCAGCGATGCTCTTGGCAGAACAACTGGTACACCAGCGGTAAGTCCACTCTGGTCCTCTCGTACTAGGAGCAGATCCTCTCAAATTTCCTACGCCCGCGACGGATAGGGACCGAACTGTCTCACGACGTTCTGAACCCAGCTCGCGTGCCGCTTTAATGGGCGAACAGCCCAACCCTTGGGACCGACTACAGCCCCAGGATGCGACGAGCCGACATCGAGGTGCCAAACCTCCCCGTCGATGTGAACTCTTGGGGGAGATAAGCCTGTTATCCCCAGGGTAGCTTTTATCCGTTGAGCGATGGCCCTTCCATGCGGAACCACCGGATCACTAAGCCCGACTTTCGTCCCTGCTCGAGTTGTAGCTCTCGCAGTCAAGCTCCCTTATACCTTTACACTCTGCGAATGATTTCCAACCATTCTGAGGGAACCTTTGGGCGCCTCCGTTACCTTTTAGGAGGCGACCGCCCCAGTCAAACTGCCCGTCAGACACTGTCTCCGATAGGGATAACCTATCTGGGTTAGAGTAGCCATAACACAAGGGTAGTATCCCAACAACGCCTCACTCGAAACTGGCGTCCCGAGGTCATAGGCTCCTACCTATCCTGTACATGTGGTACAGATACTCAATATCAAACTGCAGTAAAGCTCCATGGGGTCTTTCCGTCCTGTCGCGGGTAACCTGCATCTTCACAGGTACTAAAATTTCACCGAGTCTCTCGTTGAGACAGTGCCCAAATCATTACGCCTTTCGTGCGGGTCGGAACTTACCCGACAAGGAATTTCGCTACCTTAGGACCGTTATAGTTACGGCCGCCGTTTACTGGGGCTTCAATTCATACCTTCGCTATTGCTAAGCACTCCTCTTAACCTTCCAGCACCGGGCAGGCGTCACCCCCTATACATCATCTTACGATTTAGCAGAGAGCTGTGTTTTTGATAAACAGTTGCTTGGGCCTATTCACTGCGGCTGACCATAAGTCAGCGCCCCTTCTCCCGAAGTTACGGGGCCATTTTGCCGAGTTCCTTAACGAGAGTTCTCTCGCTCACCTGAGGCTACTCGCCTCGACTACCTGTGTCGGTTTGCGGTACGGGTAGAGTATAATTAACGCTAGAAGCTTTTCTCGGCAGTGTGACATCACTAACTTCGCTACTAAACTTCGCTCCCCATCACAGCTCAATGTTATAGATATAAGCATTTGACTCATATCACACCTCACTGCTTGGCCAGACACTTCCAATCGTCTGGTTTAGTTAGCCTACTGCGTCCCTCCATCACTATATACTCTAGTACAGGAATATCAACCTGTTGTCCATCGGATACACCTTTCGGTCTCTCCTTAGGTCCCGACTAACCCAGGGCGGACGAGCCTTCCCCTGGAAACCTTAGTCTTACGGTGGACAGGATTCTCACCTGTCTTTCGCTACTCATACCGGCATTCTCACTTCTATGCGCTCCAGCACTCCTCACGGTACACCTTCTTCGCACATAGAACGCTCTCCTACCATACCTATAAAGGTATCCACAGCTTCGGTAATATGTTTTAGCCCCGGTACATTTTCGGCGCAGGGTCACTCGACTAGTGAGCTATTACGCACTCTTTGAATGAATAGCTGCTTCTAAGCTAACATCCTAGTTGTCTGTGCAACCCCACATCCTTTTCCACTTAACATATATTTTGGGACCTTAGCTGGTGGTCTGGGCTGTTTCCCTTTCGACTACGGATCTTAGCACTCGCAGTCTGACTGCCGATTATATCTCGTTGGCATTCGGAGTTTATCTGAGATTGGTAATCCGGGATGGACCCCTCACCCAAACAGTGCTCTACCTCCAAGAGACTTAACATCGACGCTAGCCCTAAAGCTATTTCGGAGAGAACCAGCTATCTCCAAGTTCGTTTGGAATTTCTCCGCTACCCACAAGTCATCCAAGCACTTTTCAACGTGCCCTGGTTCGGTCCTCCAGTGAGTTTTACCTCACCTTCAACCTGCTCATGGGTAGGTCACATGGTTTCGGGTCTACGACATGATACTAATGCGCCCTATTAAGACTCGGTTTCCCTACGGCTCCGTCTCTTCAACTTAACCTCGCATCATATCGTAACTCGCCGGTTCATTCTACAAAAGGCACGCTCTCACCCATTAACGGGCTCGAACTTGTTGTAGGCACACGGTTTCAGGTTCTATTTCACTCCCCTCCCGGGGTGCTTTTCACCTTTCCCTCACGGTACTGGTTCACTATCGGTCACTAGAGAGTATTTAGGGTTGGGAGATGGTCCTCCCAGATTCCGACGAGATTTCTCGTGTCTCGCCGTACTCAGGATACTGCTAGGTATAAAGACTATTTCGAATACGAGGCTATTACTCTCTTTGGCCTACCTTCCCAGGTAGTTCTTCTATAATCTTTAAGTCCACGTTGCAGTCCTACAACCCCGAAGAGTAAACTCTTCGGTTTGCCCTCTTGCCGTTTCGCTCGCCGCTACTAAGGCAATCGCTTTTGCTTTCTCTTCCTGCAGCTACTTAGATGTTTCAGTTCACTGCGTCTTCCTCTACATTACCTTAACAGTAATGAGTGACAGGCATTACCTGCCGGGTTCCCCCATTCGGACATCTCTGGATCATTGCTCACTTACAGCTCCCCAAAGCATTTCGTCGTTAGTCACGTCCTTCATCGGCTTCTAGTGCCAAGGCATCCACCGTGCGCCCTTATTAACTTAACCTTATTTTGGTCTTTCGACCTAACTCATTAAATATTCACAGCGTTTCGGTTTATTTTCTTGTTACTATCTATATGTAATTAATTACATATGGAATTTGATATAGATATTCAATTTTCAATGGACAATACTTGAATCTTTCGATTCAATGGAGCCTAGCGGGATCGAACCGCTGACCTCCTGCGTGCAAAGCAGGCGCTCTCCCAGCTGAGCTAAGGCCCCACAAGACCTCTCAAAACTAAATAAGAAACTCAAGTACATTCCGTTTTTCCTTAGAAAGGAGGTGATCCAGCCGCACCTTCCGATACGGCTACCTTGTTACGACTTCACCCCAATCATCTATCCCACCTTAGGCGGCTGGCTCCAAAAGGTTACCTCACCGACTTCGGGTGTTACAAACTCTCGTGGTGTGACGGGCGGTGTGTACAAGGCCCGGGAACGTATTCACCGCGGCGTGCTGATCCGCGATTACTAGCGATTCCGACTTCATGTAGGCGAGTTGCAGCCTACAATCCGAACTGAGATTGGCTTTAAGAGATTAGCTTGCCGTCACCGACTCGCAACTCGTTGTACCAACCATTGTAGCACGTGTGTAGCCCAGGTCATAAGGGGCATGATGATTTGACGTCATCCCCACCTTCCTCCGGTTTATTACCGGCAGTCTCGCTAGAGTGCCCAACTGAATGATGGCAACTAACAATAGGGGTTGCGCTCGTTGCGGGACTTAACCCAACATCTCACGACACGAGCTGACGACAACCATGCACCACCTGTCACCGATGTACCGAAGTAACTTTCTATCTCTAGAAATAGCATCGGGATGTCAAGACCTGGTAAGGTTCTTCGCGTTGCTTCGAATTAAACCACATGCTCCACCGCTTGTGCGGGCCCCCGTCAATTCCTTTGAGTTTCAACCTTGCGGTCGTACTCCCCAGGCGGAGTGCTTAATGCGTTAGCTGCGGCACTGAATCCCGGAAAGGATCCAACACCTAGCACTCATCGTTTACGGCGTGGACTACCAGGGTATCTAATCCTGTTCGCTCCCCACGCTTTCGAGCCTCAGCGTCAGTTACAGACCAGAGAGCCGCTTTCGCCACCGGTGTTCCTCCATATATCTACGCATTTCACCGCTACACATGGAATTCCACTCTCCCCTTCTGCACTCAAGTTTGACAGTTTCCAAAGCGAACTATGGTTGAGCCACAGCCTTTAACTTCAGACTTATCAAACCGCCTGCGCTCGCTTTACGCCCAATAAATCCGGACAACGCTCGGGACCTACGTATTACCGCGGCTGCTGGCACGTAGTTAGCCGTCCCTTTCTGGTAAGCTACCGTCACAGTGTGAACTTTCCACTCTCACACTCGTTCTTGACTTACAACAGAGCTTTACGATCCGAAAACCTTCTTCACTCACGCGGCGTTGCTCGGTCAGGGTTGCCCCCATTGCCGAAGATTCCCTACTGCTGCCTCCCGTAGGAGTCTGGGCCGTGTCTCAGTCCCAGTGTGGCCGATCACCCTCTCAGGTCGGCTATGTATCGTCGCCTAGGTGAGCCGTTACCTCACCTACTAGCTAATACAACGCAGGTCCATCTTGTAGTGGAGCAATTGCCCCTTTCAAATAAATGACATGTGTCATCCATTGTTATGCGGTATTAGCTATCGTTTCCAATAGTTATCCCCCGCTACAAGGCAGGTTACCTACGCGTTACTCACCCGTTCGCAACTCATCCAAGAAGAGCAAGCTCCTCTCTTCAGCGTTCTACTTGCATGTATTAGGCACGCCGCCAGCGTTCGTCCTGAGCCAGGATCAAACTCTCATTAAAAATTTTAATAATTGTTCGAGCGTTAACTCATTACCGTCGTCTGACGATTTATTCTTGTAAATTGACAGGTTATAATTCTTCTATCATAACCCTGCACTTGGTTTCTTATTCAGTTCTCAAAGGTCTTTGTCTCTCTTAAGACAACT
>NZ_JBQSUN010000006.1:72028-156612 GCF_052384325.1 Streptococcus sp. cx1 | reverse complement strand
TGATATGCCCCCTGTCAAGTAGACAGGTTAAATATCTAAAAAAGTGTCTGTTTTTGAAGGTCAGTCTTACATAATAAATGTACGGCTGTTTTTTTATGCAGACCACTTAGACTTGTACTTTTCAATTTTGTTATTCTTAGCGATTGGGTATGACAAAGGATGTTCTGATGATAAGGCAGCGTTTCTTACTGCCAAAGGCGTTTTACAGTCATACCTACTTTGTGGACGCTCTTGACAGTAAAATCGGATATAGTCTTTGATGGCATATCGGAGGGAGGCCTCATCTGAAATCTCATACATCTGATACATTTCCGATTTTATAATTCCCCAAAAACCTTCTATTGGTCCGTTATCAATACAATGGCCCACTCTTGACATGGATTGAATCATATCAGTATCTTTCAGCTTTTTTTGAAAGTTCTTATTGGTATATTGAAACCCTCTATCGCTGTGAAATATAGGCTTCGCTGCGGGATTTTTTTCAATGGCTTTGTCAAATGTTTTGAAGACCAGCCGATTGTCATTTCGACCACTTATGACAAAAGCAATAGGATAGCGGTCATATAAATCAAGTATGACACTAAGATAGAGTTTCTTATGAGAGTTAGGAATCTTAAACTCTGTAACATCTGTTACCCATTTTTTGTTCGGAGCAGTTGTATAGAAGTTTCTTGCCAACTTATTTTCTGCAGTTTCTTTAGGCTTGGCAGTCTTGTATTTTTTCCTTTTCTTACGGATAAAAGCGTGGATATCGAGTACTTTCATAATTCGGTGAATTCTCTTTCTTGAGTAATTCGTATGATTGAAATGATTGATCCAATCGGTCATTCTTCGGTATCCCAAGATGTGTGAAAAACGTTCGTCATATTCTTTAATTAATTCCGCAATTTCGCTGTTTAATTGTTCTTGTTCTGGAACTATTCTATGTTTCCATTTATAAAATGCAGACCTCGTAATGCCGAGCTGATGACACATCCAGCTAATGCTCCACCCTTTGTTGGTGTTGAAGTCTTCGATCGCTAAGTATTTTGATTCGTGGCGCTGTTTGCCTAGCCTCACATCCTTCCGAATTCTTTCACTTTTTTTAAGAGTTCAACAGTCATATCCTTTTCTTCTAACTGACGTTTTAAGCGCACATTTTCTCTTCGTAAACGTTCTAATTCATCAACCTCATCATCTAGTTTGTGATGACCCCTTTTGTCAACTAAACCTTCTTCACCATCACTATCATACTTTTTCACCCACGAATACACTTGGCTATAAGAAACATCATAAAGTGATGCCGTTTCCTTATAATTGCGATTATGTTCAATACAATAGTTGACAATCTCTTTGCGTTCATCAATAGTGGTTTTACGTCTTGCTTTTGCCATATAGACCTCCCGTTTTGGATTGTAATCCTTAAGTTCTATATTGGCATTATACATCCTAATCCACTTTCTTAAAAGTCCTGAAGAAATATCATACTGATGACCTAAATCAATAGATGAAGCCTCACCACTAATACATTTTTCTACAAGTTCCATTTTAAATTCTTTTGAATAGGAACGGTTTTTTGTTTTCTTTGTGAATCCTAAAATCCCATATTTTTTATAGATGGCAGCCCAATCTTGAATCGTCCTTGTGGAAATATGGAGACAGTTACATATCTCAGATCTGGAACGATTACAATTAATATAATCGAGACAAGCTTGTTCTTTCTCGTATGGGGTGAACCTTTCTCTTCTAGACATAAAAATACCTCTTAAGTAGATTTTAGGTATTTACCTTGTCTACTTAAGAGGTATCATATCATTCTCACGGGTGGTTTTGACTATCCAAAATGGTAATCAAAAACAGCTACTCTAGCAAGAGTAACTGTTTTGATAATTAGGCGTTTAGAACCTTGTCCAAGAATTCTTTCAAACGTGGGTGTTGTGGGTTATCAAAGATTTGATCTGGAGTACCATCTTCGAGGAACTCACCGTCCGCAGTAAAGATTACTCGGTTGGCAACTTGACGAGCAAATCCCATTTCGTGAGTAACGATAATCATGGTCATACCTTGCTCTGCCAATTCTTTCATAACGTTAAGAACGTCTCCGACCATTTCAGGGTCAAGGGCAGAAGTCGGTTCGTCAAAGAGCATGATGTCAGGATTCATCGCCAACCCACGTGCAATTGCCACACGTTGTTTTTGTCCACCTGACAAGCTATCTGGTGTAGCATCGGCCTTGTCAGCAAGTCCGACACGATCAAGAAGATCCATAGCTAATTTATCAGCTTCTTCCTTGTTCATACGTCCAAGTTCAACAGGTGCAAATGTTACGTTTTCAAGGACTGTCATGTGTGGGAAGAGGTTGAAATGTTGGAAGACCATTCCGATATTTTCACGGGCTTTGTCAAGGTCTGTCTTAGGATCTGATAATTCATAGCCATCAACGACTACTTTACCAGATGTCACTGTCTCAAGTAGGTTAAGCGTACGAAGGAAGGTTGATTTACCTGAACCTGAAGGACCGATGATACATACAACGTCACCTTCGTAGAATTTGGCGTCAATGCCTTTAAGGACTTCATTGTCGCCGTATGATTTGTGCAAGTCCTGCACATCGATTTTCAATTCAGCCATTATTTAAGTCTCTTTTCTAGTCGTTTAGCCAATTTCGTTAAGCATGTGATGATAACCAAGTAAAGGAGGGCCAAAATCGCATACATACGGAATGATTGGTAGTTACGAGCAATGATGATTTTACCAGTTTGGAAGAGTTCAACCAAACCGATAGCTGATACGATAGTCGTATCTTTCAATGAGATAACAAATTGGTTGATGAAGTTTGGCAACATCAAGCGAACCGCCTGTGGCAAGATAACCTTACGCATTGTTGTATTGTAAGGAACACCCAAGCTTCGGCTGGCTTCCATCTGACCAATAGGGACAGCTTCAATACCACCACGCACGATTTCGGCAATGTAAGCACCACCGTTAAGTGAGAGGGCGATTGTTGCTGCCACAAAATCATTGATTGGTGACTGGTGACCAGTGATATTTTCAATCAAGTTAGGAATACCCCAGTAGATGAAGGCTGCAACGATCATCAATGGGATACCACGAACCACGTCAACAAAGACTTGTGAAATCACACGAAGTGTCTTGTTTGGTGCAACTGCCATCATACCGAAGATAACACCGATAATCATGGCAATAGCAAATGAAAGAAGGGTCAAACCAAGGGTAATTCCAAGACCTTGGAGAAGTTGTTTGTAGTTGTTTTTAATCAAGCCTACGATGGTTGTTTCATCGGTAGCTTTTTTTGTGCTTCCTTCTTTTGATTTGTTGCTATCGAGGTATTTATTGATAATCTTATCGTAAGTACCATCTTTCACGATAGCAGCCAAACCATTGTTGAACATTTCAATCAACTCAGGATTAGCACCTTTTTTAACAGCAAAGCCGACTTCACCAGTAGCAATACCTTCGATAGGTGTTGTAAAGTTACGCCCTTGTTGGATAGCGTATAGAAGAACGGCTTCATCATCCATAAGAGCATCGATTGAACCAGAGTTCAAGCTGTCGTACATAGTAGAAGCTTCATCGTAAGCACGAACAGTATAGCCATATTCACCAGCGTGGTCTTCCAACCATGAGTAAGATGACGTACCATTTTTAGCTCCTACAGTCTTACCTTTGAGATCCTTGTAAGATTTAACCTTACTTCCTTTAGCTACAGCCAAACGAATGTTTGATGTGTAGTAAGGATCAGAGAAGTCAAAGATTTGTTTACGAGCATCAGTGATGGTCATACCAGCCAATACGGCATCAGCTTGGCTAGATTGTACAGCATTAAGTGATGCATCGAAACCAGGGTTTGTCAATTTGACATTGAAACCTTGGTTTTTAGCAATGGCATTGATGATATCGACATCGATACCTACATATTTACCTGAACCATTTTGGTATTCGAATGGAGCAAAAGATGAGTCCATTGAGATAGTGTAGGTTTCCTTAGCAGGAGTGGCTTTTGCGTTGGCATCACCAGTCAATTTAAGATCTGCTGAAGGTTTTGATGAAGAAGATTTTGATGAGTCACCCAACCATTTGTTCATGATTTTGTCGTAGGTGCCGTCTTCCTTCATTTCCTTAAGAGCTTCGTTGAAGTCTTTGATAAGATTTTCGTGTTTTCCACCTTTTTTAACAGCGAAAGCGAAGCTACCGATAGATTCAGGCTTAATGTTGATAGCGTAGTCTTTTCCTTGACCAATAGCGTATTTAACAACTGGTGTGTCGTCCATAGCTGCGTCAACAGAACCAGAATCCAAGCTGTTGTTCATCAAGTCGCTAGTGTCAAAAGTTTTAACTGTGAAACCATATTTGCTAGCGTTTTTATCAAGCCAAGTTTGAGAAGCGGTACCGTTTTTAACACCGACTGTTTTACCCTTCAATTGTTTGTAGTCGCTGACTTTATCGCTACTACGTGTGTAGATAACAATTGAGGTGTCGTAATAAGTGTCTGAGAAAGTAAAGACCTTCTTACGTGCGTCGGTAACAGTAGTACCGGCCATGAGGGAGTCAGCTTGTCCTGATTGAACCGCGTTAACGGCGGCATCGAAACCAGGGAAGGTTTGGTTAACGTCCCAATTCTTACGTTTGGCAACTTCGTTGATGATATCAACGTCGATACCCTTATAGGTCTGATCAGAATCTTTGAATTCAAATGGGGCATAGGCTGTATCTGAAACGACTGAGACAGTCTCGGCAGATACCTTAGCTCCGAAAACAAAGAAAACAGACATGGCACTCAAAAAGAGTGTCAGAAGTTTTTTCTTCATTATAAAAAGTTCTCCTTTATAAAATACTTTCCCATTTTATCAAAAAAAGCCCTTGATATCAAACTTCCAGAGGTGTTATGTTAGAAAATATGACAAAATCAGTTAGTTATGAGAGCTTTTTTAGAAGAATTTGACAAGCTTGTGTCAATTAGTTACACTGTAATCGAATACATGTAAGATTTGTTACAGGAGCTAAAAAAATGAAGAAACGTATGCTTGAGAAATATACCAGTCGATATGATAAAGTCCCAAGTTGGCTGATGATTATGCTGTCCTGTTTTATTGCCTTTGGTTATTTCCTTATAAGTGGATTTCTATCAGGGATTGTTGTGGGAATTCCAATGGCTATTGTTCTTTCGTTCTTAGTATTAAATGGCAACATTCAGTTCCAGGATATACATTCGATTTACTATAAAATATTTTCAACCTTGTATTTTCAGTTGGGAACCTTTGTCTTTACTGCCTTAGCTATCTTTTTCTGGGTTAAAGTTGTTGAAAAACGCCCCATTCGTACACTAGGATTTTTTAAGGGTCATATTTGGTTGAACTTGCTTAAGGGTTGGGGACTTGGGACTCTACTCTTGTTAGTTAGTTTCCTTGGAACTTATTTACTTGGAGGGTTAGAATTTCTAAAAGTAGACTTTTCTCAGAGAACCCTCTTATATATACTATCCCTAATCCCTTTTTGGTTTATCCAAGGTGGAACCGAGGAACTGGTGACACGTGGTTGGTTACTTCAGACGGTGACTAATAAATTGAACCTTTCCTGGGGAATTGCTATTTCAAGTTCTTTCTTTTCAATATTACACCTAGGAAATCAAGGTGTTACAGCCTTGTCTCTTATCAGTATTGTTCTAGTAGGAGTTCTCACGGCGCTTTACATGCTCAAGACAGATAATATCTGGGGTGTTGCTGCCCTTCACGGTGCTTGGAACTTTACGCAAGGGAATATAGTTGGTGTGGCAGTGAGTGGACAGAATGCCGGTGGAACCTTATTACATTTTCAGGCCAGGTCAGGCGTGCCTGATTGGTTGTCAGGAGGAGCTTTTGGTTTAGAAGGAAATCTTGTTACCTGTCTCGTTCTCCTAGTAGGGATTATCATACTTCGTCTACAATTGAAAAAAGAAAACTTTTAAGGCTGAGTTCAAAGACTCGGTCTTTTTACTTCTGTGTTAAAATAGAAGAAAGTTTGGAAAAGGGGAAGAGATGAGAGTTAGACTTGTGCGAGGTATGATTTGTGTACAAATTGTCTATGGACTTATATTTCTTGTCGCTTCCACCGGTCTATTCTGCTGGTTTCTTATAGATGATTATCGTTTTGGGAACTTTGTAGATAACTGTGTTGCCTTCTTCATTTTATTAATATTTCTTTATGCTCTGACTAATTTAGTTGACGGTATTGTGAGACTTAAAGGTCATAAAAAAATTTTGGAAATTAACAATGATACCTTTATTTATTATGGAAGGTTATGTGGACGAGTAACCTTTGAGATTCCGCTGTCTGAGATTGACTTGGTTATGAAGGATTGGTCAACGCCAATGGATGATGCCAAACACTCGTCGACTATATACTATATTCTAAAACGTATCGATGATTTCGGAAAAATAAGGTCTTGGGAAAGGCAGAGATATAGAGTTTTATACATTTTTTTCAATGATAGTAAAACGGCCTTGAAATATGATAAAAAACTTGGTTTTCAGACACGAAAAAAGAGAAAATACGTTGCTTAGACAAAAATGATTCACATTTCTATCGCAGAAGGAGAATTTTTCTCCGACCAAGAGATGAACGATTACATAAATGAAAGGAAAAAGAATGATAGATAGAAAAGAAGATAACCAATTCCATTTGGTTTCTAAATATGAACCTTCTGGGGATCAACCTCAGGCCATCGAAGCCTTGGTGGATAATATTGAAGGTGGTGAGAAGGCTCAAATTCTAAAGGGGGCGACAGGGACAGGTAAGACATATACCATGAGTCAGGTCATCCAGCGCGTCAATAAACCGACCTTAGTTATCGCCCACAATAAAACTTTGGCAGGTCAGCTTTATGGTGAGTTCAAGGAATTTTTCCCAGACAATGCTGTAGAATACTTCGTTTCCTACTATGATTTCTATCAGCCAGAGGCCTATGTACCATCATCAGATACCTATATCGAAAAAGATAGCTCTGTAAATGATGAAATTGATAAGCTACGACACTCAGCAACGTCGGCCCTCCTTGAGCGTAATGATGTTATCGTTGTGGCTTCTGTTTCTTGTATTTACGGTTTGGGTTCGCCCAAAGAATATGCTGATTCAGCAGTCAGCCTTCGACCAGGCCAAGAGATTTCTCGAGACAAGCTGCTAAATGACCTAGTTGATATCCAGTTTGAGCGAAACGATATTGATTTCCAACGTGGGAAATTCCGTGTGCGTGGCGATGTGGTCGAAATTTTTCCTGCCAGCCGTGATGAGCACGCCTTTCGTGTCGAATTTTTCGGTGATGAGATTGACCGCATTTGTGAGATTGAGAGTCTGACCGGACGTAATCTCGGTGAAGTTGAGCACCTTGTTCTTTTCCCGGCTACTCACTTTATGACCAATGAAGAGCATATGGAAGAAGCCATCAAGAATATTATGGAAGAGATGGAGGCTCAGGTTAAGCAATTTGAAGCCGAGGGGAAACTCATCGAGGCTCAACGTATCCGTCAAAGGACAGAATACGATGTCGAAATGCTCCGTGAGATGGGTTACACCAACGGTGTCGAAAACTACTCGCGCCACATGGATGGTCGAAAAGAAGGCGAGCCACCGTTTACTTTACTTGATTTCTTCCCAGAAGATTTCCTCATCATGATTGACGAAAGTCACATGACCATGGGACAGATTAAGGGAATGTATAACGGAGACCAAGCTCGTAAGAAGATGTTGGTTGATTACGGCTTCCGTTTACCGTCAGCTCTTGATAACCGTCCCCTTCGTCGTGAAGAATTCGAAAGTCATGTGCATCAGATTGTTTATGTATCAGCGACACCAGGTGACTATGAGATGGAGCAGACTGAGACCGTCGTTGAACAAATTATCCGTCCGACAGGGCTTCTTGATCCAGAAGTCGAAGTGCGTCCAACTATGGGTCAAATGGACGATCTTCTCGGTGAGATTAATGCCCGTACTGAAAAAGGTGAGCGTGTCTTTGTAACAACCTTGACTAAGAAGATGGCTGAAGACTTGACGGACTACCTCAAGGAAATGGGTGTCAAGGTCAAATATATGCATTCTGATATTAAGACTTTGGAGCGTACTGAGATTATCCGTGACTTGCGTTTGGGTGTCTTTGATGTTCTTATTGGGATTAACCTTCTCCGTGAGGGGATTGACGTTCCTGAGGTTAGTCTGGTTGCTATTTTGGATGCTGATAAGGAAGGTTTTCTTCGTAATGAACGTGGGCTTATCCAAACGATTGGACGTGCTGCCCGAAATAGTGAAGGGCACGTTATCATGTATGCGGATAAGATTACGGAGTCTATGCAGAAGGCCATGGATGAAACAGCTCGCCGTCGTGAAATCCAAATGGCTTATAATAAGGAACACGGTATCACTCCGCAAACGATTAAGAAAGAAATTCGGGACCTTATTTCGATTACCAAGGTCAATGAAGCAGAAGTGGCAGAGGATACTGTGGACTACAGTGCTATGAACAAGAAAGAACGCCAAGAAGCCATCAAGAAACTTCAAAAACAAATGCACGAAGCGGCAGAACTGCTTGACTTCGAGTTGGCGGCTCAAATCCGTGATATGGTTCTTGAGCTGAAGAGTATGGATTAAGGCTAGTTACATCACTTAGGCATTATAAGTAAGAAAGGAAATATATGTCACGTTCACAAGCAACTATTTTAACTAATATGTGTCTCATCGAAGATGGCCGTGGAAATATTGTCATGCAAATCCGCGATCCAAAGCGTTATTACTGGTCGGGAGCAGCCCTACCTGGTGGCCATATCGAAGCACATGAAGGTCTGGTAGAATCAGTTATCCGTGAGGTTAAAGAAGAAACTGGCTTGACCATCAAAAACCCTAAATTAGTTGGTATGAAGCATTTTTACACGACAGATGATGAGCGATATCTAGTATTCCTTTATAGAACTTCGGATTTTGAAGGAAAACTCCATTCAACAGAAGAAGGCGAAGTTCGTTGGGTTGCTCGAGAGGAGGTAGCTAATATGGATTTAGCTTATGACATGCTCAATCTACTACGTGTCTTTGAAGAAGACAATCTCTCAGAACTTTTCTATCGGGAGCGACTCGAAAATGACTTTATCCGAGAATTTTGGTAATAAAATGAACTATTTATTCAAGCGAATGAATAGTTTTTTATCATTAAAAAAATACATATAATGGCTTAAAATAAAGGAAATTCCGAGTGATTGACTAGCAAAAAATTAATAAAAATAAAAAATATAATCAATGAAAGTCTAGTTTTCCATTGACAAATGAATAATAATACATTATTATACTTACATAGTTAATAAATATAGAAAAGAGATTGATTATGAAACCATGGAAAAAACTTTTATTGGGACTCGCTAGTGTCTTTGCTTTGACAGCTTTAGCGGCTTGTTCTTCATCGACTAACACTTTAGATAAAGTTAAAGATAAGGGGACCTTGACTGTCGCTCTTAATCCCCACTTTGCTCCTTTTGAGTTTAAAACAATCCAAGATGGTAAGGATACTATTGTTGGAGCAGACATCGAAATTGCCAAGGCCATTGCAGATGAGCTTGGTGTGAAAGTCAAATTCTCTGAAATGTCCTTTGACAATGTCCTAGCCAGCGTCCAATCTGGTAAGGCAGACATTGCCATTTCAGGAATCTCAGCTACTGAAGAACGTCAAAAAATCTTTGATTTCTCAGATACCTACTATGAGTCTGAAACAGTTCTTGTTGTTAAAAAAGATGCGACAGGAACTTACAAACAAACCGGTGATTTTGCTAAAAAATCTGTAGCCGTTCAAAAAGGTTCTATTCAAGAAAACATCGCCAAAGCCAACTTGTCAGATGCTAATGTGGTATCCTTGGCACAACCTGGTGAAGCTATCAATGAATTGAAATCTGGTCAAGTTGAAGGAGTGGTTCTTGAAAAAGCCATTGCACAAGGTTATGTAGATCAAAACAGTGATCTAGCTGTGTCAGACATTACGCTCAAGTCAGATTCAAAAGATGCCTATGCCGTCGCAATGCCTAAGGGAAGCGATAAACTAAAAGCAAAGGTTAATAAGGTTATCGCTAAACTCAAAAAAGAAGGTAAGATTGACAGCTATGTTCAAGATGCCTATGCTCTTTCACTTAAGAGTTCTAGTAAATAAGGGGTTATTATATGAAGAAAGTTTGGTTTATCCTTACAGCTCTAGTCGCCACGTGCTTTCTAGTTGCTTGTAGCGGAAGTCAGGGAGTAAGTCCCAAAACGATTAAGGAAAAGAAGAAAATTGTCGTGGCAACAGAATCTGAATTTGCGCCTTTTGAGTTCAAATCGTTGGTTAACGGCAAAGATACGCTGGTTGGAGCAGATATCGAATTGGCCAAAGCTATCGGTGAAAAACTTGGTGTAAAGGTTGAATTTTCAGTGATGTCTTTTGATAATGTTCTTGCTAACGTGCAAAGTGGTAAAGCCGATATCGCCATTGCAGGGATTTCGGTGACAGACGAACGTAAGAAGGTTTATGATTTTTCTGACAGCTACTATACGTCAGAAAATGTAGTGATTGTCAAAAAAGACAAGGTAAATGACTACACAAGCACTGATAGTCTCGCAAAACAAACGGTCGGTACGCAAAAAGGGTCTGTCCAAGAAACCGTTGCTAAGAAACAAATCCCTAAGGCAAGTGTCGTATCACTGTCTTCAAATGGTGAAATGATTAACGAACTCAAGTCAGGTCAGCTTCAAGCAGTTGTACTTGAGAAGGCCATTGCAGAAGGTTATATCGCTCAAAATGATGATTTAACCCTTGCCAACTTTAATCTCAAGTCAGATGGCACAGATGCTTATGCCGTCGCAACACGTAAGGGTTCAGATGACTTGCTTAAAGAAATCAATGCCGTCATCAAAGAGACTAAGGACTCTGGAAAATTTGACCAATGGTTGAAAGAAGCATCAACCTACAAACAAAGTAAGTAAATTTAAAACTTCCGAGCACCTGAAAATAGTAAATTTCAGGTGCTTTTATCACGGTGGAAGGTTTCGTTTGACACTCGCTTTGCCCACTAAAGAGAGTCTCAAAAATAGTCTTAAATCTAAAATGGGGCAATCCCCCATTTTTTATTGAATTCTCTGTTAAAAACAGTTATTATCAAAGTAGGTAAGTCTGTCAAAATAGACAAATGACATCGTATAGAGTGCTTAAGAAAAGCAAGGAGAAACTATGAAGCTACCACGTTTTGGTGTTGAAGAATGGCTTAATGTCCATGAAAAATCTGCCATATATGATATCGCAGGAGTTTCAATTAAGGCCCTCACAATGGAAGAATTATTTGACCTGTCAGGCCTTGATAAGGACGCCTTTTTTGCCCAACTACTAAAGAAAAAGATGGATTACGGCTGGATTGAGGGGTCACCAGAGTTCAAGACTCAAGTGGCTAGCTTATACAAGAACATGCCGGTTGATAATATCCTCCAAACCAATGGGGCTACAGGAGCGACGATGCTAGCTCTTTACGCTCTTATTGAGCCTGACGACCATGTCATTTCCATGTATCCGACCTATCAACAGCTCTATGACATTCCTAAGTCGCTAGGGGCAGACGTGGATCTCTGGGAGGTTGAAGAGGACAAGGGCTGGTTGCCTGATTTGGACCAACTCCGTCGTCTGATTCGCCCTAATACCAAGATGATCTGTATTAACAACGCCAACAATCCTACCGGTGCCCTTATGGACGCTGCTTACCTCGAGGAGCTGGTGGCTATCGCTAAAGAAGTAGACGCCTATATCTTCTCAGATGAGGTCTATCTCAGTTTTGACCAGCCTACGCCTTCTATTGTGGATTTGTATGAAAGGGGCATTGCCGTCAATAGTCTGTCAAAGACCTATTCGATTCCTGGTATTCGAGTTGGTTGGGTAGCTTCTAATACTGAGGTGGCAGACATTCTGCGGGACTACCGCGATTACACAATGATTTGTGCAGGTGTCTTCGACGATATGGTGGCTACCCTTGTTTTAGAAAATAAAGAAGCCATCTTGGAACGTAATCGTCAGATTGTAGAGGAAAATCTAGCTCTTATGGACGTGTGGATTGCCAAAGAGCCTAAGGCTAGCTGGATTCGTCCTGCCAGTGTGTCAACTTCCTTCGTCAAATTAGATGTTGACCGTCCCATTGAAGAGTTCGCCTTAGAGCTTCTTCAGGAGTACGGTGTGCTTGTGGTTCCAGGTAACCGTTTTGACAAGGAGTCGCATGTCCGCATTGGTTATTGTTGCGATAAGGAGGTCCTTCAAAAGGGCTTGGAAAAACTGTCGCAATTTCTTAATAAATGTTGACAATGCTACTAATTTTAAGTAAAATAACAAGCGAAAAATTATATTTATACAGGAGTTTCTTATGAAAATGAAAAAACTTTTCCTTGGGGCTATGGCTCTCCTTGCTACTGTGACTTTAGTAGCTTGTGGGTCAAAAAAGGATGCTTACTTATCCATTAAAGAAAATAAAAAACTTGTCGTGGCTGTCAGCCCAGACTATGCTCCATTTGAGTTCAAAACTTTGGTAGATGGTAAAGACCAAGTAGTTGGTTCAGATATCAAGTTGGCACAAGCTATCGCTGATGAACTCGGTGTTAAGCTTGAAGTTACAACAATGAGCTTTGACAATGTCCTTTCTAGCCTTCAATCAGGTAAGGCTGATCTTGCTATTTCAGGTATCTCAGTAACAGACGAACGTAAGAAAACCTTTGATTTCTCATATCCTTACTACGAAACACAAAATGCTATCATCGTTCGCAAAGATCAAGAGTCTACTTACTCAAGTCTTGATGCTTTCAAAGGTAAGAAAGTAGCAGTTCAAAAAGGTACCATTGAAGAAGGCCTTGCTAAGAAACAATTGAAAGATTCAACAGTCGTATCACTTACAGCAATGGGTGAGGCGATTAACGAGGTGAAATCTGGCCAAGTTGATGCTGTTGACCTTGAAAAACCAGTAGCAGAAGGTTACGTGGCACAAAATTCAGATTTGGCTTTGGCAAGCGTTGCCCTCAAAGTTGATGATGGCGATGCAAAAGCAGTCGCTATGGCTAAAGGCAACGAAAGATTGAAAGAAGTAGTCAACAAAGTCGTCAAGAAATTGAAAGCAGATGGTACTTACGACGAGTACATCAAGGATGCTTCTAAATACACAGCAGTTGAATAAATCAGTAGCTAGGGGAGATGCCTCCTCTAGTTTTTGTATAGGAAAAAACTTGGATAGTTTTAGTAGACTTAGAAGTCAACTGTAATAGCAAAAATTCCTAAACTTAAATATATTTCTTGACAGAAAAAGGCGAGTCTTGTATACTTGAATAGAACGTGTAAAATGTTACATTATCTTGAGGAGGTGAATTCAATGTCAAAAACAGTAGTACGTAAAAACGAATCACTTGACGACGCTCTTCGTCGTTTCAAACGTTCTGTGACTAAAGCTGGTACTCTTCAAGAGGCTCGTAAACGTGAACATTACGAAAAACCTTCTGTAAAACGTAAACGTAAATCAGAGGCAGCTCGCAAACGTAAAAAATTCTAATTAAGAATGAAATTAACAGAAAAAAGCTTGAGTCTTCTCAAGTTTTTTTCTTTTCATCGAATAAAGAAGTCGGTTAGTAGGTATGAGATACAAAAAATAAGACGTCTGAGATTTCAGACGTCTTAAGTTTCATATGTCTTTAGTTGAACAAATAAAGATTATTTGTTTGCAAGAAGGTCGCGGATTTCAGTAAGCAATTCTTCTTGTGATGGACCTGCTGCTTCAGCAGCATCTTCAGCTTCTTTTTTGCTAAGAGCAGTTGCTTTGCTAGCAGCTTTAACAACGAAGAAGAGAGTAGTACCAACGATGATGAAGTTGATAACTGCGCTCAAGAAGCTACCGTATGCGATACCGTTCCATGACAATTTAGAGAGGTTTTCAACGTTAGCGGCCTTAACAACTGGGTTAAGGATAAGTGGTGTGATGATATCACCAACAAGTGAAGTGATGATAGCGTTGAAAGCAGCCCCCATAACAACGGCTACAGCAAGATCAAGGACGTTACCCTTGAACAAAAAGTCTTTAAGTTCTTTAATCATTTTGACAATGAATCCTTTCTTTTATTTACTTTTAATAGTTTATCCGATTTTGTAAATCTTGACAAGAGATTTGCTCATGAAAAATTGATTTTATTTTACTTTCATTTTTCATCGTGTTATAATTAGGGGTAATGCAATTATGGTAAGATAGGGGGCGATCAGATGGTGATTGATAAAGCTTTAATAGAAGATATTAAGAGCAGTACCAACATCGTCGACGTGATTGGCGAAGTTGTCAGTCTTAATCGTGCAGGTCGCAATTACCTGGGTCTCTGCCCCTTCCATAAGGAGAAAACCCCCTCATTTAATGTTATTGAGGACAGACAGTTTTACCATTGTTTTGGTTGCGGAAAGTCTGGGGATGTCTTTAAATTTTTAGAGGAATACCGTCAGATTTCTTTCCAAGAAAGTGTTAAGGTTCTGGCAGACCGCTTAGGTATTGCAGTTAGGATAGACGCACCAAGACAGGCTCAGCAACAGAATTCTCCTAATCAAGCCTTCTATGATCTTCATGAGGATGCGCTTAAGTTTTATCACGCAGTCCTGATGACGACCAAGATAGGAGAAGCAGCGCGTGCCTACCTCTATGAGCGTGGTATGACTGACGATTTACTTAAGACCTTCCAGATTGGTCTAGCCCCTGACGAACCAGATTATCTCTATCAGTCTGTATCAAAAAAATATGACGAAGAGGTACTGACAGAATCAGGTCTTTTTAATCTTTCTGAAAGTAATCGTCTTTTCGATACTTTTAAGAATCGAATCATGTTTCCGCTTAAGAATGAGTTTGGAAAGACTATCGGTTTTTCTGGGCGTGTTTGGACTAAGGAAGATATTGAAAAAGGACAAGCCAAGTACAAAAATACAAGGGCTACTCGTATTTTCAATAAGTCCTATGAACTCTACCACCTCGATCAGGCTAAGCCAGTGATTCAGAAAACCCATGAGGTCTATCTGATGGAGGGGTTTATGGATGTCATTGCGGCCTATAGGGCTGGGCATGTTAATGCAGTGGCTTCTATGGGAACGGCTTTGACCCCTGAGCATGTCAGTCGTCTTCGTAAGTTAACCAAGAAAATTGTTCTTACCTATGATGGTGATAAGGCTGGGCAAAATGCGATTGCCAAGTCTCTTGAGCTTTTATCGGATTTTCAAGTAGATATTGTTAAAATTCCAGATAATATGGATCCTGATGAATATCTACAGAAAACATCTGAAGAGGCTTTGGGTAAACTCTTGGTCGAATCCCGCATTTCAGATGTGGAATTTTGGATAGGACAGCTCAAGCCTGCCAATGTAGACAATCTTCAAGCAGAGATTGCCTATGTCGAGCAGATTGCTAAGATTATTGCCAAGTCCCCTTCTGTGACGGCACAAAATTCCTACATTTCTAAGGTGGCTGACCTTTTGCCAGACTTTGATTTTTTCCAAGTCGAGCAAGCGGTCAATAACGAACGATTGACTATGAGGAATCAGCAGACGGCTCAATTATCGGCTGCTAGTAATAGTGCTTATGAGTCTTCAGCATCAGGATTCAGAGGGACGGTCAAACTACCTTCTACACCTAAGATTACAGGTCTTCGTCGAGCGGAAAATCAACTCTTCCATCGCATGTTAAATCATCCGATGATTTTGAATGACTATCGCATGAGAGAGGAGTTTTTCTTCGAAACACCTGAGTTAGAGGAGCTCTATCATATTCTGAAGCAAGATGGTCAAATCGATACAGTGGCCTTGTCTGTACTTTCTCAAGAGGTGCAAACAGCCTATTATCAGGTTTTAGAGGAGATTTTGCCACCTGAAACCAGTTTAGAGGAAGTCCAGGCTATTGAAGAGCGTAGAAATCATTTTCTGAGGGAACAGGACTTCCGTAGGCAAAGTAAACAAATAAGAGAATCAAGTAACCACGGTGATGTGGCTGCAGCGGTAGAAGCGCTGCAAATGCTCATCGACCAAAAACGAGATATGGAGTAACACATGGCAAAGAAAAAACAAAATACAGCATTTAACGTTCAAGTCGCTGATTTCATCCGTAACCACAAAAAGGCTGGTACAGCAATTGATGATGAAGTCACAGAAAAACTAGTTATCCCATTTGTTCTTGATGCTGATGGGATTGATGACCTTTTGGAACGTTTGACAGACGGTGGTATCTCTATCACTGATAAGGACGGAAATCCTTCATCTAAATATGTTGTTGAAGCCCCAAAACCAGAAGAGTTGACAGATGAGGAACTTCTTGGTTCAAACTCAGCTAAGGTCAATGACCCTGTTCGTATGTACCTCAAAGAGATTGGGGTAGTTCCTCTCTTGAGTAACGAAGAGGAAAAAGAATTGGCTATCGCTGTTGAAAATGGTGACTTGGAAGCTAAACAACGTTTGGCAGAAGCCAACCTTCGTTTGGTAGTCTCAATCGCTAAACGCTATGTAGGACGTGGTATGCAGTTCTTGGACTTGATTCAAGAAGGTAACATGGGGCTTATGAAAGCCGTTGATAAATTTGACTACTCTAAAGGCTTCAAATTCTCAACTTATGCGACATGGTGGATCCGTCAAGCGATCACACGTGCCATCGCAGACCAAGCACGTACCATCCGTATCCCAGTTCACATGGTTGAAACTATTAATAAATTGGTGCGTGAGCAACGTAACCTCTTGCAAGAGTTGGGACAAGACCCAACACCTGAGCAAATCGCTGAACGTATGGATATGACTCCAGATAAGGTTCGTGAAATCCTTAAGATTGCTCAAGAGCCAGTTTCTCTAGAAACACCTATCGGTGAAGAAGATGATAGCCATTTGGGTGACTTTATCGAGGATGAAGTTATTGAAAATCCAGTAGATTACACAACTCGTGTGGTTCTTCGTGAACAATTGGATGAAGTGCTTGATACTCTTACAGACCGTGAAGAGAATGTTCTTCGTCTTCGTTTCGGTCTTGATGATGGGAAGATGCGTACTTTGGAAGATGTTGGTAAAGTCTTCAACGTCACTCGCGAACGTATTCGTCAGATTGAAGCTAAAGCCCTTCGTAAATTGCGCCACCCAAGCCGTAGTAAACAACTTAAAGACTTTATTGAAGACTAAGATAGTAAATGGAAGGGGCCTGATTATTAGGCCCTGATTTTGGAGGAAAAGCTATGTCTGAAGTAAAATACACTGAAGCAGAAATTGAAAAAATCAAGGATCGTATCTTGGAAGCTTTAGAAATGGTTATTGACCCTGAGTTGGGGATTGATATTGTCAACCTTGGCCTTATTTACGATATCCGTTTCCAGCAAGATGGCTATACTGAAATCGATATGACCTTGACGACTATGGGATGCCCACTGGCAGACCTTTTGACAGACCAAATTTATGACGCTATGAAAGAAGTGCCAGAAGTCACTAAGACAGAGGTTAAATTGGTCTGGTCACCAGCATGGACTATCGAAAAGATGAGTCGTTATGCCCGTATCGCCCTAGGTATTCGTTAGGAGAAATCTTATGAAAACACTGGCTATCGTTGTTCCTTGTTATAACGAGGAAGAGACTATTCATCCTTTTTTAGAGGCTTGTCAGGCAGTTGAACGACAAATGGCCAATCAGTTGACTTTCAACTATTACTTTGTCAATGACGGTTCAAAAGATCGCACCTTGGAAGTTTTGAGACAAGTTTCAAAGCAATTTGAAAATGTTCACTATCTCTCTTTCTCTCGTAATTTTGGGAAGGAAGCGGGCTTACTTGCAGGACTTGAGGCAGCCCAAGGCGACTATATCACAGTTATGGATGCCGATCTTCAAGATCCACCTGAACTGCTCATCGAGATGTATGCCAAAATCCAAGAAGGTTACGACGTTGTGGGGACACGACGTGCTGACCGCAAGGGTGAGCCACCTATTCGTTCACTCTTTGCTAAGGCCTTCTATTGGTTGATTAATAAAGTTTCTGATACTGAAATGGTGGATGGGGCACGTGATTTCCGCTTGATGACTCGTCAAGTCGTTGATGCCATCCTTGAGCTCAAGGAAGTCAATCGCTTTTCAAAAGGCCTCTTTTCTTGGGTTGGCTTTGACGTGGCCTACGTCTCTTATGAAAATCGTGAACGTGTGGCGGGAGAGACTTCTTGGTCTTTCTGGAGCCTATTGAGTTACTCACTTGATGGCTTTATCAACTTCTCAGAAGTACCCTTGAAGCTTGCCACATGGGCAGGAACCTTCTCATTCTTAATCTCCTTGGTTGGAATTGTCTTTGTCGTTATCCGAAAACTAACTATAGGTGGGAGTGTTGCAGGCTGGGCAAGCCTTGTCTCAATCATCCTCTTTATTGGAGGAATCCAACTCCTAGCCTTGGGAATCATCGGGAACTATATTTCAAAGATTTTCCTAGAAACCAAGAAACGACCGGTTTATGTTATTAAAGAAAAAGGGTGAAGATAACCAGCTATTTATACAAATAAATTTGTTGTATAGAATTATTTATGAAAGCAGATTTTTTCTGCTTTTTTTGATAAAATTAAAGTGCTATTAATGAAAATTACAAGGAGAAAAATATGATTCTAGTAACAGGTGCAAATGGTCAACTTGGAACTGAGCTTCGTCACCTTCTTGATGAACGTAACGAAGAATATGTAGCAGTAGATGTGGCAGAAATGGACATCACTGATGCTGCCAAAGTAGATGAAGTTTTTGCGGAAGTAAAACCAACCTTGGTTTATCACTGTGCTGCTTACACAGCTGTTGATGCTGCTGAAGATGAAGGTAAAGAGCTTGACTATGCTATCAACGTGACAGGTACTGAAAATGTCGCTAAGGCTGCTGAAAAACATGGTGCAACGCTAGTTTATATTTCAACAGACTACGTTTTCGATGGTGAAAAACCAGTCGGTCAAGAGTGGGAAGTTGATGACAAACCAGATCCACAGACAGAGTATGGTCGTACAAAACGCATGGGTGAAGAGTTAGTCGAAAAACATGTGACTAACTACTACATTATCCGTACTGCGTGGGTGTTCGGTAACTATGGTAAGAACTTTGTCTTCACTATGCAAAACCTTGCTAAAACTCACAAAACACTTACAGTTGTTAATGACCAACATGGTCGCCCGACTTGGACACGTACTTTGGCAGAGTTCATGACTTATTTGGCTGAAAACCGTAAGGAATATGGTTACTATCACTTGTCAAATGATGCAGCAGAAGATACAACTTGGTATGACTTTGCGGTTGAAATCCTCAAAGATACTGATGTTGAAGTGAAACCTGTTGATTCAAGCCAATTCCCAGCTAAAGCTAAACGCCCACTTAACTCAACAATGAGTTTGGCTAAGGCTAAGGCTACAGGATTTGTCATTCCAACATGGCAAGATGCTTTGAAAGAGTTTTACAAACAAGAAGTGAAATAAGAATCAAGGTCAGTTAAATAGATTTGAATATATTTGACTGACCTTTTTAATAGAGTTTTCAGGAGAAACTACGTATAAAAATGTCAGATTTACTTATTATTATTCCAGCCTATAACGAAGAAGGCTCGATTGAAAATGTTGTTAACAACATCATTCAAAATTATCCTCAATATGACTACGTCATTATCAATGATGGCTCTCGTGATAAGACTTCACAAATTTGCCATGAGAATCATTACAATATTGTTGATTTGCCAGTGAATCTCGGTCTTGCGGGAGCTTTTCAAACAGGTTTAAGATATGCATATGAGCATGGTTATAAAAAAGCGGTGCAATTTGATGCAGATGGTCAACACTTACCAGAATATATTCAAGGTCTGGAAGAAAAAATCAATGATGGCTTTGATTTAGTTATTGGTTCTCGATTTGTTACAGAGAAACGACCAAATTCTTTACGAATGTTAGGTAATATCTTAATTAGTTCAGCTATTAAACTTACCACTGGTAAGACAATTAAGGACCCAACTTCAGGAATGAGAATGTTCTCAGAAGATTTAATTAAAGAGTTTGCACTCAATATTAACTATGGTCCAGAGCCAGATACTGTGTCTTATCTCATCCGTAATGGTGTAAAAGTTGCGGAAGCACAAGTTAGAATGGAAGATAGACAAGCGGGAGAAAGTTATTTGACTCTTTCTCGTTCTATTAAATATATGACACATATGTTTGTGTCAATTCTACTCATTCAAAACTTTAGAAAGCGAGGCTAGACTCCATGACTATTTGGTTTCAAATTGTTCTAATTTTTGTATCTCTAGCGACAGTTACCTTTATTCTTAGAGGGATTAGAAAATCTCAAGTACAAATTAATGATTCACTATTTTGGATTTTCTTCTCAGTAGTATTGCTTATATTTAGCGTCTTTCCAAAATTAGCTGAGATTATTGCGAGTGCGTTAGGAATTGTTTCGGCGGTAAACTTTATTTTTCTCTTTATCATTTTCCTTCTACTGATTAATCAATATCAATTAACAGTTCGCTTGTCTAAACTTGATACAAAGTTCAAAAACTTAGTACAAACAATTGCCTTGAGAGGGAAAGATGAGTAAAAAAAGTCAGCTTCCAGATGCAAAAACGATATATTTTTGGAATCTGCTGGGAAATTTAGCAGCTTCAGGTGTATCGGTTTTATATCTCTTAATCGTTACTCGATTGACTTCGGCGTCTCTAGCTGACCAATTTAGTTTGGTATGGTCTATCGGGACTCTTTGGGTAGTTATCGGTCTTTTTCAAGTTCGAAATTATCATGGAACAGATGTAAGGCAGAAGCATTCGTTTAGAGCGTACTTTCAAGCCCGCATTCTGACGATACTTGCCATGATAGTAACACTGTTACCTTATTTAAAGATAATAGGGGGTAATAGATATACCTCGTCTGTTATTTTAATGGCGTTTCTGATGATTTTATATCGAGCTTGGGATTCAGTCTCTGATCTTTTTCAGGGGTTGTTTCAACAACGTGAGCGTATGGATATTGCAGGAAAGACCATGTTCTATCGTTATTCGACTAGTACGGTGGTCTTGTTTCTTGCTTTGCTTATTTCAAAATCTCTTATTACATCCTTGCTAGCTTTGACCATTTGGAATGGACTTTTTATTCTATTATATGAGTTTAGGTTTGTTCATCACTTCGAATCAATTAATTGGAGAGGAGTATTTGACCTAAGGAAGATTCATGAGTCTCTGGATATCCTTAAGGAGTGCTTCCCACTTTTCTTGAACGGTTTCATACTACTTTATGTTTTAAATGAGCCTAAATTAATCATTGAGCGAGGTTTATCTGAGGGAGTATTACAAACAGGAATGCAAAGAGATTTCAATATTCTCTTCATGCCTGTCTTTTTCATGAGCCTTATTATTCTAATGGTTCGTCCTTTGATTACACAACTTGCTTTTTTGTATGTGGATAAAGAATATGAGAAGTTTGATTCGATTATCAAAAAACTTTTGCTTTATATCATAGGTGGTGGGTTACTAGTAGTTTGTTTAGCTTATTTACTAGGAGTCCAAGTATTAGGACTAGTCTTTGGATTAGATTTAGCATCTTATCAGGTACCATTTACAATTTTGATTTTAGCTGGAGTTTTGTACGCTGTCGCGATTATTTTTGAAAACATCCTTACCATTATGCGAAAGCAACACCTACTGATTGCTATTTATGTTGCAATGTTGGTTGTTACTTTATTAATTACTAAGACATTTATCTATTCGTGGGGGATGCTTGGTGCTTCATTAGCATTTTTAGTAGTTATGATTGTGTATGTGTTTGGTATTTCAATTATTTATTTTAGAGAAAGAATTAAAGAGAGAAGACAATGACTTACGATTTGACTGTAATTATTCCAGTATATAATATGGAAAACTTACTTTCTAATTGCTTAGACAGTATTGTAGAGCAAAATAAACTTGAAGAATGTTCACTGAGAGTAATATGTGTAAATGATGGAAGTACCGATAATTCTAAAAAAATCATAGAAGAGTATTCAAATAGATTTTCATTTATTGAACTCCTTAACAAAGAAAATGGTGGAGTTTCTTCTGCTAGAAATGCAGGGCTTGATTTGGTAAGTGATAGTGAATATGTCACTTTTATTGATCCTGATGATTCTATTTGTCCAGATTATATTCAAAACTTTATTTTGAATAAAGGTAGTGATGTTATTTACTTTGATTTTGATTTAGTTGATTCGGAGGGGAAATTACTTAAGCACTTAAATGTGAATCCTTTTTATTCGAAGTTAGAATCTGAAGAAGTGAATCTACGTTATTTCCTATTAACAAAACATGCTTCTTGGACTAGAATTTATAGGTCAGAATTCTTAAGTAAATTTCGTTTTCCTATAGGAAAAATTTACGAAGATATTGCTTTGATGCCATATATAACTTCTCTATGTTCTAGCGTGAGCTATATTCAAATACCAATATATAAGTATACGGTGAATACTGCCGGCTCTATCATGAATTCTAATAAATCGAATATATTTGATATTTATGATTCATTAAAGTATTTATTTGATTTATTTAATGATAAATTCGAAACCTATAAGGATGAGCTGCAATATTTAGCAATTGAGCACCTATGTGTCGGACATACTTATCGTTTGTTAAATTACCCTGAGGCTACAAAACAAGATTTTAAAGATATTATTATCTTTATGGAGAAGTATTTTGGAAAACATTGGGATAAAAATAAGTATGTTAAACGTGGAGTTCAAAAAGTAAATATTAATTCATCGCTATCATATGTTGTCCCTGTATTTTTGAAATTCTTAAAATACGGTGGTTTTAGTGTTTGGCCAGTTATCAAAAAATTGAAAGGTAGTTGAGTGATAATGCGGACAGATTTAATTGCTTCAAAAATGCAGGAGGTTTCTTCTGATTTTTTGAAAAATTTACGTAAGCACTGGATGCAGGTTATCCTGGTTTGGCTTACAATTGGAGTAATATATATATATTTAGGTGGTAGTCTTGTAAATCTTCCTAAAAGTTTATTATTAGTAACAGGTATATTCTTTTCTATCATTATTTTATTACCAGGGAAATTTTATAACAAAATAGCCATTGCTATTGTACTTTCAGGAAGTTTATTTGTTGTTTCTTCCCCTAACCTTGACATTCCAGATGAGAATGCACATTTTGCTCGTGCCTTATATGTAGCAGATTTCCATGCTTATCTACCGAAAAAAGACAAGGATTTAAAAGTCTCAGATGATGTTAGTAAGGTTACTAAAGAGTTTAAAGTTCCTTTAAAACAAACTGGTTTAGATAAGATAAAGGTATCTTTTAAAAAGGTACATTCTTCACTCTTTATTGTTACCAATGCATCATCATTTATCCCTTACATTCCTCAAGTGATTGGTATTTGGATAGCAAGGATTCTAGGACTTAGTCTCCTATGGTTAGTCATTTTAGGTCGTTTTTGTAATTTAGTGTGTTATGCTTTAATTACTCGTCTTGCTATAAAAAAAGCTAAAGGTTTTGAAATTCTTTTTGGCACCATTGCTTTGTTACCAATGTGTGTTTATTTAGCGGCTTCTTTCAGTACTGATGGAATGGTTAACGCATTAACGTTTTATTTGATAGCACAGTTCTGTTATCTGATAAATAGAGAACAAAAAGTAAGTTTAAGAGATATGATCATTTTTGCAGCACTGAGCTTAGTTTTAGCAACGATGAAATTACCATATGTTCTTTTAGTGGGCTTATTATTGTTTATACCAAAGGAAAAGATGACAATTAAGAAGAACTATCTTTATGCAGCTCTATTAATTTTTGTTACCGCCATATTAAGTTTCTTATGGTTGAAGCAATCGAGTGATATTAATGCAAGTAAGGTAACTCATGGTGCAAACCCAGTGGACAAGATAAAATTCACTATTGCACATGCTAACGTCTTTTTCAAGACCTTCCTTCGGGAATGGATTGACTTGATTCCCAATAAGATGGGGTCATTATTTACTTTCGGTTGGTTAACCTATGGTTTAGGTAATATTTCGTGGTATTATCTTATCTTTGTAAGTTCTATTATTTTAATGCTTCCTCAACCTTTACCTTTACCAAAAATTAGTAAAATTGGTACTGCACTTGTAGCTATTGGAATTTCATTTGGTATTTTAATGACTTCATATCTTATGTGGGGCCAAACTGCTGATATTAGTTTTGCAGGTGTTCAAGGTCGTTATTTCACAGGTGTTTTACTCCTATTAGGTTTGTTTGTTAACTGTTCAAGAGTATTTTATCCTCAAAATAACATAGACTTCGATGAGACAATTGATAGACGAGAATACTTTGTTTATGTTATTGCCAATCTGTTTATATTGATGTCAGTAGTATTGACAATTCTTCAGTATTACGGTGTGAAGAACTGAATTTCTAGCATTTTATAAATAGTTTTTTTAAGCAGTCCTTAGTGGCTGCTTTTCTGTTTGCATTAGGCAAAAGCTTTGTAAAATGGTATAATTGACTAGATTATAGACTTGTTAGAAAGGGGATTTATGCAACACGTATTCATTATCGGAAGTCGTGGACTTCCAGCAAAATACGGTGGTTTTGAGACATTTGTAGATCAATTAGTCTCCAACCAAGTTTCATCCCAAGTTAAATACCATGTTGCCTGCCTTTCTGATCAAAAGGCCTATGAGCATTTCGAATATAAGGGTGTAGATTGTTTCACGATTAAGGCACCGAAATTAGGACCGGCTCGCGTTATTGCCTATGATATGATGGCTATTAATTACGCTTTGAAGATAATCCATGAGGAAAATATAGAAGAACCGATTTTCTATGTTCTAGGAAATACTATAGGTGCTTTTGTGGCTCCCTTTGCTACTAAGATTCATAAAATTGGTGGTAAATTCTACATTAATCCAGATGGTTTGGAGTGGAAAAGAGCTAAGTGGCCCAAGCCAGTACAAGCTTATCTAAAGTACTCTGAGAAAGTAATGACAAGACATGCTGATTTAGTTATCTCGGATAATCCAGGCATTGAAACTTATATTCAAGATGCCTATCCGTGGTCTAAGACAACTTATATTGCTTATGGAACAGACTTATCACCGACAAGACTTACAAATCAGGATGCTAAAGTTAGAGATATTTACAAGACGTGGAACACTTACGAGAAAAACTATTATTTGATTCTTGGTCGTTTTGTTCCAGAAAATAACTATGAAACGGCCATTCGTGAGTTTATGAGTTCCTCAACAAAACGTGATTTAATTATTATTTGTAATCATGAGGGCAATGCTTATTTTGAGGAATTGCGTTCTAAAACACAGTTTGATACGGATCCACGTGTGAAGTTTGTTGGAACAGTTTATGATCAAGACCTATTAAAATATATTCGCAAAGAAGCCTTTGCTTATATTCATGGTCATGAAGTTGGAGGAACCAACCCTGGCTTACTGGAAGCTATGGCACAAACTGATTTGAATTTAGTATTAGGCGTCTCATTTAACCGGTCAGTAGCTCAAGATACAGCTTGTTATTGGAAAAAAGATGAGGGCAATCTGTCCTATTTGATTGATCAAGTAGATGGTGTTTTAGATTACTCTGAACTAGGAAAGTTAGCTAAGGAGAACATGGAACAGAACTTTACTTGGAAAAAAATTGTAGGTGAGTACGAGGAGTTATTTTTATCATGAAAGTAAATATCTTACTGTCAACCTACAATGGTGAGCAGTATTTAGCAGAACAAGTGAAGAGTATCCAAGAGCAAACCTATCAAGAGTGGAAACTTCTCATACGTGACGATGGTTCATCTGATGGGACAGTTGAAATTATTAAACAACTGGCTGCACGAGATTCACGTATTCACTTTATCAATGAGAATCATGTTGAAAACGTTGGTGTAATCAAAAGTTTCCATGCCTTACTTAAGCATGGGGAGGCAGACCTATACTGTTTCAGTGATCAGGATGATTTTTGGCTTCCTGAAAAAATCTCACTTCAAGTGGCAGAAGCCAAAAAGTATTCTCAGGATAAACCTTTACTCATTTACACAGATTTAAAGGTAGTGGATGAAAATTTATCTGTCCTGCATGAGAGTATGATTCGTACTCAGTCTGACCATGCGAATACTGAGCTGATTCAAGAGTTGACTGAAAATACAGTTACTGGTGGCGTTGCTATGATAAACCATGCTTTAGCAGAACTATGGACTGGTGAGGAAAAGCATGATTTACTGATGCATGACTGGTATCTGGGTTTGCTAGCTTCTGCCTTTGGTAACTTAGTCTATATTGATGAGCCAACCGAGCTTTATCGTCAGCATAGCAGTAATGTCCTTGGCGCCCGAACTTTGCGAAAGCGGATGAAAAATTGGGTTAGACCCCATATCCTTTTTGCCAAATATTGGAGTCTTATCAAAGCTAGTCAAGATCAGGCTAGAAATTTGTTAGAACTCCCGTTAAGTTCACAGAATAAGGAAATCATTGAAAACTTTGTGACAATTATGGATGCTCCATTTAGAGAACGTTTAGCACGTATCCGAAAATACGGTTATCGAAAAAATAGAGCTTTTCACACAACTGTGTTTACGACATTGATTCTTACAAAGTTTGCATATAGAGGAGAGAAAGATGTTAGACTTTTTTAGTCAGAAAAATCGTATTTTGTTACGAGAAATGGTTAAAACCGATTTCAAATTGCGCTATCAAGGTAGTTTAATCGGTCATTTGTGGTCTATTTTGAAACCACTTATGCTCTTTACAATCATGTACCTAGTGTTTGTTCGCTTCTTGCGTTTTGACGACGGAACACCGCATTACGCTATTGGCCTCTTAATTGGTATGGTTACATGGAGTTTCTTTTCAGAAGCGACGAGTATGGGTATGATGTCAATTGTATCAAGGGGTGACTTGTTACGAAAATTGAATTTTTCGAAAGAGATTATCGTCATTTCATCTGTTGTTGGGGCTTCAATTAACTATATTATCAACCTACTTGTTGTCTTTGTTTTTGCCTTGGTAAACGGTGTTAATTTTTCAGTTGGATGGTTGACAGTTATTCCATTATTTGCGGAACTTTTCCTTTTCTCAGCTGGTATTGCCTTTGTCTTAGCAACGCTCTTTGTTAAGTACCGTGACATTGGTCCGATTTGGGAAGTAGTTATGCAAGCTGGTATGTATGCGACACCCATTATCTATTCATTGACATTTATTTTGCAACGTGGACAAGTTAAGATTGCAAAACTGATGATGTTGAATCCTTTAGCACAAATTATTCAGGACTTGCGACATTTTATTGTCTTCTCAGGTAGCTTACGTGGTTGGGATTTAATTGGACATAAGGCTATTGCTATCATTCCGTATTTCCTACCACTTGTTATCTTTGCTATTGGTTACTACATTTTCCATCATCAAGCTAAAAAATTCGCGGAGATTCTCTAATGACAGAAAAGAAAATTGCAGTTAAAGTGGACCATGTAAGTAAGTTTTTCAAATTACCGGTTGAGTCTACTCAAAGTCTTAGAACTGCCCTAGTAAATAGGTTTAAAGGAATCAAAGGCTATAAAGAACAACATGTCTTGAAAGACATTGACTTCGAAGTTGAGGAAGGTGATTTCTTCGGAATCGTGGGACGAAATGGTTCAGGGAAATCAACATTATTGAAGATTATTTCTCAAATTTATGTTCCTGAACAAGGGACGGTTACCGTAAATGGCAAAATGGTTTCATTTATTGAACTTGGTGTCGGTTTCAACCCTGAATTAACTGGACGTGAGAATGTTTATATGAACGGAGCCATGCTTGGCTTTACGACGGCAGAAGTTGATGCCATGTATGATGAGATTGTTGAGTTCGCAGAGCTTGAAGATTTCATGAACCAAAAACTCAAGAACTACTCGTCTGGTATGCAGGTCCGTTTGGCTTTCTCTGTGGCTATCAAGGCACAGGGTGATGTTCTTATCCTTGACGAGGTTCTTGCAGTAGGTGATGAAGCCTTCCAACGTAAGTGTAATGACTACTTTATGGAACGTAAGAAATCAGGGAAAACAACAATTCTTGTAACCCATGATATGGGAGCTGTTAAGAAGTACTGTAACAAGGCTATTTTGATTGAGGACGGATACATTAAAGCCAAAGGCGAGCCTAGAGACGTTGCCAATCAATATAGTTTTGACAATACAGAACAAGTAATCACTTCAGAACAATCAGGAATTGAAAGAAGTGGTTCAGTTGTGGAAAATCTGAAGTTATCACTATTGTCTTCTAAGAGAGCGACACCAAATGAACCAATTTCATTTGATTTGATGTATACTCTGCTAGAAGATGTGCCTACTTATATTGCTATCTCATTTACAGATATTGATCGTAATATTTGGATTTACAATGATAATACGATGGATAATTTAACAAGTGGCAAGGGTGATGTTAAAGTAAACTATCAGTGTTCACTGGCAGGGCTAAACGATATTAAGTTAAAACTCGAAATTACTGTAAGGGATGCGAATAACCAAGTTCTAGCCTTTCTTCCAGCTGATGAGATTCCAGTTATTGTTCTAAATAGGGATGATATTGATGAAGATGACGAGTCAGCTAAAGATTCTGCAACTGGTATTATTCAAAGAAATGGGAAGTGGAGTTTTTCTTAAGAGAAAAAAGGGAAGTTTGAATGAAAGTATCGATTATTTGTACCAATTATAATAAGGGGGATTGGGTACGAGAGGCTATAGATAGCTTTCTCAATCAGAAAACTAATTTTGATTTTGAGATTATTATCATTGATGATGCTTCAACAGATCATTCGTATGAGATTATTCAAGAGTATCAAAAAAAGTTTCCTGAAAAAGTTAGAACTTTTCGTAATGAAGTGAATCTTGGCATTACTAGAACATGGAAAAAAGTTTGCCAAGAAGCTAAGGGTCAATACATCGCGAGATGTGATAGTGATGATTTTTGGACGGACCCATTAAAACTTCAAAAGCAAGTTGATTTGCTAGATGCTTCAACGGATTCACTATGGTCAAATACCGAATTTGACATGGTAGACCTAGACGGAAATCTTATCCAAAAAGATGCCTTTGCTAATAAGGCACTTCCTTTGATTGATTCTTACGAAGAGATGCTTGTCATGAAAGGAATGACAATGGCTTCAACCTGGGTGGTTGATACCGCTCTTATGCAAGATGTATCTGCTCAAATTAGCGATACAGCTGCAGACGATACATTTGAGTTGCAACTTGAATTATTCAAACGCACTAAAATTTCTTTTTTGAGTGATTCCACTACTGTATATCGTATGAATTTGGGATCTGATTCAAAACCTATGACATTGGAGACTGCTGAAAGGCGGTTCACTGGTATCTTAGATTCTCAAATTAAATATCTCAACAAGTATCCAGATCAGGATATTCAAAGAATTTCACACTTGGCCCTCGTTAAGGATCGTGATTTGGATATCTTAGTTTTTAAAAAAGACCGTCAGATAGAAGACTTGAATTTGAAACTAAATCAGGTATCACAGATTTCTCATGACCAAAATGAGTATATTGAAGTCTTGAAGAAAGAAAATCAAGATTTTCAAAGTGAGTTGAATCGTATACAGAGTTTATATGATGACTTACAAATCCAATATAACAGTGTTGTTACTTCGAGAAGATGGACAATACCAACTAAAATTATTAATTTCTTTAGGAGAAGTAAATGAAACGTCTATTGCTTTATGTTCATTTCAATAAATATGATCATATTAGTCGACATGTATTTTATCAACTTGAACATATGAGACCCTTGTTTGATAAATTGGTTTTTATTTCAAATAGTCGTCTTAGTGAAAGTGAAGTACAAAAGCTTCGTGATAAACACTTGATTGATGATTTTATCCAACGTGAGAATAAGGGTTACGATTTTGCTGCTTGGCATGATGGTATGGAATTTGTTGGATTTGATAACTTGAAACAGTATGATTCTGTCACTGTTATGAATGATACCTGTTTTGGTCCTCTATGGGATATGGCACCAATCTATGATAAATATGAATCAAACCCAAATGTAGATTTTTGGGGTATGACTAATCATCAAGGAATCAAGGCTGGTGATATTTATATTCATGAACATTTGCAATCTTACTTTATTTCATTTAAAAAACGTTTAGTTGAATCTAGTGTTTTCCAAAAGTTCTGGAAGTCAGTTGAGAGTTTCGAAGATGTTCAAAAGGTAATCGATAATTATGAAACTCTTTATACCAAGAAGTTTATGGATGCTGGATTTAAGTATGAATCGATTCTTAATACGATTCCACTAAATGATAAGTTTTTCCATAGTAATTTTACAATTCATTATCCTCATGTTTTGCTTGATGCAGGGGTTCCATTTATTAAGGTTAAGACATTTGATTTAACCCAGCACCTTGCACCTTATTTGCTTAAGGAAATTGAGAATAGAACGGACTATCCGGTAGAATTCATTTTGTCACACATGTCGGATATGAGTTTACCGACTCCACCTTATTTACTTGATCGCAAAGTCATTGAGGAAAGCTCAGAGACATATTCAGACACTAAAAAAATTGCTGTACATCTTCACACCTACTATGTCGACTTACTCGAAGACTTTTTGAAGCAATTTGAGAATTTTCACTTTACTTATGACCTCTTCTTAACAACGGATTCTGAAGAGAAGAAGGAAGAGATTCAGTCTATCCTTGATAAGAATGGAAAAGTAGCTCGAATCTTTATTACTGGGAATCGTGGACGTGATGTTATTCCAATGCTTAAGTTGAAAGATGAACTTTCTGCTTATGATTATATTGGACATTTCCATACGAAAAAATCACCAGAATACCCTTATTGGGTTGGAGATTCATGGCGAAATGAACTTTTCTCAATGTTAATTCAACCTGCTGATAATATTATTGCAAATCTAGAACGTGATGATAGGTTAGGGCTTGTAATTGCTGATATTCCAACTTTCTTCCGTTATACTAAAATTGTGGATCCTTGGAATGAGAATCGTTTTGCCGAAGGAATGAATGATTTATGGGAGCGTATGAATCTTGGTCGAGAAATTGACTTTGATAAGATGAATACTTTTATCATGAGTTATGGAACATTTATTTGGTTTAAATATGATGCTTTGAAACCGTTGTTTGACCTTGATTTGCAAGATGAAGAAATCCCAGCAGAACCAATTCCTCAACATACCATTTTGCATTCAATTGAGCGTATTCTAGTTTACCTCGCATGGGCAAGACGTTATGATTATGCGATTGCAAAAAACGATATCTATATTACGCCTTTTGTAGATAATGTTGTGTTAAATATCCGACCTGATACTTTACCAAATACCTATATTAATTTTGATAATATCGGTGGTATAAAAGGTGCTCTCAAATATATTATTGTAGGTCCAGGAACTGCTGTGAAGTATATTTTGAGAAGAATAAAACGTAGATTTACATCCAAGAGTAGTAAAAATACTATGAAATAGTAATTATCCCCCTCCCACTTACGAATAGGTAAGTAGGAGGTTTTTTCTTATGTATAGTATTGTATCTGAGGAGTCGGGACTTTTGCCTCGTGAGCGACTCTTACAGAAGGGTGCAGAGGTTTTATCGGACCAGGAGTTGTTGGCGATAGTGCTGCGAACAGGGACCAAGTCTGAGTCGGTCTTATCTATGGCTAATCGTATTTTGAAAGGGATGACGAGTTTGGCGGATTTGTCTCGCTTGTCCCTGAATGAGCTTCAGGAGATTCCTGGTATTGGGCGTGTGAAGTCTATTGAGCTGAAGGCTATGGTGGAGTTGGCTAAGCGGATTGAGAAGGCTGAGTTGGCTCGTTCCGAGCAGATTATGTCCAGTCAGCAGGTGGCCCGTCGTATGATGTTGGATATTGGGGACAAGCCTCAGGAGCATCTGGTGGCTATCTATTTGGATACGCAGAATCGTATTATTCAGCAAAAGACGGTCTTTATTGGTGGTGTTCGACGTTCGATTGCCGAGCCACGTGAGATTTTGCATTATGCTTGTCATCTGATGGCAACGTCCTTGATTGTGGTTCACAATCATCCGTCAGGTGAGGCCTATCCGAGTCGCAATGATATTGATTTTACGCAAAAGATTAAGCGGTCTTGTGATGATTTGGGGATTTGTTTGCTTGATCATCTGATTGTTGGCAAATCGACCTATTATTCCTTTCGAGAGGAGAGGGAGGATTTTGAGCTTTAGATGGAGCCTATGTGATAAAGACAAGAGAAAAGCAACTGAGTGCAGTCTCAGTTGCTTTTAAAGTTCGTTAACGACGTATTCAAAGAGTTTGAGGTCTTCTTCACGTTTATCTAGGAGAAGCTCTGGGTGCCACTGTACACCAAGGAAGCGAAGGTCTGGTGTATTTGACTCAACGGCTTCGACAGTGTTGTCCTCAGGGTCACGCGCTATGACACGAAGGTCAGAGGCCAAGTGTTTGATACTTTGGTGGTGGAAGGAGTTGATAGAGGTTTCACGCCCGTAAATTTCTGCCAACTTACTGTCCTCTTCAACAATCATCTCATGGTAGAGGTAATCAGAAGGCTTGTCCTGCCAGTGATTCTCGATGTCTTGGTGGAGACTACCACCTAGTGCGACATTCATGAGTTGGGTACCACGACAGATTGAAAAGATAGGTTTCTTCTGCTTAGTGGCTTCCTCGATGAGCGCCATTTCAAAGATATCACGCTCAAGGAAGAAATCGTCTTCACTGGCATGGTTTTCTTCATTGTAGAATTTAGGGTCAACGTTTTGCCCACCGATAAGGATGAGCTTGTCAATCATGGAGATATAGGTCTTAGCTTCCGAAGGATCGGATACGGGTAGTAGGATTGCTAGGCCTCCGGCTCGTTGAACTCCTTCTACAAAGCCAGTTGGGGCGTAGGACCAGTTAATATCTTCATGGGCTGGATTAGGCCTTACATTGGCTGTGATTCCGATAATTGGTTTAGTCATTCTTTCTCCTTGATTTTTCTTCTTCTTTCATGAAATAGAGTAGGGTTTGTAGTTCGCTAGTCAGGTCTACGTACTGGACTACCACGTGGCGTGGGAGATTGAGATTGACCGGAGAGAAGCAGAGAATGCCTTCAATTCCGGCATCAACCAAAAGATCAGCCACCTCCTGGGCCTTAACTGATGGCACTGTCAGGATGGCTGTTTTGATATCTTCTTGAGCGATTTTCTCCTTGATTTGAGAGATACCATAGATAGGGATCTTATCTTCGGTTTGTGTCCCTACTAATTCATTATCATCTGTATCAAAAGCCATGACCAGCTGCATGCGGTTACGCTCTTGAAAACGGTAGTGGAGGAGGGCACGCCCGACATTACCAACACCTACGAGGAGTACCTTGGTAGTCGCATTGTCATTTAGGAGTTCAGCGAAAAATGTCATCAGCTTGTTTACGTCATAACCAAAACCACGGCGACCTAGCTCACCAAAATAGGAGAAGTCACGACGAACAGTAGCAGGGTCAATCCCAATCGCTTCAGCAATTTGTTTAGAGCTTGCTTTGTCGATATTTTCACGATGGAATCGTTTGAAAATACGATAGTAGAGAGAGAGACGTTTGGCAGTGGCGTTTGGGATGTTTTTCTCAAATGTCATTGATCGCTTTCCTTTCTTTAATTAGTATGATTCTCCTATATTTTAAGAAAAGTTTGTGAAGATTGCAACAAAATAGTGTAGATGAGGCGATATAAAAAACCTATCACATGGATAGGCTATTTCTATGTAGTAAGAAAAAATTTAGACTTCTTCTTGCTCGAAAACGTTACGATCAACCAAACTCTGCATCAAGAAGTAGAATTTCTCTTGCAAGATGTGGTGATCTTCATTTTTAAAGATATTAACGTTACGAAGGCCAGATTTGTCTGTGATAGACAATTTGAAGCCGGTCAAGTCTTTGTTAATAGTGATTTTGAGTGGGAAACCTTCGCCTGAGTTAGGCACTTTTTCGAGAAGGCGGTGCAACTCGTAGTTTCCGATTTTATTTTGCACAAAAGTCGTATCACGTAGAGTGAATTTTTTGACATTAGGACTGATGGTGTAACGGTACTTACAGTCAGTCAAATGAATGCTTTTTTCAAATGCCATGTTAGTCTCCTATGATTTGATTAAGTTTTTCTGCTAGGGCCTGGAGTTCTTCAGCGGTATTTTCCTCTGATAAACTAATGCGAATGGCTGTTTTTAGCTTGTCAGAATCCTTGCCATAGAGGGCCTGGATGACATGACTTGGATCAACAGTTCCAGCAGTACAAGCAGAACCTGTTGAGACAGCAAAGCCTGCTAGGTCTAACAAGGTTAAGAGAGGGCCGTTTTCCTTATCAGGAAAACTGATGTTGATGACGTGAGGTAGGCTAGGTCCTCCACCATTGATTTCATAAGGAATGGTAAGGGAATCTAGAAAGGCCTGACGAATCTTTTTAACATGCTGATAATTGTCTTGGTAGTGGTCGCTAGCTTGTTTGTAAGCAGCGGTCATACCTGCAATCCCGACCAAGTTTTCAGTACTAGCACGGCGTTTTTCTTCTTGCTCGCCACCATGGAGTAGGTTGTCAAAATGCAAATCGTTATGATAGAGCAAGCCGACACCTTTAGGTCCGTGGAATTTATGGGCACTAATAGAGAGAAAATCGGCTCCAAGTTCCTCTGGGTGAATAGGAAGCTTTCCTGCTACCTGAACGGCATCGACGTGGAAGGCAGCTTGGTGATTGGCAAGCAAGTCACCAATTTCCTTAATAGGAAGTAATTGGCCAGTCTCATTATTAGCATACATAACAGAAACCAGAATGGTATCGTCACGTAAGGCATCAGCGATTTGTTGGGCAGTAATGACTTGATTTTCTGGCTGAATATAGGTTACTTCAAAACCAAAACGCTCTTCCAAGTAGGCCATAGTGTGAAGGACAGAGTGGTGTTCAATAGCAGTTGTAATCAGGTGCTTACCTTTAGATTGATTGGCTAGGGCGTAACCTTTGATAGCTGTATTGTTTCCTTCAGTCCCTCCAGAAGTGAAAATAAGCTTACGAGCAGGGACTTCAAAGTGTTTGGCCATTTCTTCACGGGCTTCACGAAGTTCCTTAGAAGCCTGTCGACCGTAAGCATGGAGGCTGGATGGATTCCCAAAGGTTTCAGTCATGACATGTGTCATAGCTGAAATAGCAGCAGTATTTAAAGGAGTTGTTGCTGCGTTGTCCAAATAAACCATAGCTTAGTCCTCGTTTGCAGTGTAAGCAAAGAGTGGGCTAAGTGGTTGACGTTCGAAAATACGAGTAGTAGCGTTAGCGATTAGCTTACTTGCTGAAATGTATTTAACGTTTGTAGGAACTTTTTCTTTAGTTGCAACTGAATCTGTCACCAAGATTTCTTTAATTGGGGCAGCGTTGAGGACTTCAGCAGCACCTCCTGCAAAGAGACCGTGACTAGCTACTGCATAGATGTCTTTAACGCCACCACGTTCAAGGATTTTAGCAGCTTCAGCAAACGTTTTACCAGTGTTAAGGATATCATCAACCAAGATTGCTGTTTTTCCTTCAACCTCACCGATGATGTAGCCTTCTTCACGTTCTGAATCATCTTGGGCGTAGTCAATGATAGCGATTGGTGCATCAAGGTAGTCCGCCAAGCTACGAGCACGTTTAACACCCGAATTTTTAGGGCTAACAACGACAACATCACTTCCTGTGAATCTTTTTTTGTTGTAGTATTCAGCAAACAAAGGCATTGTGAAGAGGTTATCTACTGGGATATCGAAGAATCCTTGAACTTGGACAGCGTGAAGGTCAAGCGTCAAGAGACGATTGACACCAGCTTTAACTAGCATATTGGCAATCAATTTAGCAGTGATGGGTTCACGTGACGCAGCGATACGGTCTTGACGTGCATAACCAAAGTAAGGCATAACAACGTTGACAGAGTTAGCACTGGCACGTTTGCAGGCATCAATCATGATGAGCAATTCCCAAAGGTGGTCGTTAACAGGGTTGCTAGTAGATTGGATGATATAGATATCGTCCCCACGAACAGACTCTTCAATGTTGATCATGATTTCACCGTCAGAAAATTGACGTGAAGATACTTTACCAAGTGGCAATCCAGTAGCCTCAGCAATTTTTTCAGCAATTTCTGGGTTTGAGCTGAGCGAGAACAATTTCAATTGTGGGTTTGCTTTTTGATGTACCATGACGATGGTGACTCCTTTAAAAAAATAAGATGCTAAGCCCAGTTAGGGCTATTGTAATAAAACTACAGATAGTTCTATTTTAGCAAAAAGAAGCAGAAATTTCAGCCTTCAAAGTATTATATTAGTGAAAAATACCGAACCTTTGTTAGATAAAACGCCTTTGTATGCGTTTTTAGAGAAATCTATTACCCTCTGAAGTTCTAAATACTTGTGGCATTTGAAGCTACATGTGTTTAAAATAAAAAAAACAAGGAGCCAACTCCTTGTCTAAATTTTAGTCTTTGTCTCGTTTGAGGGTAGCTACAAAGCGTGCAACCTTACTCTTAGCATACTTAAAGTCAATATTATTTTCTTTAAGAAAGGCATCAAAGTCGTCTTTACCTTTCTCAGCATCCGAAACTTCTAGTTCAAGCTCGTAGTCTTTCTTGTCAGCATAGACATTGACATCAAGAGCCATGAGGCCGATGTTGGTCTGGTACTCGCGACGAGTTGTGGTCAAATGTCCGAGGATGGTTAGGTCCTCTAGTTTAACCCCACGTTCTAAAAGAATGGATTTGATTTGACAATCAGGAAAGTCCAGCGACTTAGTCAAAGCCTTAGCATCCGCACAATCCATGGTAACGTTGTACTCCATGTTCCCGACTTTTTCAGGGATTTTCAAGGTCAGCTCACCATGAGTGGGAAGTGTCCTAATACGCAAAGACAACTTTTTATTTCTCATGTCACTCTGAGGAGTGTCGATGTAGTAGTTTGTTTGCGTAACAGGTGTCACATGGGAGAAAAGCATCGCTAAACGATTGTACTCGTCTTTGGTGAGTAGAGTCTTGTACTCTATCTCTAAATGGTTCATGTGTGTCCTCCCTTGTGCTTTCAAATGTGGTATAATATAACAGATTGTATTTATTTTATAAAAAACTAAAGCTTTTGACAAGGAGGAGTCCTATCTTGACCATGGATTGGGAACAATTTCTAGACCCCTATATTCAGGCCGTAGGTGAGCTCAAAATCAAGCTCCGAGGCATTCGTAAACAATTTCGTAAGCAAAATCGTCACTCGCCCATTGAGTTTGTGACGGGACGTGTGAAGTCAGTGGCTTCCATTGAA
This sequence comes from Streptococcus sp. cx1, assembly GCF_052384325.1. NCBI lineage: Bacteria > Bacillati > Bacillota > Bacilli > Lactobacillales > Streptococcaceae > Streptococcus > Streptococcus sp. cx1. The sequence continues at coordinate 119,330 of NZ_JBQSUN010000006.1, read as the reverse complement.
GAGAAGATCGCCCTTCGTGGCCTTTCGATTGAAAATTTGGCTCAAGATATGCAGGATATCGCTGGTCTCCGAGTCATGGTCCAATTTGTCGATGATGTGGATGAGGTTTTGGCTTTGCTTCGTCATCGTAGTGATATGACTATTGTTTCAGAGCGAGACTATATCAGAAACCGTAAAAATTCGGGTTATCGCTCTTATCATGTTATTATCTCTTATCCCGTTGATACCATTGATGGTCGTAAGGAGATTCTTGCAGAGATTCAGATTAGGACTTTGGCCATGAACTTTTGGGCCACCATTGAACATTCCCTTAATTACAAGTATCAGGGAAACTTTCCAGAGGAAATTAAGCTTCGCTTGGAAACTACGGCCCGCATGGCTTATGAACTTGATGAAGAAATGCGTAAGATACGTGATGATATTAGAGAAGCCCAGTTGCTCTTTGATCCAATTAACAGAACTTTGAAGGATAGTGTAGGAAATAGTGATGACACAGATGAAGACCTCTTCGGATGAGATGAAGGTAGCTATTATTGCCAATGGCAAACCCCAAAGTAGGCGTGTGGCCTCAAAACTTTTTAATGCCTTTCGAGATGATCCAGATTTTTATTTGACCAAGAAAAATCCAGATGTGGTCATCTCAATTGGTGGTGATGGTATGTTGCTATCGGCCTTTCATATGTATGAAAAAGAGCTTGCGCGTGTGCGTTTTGTAGGGATTCACACGGGTCACTTAGGCTTTTATACGGATTATTTGGACAGTGAAGTGGATCAATTAATCGAGACGCTTCGAAAAGATAGTGGTGCTAAGATCTCTTACCCTCTTTTGAATGTCAAATTGACCCTGGCTGATGGGCGTTCTTTTACGTCGATTGCCCTCAATGAAGCAGCCATCAAGCGTAATGAGAAAACTATGGCGGCAGATGTTTGCCTTAATGATGTCTTGTTTGAGAGCTTCCGTGGTGATGGACTGTCGGTGTCAACGCCTACAGGATCAACGGCCTACAATAAATCTTTGGGTGGTGCGGTCCTTCATCCTACCATTGAAGCCTTGCAACTGACAGAGATTGCTAGTCTTAATAATCGTGTGTATCGTACCTTAGGTAGTCCCCTTATTGTGCCTAAGCATGAGAAGATTACGGTTTATCCTACCCGAATGGGAAGCTACACTCTATCCGTTGATAATAAAACCTATACCAACCGTAATGTGAAAAAGGTAGAATTCTCAATTGACCAACGTAAGATTTCCTTTGTGGCTAGTGCCAGTCATACAAGTTTCTGGGAACGTGTACGTGATTCCTTTATTGGAGACATGGAAGAATGAGATATGAGTTTACAGTAGGGCGTTCTTGTCGGGTCAAGACCTTTTTGAAGGAGCACGATATTTCTAAAGGGCTACTGGCCAAGATTAAGTTTGAAGGCGGTCATATCTGGGTTAATGGTGAGGAGCAGTTTGCGACTTATCCTGTCCATGAAGGAGATGTGGTTACTATTGAAATTCCTGATGAGGCGCCGCATGAGACCTTGAAACCCATTCCTTTTGACCTGGATATCGTCTATGAAGATGATAACTTCTTGGTCGTTAATAAACCTTATGGTTATGCCAGTATTCCAAGTGTTAACCATGACAATACCATGGCTAACTTTGTTAAATATCATTTTGTTAGCAATAATTATCCTAACCAGCGCGTGCATATCGTGACACGTCTGGATAAGGACACGTCTGGTCTCATGCTCTTTGCTAAGCATGGCTATGCCCACGCGCGTATGGATAAACAGTTGCAGCAGAAGTCTATTAAGAAGCATTACTATGCCTTGGTTGAAGGTGATACCAAACTTGAGGAGCAGGGCGAAATCATTGCACCGATTGCGCGTGATGTGGATTCAATTATTACACGTCGGGTTCATAAATCAGGGAAATATGCCCATACGAGCTATCGCTTGGTAGCTGATTATGGTCGAGTGAAGTTGGTGGATATCAATCTTCATACTGGACGTACGCACCAGATTCGTGTGCACTTTGCCCATCTAGGTTTGCCTCTTCTGGGAGATGACCTTTATGGTGGTTCTCTAGATTATGGTATTAAGCGCCAGGCCTTGCATTGTCATCGCCTTGCCTTTATCGATCCGTTTACCAAAAAAGAGATGGTCCATGCATCTTCCTTGACAGATGATTTTGAAACCGTTATCATGAACTTACAAACTAAAAAAGATTGATTGAGGATTTTTTATGCGTAGTCTATTTGGTGAACTTCGTGAACGTATTGCAGGGAAAGGTGTTAAAATTGTCTTCCCTGAGGGTAACGACGACCGTGTGGTTCGTGCTGCTGCCCGTTTGAAATTTGAAGGATTGGTGGATCCTATTATTTTGGGAGACCCAGCTGAGGTTCACAAAATCTTGAACGATCTTGGCTTTGCAGACTTTAACTATACGATTATTAATCCTGAAACCTATGAAGGTTTTGAGGAAATGAAGGAAAAATTTCTTGAAATCCGTAAAGGAAAAGCAACAGTCGAAGATGCAGAGAAATTGCTTCGTGATGTCAACTATTTCGGTGTTATGCTAGTTAAACTCGGTCTTGCTGATGGAATGGTTTCAGGTGCTATCCACTCAACAGCGGATACGGTACGTCCTGCCCTTCAAATTATCAAAACAAAACCAGGCATTTCACGTACATCAGGTGTTTTCCTTATGAACCGTGAAAATACCGATCATCGTTTGGTGTTTGCTGATTGTGCGATCAATATTGAGCCAAATTCTCAAGAATTGGCAGAAATTGCAATTAATACTGCTGAAACAGCTAAAGTTTTTGGTATTGATCCTAAAGTGGCCATGCTTAGCTTCTCAACAAAAGGTTCTGCTAAATCGCCAAAAGTTGACAGGGTAGTAGAGGCAACAAATATTGCTAAAGAAATGCGTCCTGACTTGGCTATTGATGGTGAGTTGCAGTTTGATGCAGCCTTTGTTCCAGCAACAGCTGCCATTAAGGCTCCAGATAGTAACGTAGCGGGACATGCTAATGTCTTTGTCTTCCCAGGTTTGCAAGCAGGTAACATTGGATATAAGATTGCCCAACGTTTGGGAATGTTCGAAGCCATCGGACCAATCTTGCAAGGTCTTAATAAACCTGTTAATGATCTTTCTCGTGGGGCTAGTGCTGAAGATATTTACAATTTGGCGATTATCACAGCTGCTCAAGCTCTTAATGGCTAATTTTCATTTAAAAACAGAGGTTTAACCAAGGTGTTAGACCTTTTTGTTTTATGCATGACGAGTGATTAAAAATAAATTGAATGAGGTGGCTAGAAACCTAGGGAATACAAGGGGCTATTGAGTTTATCGTGTTTTATCATGTGCAATACTTGTTCAAAATAGTCTGACAACGACTGTTATTCTTGATTATTTATGCTATAATGAAAAGGTAAAATTTTATTTTTTGGAGAAATCTTATGAAAAAAAGCAAATGGTTAGCCCTTGCGGGTGTAGCACTCCTCAGTGTAGGTGCCTTAGCGGCTTGTTCTTCTAAGTCAAGTACTAGTGGAACGACTTATGGTTATGTTTATAATTCAGATCCAGAATCATTGGATTACATCACTTCAAATACAGGACCTACTAAGACAGCTGTGACAAACGGTGTAGATGGTCTTATGGAAGCAGATAAATATGGAAATCTTGTCCCTTCAGTAGCTGAAGATTGGTCTGTCTCTCAAGATGGTCTGACTTATACTTATAAAATCCGTAAGGGAATTAAATGGTATACTTCTGATGGTGAAGAGTATGCTGATGTGACTGCTAAGGACTTTGTGACTGGTCTTAAGCATGCGGCTGATGGCAAGTCTGGAGCTCTTTACTTGGTGCAAGATTCTATTGCTGGCTTGTCTGACTACCTCTCTGGTGCCAATAAAGATTTCTCAAATGTAGGCGTTAAAGCAATCGACGATTATACATTGCAATACACCCTTAAAAAACCTGAGCCATACTGGAATTCTAAAACAACTTATGGCTTGCTCTTCCCAGTTAACGAAGACTTTCTTAAGAACAAAGGAAAAGATTTTGGTAAGTCAACAGACCCAACCTCTATCCTCTATAATGGTCCTTTCCTTCTCAAATCTTTGACAGCTAAATCATCTATTGAGTTGACTAAGAATGAAAATTATTGGGACAAGAAAAATGTACACTTTGATGCCATCAAATTGTCATATTATGACGGTTCGGATCAAGAGGCTCTAGAACGTGGTTTCACGGATGGTGCCTATAGTTTGGCTCGTGTCTACCCAACGAGTTCTAACTATGCTTCTGTAGAGAAGAAATATAAAGATAACATTTATTACACTGCAGCAGGTGCGTCTACATCAGCCATTGGTGTTAATATCGACCGCCAAAGCTATAAATTCTCAGCCAAGAAGACGGATGCTGAAAAGACATCAACTAAGAAGGCTCTTCTAAACAAAGACTTCCGTCAATCAATCAACTTCGCAATTGATCGTACGGCTTATCAATCACAAATGAATGGTAAAGATGGTGCAGCTCTAGCTCTACGTAACCTCTTTGTTCCTTCTGATTTTGTCAGTGCAGGTGATAAGACCTTTGGAGATCTTGTAACAGAGAAAATGTCCTCTTATGGTAATGAATGGTCAGGTGTAAACTTTACTGATGGTCAAGATGGCCTCTACAATGCTGAAAAAGCTAAGACTGAGTTTGCCAAAGCTAAGGAAGCTCTCCGAGCAGATGGTGTTCAATTCCCAATTCACTTGGACCTTCCAGTTGACCAAAGTTCTAAAATCCATGTTGCTCAGGCCCAATCTTTGAAACAAACCATTGAACAATCATTGGGTAGCGATAATGTGGTTATCGATGTTAACCAATTGTCATCTGATGATATGCAAAATGCGACTCTTAATGCAGCAAATGCAGCAGCAGAAGACTGGGATATTTCTAACGGTGTGGTTTGGGGTCCAGACTATCAAGATCCATCAACTTATCTTGATATCTTCAAAACAACATCAAGTGAAAATACCAAGTTTTTCATGGGTTATGATGATCCAAACAATGCTGCCGCAGCCCAAGTAGGTCTTAAAGACTATGATGCCTTGCTTGATTCAGCAGCTTCAGAAACAACAGACCTCAACGCTCGTTACGACCGTTATGCTCAAGCCCAAGCTTGGTTGGAAGATAGCTCTCTTGTCATTCCATTGACTGTTGGTAACGGTGCAGCACCAGTTATCTCACGCTTGACACCATTTACGGGTGCTAGCATGCAGGTGGGTGATAAGAACTCATCAGACTACTTCAAATACGTGAAACCACAAGAAAAAGTAGTTACTAAGAAAGAATACGAACAAAGTCGTGAAAAATGGCTTAAAGAAAAGAAAGCATCTAACGAAAAAGCTCAAAAAGATCTTGAGAAACACGTTAAATAATAATCTTGAGGAAAAGGCAGTTTGCCTTTTTCTTTTGTCAAAAAAGGGCTAATTCCTAGTGTTCATGAGGGGTATAATTGTGAGAAAGTCAGCATAAGACAAAATATTCTGAAAATTGCACTCATCTTATTTTTTATGGTATAATGTAGGCATATCAAAAAAGATTTTTGGAGAATGCTTATGAAAAAAAGTAAATGGTTGGCCCTTGCGGGTGTTTCCCTCCTAAGTGTTGGGGTTTTAGTGGCTTGTTCATCAAAATCAAACACTTCAAGCAATACTTATAACTATATTTATACTGCTGATCCTGAAACATTGGACTATCTTATTTCCAATAAAGGTTCAACGACTGATGCTGTGACAAATGGTGTCGATGGCCTTTTGGAAAACGATAAATATGGTAACTTGGTACCTTCTATTGCCAAGGACTGGACTGTTTCAGCTGATGGTTTGACTTATACTTACAAACTTCGTAAGGGAGTTAAATGGTACACTTCAGATGGTGAAGAGTATGCAGAAGTAACAGCTAAAGACTTCGTAACAGGTCTTAAGCATGCTGCTGATAAAAAGACAGAGTCAATTTACTTGGCAAAAGATTCTGTAGTAGGTCTTGCTGATTATTTCAATGGTACTGATAAAGACTTCTCTAAAGTTGGCGTTAAAGCTCTTGATGATTATACTCTTCAGTACACACTTAAACAACCAGAACCTTACTGGAATTCTAAGATGACTTATTCTCTCTTCTGGCCTGTAAATGAAGAGTTTCTTAAGTCAAAAGGGGATAGCTTTGGTAAATCAACAGATCCATCATCTATCCTTTATAATGGTCCATATATCCTTAAGTCATTGACAGCTAAATCATCTATCGAGTTGGCTAAAAATGAAAACTATTGGGATAAGAAAAATGTTCACTTTGACGGCGTTAAACTATCTTTCTACGATGCTTCAGACCAAGAATCGCTTGTCCGTAATTTCACTGACGGAGCTTATAGTCAAGCACGTCTATACCCAACAAGCTCAAACTTTGATTCAGTAGAAAAACAATATAAAGATAATATCTTCTATACACAACCTTCTGCAGATGTTCTTGGTGCTGGTGTTAATATTGACCGTCAGTCTTACAACCATACATCTAAGAAGACAGATGCTGAGAAGGACTCAACTAAGAAGGCTCTTCTTAACAAGGACTTCCGTCAATCAGTTAACTTCGCTATTGACCGTACAGCTTATTCAGCACAACTTAATGGTGAAAAAGGTGCAGCTCTTGCGATTCGTAACCTACTCGTAAAACCTGACTTCGTTTATGCTGGTGACAAGTCATTTGGCGATTTGGTAACTGAAAAGATGGCTTCATATGGTGACGAGTGGTCAGGTGTTAACTTTAAAGACAGTCAAGACGGTATCTTCAATGCTGATAAGGCTAAGGCTGAATTTAACAAAGCTAAGGAAGCTCTTCAAGGAGAAGGTGTTCAATTCCCAATTCACTTGGACCTTCCTGTTGACCAAGCAGCTAAACCAACGGTTGCACGTGCACAATCTTTGAAACAATCTGTTGAAAAGACACTCGGTAAAGAAAATGTCGTGGTAGATGTTCATCAAATGTCTCAAGATGATCTTCTTAACAGTACTTTGTATGCTTCTAACGCAGCAGCAGAAGACTGGGATATCAATATTTCAGTTGCTTGGGCGCCTGACTACGAAGACCCATCAACATTCCTTGATATCTTCAAGACAACAGCTAGTGAGAACACAAAAACTTACATGGGATTTGACGATCCTAATAATGCAGCAGCAGCTCAAGTAGGTCTTAAAGACTTTGATGCTTTGGTTGATAATGCAGCTAAGGAAACAAGCGACCTCAATGTACGTTATGAACGTTATGCTGAGGCACAAGCTTGGTTGGAAGATAGCTCACTCTTTATGCCACTTATGGTCAATAAGGGTGCTGCTCCAATGGTAGCTCGTTTGACACCATTCTCAGGTGCCTACTCTCAAGTAGGACCTAAGGGTTCTGACCGATACTTCAAGTATCTTGAACCTCAAAAAGATGTTGTCACTAAGAAAAACTATGATAAAGCTCGCGAAAGCTGGCTTAAAGAAAAGTCTAAGTCCAACGAAAAAGCTCAAAAAGACCTTGAGAAACACGTTAAATAAAAGGACGATGGAACTTTCTCATTAGATTGGGAAAGTTCTTTTGGAATTAAAGGAAGAGACATGAAAAAATATATTTTATTGAGAACCCTCCGTTCTCTATTGTCAATATTTGTCGTGACGGCCTTGACCTACACGATTATCTATACCATGGTGCCGAGGCGTCTGATTTTCAGACAGGACCCTAACTACAACAAGATTGCTAAGACAGCTGATTCTAAGGCTAACTATGAAAATACAATCTATGAACGTATGGGTTACATTGATTACTATGACACCAAGGAGTTGCAGGAGAAAGCTAGCTCCCTTGATAAGTCAGTAACCACTAAGCCAACAAAAGAAAATAAGGCTATCTACCAAAAATATGTGGATAGTTTAGGACGTGGCTGGCGTTTACATCAGTTCAAGCAAAGTAAACAATTCTATGCGACACGTGATGTGCCAGTACTTGAACGTGTGTTTGGCTTCTATACGCACCTCTTTGAATTTGACAATACTGGATGGGTTAAAGATAAAACAAATCCAAACTTAAAGCGTTATATCCGTATTGAAAATGACCCAGCTATCGGTTGGTCAGTTGTTGGTTCAGGGACTAAGCATAAATACTTGCTTTACTTTAACGGTCAGTTCCCATTTGTTCACCAAAACTTTGTTAAGATGAACCTTGGTACATCTTACCCAACTTATGCTGAGCAAGGTGTCCTTGATGTTATTACACAAGGTCAAGGACAAACACAAAGTTCTGAGGTCAACTTCCCTACTGGTAAGAAAGTATCTTCAGTAGATATCTACTCTCGTACTTATAAATCACCAAGTCAGGCTGATGCTAGGGATCGTTCTTACTATGGTGACGACCCTTACACAGCTACTAAGAGTCGCTACCAGTACCCATCAATGGTGACAAGTTCTGCCATTGCTGGTTTGATTGGTTTGGTCTTGTCTTATGCTTTGGCAATTCCATTGGGATCATACATGGCACGCTTTAAAAACACACTCTTTGATAGTGTGTCAACTGGTATCTTGACTTTCTTGCTTTCACTACCAACCATCGCCTTGGTTTATATCATTCGTTTGATTGGTTCTGAGATTGGTCTTCCAGATTCTTTCCCTATCTTGGGTGCGGGTGACTGGCGTTCATACGTCTTGCCATCTGTTATTCTCGGTCTTTTGTCTACACCAGGTCTTGCCATTTGGATTCGTCGTTACATGATTGACTTGCAGTCACAAGACTTCGTTCGTTTTGCACGTGCCAAAGGGTTGTCAGAACAAGAAATTTCGAATAAACACATTTTCAAAAATGCTATGGTTTCCTTGGTTTCAGGGATCCCAGCATCTATCGTTAGTGTTATCACAGGGGCAACCTTGACAGAAACAATCTTCGCCTATCCTGGTATGGGTAAAATGTTGATTGACTCAGTTCGTGCTTCAAATAACGCTATGGTTGTGGGTCTTGTATTTATTTTCACAGCCCTTACCATCTTCTCATTGCTTGTGGGTGATATCCTTATGACTATGATTGACCCACGTATCAAATTGACATCTAAAGGAGGTAAATAATGGCTTCAATTGATAAAAGTAAGTTCCAATTTGTAAAGCGCGATGATTTTGCCTCTGAAACAATTGATGCGCCGGCCTATTCATACTGGAAATCGGTGATGCGTCAGTTCTTCAAGAAAAAGTCAACAACTGTCATGTTGGGAATCTTGATTGCTATCATTTTGATGAGCTTTATCTACCCAATGTTTTCAAAATTTGACTTTAATGACGTGTCTAAGGTTAATGACTTTAGTGTACGTTATGTGCATCCAAATGCTCAATACTGGTTCGGTACGGACAGTAATGGTAAGTCTCTCTTTGACAGTGTTTGGTTTGGAGCTCGTAATTCTATCCTTATTGCTGTTATCGCTACCTTCATTAACGTTGTTATTGGTTTAGTCGTTGGTGCTGTTTGGGGGATTTCTAAGACCTTCGATATGATTATGATGGAAATCTACAACATCATCTCAAACATTCCTGCCCTCCTTGTCGTTATCGTCTTGACTTACTCATTGGGTGCTGGTTTCTGGAACATGATCTTTGCCATGACTGTCACAGGTTGGATTGGTATTGCCTATACTATCCGTATTCAAATCATGCGTTACCGTGATTTGGAGTACAACTTGGCTTCTCGTACTTTGGGAACACCAACTCCTAAGATTGTGGTTAAAAATATCATGCCACAACTTGTATCGGTTATCGTGACTATGGCTAGTCAGCTCTTGCCAGGATTTATCTCTTACGAAGCTTTCCTTTCTTACTTTGGTTTGGGGCTTCCCGTTACGACGCCTAGTCTTGGTCGTTTGATTTCAGACTATGCACAGAACGTTACAGTCAATGCTTATCTCTTCTGGATTCCATTGACTACCTTGATCCTCGTTTCCCTCTCTCTCTTTATTGTCGGTCAAAACTTGGCGGATGCCAGTGACCCACGTACGCATAGATAGGAGTCCAATATGACAGAAAATAAAAATGTAATATTATCGGCTCGCGATATCGTCGTGGAATTTGACGTTCGTGACCGTGTTTTGACAGCTATTCGAGGGGTTTCCCTTGATTTGGTTGAAGGTGAAGTTTTAGCCTTGGTTGGTGAGTCTGGTTCAGGTAAATCAGTTTTGACCAAGACTTTCACAGGGATGCTTGAAGAAAATGGTCGTGTTGCTAGCGGTTCTATTGATTATCGTGGCCAAGATTTGACCAAGCTTAAGAGCCACCAAGATTGGGCAGCAATTCGTGGAGCTAAGATTGCGACTATCTTCCAAGATCCTATGACCAGTCTTGACCCAATTAAGACTATCGGAAGCCAAATTGTTGAAGTCATTGTCAAACACCAAGGAAAATCAGCCAAAGAAGCTAAAAAAATGGCCATTGATTACATGGACAAGGTTGGTATTCCTGATGCTGAAAAACGTTTCAACGAATATCCTTTCCAATACTCTGGTGGAATGCGTCAACGTATCGTCATTGCCATAGCCTTGGCTTGTCGTCCCGATATCCTTATCTGTGACGAACCAACAACTGCTCTTGATGTGACCATTCAAGCTCAAATCATTGACCTCTTGAAATCACTCAAAGAGGAGTATGGTTTCTCAGTGATTTTCATTACCCATGACCTTGGTGTGGTAGCAAGTATCGCAGACAAGGTTGCTGTTATGTATGCTGGTGAAATCATTGAGTATGCAACTGTTGAGGAGATTTTCTATGAGCCTTGTCATCCATACACGTGGAGCTTGCTTTCAAGCTTGCCACAGTTGGCTGATGATAAGGGTGAGCTCTTCTCAATTCCAGGGACACCACCATCACTTTATACTCCGGTTGTTGGAGATGCCTTTGCCTTGCGTTCAGATTATGCCATGCAAATTGACTTCGAGGAAAAAGCACCGCAATTCCAAGTTTCAGATACTCACTGGGCTAAGACCTGGCTCTTACATGAGGATGCACCAAAAGTTGAAAAACCTGAGGTTATCCAAAATCTACATGAAAAAATCCGTGCTAATATGGGATTTGCACATTTAGGAGATGAGGAGGAAGGCAATGCCTGAGAAGTTAGTTGAAGTAAAAGATGTGGAGATTTCCTTCGGTGAAGGAAGCAAGAAATTTGTTGCTGTCCACAATGCTAATTTTTTCATCAACAAGGGTGAAACCTTTTCCCTCGTTGGTGAGTCTGGTAGTGGTAAAACGACTATCGGTCGCGCCATTATTGGTCTAAATGATACTAGTAATGGTGAGATTATTTTTGACGGTAAGAAAATCAATGGTCACCTATCTCATTCTGAGAAAAACGACCTTATCCGTCGAATCCAGATGATTTTCCAAGACCCTGCAGCGAGTTTGAATGAACGTGCAACGGTTGATTACATCTTGTCAGAAGGTTTGTATAACTTCCATCTCTATAAAGATGAGGAAGATCGTAAAGCTAAAATCAAGGAAATCATCAAAGAAGTGGGACTTCTTGAGGAACACTTGACACGTTACCCTCACGAATTTTCTGGGGGACAACGTCAACGTATTGGGATTGCGCGTTCCTTGGTTATGCAACCTGACTTGGTTATCGCTGATGAACCAATCTCAGCCCTTGACGTGTCAGTCCGTGCCCAAGTTTTGAACTTGCTTAAGAAATTCCAAAAAGAGTTGGGATTGACCTACCTCTTTATCGCTCACGACTTGTCAGTGGTCCGTTTCATTTCTGACCGTATCGCTGTTATTTACAAGGGGACTATCGTGGAAGTTGCTGAGACAGAAGAACTCTACAACAATCCTATCCACCCTTACACCAAGTCACTCTTGTCTGCTGTTCCTATTCCAGACCCAATCTTGGAACGTAAGAAAGTCTTGAAGGTTTATGATCCAAACCAACACGACTATTCTGTTGATAAACCAGAGATGGTTGAAGTACGTCCAGGACACTTCGTTTGGGGTAACAAAGCTGAAATTGAGACTTATCGTAAAGAACAAAGTAAATAAGTCTTTTCAATGCAAAAAAATCGTGTTCCACAAGGAACACGGTTTTTCTTTAGTCCAAGTTTAAGCGTTTGGTCATGATATAGTAGGTACCAAAGTAACTTGATGCGATAAGAATGAGAGACTGAACTAGACTAAAGATATATGACGAGTTATTAATTGCAGTATTTGTTGCATCTCCGGTCAAGGCTGCACCGAGTCCAAAGAAGAAACCAATAAAGAATAGGATAGCCTGAATGGCGAAATAGGCGACAAATCCCATAAGAACTTTGTTAGTGTTGAAGAGGTTTCCGATACTAATACAGAGGTAATAGAAAAGGATACCAGCAATCATTGACAAGATTGTAGAAGGGATGAAAAGGTAGAAAGCGCCTATTTCTTTTAGGATCTGGCCAAAGTAGCTGGTAGCTAGGAGGATATCTTTCATATCAAGGCAGAAAGCAGCTATAATTCCAATCGAAAGGAGTATAACGAGTGATGAAATGATATCTAAAATAAAGGCTACCAAGAGTTTAGACAAGATTAATTGGTGGGCAGAAACTGGGAGCGTATTGGTTAGGTAACCTTCTCTCCCAAAGACAGTCTTTGCAAAGCGTCTGACAATGAGGACTATTGTTGCTATATAAATGGCTCCCCATACAATAATGGTAGCAAAAACCATCAGTGTGAAGAAAGCAAAAAAGAGTAGACTAGGTTCTTGGTGGCTCTGTTCAGTTACAAAAATAAATTTTTGAAGCATTAAACCCAAGGGGATTGAGAGTAGGATGGCAATACCATAGATGCCGAGATACCATTTACGGACCGATTGTAATTCATACTTAACTAATTTCCAAAACATGCTCATACCTCCTAGTTGTGGAACATCTCTCTAAAGAGTTTGTCGATAGATTTGCCATGGGCTTGACGGATATTATCAGCATCCCCTTGAAGTTCAATCTGACCGTATTTTAAGAAGATAACTTCGTCTAGGACGGATTCAATATCTGCAATCAAATGGGTTGAAATGATAACAGAAGCATCTTCAGAGTATTGGTTGATGATGGTTTTAAGAATGTAGTCTCGTGACGCGGGATCGACTCCACCGATAGGTTCATCGAGGAGATAGAGTTTAGCTTCACGACTCATAACCAAAATCAACTGAACTTTTTCTTTGTTACCTTTTGAGAGGTCTTTAAGGCGCAAATCAGGCTGAAGCTTTAAATCCTGCAAGAGTTGCAAGGCAAGAGGATAACGGAAATCAGCATAGAAATCTTGGAAGAAGTCCAAGTAGTACTGTATTGTCTTACTTTCATCTAAATAGGTTGTGTCAGGCAAATAAGCCACTTGCGCCTTAGTGATAGGTGACGGCTGAAATCCATTAATGGTCACTAAACCTGAAGTCGGTTGGAGGATGCCATTCAAAATTTTGATTAGGGTTGTTTTACCACTACCGTTTGGTCCTAAGAGACCAATGATTTTACCAGAAGGGATGGACATGGTCACATCTCTAAGGGCTGGAATACCATTATAGGTCTTGGTGAGATTTGTTAGAGTTACAATATCAGTCATCGGTCTACAAGTCCTTTCCTGTTTGTTCGATGTAGTCAGTGATGATAGTCTTGATTTCAGGTGAGCTAAAACCAATGGCTGTCATCTCAGTGACAAAGTTTTTCATGAGACTTTGGGCAATCTCGTGTCGTTTTTGATCAATTAGTTTTTCATCTTCGGTAACAAAGCGGCCAGAGGTACGGGCAGAGTAGACCAACCCCTCTTTTTCAAGTTCTTGGAAGGCTCTTTGTACAGTGTTGGGATTGACCCCAGCTTCCTGAGCAAATTCTCTAACGGGTAGGAGTTGTTGTCCCATACTCAATTCCTTGGAAGCTATCTTCAGTTTGACGCGATAGGCGATTTGGAGATAAATTGGCGATTTTTCATCAAATGTCCAAGCCATAAGAGACTCCTTTCTAAAAGTATAATATATTATTTTTGTACTACCGTAATGATACAACTAAAATACTGAATTTGCAAGTAAAATGCCATATTTTCTCTAATTTCTTTGGCTTTTCCCAAACTTATATTCCTATTTTTGGTACAATAGGGGCAAGTATATTCGACCTGAAGGGAGATTATTTTGAAAATTTTAGCAACAGATATGGATGGTACTTTTCTAGACCATCTTGGTGCCTATGATAAGGCGCGTTTGGAAAACCTTTTGGATGCGTGTGAAGTTAAAGATTACGTTTTTACAGTAGCTTCTGGCCGAGCTCTCTTGGCCTTGGAGGAGCTTTTTGATGGGTTTGTGGACCGCATTGCGATTATTGCGGAGAATGGGGCCTTGGTTCAGTACAAGGGTGAAGTCCTGTTTGAGTCCAAGCTAGAACCTAAAGATTATTTAGAAATTGCAGACACAACTTTAGCCTTGCCAACTTGCGAGGGAATTCTCTTGTCGGGACGTCGCGGTGCCTATGCTCCAAACGATGCAGATCCAGCCTATCTTAAGGCCATGGAACGTTACTATGAAAATGTTATGGCAACGAACCTTGAAGCGGTTACAGATGATATTTTCAAGGTAACTGCTAAGTTCCAAGGGGATACCATTATGGAACGTGGTGACTACCTCAACACAATCTTTGAGGATATGACAGCTGTGACAACTGGCTTTGATTCTATGGATATTATCCTTAAAGGTGTGGACAAGGGCTTTGGTCTTTACCATCTTTGCCAAGAGTTGGGACGTCAGGCTTCAGATGTTGTAGCCTTTGGTGATAATCTCAATGATATGGAGATGTTGACCTTTGCAGGGCGTGCGGTTGCTACGGAAAATGCGCGCGATGAGATTAAGGCAGTAGCTGACGAAGTGATTGGTCACCATAAAGATGGTGCAGTCTTTGATTTCATGGAAGGATTGGTAGGTTCGGATGTCTGAGATTAAATTGTTGGCCTTGGACCTAGATGGGACCCTCTTTACTAAGGATAAGCAAGTAACAGCTGAAAATAGAGCTGCTCTGAAAGCAGCAGAAGCTAAGGGGGTTCATGTGGTCATTACGACTGGTCGTCCTCTGCCAGCTATTACTCATATCTTGGAAGATTTGGGCTTGTTGGATGATAAGCACTATAGTGTGACCTTCAATGGTGGCTTGGTTCAGCGTAATAATGGGGATATCCTCATAAAAAAAGAGATGAGTCGAGAAGATTTAAAGCAGATTTATGCTGTCTTTGAGCCCCTAGGCCTCCCGATGGATGTTATCAGTGATGGCATTGTCTATGGTGTGCCAAGTAAAGGCAATCATTCTCTCTATCGTCAGGCTAACCCTACCTTGACCTTCGTTGATGTGGAGAGTATTGATGACATTCCTGAAAATATCGTCTATAATAAAGTAGTTACGGTCTGTGAGGAAGCGTTTTTGGATGCTCAAATTCAAAAAATACCTGACCATTTATACCAAGCGTTTGAGGTCTTTAAGTCTCGTGAAATTATCCTAGAGGTCATGCCTAAAGGTGTTCATAAGGCTGTAGGTTTAAGACTCTTGACTGATTACCTTGCTCTGAATAAAAGTCAGGTTATGGCTATGGGAGATGAGGAAAATGACTTGACCATGTTGGAGTGGGCTGGTCTAGGTGTGGCTATGGCAAATGCTGTTCCTAAGGTTAAGGCTGTTGCCAAGGCAGTAACGACAAAAACTAATGAGGAATCTGGAGTGGCTGAGGCCATCCACAAATATATTCTAGAGAAATAAGGAGAACCAAATGGGTCTATTTGATCGATTATTTGGACAAGAGGAAAACCAGTCACAGGAGACTGTAGCAAATCAGGAAATTTCAGAAACTGAGGCCCTTGATAATCAAGACTTGTCAACAAGTGAAGGGCCAAGTGAAAGTCAAACAGAACAGCTCAGTGAGTCAGAGACTCAAGTAGAAGAGATTTCGTCTACAGAATCTGTTGAAGAAAGCGAAGTAGCGTCTGATGAAGACCATTCTGTTGATAATCAGGCATCAAGTGAATCAGAGGGTGTATCAGAGTCAGAAGAAAGCCAAGTCGCTGTGGATAACCACTTCGCAGATGTCATGGCTGATTACTATGCTAAAAAGGCTCAGGTAGCTGCTGCTGCAGAAAAAGGTGAAACGGTTACTTTTGAGGCTGTTCAAACTCGTAAAGTTGAGGAAAAACCTGAAGAAGTTCAGGCTTCAAAAACTGAAACGGAACAAGAAAAGTACAACCGTACCCTCAAGAAGACGCGTACAGGTTTTGCTGCCCGTTTGAATGAATTCTTTGCGAATTTCCGTCGAGTTGATGAGGAGTTCTTCGAAGAATTAGAGGAAATGCTGATTCTTTCCGATGTAGGTGTTAATGTTGCCACGCAATTAACGGAAGACTTGCGCTATGAAGCCCGCCTCGAAAATGTCAAAAAGACTGAAGATTTGCAACGCTTGATTATCGAAAAACTTGTGGATATCTACGAGAAGGATGATGTCTACAAGGAGCAGATTAATTTCCAAGATGGTTTGACAGTCATGCTTTTCGTTGGTGTCAACGGGGTTGGTAAGACAACGTCTATCGGTAAGTTGGCGCATAAATACAAACAAGAAGGCAAAAAAGTCATGCTGGTAGCTGCCGATACCTTCCGTGCAGGAGCGGTTGCTCAGTTGGTTGAGTGGGGACGTCGTGTTGATGTGCCGGTAGTGACTGGTGCAGAGAAGGCTGACCCAGCTTCAGTGGTTTATGATGGTATGGAAAAGGCCCTTGCTGAGAGAGTTGACGTCCTTATGATTGATACGGCGGGTCGTCTGCAAAATAAAGACAATCTTATGGCAGAGCTTGAAAAGATTGGTCGTATTATCAAGCGTGTGGTTCCAGAAGCACCTCATGAAACCCTTTTGGCCTTGGATGCCTCAACTGGTCAAAATGCGCTTAGCCAGGCCAAGGAATTTTCAAAAATCACACCTCTTACAGGTCTTGTCTTAACTAAGTTGGATGGTAGTGCCAAGGGTGGTGTAGTTCTGGCCATTCGTCAAGAGTTGGATATTCCAGTTAAATTAATTGGTTTTGGTGAGAAAATTGATGATATTGGTGAGTTCCATTCAGAAGAATTCATGCAAGGTCTCCTGACTGGTTTGGTTTAAAAGAGTGTTTAAAAAGAGTGAGTACTGGGAAAAGGGATTCACTCTTTTTAATGGTGTCCTCACCTTGAAAAAAGTCACTTTTATTGGTAAAATGGTAAGGAAAAACGCATGCTTTGAAAAGTGAGCTGTAACTTAATCACTGAACAACCCCTAAGCCATAAAAAGAGAGGATTGCTTTCTCTTTTTTAAGGTGAGTCATAAGAAGATTTTTAATCTTAGTTTAAGGAGAAGACATGTCTGAACGTGGACTTTTGATTGTTTTTTCAGGGCCTTCTGGTGTCGGAAAAGGAACTGTTCGTCAGGAGATTTTTTCAACACCTGACCACAAATTTGAATACTCAGTATCAATGACCACGCGTGCTCAACGTCCTGGTGAAGTTGATGGGAAGGATTATTTCTTCCGTTCGCGTGAGGAATTTGAAGAACTTATTCGTAATGGTCAAATGTTGGAATATGCTGAGTATGTAGGTAACTACTACGGAACACCTTTGACTTATGTCAATGAAACCTTGGATAAAGGTATTGATGTTTTCCTTGAAATCGAAGTTCAAGGGGCCCTTCAGGTTAAGAAAAAGGTTCCAGATGCTGTCTTCATCTTTTTGACGCCACCAGATTTGAACGAGCTTCAAGAACGTTTGGTTGGTCGTGGAACAGATTCTGAGGAAGTTATTGCTCAACGAATCGAGCGTGCGCGTGAAGAAATTGCTCTTATGAGCGAATACGATTATGCCATTGTTAATGACGAAGTGCCTTTGGCTGCTGAACGTGTCAAACGTGTTATTGAAGCAGAACACTTCCGTGTTGACCGTGTGATTGGCCGCTATCGTAATATGATTTCAGAAAAGAAATTATCAGATAAATAAATTAGAAATAGGTATAGAATTATGATGTTGAAACCCTCTATTGACAAACTTTTGGATAAAGTGCCTTCAAAATATTCATTGGTTATTTTGCAAGCGAAACGTGCCCATGAATTGGCTGCTGGTGCTGAACCAACTCAAGAGTTTACGTCAGTAAAACCAACCCTTCAAGCCCTTGAAGAAATTGAATCTGGTAATGTGACTATTCACCCAGATCCAGAATCTAAACGTGAATTGGCACGTTTGAAAGTGATCCAAGCACGTCTTGCTGCTGAGGAAGAAGAACGTAAAATCAAAGAACAAATTGCTAAAGAAAAAGAAGAAGGCGATAAAATCTAAAATCAAAGTCATGCTTTGGTTTATGAGGAGAGGGGAGCTGAGGCATAGTGTCTCAGCTTCCTTCTTTATGATGATAATCAAGAGCTCAGCTTTTCTTGAGCTTGTATGATACTGGTCTTAAGGAAGTGACAGGAGGAAATTTATGGTTTTAGTAGCACAAATTATTGTAGACGTTCCTCTGATGCAGACGGACAGACCTTATAGTTATCTTATCCCTGAAGCTATGCAAGATCAAATTGCCCTTGGTATGCGAGTGCATGTACCTTTCGGTAAAGGAAATCGTCTATTGCAAGGCTTTGTTATTGGCTTCGAGGAGCAGGAGGATTTAAGAGACTTTCCTGAATTAAAACCTATTGCTGAGCTTTTAGATTATGAGCCAGTCCTTAATCAGGATCAACTGGATTTGGCTAATCAGATGCGACATACGGTCTTTTCCTATAAGATTTCCATCTTGAAGTCAATGCTACCTGGTCTCCTTAATTCTCAGTACGATAAGGTTATCATGGCGACTGATAAACTGGATGAAGAGGATAAAAAGATTTTTCTTCAGGGGCAGGATCATGTTCTTTTCTCGCAGTTGTCAGAGGAGCAGCGTCAAGCCATTCCTCGTCTGGTCCAGTCTGGGCGTGTAACGGTTGATTACCTTGCTAAGGATAAGCAGAACATTAAGACTGAGAAGCACTATAGTGTTCAAAAGGGCATTCTCGAGACTTTGGATATTTCGCAACGGGCCAAGAAACGATTGGAGTTGCGGGACTTCTTGCTCGAGAAGAGTGAGCCAGGGAAGGTGGCAGACCTCCACAAGCTTTTTTCACGAGATGTGGTTAAGTTTTTCATTGAAGCTGGTGCCTTGGTCATCACTGAAGTTGAGGTCAATCGTGCCGACAGTTACTTTGAAAAGGTAGAGAAGACGGATTTTCTTGAGCTTAATGTTCAACAGGCGCATGCGGTTGAAGAAATGACGCGCCAAATCGGCCAAGGTGGCAAACCATTCTTATTGGAAGGGGTAACGGGATCAGGTAAGACAGAGGTCTATCTGCATCTTATCGAGAGGACCTTGGCTATGGGGAAAACGGCTATTGTCTTGGTACCAGAGATTTCCCTGACGCCCCAAATGACCAATCGTTTCATTTCACGGTTTGGTGACTTGGTGGCCATCATGCATTCAGGCTTGTCAGACGGTGAGAAATTTGACGAGTGGCGAAAGGTTAGGTCAGGCCAGGCCAAGGTTGTGGTAGGAGCGCGTTCGGCTGTCTTTGCTCCCTTGGACAATATCGGCGCGATCATTATCGATGAGGAACATGAGGCTACTTATAAGCAGGAGTCTAATCCTCGCTACCATGCTAGAGATGTGGCCTTGCTTAGGGCTAAGAGTCACGGAGCCGTGCTTGTCCTTGGTTCAGCAACACCATCTATTGAGACACGCGCGAGAGCTCAGAAAGGGGTTTACCATTTTCTTGAGTTGACTCAGAGGGCAAATCCTAATGCCAAAATTCCTCAGGTGGAAGTGGTGGACTTTAAGGACTTTGTGGGCCGTCAAGAGGCGAGTGATTTTACGCCACCTCTCTTAGAGAAAATCCGAGAACGTTTGGCACGTAAGGAACAAGTTGTGCTAATGTTGAACCGTCGTGGCTATTCCTCTTTTGTCATGTGTCGTGACTGTGGCTATGTGGATGATTGTCCCAACTGTGATATTTCATTGACCTTGCACATGGATACTAAGACCATGAATTGCCACTATTGTGATTTTCAAAAAGCAATACCACATGTCTGCCCTAACTGTCAGAGCCGTCAGATTCGCTATTATGGGACTGGGACACAGAAGGCTTATGACCAATTGACGGAACTTTTGCCAGAAGCCAAAGTGATTCGTATGGATGTTGATACGACACGTAAGAAAGGGGCTCACGAGAAACTCTTGGAGGCCTTTGGAAGTGGTAAGGCCGACATTTTGCTTGGAACTCAGATGATTGCCAAGGGCTTGGATTTTCCAAATGTTACCTTGGTAGGGGTCTTGAATGCAGATACGTCGCTAAATTTACCAGATTTTCGTTCAGCTGAGCGTACCTTCCAACTGTTGACTCAGGTGGCTGGTCGTGCTGGTCGTGCTGACAAGGAAGGGGAAGTTATTATTCAAACCTATAATCCTAGTCATTATGCCATTCGGTTTGCACAGCAACAGGATTATGAAGGTTTCTACGCCTATGAAATGGGGATTCGACGTCAGTTGGCCTATCCGCCTTATTTCTATACGGTAGGAATTACGCTTTCTCACAAGGATGAAGAGTTTGTAGTTCGCAAGAGCTATGAGGTTATGGCTTATTTAAGAGAGCACCTGTCAGACAAGGTGACCTTCCTAGGGCCTACGCCTAAGCCAATTGCCCGAACACATAACCTTTATCACTATCAGATTATTATCAAATACCGTTTTGAGGATAACTTGGAAGAAACGCTTAATAGGGTCCTTGACATGACTCAGGAGCCTGAGAACAAGGACCTGCGTTTGATTATTGATCACGAACCTCAGAATTTTACCTAATCTAGAAAAGGAAGAATATGACAAAATTAGTATTTATGGGAACGCCTGCCTTTTCAGCGACAGTGCTGGAAGGACTTTTGACCGATGAGCGTTATGATATTGTCGCTGTGGTGACGCAACCAGACCGAGCTGTCGGCCGTAAAAAAGAAATTCGCATGACACCGGTCAAGGAAGTTGCCTTGGCGCATGACTTGCCAATTTATCAACCTGAAAAGTTGTCAGGTTCTGAGGAAATGGCACAACTTATGGCGCTTGGTGCTGATGGTATTGTTACTGCGGCTTATGGACAATTCTTGCCAAGTAAGTTGCTTGATAGCATGGATTTTGCAGTGAATGTCCACGCTTCACTCCTGCCAAAATACCGTGGTGGGGCACCTATCCATTATGCCATTATCAATGGTGATGCAGAAGCGGGTGTGACGATTATGGAAATGGTTAAGGAAATGGATGCTGGTGACATGGTTAGCCAAAAGGCCTTGCCAATTCTTGACGAGGATAATGTTGGTACCATGTTTGAAAAATTGGCAGTCTTGGGTCGTGACCTCTTGCTTGAAACCTTGCCTGCCTATATCGCTGGAGAAATCAAACCTGTTCCTCAAGATGCCAGTCAGGTAACATTTTCGCCAAATATTAGCCCAGAAGAGGAGCGTCTTGATTGGAATAAGCCGGCTCGTGACATCTTCAATCAAATCCGTGGTATGTACCCATGGCCTGTGGCCCATACCTTGCTTGATGGCAAACGTTTCAAAATTTATGAGGCGGACTTGGCAGAAGGTCAAGGACAGGCTGGTCATATTATTGAAAAAACCAAGAAGAGTTTGGTAGTTGCGACTGGCCAAGGAGCTATTTCGCTTAAGACAGTTCAGCCTGCAGGAAAACCTCGTATGGCTATTGCTGATTTCCTTAATGGGGTCGGACGCAATCTTGAAGTAGGTGATGTATTTGGCCAATGATTGGAAAAAAACAGCTCGTGGACAGGCACTCGAAGTCTTAGAAGAAGTCTTCCAGGAAGGGGCCTACTCAAATATTGCTCTCAATGCACATCTGAGCAAGTCGCAGCTAACAGATAAGGACAAGGCCTTGGTGACGGAAATTGTCTATGGGACCGTGGCTCGTAAGATTACTTTGGAGTGGATTCTAGCCCATGTCATTGAGGACCGTGATAAGCTTGAACCTTGGGTATATGACTTATTACTTTTGAGCCTTTATCAGTTGGCCTATTTAGATAAGATTCCAGCCCATGCGGTGGTTAATGATGCCGTTTCTATTGCCAAAAATCGTGGCAATAAAAAGGGTGCTGAGAAGCTGGTAAATGCGGTTCTTCGTAAACTATCTAGCCAGCCTTTGCCAGATCCAAGCCAGATTAAACGTGTCAATAAACGTTATTCCGTTCAGTATTCTCTACCTGTATGGTTGGTTAAAAAACTTATCGACCAGTACGGGGAAGACCGTGCCCTTGCTATTTTCCAAAGTCTCTTTGTGAGAAATAAGGCTAGTGTCCGTGTAACGGATGCGTCACGTTTGGAAGAGATAGCGGAGACCACTGGGGCTGATCGTTCAGTCCTATCACCAGTCGGGCTTGTTAAGTCTTCAGGTTACTTTGCTGGGACAGAGTATTTTAAAGAGGGCTTATTGACCATTCAGGATGAGACTAGTCAACTGGTTGCACCAACTTTAGGGATTCAAGGCGAGGAAGAAATCCTGGATGCCTGTGCGGCACCTGGTGGTAAGACGGTTCATATGGCCTCTTATTTGACGAGTGGACATGTGACGGCGCTTGACCTCTATGATCATAAGCTTGCCCTTATTGAAGAAAATGCCCAACGTCTTGGCCTAGCTGATAAGGTTAAGACACAGAAACTGGATGCTAGTCAGGTACATCAAGTCTTTCCGGCTGATAGTTTTGACAAGATTTTAGTGGATGCTCCTTGTTCAGGGATTGGGCTCATTCGTCGGAAACCTGACATCAAATATAACAAGGATCTCCAAGACTTTGAGTCCCTTAAGGCTGTGCAGTTGGATATCCTATCCAGCGTTTGTCAAACCCTACGAAAAGGTGGTATAATAACATATAGTACTTGCACCATCATAGCAGAAGAAAATCAAGAGGTGATTCAAGCCTTTCTTGAGAGCCATCCTGATTTTGAGCAAGTTGCCTTAGACCATCCATGTAAAGACATCGTGGTCAATGGCTGTTTGGCAATTACCCCCGAACAGTATCTAACTGATGGTTTTTTCATCGCACAGTTGCGTAAAAAAGCTTAGGGTTACAGAGGAGGAAATGCTGACGCAAGTCAGAAAGAAAACTATGGAAATATCATTATTAACGGACATTGGCCAAAAACGGTCAAACAACCAAGATTTTGTTAATAAATTTGTCAACCAAGCTGGTGTTACCCTTGTCGTTGTTGCAGACGGAATGGGTGGACACCGTGCTGGAAATATTGCCAGTGAGATGTCAGTAACTGACCTTGGTCGTGACTGGATTAACACTGATTTTCGTGAGTTGAGTCAAATTCGTGATTGGATGATTGCTGCTATTGATGCAGAAAATCGTAAAATCTATGAGCTTGGCCAAAACGAAGAATATAAGGGAATGGGAACAACTATCGAGGTTCTTGCCTTTGTTGATAATGCTGTGATTTTCGCCCATGTCGGGGATTCACGTATTGCCCTTATCCGTAATGGTGAGTATAAGCAATTGACGAACGACCACTCTTTGGTCAATGCTCTTATCAAGGCTGGTCAGTTGACTGAAGAAGAAGCAGCGGTTCACCCACAACGTAATATCATTACGCAATCTATTGGGCAAGCTGCTCCGATTGAGGCTGACCTTGGTGTCCAACAATTGGAACCAGGAGACTATATTTTGGCTAATTCAGATGGTTTGACCAATATGATTTCAGTTGAACAGATTGTTCATATTGTCAACAGCCCTGGTTTCGTCGAAGAAAAAACGAGTCGTTTGGTAGCTGCAGCCAATGAGGCTGGTGGTCATGATAATATTACCGTTGCTCTCATCAAAATAGAAAGTGAGGAAGGATAATGATCCAAGTTGGCAAATTGTTTGCTGGACGTTATCGAATCCTTAAGTCTATCGGGCGTGGTGGTATGGCGGATGTTTATCTGGCTAACGACCTGATTCTGGATAATGAAAGAGTAGCTATTAAGGTGCTACGTACCAATTATCAAACGGATCAGGTGGCTGTGGCGCGTTTCCAGCGTGAAGCGCGTGCCATGGCAGAACTCAGTCATCCTAATATCGTTGCTATCCGAGATATTGGCGAAGAAGACGGCCAGCAGTTTTTGGTGATGGAGTATGTAGATGGTTCGGACTTGAAGAAATATATTCAAGACCATGCGCCACTTTCTAACCAAGATGTTGTGCGTATCATGGGGGAGGTTCTTTCCGCCATGACTCTTGCCCATCAAAAGGGCATTATCCACCGTGACCTTAAGCCACAAAACGTTCTTTTAACTAAGGACGGTACAGCCAAGGTTACAGACTTCGGAATTGCGGTTGCCTTTGCAGAGACTAGTCTAACTCAAACTAACTCTATGTTGGGGTCTGTCCACTACCTCTCACCAGAGCAGGCTCGTGGATCGAAAGCAACTATCCAAAGCGACATCTATGCTATGGGTATTATGCTTTTTGAAATGTTAACAGGTCATATTCCTTACGATGGCGATAGTGCGGTAACCATTGCACTCCAACATTTCCAAAAGCCACTCCCATCGATTTTGGCAGAGAACCGTAACGTTCCCCAAGCCTTGGAAAACGTGGTTATTCGAGCAACAGCCAAAAAACTAGAAAATCGTTATAATAGTACTTTGGAAATGAGCCGTGACTTGGTAACGAGTTTGCATCCTAGTCATCGACGCGATGCCAAGGTAGTCTTTGATGATATGACGGATACCAAGACCTTGCCAAAGGTTGATCCAGTTCCATCAGCAAGCCTTGAGAAAAAGGCCGTTGCTGCTGAGCCATCAGAGCCTACACCTGCTCCAAGTAAACAACCGAGGAAGAAAACGACACCAGCTAAGAAGAAAAAGAAGAATTTCTTCTCAACTTTACTCAAGGTTTTCCTAGGACTTGTCTTTATTGGTATTATCATCTTTGCCTATTTGGTATTTACCAATCCTGATAATGTCCAGGTGCCTAATGTGGTCGGCCAAGAGTTGTCCACAGCTCAGACTAAAATTGAGGGTGCTGGATTTAAGGTAGGAGAAGTTAAAGAAGTGGAAGATGACTCTGTTGATACAGGCAAGGTCATCAAGACTGATCCTACAGCTGGAACTACACGAAAAGAAGGATCAAGCATTGATGTCTATGTTTCTTCTGGTGGTAAAGGTTTCGCTTTGAAAGACTACAAAGGTAAAAATTATAAGGATGCCATTGAGGACTTAACTTCGAATTATGGCGTTTCTGAGGACCAAATTGATATTCAGCATGTCGAAGACGACAGTGCTGAAGAGGGAGAAATCCTATCTCAAAGTCCAGGGAAAAACAAGTCTTTCAATCCTAAGGATAGTAAGGCTAAGATTAAGTTCCGTGTGGCAACTCCTAAGACCGTCACCATGCCTGATGTGACTGGTTTAACGGTTTCAACAGCGGTTCAAACCTTGAATCGTAAGAGTATCTCAAGTAGTAGCATCGAGTACCACGACTATAATACTGGTGCCAAGTTAGATAAGGATAAGGTTCCTAGCAGTACAGAGGTCCTTTATCAAGATCCACAAGCTGGTACAAGTGTTGATGGTACAGTGATTCTCTATGTTTCAGTTGCAACAGCAAGTTCAAGTCTACAGTCAAGCTCAAGTAGTACGACACATTCGTCATCAACGAGCTCAAGTACTGACAGTACAACTTCAAGCACTGAAACCTCGACAGAGGCTACTCACACAGAACTACAATAGATTAAAAAACTTAGACATAATGAAGAGAGGTTATTTAAGCTCTCTTTTTTGCTACCTAGAGATCTTGTCGATAGCCTAAAAAGCCTGCTTGCCAGAGGTCAGAGATTCTTTTATAATGAAGACATCACATATAGGAGAGACGCTATGAGAAACCGTAGAAAACTGAGAAGGTATATCATTACTTACGATATTGTCATAACAGTCCTGGCCCTGATTTCCATTGGCTTGGTTATCTTTGATTTAGTTGGCTTAATTTCAATTGGAAGGCGACCTTTTAGAGTGATAGATCAGTCTATAACGCTCATATTTGCCATTGATTATGCGATTCGTTTCTCCTTAGCACCTCGTAAGCGAATCTTTGTTAAAACACATGTGTTGGACTTGTTGGCTATTATTCCCTATAATGAAGTCTTTACCTTCCTCCGTTTTTCAAGAGTGGGACGCTTTGCCAGGTTGGCCAAACTCTCACGTTTAATTGGTTTGAGTAGCAAGCTCAAGCATATTTCCAATCGTATCAATCGCAGAAATGGCTTTTATTTTCTACTTTCGGTTAATAGTATTATCATTCTTATCAGTAGTGCTGTTATTGCCCGAGTAGAACACCATAATTTTATAGATGCTATTTGGTGGTCTGTAGCAACGGTGACTACGGTTGGTTATGGAGATATCGTCCCTAAAACGCTTGTAGGTAAGGCAGTCGCTGTAATTCTCATGTTTAGTGGGATTGCCACTCTAGGGTTGTTAACTAGCTCTCTTAATAATATTTTTGTGCGGTCAGGTCGTCAGACTGAACGAAAATTAGCTGAGCTTAAGAAAGAATTAGCAGAGCAGCGTGTCATACTGGAGGAAATCAGAAGTACAGTACTAATGATAAAAAGCAAAATGGACGATACTGACGATTAAGATTTTGAATGAAAGACTGTGTTTCCTGTAATGGAGGCACTTTTTTGCTTTCTTCTGCCCCTTTTCTATCTTGGTTACTCAGTGCTCAAACTGGGTCTTTTTGTCAATTGCCTTAAAATTTGATAGAATGAAGCCTGTATACTTTTATTTGAGAGGTCCTTATGACCAAATTTAATTTTTTCTTAGTGGTGGAAGCCCTGCTTTTGACTCTGGGCCTGATTACCATTTTTAATAATGATATTACCAGTTTTATTTTCATACTGGTTTTAACCTTGTTAGCGGTTCGCTTTTTTAATAAGGAATCCAAAAGTGATTTTGTCTTGACCATCTGTTTGATCTCACTTTTTCTGGTTTCCATGTGGAATATCTATGTGGTGCTTGCGATTTTGGTGGGTGTGGCCTATGTTATGATTAACCATTTTTCACAGGTCAAGAAAAAGAATCGCTACGCTCTTATTCAATTCAAGGAAGACGACTTGGATCCTCAGGCTGTGCGAAATCAGTGGATTGGAACTCGGATGGAACCTGTCAGTGATCGTTATGACTTTGATGATATCAATATCATCCGTTTCTTTGGGACAGATGTGATTGATTTGACCCAGGTTATCGTCTCGGGGCGAGATAATGTCGTGATTTTGCAGAAACTCTATGGACCGACGACTATCTTGGTACCAATTGATGTTTCCGTCAAACTCAACATATCGGCAATTTATAGCTCTGTCACCTTCTTTAATGAAGATGAATACGACCTCCGTTATGAAAGCTTGACCTTGCAGGGGGCAGAGTATGAGCATGCCCATCGGACGGTTAAATTGATTCTCAATGTGGGAGCTGGACCAGTGGAGGTACGTCGCAAATGAAGAAACAGTACCTATTTTTAATCCTGATTTATTCGGTTGTTGTTTTGGTTGGTGTTACCCTTGTAGTGATGGATAGCTTTAACCTCAACTTTTCACTGGTTTTCGGCAATCTGTCTCAGGCCTTCCACTTCCTTTTTAACATGGTTTTTGTGGTTCTGAGTTTGCTTATTTTGCTTTATATTCTCTGGGCCATTGCCAATGATAACAGTATGCGTTCAGTCAATCAGGATTTGCGACGTATTATCAATAATCAACCAGTCAAACGTCAGGGAGATATTGAGTTAGACAAGAATATGATGCGCTTATCTCATAAGATGCGTAAATTGACTAAGGACTTGCAGAAAACTGAGAATGCCCAAGCTCTACAAAGCCGTGATATTATCAAGAAGGAGCGCGGACGTATTGCTCGTGACCTTCACGATACCGTTAGTCAGGAGCTTTTTGCGGCTAGTATGATCCTATCTGGAGTCTCTCAGATGGCGGACCAACTAAGTAAAGAAGATTTGCATAATCAGATCCAGGCGGTTGAGGCTATGCTTACAGACGCTCAAAATGATATGCGTGTCTTGCTTTTGCATCTTCGTCCGACAGAGCTTGAGAACAAGACCTTGCAAGAAGGCTTGCAGATGATTCTTAAGGAATTAACCGATAAATCCAATATCCATGTCGTCTACAAGGATATGGTTAAGAAAGTGCCCAAGCGTATTGAAAATAATCTCTTTAGGATTGCCCAAGAGTTTATCTCTAATACCCTTAAGCATGCCAAGGCTAGCCAGATAGAGGTTTATCTCTATCAAAATAGTCAGGAAATTCAATTGAAAATGTTGGATAATGGTGTTGGTTATGACTTAAATGCGTCGACTGACGAGATGAGTTATGGCTTGAAAAATATCCAAGAGCGTGTCGATGAAATGGCAGGAACTGTGCAGTTCCTATCAGCTAAAGGTAAGGGGACGTCTATTGATGTCCGTGTGCCGATATTAAGAGGAGAAGACAATGTCGAATAAGATTAATGTGATTTTGGTCGATGACCATGAGATGGTCCGTTTGGGACTTAAGAGTTTCTTGAATCTCCAAGGAGATGTAGAAGTCGTTGGAGAGGCAGGGAATGGTCGAGAGGGTGTTGATCTTGCCTTGGAACTGCGACCAGATGTCGTCGTTATGGACCTTGTTATGCCTGAATTAGATGGTGTTCAAGCGACTTTGGAATTGCTCAAAGAATGGCCTGAAGCCAAGATTTTGGTTTTGACTAGCTATTTGGACAATGAAAAAATTTATCCAGTCATTGAAGCTGGAGCCAAAGGCTATATGCTTAAAACCAGCAGTGCGGCAGAGATTCTCAATAGTATCCGTAAGGTTTACCGTGGTGAAGAAGCTATCGAAACTGAGGTGGACAATAAGATTAAATACCATGATAGCCATCCGGACCTACACGATGACTTGACGGCACGTGAACGTGATATCTTGGCCCTTTTGGCTAAGGGGTATGACAATCAAACCATTGCTAATGAGCTATTTATTTCGTTGAAAACCGTTAAAACTCACGTGTCTAATATCCTTGGAAAACTCAATGTTGATGACCGTACTCAGGCTGTTGTTTATGCCTTTAGACATCATTTGGTTTCGCAGGATGATGAATAAAGCTATCAACTAAGCTTGTTATCTAGGGGCTAGAGAGGGTTATCATAACTCTTAACCCTAAGTCGGATTTTATGAGTCAAATTCTTTGACTTTATTTCTAGCAAAACATATAATTAAACCATCCTAAAACTTTTCTTTTTTCATATGAGGTTGAAGCGACCTCATATCATCTATCTAAGTTCGCTTAGATGATGAAATCTCCTAACTCCTAGCAATCGGTATTTCCGGTTGCTTTTTTTGAAAAAAAGTTTAAAAAAGTGTTGACAGCCTACTAGTTTTTCTGTAGAATAATAAGAGTCTTTTGGGGTATAGCCAAGCGGTAAGGCAAGGGACTTTGACTCCCTCATGCGTTGGTTCGAATCCAGCTACCCCAGTTCTACCTGAGGGTAGAGACACAGATTATGGTCCGTTGGTCAAGGGGTTAAGACACCGCCTTTTCACGGCGGTAACACGGGTTCGAATCCCGTACGGACTATAAGTACCAGCTAGAGAAAGCTGGTTTTTTTGTGTCCTTTTTGATAAAATAGAGGGGTTGACTGGCCTAGGTCAGACATTTTATACCACTTTAAAATCATAAATAAC
Organism: Streptococcus sp. cx1; assembly: GCF_052384325.1. Lineage (NCBI taxonomy): Bacteria > Bacillati > Bacillota > Bacilli > Lactobacillales > Streptococcaceae > Streptococcus > Streptococcus sp. cx1. The sequence continues at coordinate 89,523 of NZ_JBQSUN010000006.1, read as the reverse complement.
GAGACCTCGACCCGAAGAAAAACCTTTGTTTTGTGATGGCTGTCAGATGATGATAAGCCCTTGGTCGAGTTGTGGTTTTATTTGAATAAGTAAACAGATAATAAGGAAATGCAATGACATACTATAACGTTGGAAAGATTGTAAATACACAGGGCTTGCAGGGGGAACTTCGTGTTTTGTCTGTAACAGATTTTGCGGATGAGCGTTTTAAGAAGAAGAGTGTCCTAGCCCTTTTTGATGACAAAGATAATTACATCATGGATGTCGAGATTGCGAGTCACCGTAAGCATAAGAACTTTGATATCGTTAAGTTTAAAGGACTTTACCATATCAATGATGTAGAGAAGTATAAGGGCTGTAGTCTTAAGATTGCTGAGGAAAATCTAACAGACCTTGATGACGGGGAATTTTACTATCATGAGATCATTGGCCTTGATGTTTATGAAGGCGACACTTTGATCGGTCAGGTCAAAGAGATTCTCCAACCGGGAGCTAATGATGTTTGGGTAGTGAAACGTAAAGGCAAGAAAGACTTGCTCTTGCCATATATCCCACCTGTAGTTCTTGATGTTGATGTTGCAGCTGGTCGTATTGAGGTTGAGCTCATGGAAGGATTGGACGATGAAGATTGATATCTTGACCCTATTTCCAGATATGTTTGCTCCCTTAGAGCATTCCATTGTTGGTAAGGCAAAGGATAAGGGGCTTCTAGAAATCAACTATCACAATTTCCGTGAAAATGCGGAGAAGGCTCGTCATGTAGATGACGAACCTTACGGTGGTGGACAAGGCATGTTGCTTCGTGCCCAGCCAATTTTTGATACCTTTGACAAGCTAAATGTCACTAAGCCTCGCGTTATTCTCCTAGATCCTGCGGGGCGTACCTTTGATCAGGCCTATGCAGAAGAATTGGCGCAAGAAGAGGAATTGGTCTTTATCTGTGGCCATTATGAGGGCTATGATGAGCGCATCAAAACTTTGGTGACAGACGAGATTTCCTTGGGAGACTTTGTCCTAACTGGGGGAGAGTTAGCTGCTATGACTATTGTAGATGCTACCGTCCGTTTGATTCCTGAGGTTTTAGGTAAGGAAGCTAGTCATAAGGATGATAGTTTCTCATCAGGGCTTTTGGAGTTTCCACAATACACTCGCCCAGCTGAATTTCGTGGCATGAAGGTGCCAGATGTGCTCTTGTCAGGCCACCATGTCAATATTCGACGTTGGCGTATGGAGCAGAGTTTGCGTAAGACCTGGGAGCGTCGGCCAGACCTCTTGGAAAACTATGATTTTACGGATGAAGAACGTCAGATTTTAGAAGAGATAAAAGCAGAAGGAAAATAAAATGTCAGAAGAAAAGATTTATGATATTACCATTATTGGTGGTGGACCAGTAGGACTTTGGGCTGCCTTTTATGCCGGTCTACGTGGCATGACTGTTAATATTATTGAGAGTCTGTCAGAGCTTGGTGGACAGCCTGCCATTCTCTACCCTGAGAAAAAAATCTACGATATTCCAGCCTTTCCTCAAACAACAGGTGCGGAATTGACAGAAAACCTCTTGACTCAGCTTAAGCGTTTTGAAGATCGTGTCAGCATTCATTTGAAAGAGGAAGTTCAAACCTTTGAAAAGACAGATGGCATCTTCACAATTGCTACTAGCAAGGGTCAACACTTGTCTAAGGCTATCGTCATTGCCTGTGGAAATGGTGCCTTCGCCCCACGTCCTTTAGGTGTGGACAATGAAGAAGATTATGCGGATAATAACTTGTTCTATAATGTGCATAGCCTGGACCAGTTTGCTGGCAAGAAAGTTGTGATTGCTGGTGGTGGGGATTCAGCTGTTGACTGGGCCAATCACTTGGATGGTATTGCTGAGAGTGTGACTTTGATTCACCGTCGTGATGCCTTTCGTGCCCATGAGCATAGTGTAGAGCTTCTTCATCAATCGTCAGTTAATGTGATGACACCTTACGTACCCCTTGAAATCAAGGGTGAAAATGGTTTTGCCCAAAGTTTGACCGTTCAAAAAGTGAAGTCAGATGAAGTTGTGGAATTGCCGCTTGATGCCCTTATTGTTAGCTTTGGCTTCTCAACCAACAATAAAAACCTCCGTAACTGGAATGTTGACTTCAAACGCTCTAGCGTTACGGTTAATGCTCAGTTTGAAACTTCACAAGAGGGTGTTTATGCTATTGGTGATGCAGCAGAATATGAAGGTAAGATTGACTTGATTGCTGTGGGAATGGGTGAAGCCCCTATCGCTATCAACCAAGCTATTCAATATATTGATCCAGATGGTAAGAATCGTCCGGTTCACTCAACATCGTTAATTGAAGAATAATGTCAAAAGAAGACTTTGTCTTCAAACTAAGGAGAGACTTGTCTCTCTTTTTTCATGTCTAAAAACGTGGTATAATACACCTATGGCTACAACGAAAAAAACGAAAAAAGGGGCGGCTTCTAAGAATGGTAAGAAGCGTCTTACAAAAGCAGAATTAGACAGACAGAAGGCGATTAAGCGAATGCTATGGACCTTCTTTTTTGCCTTTGTCTTAATTTTCCCAGTCTTTCGATTGGGTTTCTTTGGGGTTACCCTCTATAATCTCTTTCGAGTATTTGTGGGGAGTATGGCTTATCCTTTAATTTTTGCTATCTATGTTTATCTCTTTGGCTTTAAATGGTTACGTAAACATAGTAACTACGTAACAGGATTTTGGATGGTCTTCGCGGGTCTCTTGTTGGAGTTTCACGCCTATCTCTTTAGTCTAGAACGCATGAGTGGTCTGGATATTTTCCCTGGTACCAAGGACTTGCTTTTTGGGGAACTGGTCAGTGTGCAAGTAGCTCGTTTTGCGGGTGGTGGTATGTTGGGGGCTCTCCTATACCAACCGATTTCCTTCCTCTTTTCAAATATCGGTAGCTTCATGATTGGGGTATTGATTATTCTCTTGGGTGCTTTCATTCTTAGCCCTTGGGATGTCTTGGATATCATGGAGTATACTAAGGAAGCATGGCAGAAAGGGGCTGAGAAGCGTTTGGAACGGACGGCTCAACGTCAGGAAAAGAAGGCAGAACGTCAGGCTCAGAAAGAACGTGAGGCGGAAGAACGTGCCGAAGCCGAGCGTCTGGCTGATTTAACTGTTGACGAGGAGACAGGAGAAATCTTAGATGATGCCGCAGAGGAGTTACCACAAGAAACTGAGATTTTTGCACTTGAACCTGAAATCAGTGATTATGCCTCTGAGGACTACTATGATAATCTCCCTCCAGAGGATTATGAGGATTTCCAAGAAGATTATGCACCTTATCCAGAGGATCTGCCAAGAGAGGAGTTTCCCCCATCTATGGTGGTTGAGGGAGATGATGCTCCTGTCGAGGTTGATTTCACACCGAAGGAACTCCTGCAGTATAAATTACCTCATATAGATCTCTTTGCACCTGATAAGCCTAAGAGTCAATCTAAAGAGAAGAACATCGTTCGTAAGAATATTCGAATCTTAGAAGATACCTTCAAGAGTTTCAATATTGATGTCAAGGTTGAGCGAGCTGAAATTGGACCGTCAGTGACCAAGTATGAGGTCAAGCCTGCTGTTGGGGTCCGGGTCAATCGCATTTCAAATCTAGCTGATGACTTGGCTCTGGCTCTAGCTGCGAAAGATGTCCGTATTGAGGCACCTATTCCTGGAAAATCTTTGGTTGGTATCGAAGTGCCTAACTCAGAGATTGCGACGGTTTCTTTCCGTGAACTTTGGGAACAGTCCAAGACGGATCCTAATAAGCTCTTGGAAGTTCCTCTTGGTAAGGCGGTTGATGGTTCGGCTCGTAGCTTTGATTTGGGACGGATGCCTCACTTGCTAGTCGCTGGATCTACGGGTTCTGGTAAATCGGTTGCGGTTAACGGTATCATCTCTAGTATTCTTATGAAGGCTCGTCCTGACCAGGTGAAGTTCCTCATGGTCGATCCGAAGATGGTTGAACTTTCGGTTTACAATGATATTCCTCATCTCCTTATCCCTGTAGTGACCAACCCACGTAAGGCCGCCAAGGCTCTTCAAAAAGTGGTAGATGAGATGGAAAATCGTTACGAACTCTTTAGTAAGTTTGGCGTGCGTAACATTGCTGGCTACAATGCCAAGGTGGAAGATTGGAATGCCCCTTCGCAAGAAAAACAGATTCCCTTGCCTTTAATTGTGGTTATCGTTGATGAGTTGGCTGACTTGATGATGGTAGCTAGTAAGGAAGTGGAAGATGCTATTATTCGTTTGGGACAAAAAGCGCGTGCTGCGGGAATTCACATGATTCTCGCCACTCAACGTCCGTCGGTTGATGTGATCTCCGGTTTGATTAAGGCCAATGTGCCATCTCGTGTGGCCTTCGCCGTGTCTTCGGGAACAGATAGTCGTACCATTTTAGATGAAAATGGGGCAGAAAAGCTACTCGGACGTGGGGATATGCTTTTCAAACCGATTGATGAGAACCACCCTGTTCGTCTACAAGGTTCCTTCATCTCTGATGATGACGTGGAACGTATTGTGACCTTTATCAAGGATCAGGCTTCAGCTGACTATGATGAGAGCTTTGATCCTGGTGAAGTTTCTGAAAATGATTTTGGTGGAGGTTCCTCTGCCAATGGTGGTAGCTCAGAAGGTGACCCACTCTTTGAAGAGGCCAAGGCTTTGGTCCTTGAAACACAAAAAGCTAGTGCTTCCATGATTCAACGCCGTCTGTCAGTTGGTTTCAACCGTGCCACTCGTTTGATGGAAGAATTGGAAGAAGCAGGTGTTATCGGACCAGCTGAAGGTACCAAACCACGTAAGGTTTTGATGACTCAAGAATAATGGACTGGAAAGAGTCTCAAGCCTAGTTCTAAAGGAATTAAAATCGACAAAAGAAATGAGAAAAATGAGTGTTTTGCCATTTATTTTCTCATTCTTTTTTTATGTTCAAAATAGACCAAAAAATTGCAAAATATTCCATAAGAACGCTTACAAAACGAACATTTTTTGCTATAATAGGAGAAAAAGTGAGTAACAAAAACTAAGGAGTAAAAAATGGACAATTTATTAACCGTTCATTTTCATAGTATGCATGGCGACTATTCCAGATACAGTATGTGGAAGTGGCTAGATGGTTATTGGGGCGAAGAAGCCCATTTTTCACGTGAGGATGATTTTGGTCTTGTTGGTCAGGTTACTTCTCCCTCCAATCGTTTTATTGATTCTGTCAATCTTTTGGTCAAAACGGAAGACTGGTCGAGGCAAACACATGATTACCGTGTCCGACGCTTCCTAGGGGATGCTCCCAATGCTATTTGGATAGTTGAAGGTGATCCAACTGTTTATTATTCTAAACAGGCAGCCTTGACTAGCCATAGTTTCGAAGGTCGCGACCAGCATGCCTTTGATATGGCTCTCCGAAGACAGGAATTTGACCAGAAGTGGGGCTTTCAAGGTTGGTTAGGTCATAAGTATGAAAAAGGGGCCACAGAGTTTCGCCTTTGGTCACCTCTAGCTCGTCGTGTGCAGCTCTTACTTTTTAAAAAGGGCAGTAAAAATCCTAAGATCATTAAGATGAGCCGAGGAACCAGTGTCAATAAAGACCGTCATGAGATGAATACTCACGGTGTTTGGAGTGCCACTGTTAAAAAGGATTTGGATGGGGTAGCCTACCAGTTTCGTGTGTATCATGAGGAAAGTTTTTATCAGGATACGAGAGACCCCTACAGTATCGCCCTTAGCTTAGATAATAAAAAAAGTTTGGTGGTCAATCCACAGCGACTTGTTCCAAGAGGGTATGAAAAGGTTACCAAGCAAAAAGCGAGCTGGCGTAAGGCAAATGCTTGCTCATCCGTTATCTGTGAGATGCACCTCCGTGACTTCTCAATCTCAGAGACATCTGGTGTTAAGAAGTCCTATAGAGGAACCTATCTAGGTGCTTGTCAGAAAGGGACTAGAAATGCCCATGGAGATTTGACTGGTTTTGATTACCTCAAACGTATGGGCTACAACTATGTCCAACTGCAACCAGTCTTTGATCACCATAAAACCTATGATAAAGGTGGGAAGCTTCTCTACAACTGGGGGTACGATCCTGAAAATTACAATGTTCCGGATCGTCAGTTTGCTGCTGATCAAAAGAATCCCGTGGCACCAATTTTAGAGCTTAAGAAAATGATTCAGGCCTACCATGAAGCAGGAATAGGGGTTATCATGGATGTGGTTTATAACCATACTTACTCATCTTACAGCTCTCCTTTCCAACTATCTGTGCCGGCTTATTACTACCGTATGCATGACAATGGGTCTTTCCAAGATGGATCAGGCTGTGGAAATGAGACAGCCAGTGAAAAGGAAATGTACCGTAAGTATATGATTGATTCCTTAACCTATTGGGCAGAAGAATTTGGAGTGGATGGTTTTCGTTTTGACCTTATGGGCTTACATGATGTTGCTACGATGAATGCCATTCGTTCGGCCATGGATGATATTGATCCTAGGATCCTTCTTTATGGTGAAGGATGGGATATGGGAATTGGACTTCCTGTAGACCAAAAGGGCAAGAAGGATAATGCAGCCTTGATGCCTAGAATCGGATTTTTCAATGACAATGCGCGTGACGCGGTCAAGGGGGCAGAGGTCTATGGGTACATCAATAACGGCTATGTGTCTGGAGCCCCATTGGAAGACCAGATTGCCAAGAGTCTGCTTGGTAGCCGTGGTTTTGTAAACTACCTCATGCCAGGTCAGGTCCTCAACTATATCGAAGCGCACGACAACTACAATTTGAATGACCTTATGCATCATTTGCATCCACATGATTCGCCAGAAGATATTGAAAAACGTATTTACTTGGCAAATGCTCTTAATCTAAGTATGCAAGGGATGTGTTTCATGCAGTTGGGACAAGAATTCCAGCGTAGTAAGATGGTTGCAACAGGTGAAGATGGAAATTACACGGAAGCGGATGTTAAGCGTGCCATGAATAGCTACAATGCCCCTGATGCTGTTAATCAGGTGGATTGGAATCAAGTGACTCTTAAGAAAGACTTGGTTGCTAAAGTTGCCAAATTAATTGAGCGTAAGCAAACCGTACCAGAATTGTCATATCGTTCATATGCAGATATTTACGATAATCTTTATGTCGCAAAAGCGGAGTACGATTCAGGTATTGTTGAATTGCACATTTCTGGAAAATTACGTAAGACTTTTGTGTTCAATAATATGAAAAAAGATTTGGAGATTTACTGACAAGGCAGTAAAAAAATGCTATAATATAGGAAACGCTTACACAAGTAGTTTTATTCACTTGTGAGCCCTATCAATCTTAAGGGTTTTCTAGTGTATTTACATATATTTCAATGTTTTAATTTCTTGATAGTTAGATTTATCAAGACTAGTTTAAGGAAGGAGTGATTGTATGAATCTCGATGAAGCCATGTACACGTTTGGAACAGGTGAGAACTTCCACCTTCAGAATTATCTGGGTGTGCATGAATTGGAGGGTGAAGAAGGATTTGTCTTCCGTGTGTGGGCCCCTCATGCTGAGCAGATTCAGGTAATCGGAGATTTCACAGGTTGGTTTGATGAACCTCTGGATATGACTAAAAACCATATCGGCGTTTGGGAGGCTACTTCAGCTCTCCCTGAAGAAGGACAGATTTATAAGTTCTTGGTAAAACGTAAGGGTGGTCAAGTAGTTGAAAAGATGGATCCTTTTGCGACTTACTTAGAGCCTCGTCCAGGAACAGGAGCCGTCATTCGTAAGAAGAAAGCTAAGAAGTGGAAAGATGGCCTTTGGATGGGGCGTCGCAAACGCTTTGGTTTCCAAAAGCGTCCGGTAAATATCTATGAAGTTCATGCATCGTCTTGGAAACTAAAAGAGGATGGTCAGCCTTATACTTTCAAGGAATTGAAAGAGGAGTTGATACCATATTTAGTTAAGATGAACTATACCCACGTGGAATTTATGCCACTCATGGCTCATCCGTTAGGGATGAGTTGGGGTTACCAACTCATGGGTTACTTTGCTTTTGAGCATACTTATGGTACACCAGAAGAGTTTCAAGATTTTGTTGAAGCATGTCACCAGAATAATATAGGTGTCTTGGTAGACTGGGTTCCAGGTCACTATACACAGAATGACGATGCTTTAGCCTACTTCGATGGCACACCAACCTTTGAATATCAAGATCACGATCGAGCTCATAATTATCGTTGGGGTGCCTTGAACTTTGACTTAGGAAAAAATCAAGTACAGTCTTTCCTTATTTCAAGTGCTCTTTACTGGATTGAAAATTATCATATCGATGGTATCCGAGTGGATGCAGTATCTAACATGCTCTACTTGGACTATGATGAGGGTCCATGGATGCCAAACAAGGATGGTGGGAACCGTAACTTGGAAGGTTATGGCTTCCTTCAAAAACTCAATCGTGAGATTAAAAAACGCTATCCAGACGTCATGATGGTTGCGGAAGAATCAACTGCAGCAACACCAATTACACAACCGATTGAAGAGGGTGGTCTAGGTTTCGACTTCAAATGGAATATGGGTTGGATGAACGATATCCTCAAATTCTACGAAGAAGATCCAGTTTACCGTCAGTACGATTTCAATCTGATGACTTTCAGTTTCATGTATTGCTTCAATGAAAACTATGTTCTACCATTCTCACATGATGAGGTGGTACATGGTAAGAAGAGTATGATGCATAAGATGTGGGGTGACCGCTACAATCAGTTTGCTGGTCTTCGTAACCTCTATACTTATCAACTCTGTCACCCAGGTAAGAAATTGCTCTTCATGGGATCTGAATTTGGTCAATTCTTAGAGTGGAAATTTGATTACCAACTGGAGTGGGGAAATCTTGAAGATGAGATGAACCAGAAGATGCAGGCCTTTACTAGCCATATGAATGCTTTCTATAAGGACCACAAGTCTCTCTGGCAGATTGATGATTCCTACGATGGTATTGAGATTATTGATGCGGATAACCGAGCTGAAAGTGTTCTTTCCTTCATTCGTAAGGATGACAAAGGCGATAAGGGTGACTTCCTCGTCTGTGTCTTCAACCTAGCTCCAGTGGAACGACAAAACTTCACTATAGGATTGCCAGTAGCTGGTATCTACCAAGAAGTCCTTAACACTGAGATGGAAGAATTCGGTGGTGTCTGGAAGGAAGGAAATCCTGATACCCGTACCCAAAAAGCGAAGTGGAAGGACTATGAAAATACTCTTAGCTTCACATTGCCAGCTCTTGGAGCAAGTATCTGGCGTGTTAAACGTCGCTTGAAATAAAGGGTTGACTTAAACGTGTACACGATTTGTTTTTCAGAGGTGATAGCAAGGAAGTCGCGGTTGAAAGAAGCATTCTGACGCCCAAACTATTGCCACACTGAGAAACTTACTTTAATTGTCATAATCAGTTTCGACTGATTGTCTCACATTCTTTTGAGGATGGAACTAAAAATCATGAGGGGGACTATTCATGAAAAATGAAATGTTGGCTTTGATCCTTGCTGGTGGGCAAGGAACTCGTCTTGGAAAATTGACCCAAAGTATTGCCAAACCAGCTGTTCAGTTCGGTGGACGCTACCGTATCATTGACTTTGGTTTGTCAAACTGTGCCAATTCAGGAATTAACAATGTAGGTGTCATTACACAGTATCAACCACTTGCTTTGAACAATCATATCGGTAATGGTTCAAGTTGGGGATTGGATGGTGTTAACTCTGGTGTATCAATTCTTCAACCTTACTCAGCTAGCGAAGGTAATCGTTGGTTTGAAGGTACCAGCCACGCTATTTATCAAAACATTGAGTATATCGATAGCATCAATCCTGAATATGTTTTGATTTTGTCTGGTGACCATATTTACAAGATGGACTATGATGATATGCTCCAATCTCACAAAGATAACAACGCAAGTCTTACTGTCGCCGTTCTTGATGTGCCACTTAAAGAAGCTAGCCGTTTTGGTATCATGAACACTGATGCTAATAACCGTATTGTTGAGTTCGAAGAAAAACCTGAAAATCCTAAATCAACGAAAGCATCAATGGGTATTTACATCTTTGATTGGAAACGCCTTCGCAATATGTTAGTTTCAGCTGAAAAGAGCTCAGTTGATATGTCAGACTTTGGTAAGAACGTTATCCCAAATTATCTTGAAACAGGTGAAAGCGTCTTTGCTTATGAATTTGAAGGCTATTGGAAAGACGTAGGTACTATCGAATCCCTTTGGGAAGCAAATATGGAGTACATTTCTCCTGATAATGCCTTGGATAGTCGTAACCGTCAATGGAAAATTTACTCACGTAACGTGATTGCTCCACCAAACTTCCTTGGTGAACATGCTCATGTTGAAGATTCACTCGTTGTTGATGGCTGTTTGGTTGATGGAACTGTTAAACATTCTGTGCTTTCAACAAGTGCACAAATTCGTGAAGGTGCAGTCGTTGAAGATTCAGTGATTATGAGTGGTGCAATTATTGGTAAAGGTGCAAAAATTAAACGTGCTATTATCGGTGAAGGTGCACACGTCTCCGCAGGTGTGGAAATTGACGGTACAGAAGAAGTGCAAGTCGTAGGATACAATGAAGTAGTGGGGGTACCAAAAGATGAAGATTGATAAATATTCTGCAATTCTAGGAAATACCGTAGGATTCCATGACATGGATGGCTTGACTGAGCACCGTCCTATTGCCAGCCTACCATTTGGCGGAAAATATCGCCTCATCGACTTCCCTTTGTCTAACTTGGCTAATGCTGGTATCCGTAGCGTCTTTGGAATCTTCCAAAACGAAAACATCGGTTCTGTCTTCGACCATATTCGTTCAGGTCGTGAGTGGGGCTTGTCTACTCTTCTCAGCCACTACTATCTTGGTATTTACAATACTCCAGTTGAGAGTTCAACTGTTAATGAAGAATACTATCGCCAAATTTTGACTTACCTTAAACGTTCAGGTTCAGACCAGACTGTAGCTCTTAACAGTGATATTTTGGTCAACATTGATCTTAATCAGGTTTTCCACCTCCACAATACAACAAAACAAAAAGTTACTGTGGTCTACAAAAAACTTCCTAAAGAACTCATTTCAGATGTAAACAGCGTTTTGAACATTGATGACTCTGACAAAGTGCTTAGCCATGAGCTCTTCCAGGGTGGAGATAAAGAAGTTTACAATATGTCTACAGATATCTTTGTTGTGGATACACCATTCTTGATTGAAAAATTGGAAGAAGAAGCAGCTAAAGAAGAACCACGTAAGCTTCGTTATGTACTTCGTGATTTGGCAGTTGCTGAAAATGCTTTTGCTTACGAGTACACTGGTTACCTTTCAAATATCCACTCAGTGAAAGCGTACTTTGATGCTAACTTGGATATGTTGGAATCACAAAAATTCTATTCACTTTTTGCACCAAACCAAAAAGTTTATACAAAAGTTAAAAATGAAGAGCCGACATACTATTCAGACTCTTCTGAAGTTAAGCTTTCACAATTTGCATCTGGTTCGATTGTACGAGGTAAAGTTGAGAACTCAGTAATTTCACGTAATGTTGACTTGTCTGAAGGTTCTAGTGTGAGCCATTCAATTCTCTTCCCACGTGTTAATGTTGCCAAAGGCGCAACAGTTGAATATGCTATTGTGGATAAAGGTGTTGAAATCGCTGAAGGTGTTACGATTCGCGGTACAGAAAACAACCCAGTTGTCATCAAAAAAGGTAGCGTTGTAACAGAGGATATTGTACGATGAAAATTTTATTTGTAGCAGCAGAGGGTGCACCTTTCGCTAAGACTGGCGGTTTGGGTGACGTTATCGGTGCTCTTCCTAAATCTCTAGTCAAAAATGGTCACGAAGTTGCCGTAATTCTCCCATATTATGATGTGGTTTCGGCTAAATTTGGCGATCAGGTTGAAGACCTTGGCTTCTTCTATACAAATGTTGGTTGGCGTCGTCAATATGTCGGCATCAAGAAAATTGTCCGTGATGGTGTGACCTTCTTCTTCATTGATAATGAGCAGTATTTCAACCGCGGTACGGTATACGGTGAGTGGGATGATGGTGAGCGTTTTGGCTTCTTCCAAATGGCTGCCCTTGAGTTGATGGAAAAAGTGGACTTTATTCCAGATATTCTCCATGTTCATGACTACCACACAGCCATGATTCCATTCCTTCTTAAGGAAAAATACCATTGGATTCAAGCTTACCAAGGTATTAGAACAGTCTTCACTATCCATAATATTGAGTTCCAAGGTCAATTTGACAGTGGTATGCTTTGGGAAATCTTCGGTGTTGGTTACGAGCGTTATGCAGACGGTACGCTCCGTTGGAATGACTGCCTCAACTGGATGAAAGCAGGTGTTCTTTACGCAGATCGTGTAACAACAGTTTCTCCATCTTATGCTGGTGAAATTCAAACACCTGAATTTGGTAAAGGTCTTGATCAAATCATGCGCATGGAATCTGGTAAGTTGTCTGGTATTGTTAATGGTATCGATACGGACCTCCTTGATCCAGAAACAGATGCTCACATTCCTTATCATTTCTCAGTGGATGATTTGTCAGGTAAAGCCAAAGACAAGGCAGCTCTTCAAGAGCGTGTTGGTCTCCCAGTTCGTGAAGATGTTCCATTGATTGGTATTGTGTCACGTTTGACTGACCAAAAAGGTTTCGATTTGGTGGTTAACGAACTTCACAATATCTTGCAACATGATGTTCAGATTGTTCTTTTGGGTACTGGCTACAGTGACTATGAGAATTCTTTCTCTTGGTTTGGCCATGCTTATCCAGAGAAAATGTCTGCCAACATTACCTTCAACCTAGAGTTGGCTCAACAAATTTATGCTGGTTGTGACATTTTCCTAATGCCTTCAGCCTTTGAACCATGCGGGCTCTCACAAATGATGTCTATGCGCTATGGTACCTTGCCAGTGGTTAGCGAGGTTGGTGGTCTTCGTGATACTGTTGAACCATACAACCCTGTGACAGGCTCAGGTACAGGATTCTCATTTGGTAACTTCTCAGGTTACTGGATGGTTCAAACCCTTGAAAAAGCTCTCGATGTTTACGAAAATAATGCTGATGCTTGGAAACAACTCCAGCACAATGCTATGACACGTGACTTCTCATGGGATACAGCAAGTTTGGCATATGTTGATTTGTACAAACAATTAGTATAATTGCAAAGATAACTTTTCTCGCAAGGGAAAAGTTATCTTCGTGTAAAGCATTTGAAAACGCTTCTATATGATCTTGACAAAAGTCAGGATAGCATTTCTCAATCTTGCTGATAAAGCAATGAAAGAGAAGATATCTAAAAATCTGAATAGAAGACTAACTCTAATCGTGTTTAATAAACCTGACTGTTTTGACAGTTTTGTAAATAAAGATTTTGAAATATCTGTTTCGAATCTTGATTGGCAAGGTTTGGAAGTTTGAGGAAAATTTCCAATTCCCTCTTATCTGAATAAATCCCTCTGTAAGAAGTGTATTGAAGATAAGGAAGTAGTAAGAAAGGATTTCTATGCAAGTCGAAAATTTAACAAAAGAACAATTTATCCGTGATTTTAAAGACACGCTCCATCAAGAGCAGTTGATTAAAGTTGCTAAGGCCACACCAACTGAAATTTTTACAGCTCTGGCTGGTGTAATCCGTAAGTATTACACTAACACCTGGATTACACGTAACCATGCACTTTCAGACAATCAAGAAAAGATTGCTTACTACTTCTCAATCGAATTCCTCCCAGGTCGTATGTTGGAAACTAACCTCCTCAACCTTGGTATTCTTGACCTTGTTAAAGAAGGTTTCGCAGAACTTGATATCGATTTCCGCGAAGTGGTAGAATCTGAGCATGATATGGCACTTGGTAACGGTGGTCTTGGTCGTTTGGCTGCTGCCTTCATGGATTCGCTTGCAACTACTGGTTATCCAGGTTTTGGTAATGGTCTTCGTTACCGTTATGGACTGTTCAAACAACGTATTGTTGATGGTTATCAAGTTGAATTGCCAGATGGATGGTTTGGTTCAACAGGAAATGTTTGGGAAACACGTAAAGACCATGATATTGTCTATGTAAAACTCTTTGGTGATGTTGTCCTTGAAAGTGACGAAGATGGTCGTTTTGTTCCAACTTATAAGAATGCTCAAGTTCTTCGTGCTGTGCCTTACGATGTGCCACAAATCGGTTATCAAAATGGTGTGATTAACAACCTTCGTCTTTGGGATGTAGAAATTCCTGAAGAATACGAATTGGATTACACAACTTTGGAAGCTCGCCGTCGTGTGAAAGATATTACAGCCATTCTTTATCCAGATGATTCAACAATTGAAGGTAAAGAATTGCGTTTGGTTCAAGAGTACTTTATGACAAGCGCGGGTCTTCAAACAATCATTAAGTCTTACCTTAAGATGGGCTTGCCATTGAAAGATATCCACGAAAAGGTATCTGTTCACATCAATGATACTCACCCTGCGGTTGCACCAGCTGAATTCATGCGTCTTCTCCTTGATGAATACGGTCTTTCATGGGAAGATGCTTGGAATGCGACGTTTAAGACAATGAGCTACACTAACCACACAATCCTTCAAGAAGCTCTTGAAAAGTGGGATCAACAGCTCTTCAAACGTGTTCTTCCACGTGTTTACCAAATCATCTTGGAAATCGATAACCGTTATGTAGCTGCAATGGCTGGACGTGGTGTTGCTGCAGATGTTATCGAACGCACTCGTATCGTGAAGGATAACCAAGTGCATATGGCTAACTTGGCGATTATTGGTGGTCACTCAGTCAACGGGGTTGCCAAACTCCACACAGAACTTCTTAAAGAAGATACCCTTCACGACTTCTATACTATTTATCCTGAAAAATTCAACAACAAGACAAATGGTATCGTTCAACGTCGTTGGACACAAATTGCAGCGCCAGAACTTTCAGCAGCAATTGATGACGTGATTGGTAACGGTTGGCGTAACGACATCCATGAGCTTGAAAACCTTACAACTTACTTGGATGACAAGAAAGTCTTGAACCAGTTCTATCAAGTTAAGAAGACTGCTAAACAACGTTTGGCAGACTATATCAAGGAAACAACAGGCGTTGAAGTGTCTACAGATGCTATCTTTGACGTGCAGGTTAAACGTCTTCACGCATACAAACGTCAATTGCTTAACCTCCTTCACATTATCAAACTTTATTGGGACCTTAAAGATAATCCAGATAAAGACATGGTACCTCGTGTATTCATCTTTGGTGCCAAAGCTGCGCCTGGTTATCACTTCGCTAAATCAGTTATTAAACTCATCAACGAAGTTGCCAATCTTGTTAACAATGATGAAAGACTTCAAGGAAAACTTAAAGTTGTCTTCCTAGAAAACTACCGTGTCAGTCTTGCGGAACTTATCATTCCAGCAGCTGATGTCTCTGAGCAAATCTCATTGGCTTCTAAAGAAGCATCTGGTACATCAAACATGAAATTCATGATGACTGGTGCTATTACCTTGGCAACACTTGACGGTGCCAACATTGAAATCAAGGACGAAGTAGGCGATGAGAATGTTGTCATCTTCGGTATGGACAAGGATGAAGTTTATGAACACTATGCACGTCACGATTACTACTCTCGAGCAGTTTATGAGAATAACCAAGTCGTTCGTCGTGTCGTTGATACCTTTGTTAACGGTACGATTCCAAATGCTCAAGCTGAAGGTACTGAAATCTATGAAGCCCTCATCACCCACAACGATGAGTACTTCCTCTTGGAAGACTTCGTCGCTTATGTAGAAGCTCAAGAGAAAATCGATGCGCTTTATCGTGATCATGACAAGTGGGCACGTATGAGCTTGGCAAATATTGCTAAATCTCATAAGTTCACTTCAGATGATACGATTACAGAGTATGCTAAAGAAATTTGGGAATTGAAAAAATAAGCGTTAGCTCATGAGTCACAAAAAAAGATAACGGCTAGAAATGGTCGTTGTCTTTTTATTTTTTTAGAAGAGGGGTGTCATAGACAGCCCAAAAGCATTTATAAATGGCAGGAGAAGTTTATCTGTAGATCTATCTTAGCTCTTGAAACTTGCACTTGCTTATTAAGGTGTTATAATAACCTATAGGTATAAGCATCAAAAAGGGGGAAAATACATGGCTTTACGCAGCCAATTAATTACTAAGGAGTTTCCAGAATTAGATAGGGTAGAGCGCTTAAATAACGAGGCCTTCCCAGAAGAAGAACGTATTCCATTAAGTGAGTTTTTACAATTGGATGGTCGTGATGATTATCATTTCTTTGCCTTTTATGACGAGGATGATTTTGTTGGATTTGCCTCAGTTCTCTACAATGCCAAAGTTTTTTATGTGAGTTTCTTTGCCATCGTTCCTCAAATGCGGAGTCATGGCTACGGAAGTGAGATTATTGATAAACTGGTGGACTTTTATGGACCATCTCGGTCTATGGTCTTGGAAGTAGAGCGCTTGGATGAACCAAATGACAATCCTGAGCAACGTGAGGCACGTTGGGATTTCTATAAGCGTAATGGGTTCAAGACTTCCAATGCTTTCTTGGAATATGAAGGTTTGAGTTTTGAGATTCTCTATCGTGGAGATCACTTTGACGAAGAAGCCTACAGAGAGATATTCCGCAAACTTCAGGAAAATGCTTATTTTGACTTCAGTATTAAACATCGTCGCTTGAGTGAATTATAAACAATCAAACCAAACAGGTCTTAGTCGACCTGTTTTTCATTATGTGACTTTAAGTCCGTTTCGCTCCGAAGGTGCGAAACAAATAAACCACCCGCTATGCGGGTGCGCATCGAAGGTTAAACCGTCATAACAAAAACACTCCAAACGAGTTACAATATGGGTGTTCAAGCCAATTGTAAAACGAAAGGAGTTAAGACTATGGCGCAAAAAGCTCACAGTTTATCACATACAAAATGGATGTGTAAGTACCACATTGTATTTACACCTAAGTATAGACGAAAAATAATCTATAATCAATATAGGAGTAGTCTGGGAGAGATTTTTCATAGACTATGCCAATATAAAGGCGTTGAAATAATAGAAGGCCACTTAATGCCAGATCATGTTCACATGCTAGTAAGTATACCACCACGAATGAGTGTAGCTAGTTTTATGGGATATTTAAAAGGTAAAAGTGCCTTAATGATGTTTGATAAACACGCCAATTTAAAATATAAATTTGGGAACAGACATTTTTGGGCAGAAGGATATTATGTAAGTACGGTAGGACTAAATGAAGCCACAATTAAGAAATATATCCAGGAACAAGAGAAGCATGATATCGCTTTGGACAAATTAAGCGTTAAAGAATATGAAAATCCCTTTAGGGATAATGGTAAGTAATGCGAATGCCTCTTTGAGAGGCTTGTGACGAGTCAAAAGCAATAAGGCTTGAACAAAGTGAAAGCCAGCGTCTTTAGGCGCTGGCTGGTAATATGGGCTTATAGCCCATGATCAAACCACCCGT
>NZ_JBQSUN010000006.1:0-72018 GCF_052384325.1 Streptococcus sp. cx1 | reverse complement strand
CTTTGAGAGGCTTGTGACGAGTCAAAAGCAATAAGGCTTGAACAAAGTGAAAGCCAGCGTCTTTAGGCGCTGGCTGGTAATATGGGCTTATAGCCCTTGATCAAACCACCCGTTAGACGGGTGGTTATGATTTAGTAAGGATTTTTCAACAGTAATGTGTTGGATACCAGCTTCTTCAAAGATCTTACCGACTTCTTGATAGCCATTGTTGCGGTAGAACTTAAGTGCACCGAGTTGAGCATGGAGAGAAATAGTCTGGAAGCCTTGTTCTTGTGCAAAATCTTCAGCTTCTTTTAGGAGAATGCTCCCCAGACCTTGACCTTGGTAGGCATCGAGTACCGCCATACGTTGGAGCGTAAGCTGAGTCAAGTCTTTATTCGGTAGTAGGCGTACGGTTGCTGCTGCCTTGCCTTTGTCATCATATAGAACAAAGTGGATGCAGTAGGCTTCATTCGCATCAATCTCGATGGAGCGAGGAACACCTTGCCCCTTAACAAAAACAGTGTTTCGGATGGCTACGGCATCGAGGTAAGTTTCTGAGAGTGTATCTCTTGTATGTTTGATAATCATAGGGCAAGTGTAACAAAGTCTATAACTAATTGTCAACGAAAAAAAGCCCGATGCGAGGAGTTATCATCAAGCTTTTTATCTTGCTTTATTCTTTAATTTGTCGACCGTTTGTATCTTGGATAGGGCGGTTATTTTCAAATCCAAGGGTTTGGGTGAATTTTTCCACTTGTTCCTTGCTAACGGTTTCTTGATTCTTGAAGACAATCCAGTTAACACCCTCAGTACATGGCGGTGTTGTCAAGGAACCTTCGAAGTTGTAGTAGTCCTTGTCTTCAGGATAGAAATCATATAGTGAGATAGCCTGAGGAAGCTCAGTTTCTGTATTGGCCGCCTGAGGCATTTTATCCCATATTTGTTTTAAGGCTTGATTTTCATCGCCATAATTATAGAGAACCGAGACAACTGTGATTTTCCCATTATCTGTCTTATAGACGAAGTGCCCCTCTAGAGGATAAGTATGACCATCAATTTCATTCTCACTAGGTGCGTGAAAATGGAACTGCTGTAATTTATAGACATCATCACCAATCGTTAGGGTATTCTTTGGATTTTTAAAGCTGACTTCAATCGTATGCCCGTTATTTTCAACTTGAGCTTCTGATTCTTGATTATTAAGGTTTAGTTCTGGAAGATCAACGTCCTCAGCACCGGTGATATTGATCGGAGATTGTTCTTTACCATTTTTGCTGAGTTCATAATCTTTAGAAAGGTCACCCCAATGGTCTGGACCAGTAGAGCCAGTATACCCCCATTGAACGTCCTTGGGCTTTGAGGATTCGGTCTTGGTATCAGACTGGCAGGCTACGAGCAGGACAGTGCTTGCTACGAGAAACACTAATCCAATTAGCTTAAAACTTTTCTTATTCATTTGTCCTCCTTATACTCTTTAATCTTATAACAATGATAGTCTACGTGTTATTAGAAACCATCCGTTTGACAGTCATTGAGTATCGTTTCTCTAAGGTGCTTCTGAGAAGGAAGTGTTTGGAGATACCAAACGGAAACGCTTTTATTTTATAGCTTATCTTATAAAAAGTCAAATGTAAATGATAGTAGTTTTAGAAAAATGTAATGAAAACTAGTTTTTTGCAAAAATAAAAGAACCCGCTATTGCGAGCTCTTTATTTGTTTTATCCCAAAGCGTCGTCCATTGAAAGAACTTCGTGGAAGACACGTTGTGTCAATTCAGTTTTTTGTTCTGGAGTGAGGTATTTAGTGTTTACACAGTATCCAGAGATACGTACGATAACATCTTCACCGCTCATAATCTTTTCGTAAACGTCTGACAAGTCCATAACGTTCAAGTTAACGTGTTGTCCACCGTTTTCGAAGTATCCGTCAAGGATAGTTACGAGGTTGTCAACTTGTTCGTCGTGAGTCTTACCAAGAGCACGAGGTGATACTTGAGTTGTCAATGAGATACCATCAGCTGCGTAACCGAAGTCAAGGCTTGCAAGTGAGTTCAAGTTTTGCAACCATCCACCTTTAGCTTTGTTAGATGGGTTAGCACCTGGTGAGAAGAATTCCAATTTAGACAAGTTCACTGAACCATCTTCGTTGAGGTATACCCCTTTGTGAACTGGAGAGTTACCAGTTTGTTTAGAGTAAGCAACGTTAGAAGTGATTGTAAGAAGTGAAACTGTAGCTTCTGCATCTTTGTAGAGTTTGTGGCTACGAAGACGAGTAGTGTAAGCTTCGATCAACCATTCTGCCAATTCGTTTGAACGTGGGTCATCTTCACCCCAACGTGGGTATTCACCGATTGTTTCGTAGTCGTAGATGTAGCCATCTTCGTCACGGATTGGTTTAACTGTAGCGTATTTGATTGCTGACAATGTATCGACAGTATTTGCGAAACCACAGATACCGAATCCCATGTTAGCACGTTGTTTAGTTGGCAAGAAGGCCATTTGAACAGCTTCGTAGTTGTACTTATCAGTCATGTAGTGGATGATGTTAAGAGCATCTACGTAAGTGTCAGTCAACCAGTCAAGAGATTTTTCGAAGTTAGCTTTAACAGTGTCAAAGTCAAGAACTTCGTCACGAACTGGTTCGATGTCAAATACTTTATAGTCTTTATGAACATCGTCGTAACCACCGTTCAAACCAGTAAGAAGGGCTTTAAGCACGTTAACACGAGCACCGAAGTATTGGATGTTGTGACGTTGTTCTTCGTTTTCTGGGTCAAGTGGTGATACACAACATGAGATACAGCTCATTTCACCGTATCCGTCTTTAGCCATAGTAGTCACACCTTCGTATTGGATAGAAGAGTGTTTGTGGCTCATGTGCATACAGTAGCGACGGAATGAGTAAGGCAATTTGTCAGTCCAAAGAACTGTCAAGTTTGGTTCTGGAGAGTTACCGATATTGTCAAGAGTGTTCAAGAAACGGTAGTCCATCTTAGTAACACGGTGACGTCCGTCAGCACCCATACCAGCCATAGAAGTTGTGATGAATGTTGGGTCACCTGAGTACAATTGGTCGTAAGCTTTTGTACGAGCAAACTTAACTGTACGAAGTTTCATAACGAAATCATCAACGAATTCTTGGATTTCTGATTCAGTGTAAGTACCACGAGCAAGGTCACGTTCTGCATAGATATCAAGAACGATTGGCACACGTCCAAGAGATGTAGCGGCACCGTTGATCACACGACATACTGCCATGAAGGCGATGTTTGTCCATTGGATAGCTTCTTTAGTATCGAAGGCTGGGCGACGAACATCTACACCGTAAAGGTCACCAAGGCGAACAACGTCTTGAAGTGCTTGGTATTGAAGGTTAACTTCTTCACGAAGACGGATAGTTTCTTCGTCGATTTCTTTGATAGCATTCCAGTCGTTAACTTTTTCTTGCATCAAGTAGTCAGCACCGTAAAGGGCAAGACGAGCATAAACCCCGATGATACGTCCACGTGAGTAAGCATCTGGAAGACCAGTAACTGTGTGAGCGTGACGTGCACGACGGATGTTTGAAGTGTAAGCACGGAAGATACCATCGTTAACTGTAGTTACGTATTTTGTGAAAATTTCGTGTACAGCTGGGTCTGGTTCATAACCGTGTTCTTTCAAAGCAGTTTCCGCCATACGGATACCACCTTTAGGCATGAAGTTCAATTTAAAGAGCTCATCATTTTGGATACCATAGATAAGTTCATCTTCTTTTGAAATGTATCCTGCGTCAATGTCAGCGATTGAAGTTGGACGAGTATCCATTGGGAAGCGTCCTTCAGCTTCATAGCCTGCTTTAGTTTCATCTACGATTTTTTTAATTTTTAGAGAGCGTTCAGTTGGTCCTGCAAGGAAGCTTTCGTCACCATCATAAGGTGTGTAGTTTGCTTGAACGAAACGTGAAACGCTAGCTTTTTCTTTCCAGTCAGTTCCTTTAAAGCCTTCCCACGCTTTTTCAAAAACATCTGTGTTGGTTTTAACCGTTGCCATAGTTTGAATCTCCTATAATTCTAGTAACAAAATTATCTGTTACATTCTCTAGAAGTATTCTATCACACAGTAACCGCTTACACAACTTTAAAACTGTGTTTTTAGAGACATTCTTTTATAATACAGTTTTGAAAACGACAAATCTGTATTATAAATTTCTGTTTTTTGGTAGATTTTGGTATCATAAGGGGAGAATGCTTTGTAGTCCCAAAGTTTTATGTGAAAAGCTTTACAATGAGATAAATCTGAGAAAGGAGGCAGGGAGCCATGTTAGAGTTTCCTCTAATAAATGATACCAGTCGGAAAATCATCCATATTGACATGGACGCCTTTTTTGCTCAGGTCGAGATGAGGGATGACCCCAGTCTTAAGGACAAACCGGTTATTATCGGTCACGACCCTAGAAAAACAGGGGGACGTGGTGTGGTATCAACCTGTAATTACGAGGCTAGAAAATATGGTGTCCATTCAGCCATGTCTTCTAAGGAAGCCTATGAACGTTGTCCTAATGCTGTCTTTATCTCAGGAAATTATAGCCATTACCGAGAGGTAGGGATGCAGATTCGTGAGATTTTTAAACGCTATACCGACTTGGTAGAGCCCATGTCTATCGACGAAGCCTATCTTGATGTGACGATAAATAAACTTGGTATCAAATCGGCGGTTAAGGTAGCCAAACTTATCCAGTATGATATCTGGCAGGAACTTCACCTGACTTGTTCAGCAGGCGTTTCCTACAATAAATTTATCGCCAAACTAGCCTCTGATTTTCAAAAGCCTGCTGGTTTGACGGTGGTGCTTCCAGAGGAAGCTCAGGAATTTTTGGAAAAGCTACCTATTGAAAAGTTTCATGGGGTTGGTAAAAAGTCAGTTGAACGTCTCCATGACATGGAAATATACACCGGTGCCGATCTTCTGAAGATTCCTGAGATGACTCTGATTGATCGTTTTGGACGTTTTGGATTTGATCTCTTTCGAAAGGCTAGAGGGATTTCCAATAGTCCTGTTAGGCCCAATCGTGTCCGTAAATCTATTGGAAGTGAGCGAACCTATGGCAAGCTTCTTTATAATGAAGATGACATCAAGGCTGAGTTGACTAAGAATGCTAGACGGGTGGCTGAAAGTGCCCAGAAAAATAAAAAAGTTGGTCGAATCGTTGTCATTAAGGTCCGTTATTCGGATTTTTCGACCTTAACCAAGCGTATGACCTTGGACAAATCGACCCAGGATTTCGACACCATCGAAAGAATTGCCCATACCATTTTTGATCAACTGGAGGAAAATAGTAGTGGTGTTCGCCTGCTCGGTGTGACGCTGACGGGTCTGGAAGATCAAGAAGGCAGACAATTGGACCTAGATGATTTGGAGTCATTATAATAGTAGAGTTTTGATTTTTTCTTTTGGAAAGTGACCTTGAAGAATCATCAGACCTATGCTATCTTAAATAGTAACTAAAAGAAATGAGGGAATAATCTTAATGAAAAAAGTTCTTACCTATTTAGGACTGATTCTGGCAGCTTGCTTGGTTCTCGTAGCTTGTGCTTCCAATAAACCAGCTGAGAAGAAAAAAGCGACACCAACTCCGACAGAACGTGCCAAGGCTGATGCGACAGTTTTAATTGATACTATGCTTGGAAAATCTAGTAACGGTTTTTCAAAACTCTACGGTGAAAATTACGAAGCCTGGACTGAAACGAAAGTCTTTGAAAAACAAGTTGCAGATACTATCGAAGAAAAGGGGTATACACCGGAAGACAAGTATACGTTTAAATACATTGAAGGTTATGATGCTAAGACACCAACCCAAGTGCTTTCTAAGTTCCTCAAGGTCCGTCGTAATATGATTGGTAAGATTCAGGACTATAAGCTTAAGGATGTCAAAGTTAAAGGAAATGAAGCGACAGTTACCTTTACTTCACGTTCTGTTAGTGCTTATGGAGCTGCAGCTGCTGTTCGTACTCTCCTTATGAGTCTCTATGACAACGACATTGACAAGTTGAAACAATGGAATCAAGCTGATAACAACGATGTGGAAAAAGGTAAAGCCAAAGATCTCACAACGAAATTCCTTTATGGTGAAAACTTTAACGGAGATTTGACACAATTTAAGGATATTGATAAAGAAATGGCCTATACACCTTTGACCGGTGCTGATGATCTAGAAAAGACCTTCAAGCTAACCAAAGATGATGGAGGCAACTGGACTATTTCTATAGAAGATTATAAAGAGCTTGCCGAAGCCTTGGTCGATCATGATGAATCAGGAAGCAGAGCTGTTTACGCTGAACGCATCCATAAGAATTTATCAGATTATCAACCTGAAGACAGTAGCGATTCAAGCAGTAAGTCATCAAGTAAGGAAAAATAGAGTTTTATTGCATTTGATGTTAAACATGTACGGAAAGCTTTTTTGGGCGAGAAGAGTTGTCACACCAGTGGCAGCTCTTTTCTTATTGTTCGTTGTATCGATTCCCCTATAACCTTTATCTATCACCTCTTAGGATTTTATTATTAGACGAGTTTGTAGGAAGATGATAAACTGTTATCACTAACTATTAATGAAAGTATCGAGGATTATAGATATGAAAAAATGGCTTGCAGGTTTAGGGATTCTTGGCTTGTCGGTTTTGACTTTGGCTGCTTGTGGGAACAAGAGTGACAGTAAGGCATCTGGTGAAAAGCAGACGATTACTGTTGCGACAGACTCTGATACGGCGCCTTTCACTTTCAAAAAAGGCGACGACTTCAAGGGTTATGATATTGATTTGGTCAAGGCTATTTTCAAGGATTCGGACAAGTATGAGGTCAAGTTTGTGACGACACCTTTTGATTCCATCTTGACAGGGGTGGATTCTGGACGTTATCAGATTGCAGCTAACGACTTCAACTACAATGAAGAACGTGCGCAGAAATATGGTTTCTCAGATCCGATTTCACGTTCTAACTATGCCATCACTAGTGCTGAGGGTACCAAGTATACTAGCCTAGATGATTTGTCTGGTAAGACAACAGAGGTGCTTCCTGGCTCTAACTATGCTCAGTTGCTTGAAAATTGGAACCATGCCAATGCGGACAAGACACCAATTACTATCAACTATGCTTCTAGCTCAACGGGTCTTTCAACACGTATTCAACACATTCAAGAAGGAAAAATTGATTTTATCCTTTACGATGCCATTTCCTCTGAGTACATTGTCAAAGATCAAGGCTATAAGCTAGCTGTAAACAAGATTAAAGACGATATCGGTATGAAGACTGATGGTCTTGAATATCTTCTATTCTCAAATGATAAGCAAGGTAAGGAACTCAAGACCTTTGTCAATAAACGTATCAAAGAGCTTAAGAAGGATGGAACCCTTGCCAAACTCAGCAAGGAATACTTCGGTGGCGATTACGTCAGTGATTTGAAATAATACTGTTAAAAGTTGAGACTGCTGTCTCAGCTTTGGATTAAACACAAAGCTTTCTTTTGAAGCTTTCCTGAGGTGATGACAGACGTCAGCGACCTTCTTCGAAGTTCCATGACTAAGTTTTGAGCCTAAGGTCTCAAAACTTCCGAACACCTGAAACTTTAAAGTTTCAGGTGTTTTTCTCACGCCGGAAAGCCTCGGTTTATGCTCACTTTGTTCGTAAAATAAGGAATGAGTTCAAATCTTTTTGGTCTTAACAAGGTATTACTATCAGTGATACGATTTTCTTATCACTATGATAAGAAAAGACTATTTCACAGACTTTCTGAGTCGTGCTAAAATGAATACTATAAAATTATGATAAGATATTTGAATGGTTAGCAATAGGCTAACCTACTTTTTTAGAAAGAAAGGGCGACATTGTGAAAAAGAGTATAGAAGCATTTAATCGGTCACCTTGGTATCTCCAAGTTATCATTGGTTTGGTTGGTTTGGCAGTAGCAGTTGCTTTAGCCATTCCCTTGTCTTGGATAGTGGAAATCCTTTGGGGTTATGTTTTGCAATTGGTTACAATTGTCTTCAAATGGATTTCGTCTTGGATGCCAGCTGGTAAGCTCTTCTCATGGAAGGCTGTCTTTGATGCTGTTCCTAAGATTGTGGAACGCTTGCCTTTAACTTTGGGCTTGACTATTGCAGGTGCTTTCTTCGGTTTGATTTTGGCTCTTGTCTTTGCGGTCGTTAAGATCAATCGAGTACGTATCCTTTATCCAATTCAAGCAGTTTTTGTGAGCTTCTTGCGTGGGACACCAATCCTTGTACAACTCATGTTGACTTACTATGGTATTCCACTCTTCCTTCGTTATTTGAATGGTGAATTTGGTTTGGATTGGAATATTAATGAGATTCCACCAGCTATCTTCGCGATTACGGCCTTTGCCTTTAACGAAGCAGCCTACATGAGTGAAACCATTCGTGCAGCGATTCAGGCTGTTGATGCTGGGGAAATCGAAGCTGCCCGTTCTCTTGGGATGACATCAGCACAAGTTTACCGTCGTGTCATTATTCCAAATGCGGCAGTTATTGCAACACCAAGCTTGATTAACAGTTTGATTGGTTTGACTAAGGGAACATCACTTGCCTTTAGTGCTGGTATCGTCGAAATGTATGCACAGGCTCAAATCTTGGGTGGTGCCGACTACCGTTACTTTGAACGTTATATCTCAGTTGCCCTTGTATACTGGGTAATCTCAATCTTGATTGAGTACATTGGTCGTTCAGTTGAAAATCACATGGCCATTAAGGCGCCTGAAGTGACTGACATTTCTGGAATTGGAGGTGACCGCTAATGATTAGTATCAAAAACTTGACCAAGGAATTTTCAGGTCAAAAGGTTCTTGATGGTATTAACTTCGATATTGAAAAGGGTGAAGTTGTAGCTCTTGTTGGTGCCTCTGGTGCAGGGAAATCAACAATTCTTCGCAGCTTAAACTATTTGGAACAACCTGATTCTGGTACCATTACCATTGATGATTTTAAAGTAGACTTCAAGACTATTACTAAAGAACAAATCCTTACCCTTCGTCGTAAGTTGGCCATGGTTTTCCAACAGTTCAACCTCTTTGAACGTCGCACTGCCTTGGATAATGTTAAGGAAGGTCTTAAGATTGTTAAGAAACTTTCTGACGAAGAAGCTACCAAGATTGCCAAAGAAGAGCTCGCTAAGGTTGGGCTTTCTAATCGTGAAAATCACTACCCACGTCACTTGTCGGGTGGTCAAAAACAACGTGTGGCCTTGGCTCGTGCCCTTGCAATGAAGCCTGATGTGCTCTTGCTTGACGAACCAACATCTGCTCTTGACCCTGAGTTGGTTGGTGAGGTTGAAAAATCAATCGCTGATGCAGCTAAGTCAGGTCAAACCATGATTTTGGTCAGTCACGACATGAACTTTGTTTATCAAGTGGCTGACAAGGTGCTCTTCCTTGAAAAAGGTCGTATCCTTGAACAGGGAACACCTGACGAAATCTTTAACCATCCAAAAGAAGAACGAACAAAAGAATTTTTCGCTTCTTATTCAAAACAATATCTTTAAGATGGGATTTTTGTTACAATAGAAAAGGTAGTGGGAGTGGACGATATTTTAGTCCATAGTCAAAGTCCCACAAGGATGATTAGGAACTTTTGAATGTTTCAAAGGCGACTATAGTCCAATCAGAGACTGCATCGTGCAGTTATTACTAGTCGAATTTAGAGGTTGGAGAATGTTATCTCAGCCTTTTCTATTTCTCACTTTAGGATGATTTATGTTATTAAATATTTTTAAATTTTACCTCTTAGGCCTTGTGATTGCTTTCTTTGTGTGCTTGGTGATTGGTGCCATTTGGCTTGGATGGCGTGCCTTACGTCGTGCAGACAAAACTGTTAAGGAGCGTCAAGGTGCCCTCTATGATGCTATTATGATGTCGATGGTGTCGATCCCAGTTTTGGCATTTGCTTTTATGGCGATTCTTATCGTGCTGAATGCATAATTCTAGCTTTGTTGGCACATTAGGTGTAAGATATCTCTACAAGAAAATCATATAAGGAGTTACTCATGTACGATACAATTGTTATTGGAGCTGGTCCTGCGGGGATGACTGCAGCACTCTATGCAGCACGTGCCAACCTTAAAGTGGCAACTTTGGAGCAAGGCGCTCCTGGTGGACAGATGAATAACACGTCTGATATTGAAAATTACCCTGGTTTTGAAAGTATCTCTGGTCCAGAATTGTCAATGAAGATGTTCGAACCTTTGGAAAAATTAGGCGTTGAAAATCTTTATGGTATCGTGTCTGGTATCGAAGACAAGGGTGACTATAAAGTTGTCAAAACTGGTGACGAGGAGTACCAAACCAAGACAGTGATCATTGCGACTGGTGCCAAACACCGCCACATTGGTGTTGCTGGCGAAGAAGAGTATAACAGCCGTGGGGTGTCTTACTGTGCGGTCTGTGATGGTGCCTTCTTCCGTAATCAAGACCTCTTGGTTGTTGGTGGTGGAGACTCTGCCGTTGAAGAAGGAATTTATTTGACACGCTTTGCCAATAGCGTGACCATTGTTCACCGTCGTGATGAATTGCGTGCCCAAAAGGTTCTTCAAGACCGCGCCTTCGCCAATGAAAAGGTTAAGTTTATCTGGGACTCAGTCGTTGAAGAAATCAAGGGTGATGACATCAAGGTTCGCAGTGTTGAAATCAAGAATGTCAAAACTGGTGAGGTGACTAACCACGAATTTGGCGGTGTCTTCGTTTATGTGGGACTTGATCCTGTTTCAGATTACTTGACAGGTCTCGACATCACTGACCAAGATGGTTGGGTAATTACAGATGATAAGATGGCGACACGTATTCCTGGTATCTTTGCCATTGGGGATGTCCGTCAGAAAGACCTTCGCCAAATTACAACAGCCGTAGGTGATGGTGCCACAGCTGGTATCGAAGCTTACAACTACGTGACTGCACTTGGTGATAAGTAAAATAATGGAAACTCGGGAGCTTCTCGAGTTTTTTGTGTTCTCTTGGGGGGATTTAGCTTGTCTAGTCCCCTTTGGAGCAACATCTATGCGTGTTTTTTGTTATAATAGAAAAGTCTTACTAAAAATCAGTAAAAACGAGGTGACCGACTTGCGTGTTGTAGCAGGTGAATTTGGCGGACGTCCGCTTAAAACGTTAGAAGGCAAAACGACTCGTCCAACAACGGACAAGGTCAAGGGTGCCATTTTCAATATGATTGGTCCTTTCTTTGATGGAGGGCGTGTTTTGGATCTTTTTTCTGGGAGTGGTAGTCTGGCCATTGAGGCAGTTAGTCGTGGCATGTCATCTGCTGTCCTCGTGGAAAAAGACCGTCGGGCACAAGCCATTATCCAGGAAAATATCAAGATGACCAAGAGTGAGAAGCAGTTCCAGCTTTTGAAGATGGACGCGGCGCGAGCGCTGACACAATTGACAGGAAAGTTTGACTTGGTGCTTTTAGACCCGCCTTATGCTAAAGAGCAGATTGTGGCCAATATTACTCAGTTAGAGGAGCAAGGGCTCTTGGCTGAGGAAGTTATGTTGGTTTGTGAGACGGATAAGGCTGTGGATCTGCCTGAAGAAATTTCAAACTTTGGGATTTGGAAACAGAAAACTTATGGTATCAGTAAGGTGACCGTTTACGTGCGTTAGCCTTTGATAGGGAAGTTGTAGAAAGGAATGCTATGACAAAGATTGCTATGTTTACGGGGTCTTTTGATCCGATTACTAATGGGCATATGGATATTATTGCCAGAGCCAGCAAGCTCTTTGATGAGCTTTATATCGGTCTCTTTTATAATAAAAATAAGCAGGGCTTCTGGGATGTGGAGACTCGCAAGCGTATCTTGGAAGAGGTTGTGGCAGATCTTCCCAATGTCAAGATTATAACGGCTCACGATAGTTTGGCTGTAGATATCGCCAGAGATCTTGGGGTGACTTATTTGGTCCGAGGTCTTCGTAATGCGACAGATTTCGACTATGAAGCCAATATGGATTATTTCAATAAGGGGTTGGCACCTGAGTTAGAAACAGTTTATTTGATTGCCAGTCATGAGGTAACACCAGTCTCTTCAAGTCGTGTGCGTGAGTTGATTTATTTTGAGGGAGACATTAGTTCTTATGTTCCTCAAGCAGTTGTTAAGGAAGTGGAGGCCAAGCGTGGCAAACAAGAACGAATCTAAATCACTATTAGGGAAACTTTGGCGGATTAAGTGGTGGTTGTTAAGTATTTTTACGGTACTTTTCCTCCTATTTGCCCTCTTTTTCCCGCTAAATAATTATTATGTTGAGCTTCCGGGTGGTGCTTTTGATACCAAGGAAGTCTTGACTGTAGACAAGAAAGCTGATGATTCAAAAGGATCCTACAATTTTGTGGCGGTAGCTCAAACCAAGGCGACTTTAGCCTTGATGCTCTATGCTCAGCTTAATGATTTTGCAAAGCTTCAAACAGCTGAAGAGGCAACTGGAAATTACTCTGATGAAGATTTCATGCGTATCAACCAATTTTACATGGAGACTTCCCAAAACCAAGCGATTTATCAGGGCTTGACTCTGGCTGGTAAGGAGGCTAGCTTGGAGTATATGGGTGTCTATGTGCTTCAGGTGGCTGACGATTCTAGCTTCAAGGGCGTCCTCAATATTGCGGACACGGTGACAGCTGTCAATGGCAAGTCTTTTGATAATTCTGCTGACTTGATTAAATACGTTCAGGGACTTAAGTTGGGTTCAAAAGTCAAGGTCACTTATACGACAGATGACAAAGAAAAGACTGCTACTGGTAAGATTATCAAGATTGCCAATGGTAAAAATGGTATTGGTATCGGTTTGACAGATCATACCGAGGTCAAAAGTCCTGAAAATGTGAAGTTTAAACTTGATGGTGTTGGCGGCCCAAGTGCGGGTCTTATGTTTACCTTAGCTATTTACGATCAGGTGTCTGGTCAAAATCTTAAGGCTGGTCGTAAGATTGCTGGAACAGGAACCATTGAAAAGGATGGTTCTGTCGGTGATATCGGTGGTGCCTACCTTAAGGTGAAATCAGCGGCTGATAGTGGTGCAGACATTTTCTTTGTACCAAATAATCCGGTAACCAAGGAAATGAAAAAGGCTGATCCGGATGCCAAAACCAACTATCAAGAGGCCAAGGAAGCTGCCAAGAAACTGGGAACCAAGATGAAAATCGTCCCTGTTAAAACAGCTCAAGAAGCCATTGATTATTTGAAAAAGACTAAATAAGAAGAGAGAGTAGGGCAGGCAGAAATCCATGATTTTTGTCTGAGTCTTACTCTCTTTTTTAGGTCAAAGTGTTATAATAGTCTTTATGAAAAAACGTTATAGAACAGTCAATGATTACTATCGTGAAATTTTTGGCGAAAAGATTTTCAAACTACCAATAGATGCGGGTTTTGATTGTCCCAACCGTGATGGCACAGTGGCTCATGGTGGCTGTACCTTTTGTACGGTATCGGGGTCTGGGGACGCCATTGTAGCTCCTGAGGCACCGATTCGTGAGCAGTTTTACCATGAGATTGACTTCATGCACCGCAAGTGGCCAGAAGTTCAGAAATATCTGGTTTATTTTCAAAACTTTACCAATACCCACGCGCCGCTTGAAGTTATCAAGGAACGCTACGAACAGGCTATCAATGAGCCTGGTGTTGTTGGTATCAATATCGGTACCCGCCCAGACTGTTTGCCAGATGATGTGATTGATTATCTGGCAGAACTCACAGAACGTATGCATGTGACCGTTGAACTTGGCTTGCAGACGACTTATGAAGAAACGTCAGAACTCATTAACCGAGCACACAGCTATGATCTTTATGTGGAGACGGTTAAGCGTGTGCGTGAGCGTGCGCCAAAGGCTGAGATTGTGTCGCATCTGATTAATGGGCTGCCAGGGGAAACCCACGAGATGATGGTGGAGAATGTTCGCCGTTGTGTGACGGACAATGACATTCAGGGGATTAAACTCCACCTCCTCCACCTGATGACCAATACGCGTATGCAAAGGGACTACCACGAGGGTCGTCTTAAATTGCTGAGTCAGGAAGAGTATGTGTCCATCATCTGTGACCAGTTGGAAATCATCCCTGAGGATATCGTCATTCATCGAATCACAGGTGATGCACCGCGAGATATGTTGATTGGTCCTATGTGGAGTCTCAACAAATGGGAAGTCCTCAATGCCATTGACAAAGAGATGGAACGTCGTGACTCATGGCAAGGGTGCAAAGTAGCTAACGAGAAGGAGGAAAAAGCATGATTAAACGACCAATTCATCTGTCTCATGACTTTCTAGCAGAAGTGCTGGATGATGAGAGTGTTGCTGTCGATGCAACCATGGGAAACGGTAATGACACAGCCTTTCTGGCTGGTCTTGCCAAGAAGGTTTATGCCTTTGACGTGCAGGAGCAGGCGCTCGAAAAGACTCGTCAACGCTTGTCGGACTTGGAAATTGAAAATGCGGAACTCATTTTAGATGGCCATGAAAATCTGGACCGTTATGTCACGGAACCGATTCGTGCAGCTATTTTCAATCTGGGCTATCTGCCATCTGCAGATAAGAGTGTTATCACCAAACCCCACACGACTCTTGAGGCCATTGAGAAAATTCTTGACCGCTTAGAGGTGGGTGGTCGTTTAGCTATTATGATTTACTATGGTCATGATGGCGGCGATATGGAGAAGGATGCTGTGCTTGAGTACGTTATCGGTTTGGACCAGCGTGATTTTACAGCCATGCTTTACCAACCCCTTAATCAAATTAATACCCCACCATTTTTGGTGATGTTGGAGAAATTACAATGATTACAGATATTAAAGAGAAGCTTGCAGATATGCAGGCCAAATATATAGATAAGCAAAGTGCCGAGGATACTTTAAAAAAGGTTGATAATCGTAAAACGGCTAAAATTAAGAAAAAGTTAGCTAGTCTTGAGGTTGAACGTTGCCATAAACTTTTGGCCAAAGAA
Organism: Streptococcus sp. cx1; assembly: GCF_052384325.1. Classification (NCBI taxonomy): domain Bacteria; kingdom Bacillati; phylum Bacillota; class Bacilli; order Lactobacillales; family Streptococcaceae; genus Streptococcus; species Streptococcus sp. cx1. Next base: position 57,073 of record NZ_JBQSUN010000006.1, on the reverse strand, counting down.
GATGTCACTGCCATTGATAAAAAAATTAGTAAGCAAAAAGAACTATTCTCAAACTGTTGTCATAAGGAAGGGTAGGAGGAGCTATGCATTTATCATTAGCTTTGCTTGTTCTTCTTTTTAGCTTGATTTTATCGAATGTTATCAATCGTGTCTTTCCACGTCTTCCCCTACCTTTGATTCAAATTATTTTTGGAGTGGGTATTGGTTTTCTTTTGAAGGGACGCGCTTTCGAGCTTGAAACAGAACTTTTCCTAGCTTTCATTATTGCTCCCTTGCTGTTTCGGGAGGGTGAAGAAAGTGATATCACCAGTATTCTACGTAACTGGAAACTTATTCTATTTTTGATTTTTCCAGTTATCTTTGTGTCTACCTTGGGAATCGGTTATCTTGCTAAGGCCGTCTTGCCTGCTGCTGTGCCTTTGTCTGCCTGCCTAGCCATTGGGGCGGCTCTTGGGCCAACGGATTTAGTGGCCTATTCAGCTATTTCTAAACGTTTCAGTTTTCCAAAGTGGATTAGCTACATTTTGCAGGGGGAAGGTCTTCTGAACGACGCCTCTGGCTTGGTCGCCTTTCAGGTGGCGGTGACTGCATTGACCACAGGTACCTTCTCTCTCCTTGGGGCGAGCTGGAATTTGGTTATTTCTGTGCTTGGTGGTTTTTTAGTTGGCTTGATTACAGCCTTATTTAATCGTCTCTTTTTAACCATTTTGGACAATATGGATGCTGCTGATGTCACAGGTGCTCTCTTACTAGAGTTGGTACTACCGATTTCCTCTTACTTTGTAGCCGAGGAAATTCATGCTTCTGGAATTATTGCTGTTGTCGTAGCAGGGATTTCGCTTGCCAGTCGTTTCAAAAAAATCACCGTTTTTGATGCTAAGTTGGATAGTGTTTCTCATACGATTTGGGGAACCATTACCTTCATGCTTAATGGCATGGTCTTTTTCCTCTTGGGAACAGAACTTCCAACCCTAGCAGCCCCAGTACTGCGTAGCAGTACTTACGATAATCTCTGGATGCTTCTTGCTATCATCCTTCTAACAGCGACCATGTTTGGTATTCGTTTTGTTATGATTAGTGCAGTATTTGCTCAAAGAGCTTGGAGGGCCAAACGATCACTAAAAAAAATCTGGAAGGGTGCTACTCTGTTAACCTTTTCAGGTGTTAAAGGAACGGTTTCCATTGCAACCATCCTTTTGCTTCCAGTTGCCAATATGACTGCTCTGGAACATAGTCTTTTGCTCTTTACGGTAGCGGGTGTGACCTTGCTGAGCTTCTTAACAGGGATTTTAGTCCTACCTAAGCTAGCGACTGGACCAGCGCACACGACCAACCATTATATGCAGATTGCCATTCTCAATGATGTGGTCGATGAGTTGGAAAAAGATCTAAAACAGTCTACCAATCAAGGGGCTGTCTATGCTACTATTGACAACTACAATCAACGCTTGGAAGATTTAATCTTGGAGCAGGAATCAAATGATGTCAAAGAAGAGTTGGCCAATATCCGAGTAATGATTATGGAAATTGAGAGTGAGGGTCTGGAATATGCCTACAAGAAGGGTAAGATTTCAGAACTCGAATACAATCTCTACCAACGTTATATCAAGGGCTTGGAACGTCGTATCAACCGTGGTTTTGTCTCTAGCCTTTCTTACGCCCTAGCTGTCTTTGTGCGTGGCCTTCGTAGATTGTTACACTTAGCTCTTACTTTCAAGTTTCATATTGATCAGGATGAAACGAGAAGAGGTCCTAGGTTGACGGAAGAAAACCGCGACCATATGACTGAGCTCTATTTGACAAATACTGAGCAGATTTTGGAAGCCCTGAGTAATCTGGAAGGTGTTTATCATTCAGATCTCTTGTCTTATCTGAAACGCAGTCGCCTTCAAGAGGCTGAGATTATTCAATCAGGTGCCTTTGTTGAGCGGGTTATCACCCATCTTCATCCAGACAATATTGATGAAATGTTGCGTGGCTACTATTTGGAACGTAAGGTTATCAACGAGTACGAGCAGGCTGAACTTATTTCTAGCCGTTATGCCAAGCAGCTTCGTAAGGAAGTCAATACTTTGGAGGATTACTCTCTCAAAGAAACTAGCAACACGTTAACCTATGATATGATTAATCTGGCTCGAGGTCGAGCTTAAGCAATGAATGTTATCACAAAAAGAAGCCAAGAAAAATTTTGGCTTCTTGTTCATATATTTTTATAGAACAGCTTATCGTTCCAGCCTTAATTTTGTACGGCGTATCGAAAATAAAAGAGGAGTAGCCATAAAAGAACAAGTCCCCTAGACCTAGTCTGGGGGACTTCTTGTTTTGATGTTGTTTTAGAATTGGACCTAAATCAAGCTACTTTATGACTGATCTCTATAAAAGAGGGTTAATGTAAAAACGATGGTCGTCAATTGGAATAATTTGAACAGGATTTTGATAGAAGTCAGCTAAGACTTCTGGTGTGATGACATCATTTTTGGGTCCTTGTGCTACGATCTTTCCTTGACGGAGTAGGAGAATATGGTCCATGTTTTCAGTGATTTCCTCAGCGTGATGAGTGACGTAAAGAACCAGTGGAGCATGAGGAAGCGAGGTAATACGATCAATCTGACGCAAGAGTTTTTCACGAGCAAATAGATCCAAGCCAACAGTTGCTTCGTCAAGGATGATGATGTCGGGATCTTCCATCAGACTACGAGCAATTAAACAGATTTGCTTTTCTCCCTGAGAGAGACCACGGTATTTACGACCAATCAAATCACCAGCACCAAGTGAAGTCAGCATATCCTTGGCTTCTTGTAGCTCTTTGTCTCCATAGGCTTTGTAGAGGATTGAGCTCTTGTATTTACCTGTAAGGACGATTTTTTCAGCTGTCATATGTTGAGGAAGACGCTCAGTGATGAAGGAGCTGACGATACCGATATGTTGACGAAGACCTGTGATGTCTCCATTCCCAAAGGTGTAGCCTAGTATCTCAGCCTTTCCCTCAGAAGGAAAGAATTCAGCTGTCAACAAACGTAGGAGGGTTGATTTTCCAGCACCGTTAAGTCCCAGAATAGCCCAAGTTTGACCTTTTTCAACTGTCCAGTTAAGGCCAGACAAAAGTGTTTTTCCTTGGCGGGCCAAACTGACATTTTCTAATCGTATAAGTGACATAAGTCTCTCCTTTGATGATAAATTACTCTAATTATAGCATAAAATAGACACCTTTATTGGGAAATTATGGTATAATGAAAGTCAGAATTTTTTTTTAGAGGAGAAGAAAAAATGGAAGACTCGAGTGGTCAGTCCTTATTATTTCAATCTATTTTACTACTAATTTTAACCTTGCTTACAGCCTTTTTCTCAGCATCTGAGATGGCTCTCGTATCACTTAACCGCTCACGTGTAGAGCAAAAGGCAGAAGAAGGTGATAAGAAATTTATTCGCCTACTCAAGGTTCTTGAAAATCCAAACAACTTCCTATCAACTATCCAAGTTGGTATTACCTTTATTAGCCTCTTACAGGGGGCCAGTCTCTCTGCGTCACTAGGTGCAGTGATAGCGACTTGGTTTGGTCATGCGGCTTGGGCTAAGACAGCAGGTAGCATGATTTCTTTGGTTGTCTTGACCTATATATCTATCGTTTTTGGGGAACTTTATCCAAAACGTATCGCTATGAATCTTAAAGAGAACTTAGCCATCTACTCAGCTCCTGTCATTATTGTTACAGGTAAGATTGTTACTCCCTTTGTTTGGATTCTTTCGGCATCAACTAACCTTTTATCTCGTTTGACACCTATGACCTTTGATGATGCGGATGAGCAGATGACACGTGATGAGATTGAGTACATGTTGACTAAGAGTGAGGATACTCTTGAAGCCGAAGAAATTGAAATGCTTCAAGGGGTATTCTCTCTTGATGAATTGATGGCGCGTGAGGTTATGGTCCCTCGTACAGATGCCTTCATGATTGATATCGAAGACAATACTCAAGAAAATATCCAAGCTATTCTCAAGGAAAGTTTCTCACGTATCCCTGTTTACGAAGATGACAAGGATAAGATTATCGGTGTCATTCATACTAAAAACCTTCTAAAAGCAGGTTTTGAACTTGGTTTTGAAAATATTAAACTTCGTCGAATCATGAACGAACCTCTCTTTGTTCCAGAGACTATCTTCGTAGATGATCTCTTGGCAGCTTTTCGTAACACCAATAATCAGATGGCTATCTTGCTTGATGAATACGGTGGCGTTGCTGGTCTTGTTACCTTCGAGGACCTTTTGGAAGAAATCGTTGGTGAGATTGACGACGAAACAGATAAAACTAGTGTGGAAGTTCGTGAAATTGGTGAGAATACTTATATTGTCGAAGGAGCTATGACTCTTAACGACTTCAATGAACATTTTGATACAGAACTTGAGAGTGATGACGTTGATACTATCGCAGGTTATTATTTGACTGGTGTGGGGGCCATCCCAACTCAAGAAGTCAAGGAACACTATTCAGTTATCAACAAGGACAAACACCTCGAATTTATCAATGATAAGGTTAAGGATGGTCGCGTAACCAAACTTAAGGTAATCATCACGGTAGCTCCAGAAGAGGCAGAAGAATAGTTTTTTCCACGTTTTTATTAGAAAATGTTGGAACCCAAAAACGACTATCTACTAATTAGGCATTTTCTCTCATTATGAGTGAAAGTGCTTTTTCTTATCTATCTTGGAATATCCGCTTATCAAAATAATAAGATTAGAAAATGTCTATAAAGTACGTTATAAAGCCTTTTTTAACTATCCAAACTGCTAGACTTTGTCATAAAAAGAACTATAATTTTGGAGATACTCTAACATATTTTAGCGTGTTGATAGATTTAGAATAAAAATAAATAAGATTTTAATTAAAACAGTCTTTTATTACTTTTTTTATGGTAGAATATTAATTAACTGATAAATGAAAAAAAGGAGAATCTTAATGGCTTCTAAAAAATCTATATATAGTAGCTTGCTTTTACTCACCCTTACCCTAGGAGCTTTTGTACCAGTAACTTCTTTTGCGGACGACGGTATTGCGACAAATGATGCTGTTCTTACACAACCAACGACAGATCGTGTAGCAACAGGTCCTTCAACAGCCCCAAGTGATGGTGACTTGGCTCGTAGCAATGATTCAAACACAGGTGCGGCAACGCCAACAACACCTACAGCTCCTGAAGTACCAGCTGAACCAACAACACCAGCAACTCCAGAAACACCTGCGACACCGGCTCCAACAGCTGATTCATCAACAACACCAGCTGATAAACCAACTGAGAAACCAGCCGATAAGCCAGAAGAACCGGCCTCACCAACTGATAAAGGGACAAGTGAATCACCTCAAAACCCTGAAACACCTGCAGTGAACGTTAATGGACAACCTGTTGTTACTGTAACACCAACAGCTCCAGTTATCACTGCAGCTGGCCAAACAATTGTGTCTACACAAAACAGCCAAATTGTCATCGCCAACACTGATGGTACAACAAGTGTTGTTGCTCCTGAAGCAGTAGGATTCAAAGTGAATGCTGACGGTACATTGACTGGTAAAGATGCTAAAGGTAAGGAAGTTACACTTCCTAAGACTGGTGAAGCATCAACAGTAATCTTGACATTGGCAGGAACATTTTTCCTTGCTGCTGCAGCCTTTTTGGGGCTCAAGAAACGTGCCTAATAATATAGATGATAAAAGACTGGATTTTTCCAGTTTTTTACTTTTTCTTCTGGTATAGTATAGATATCATTTAATTTTAGATGTATTATAGTATAACCTTTGCTTGAATTGAGGCAGATATGGAGCATGTTTCCGATAAAAGAGGTATAATAAAAACATGTAAAAAGCGTTTACAAGGAGGCTGCCATGGCAGAAATTGATTACAGTCAGGTGACTGGACTTGTTCATTCAACCGAAAGTTTTGGATCCGTAGATGGTCCGGGTATCCGTTTTATTGTTTTCATGCAAGGCTGTAAGATGCGTTGCCAATATTGTCATAATCCAGATACTTGGGCTATGGAGTCAAATAAGGCTGTTGAACGTACGGTTGAAGATGTCTTAGATGAGGCTCTTCGTTTCCGTCATTTCTGGGGTGAGCATGGTGGTATCACTGTATCAGGTGGTGAAGCCATGCTTCAGATTGATTTTGTCACTGCCCTCTTTACAGAGGCTAAGAAGCTAGGAATTCACTGTACGCTTGATACTTGTGGGTTTGCTTACCGCAATACTCCTGAGTATCATGAAGTTGTTGACAAACTTTTGGCTGTGACTGATTTGGTTCTACTTGACATCAAAGAGATTGACCCAGAGCAACACAAGTTTGTAACTCGTCAACCTAATAAGAACATTTTAGAATTTGCACAATACCTGTCTGATAAACAAGTGCCAGTCTGGATTCGTCATGTTTTGGTACCTGGCTTGACTGACTTTGATGAGCACTTGGTTGAATTGGGTGAATTTGTGAAGACCTTGAAAAATGTCGATAAATTTGAAATTCTTCCATATCATACGATGGGGGAATTCAAGTGGCGTGAACTTGGCATCCCTTATCCATTGGAAGGTGTCAAACCACCAACTGCAGATCGTGTTAAAAATGCTAAGGCTCTTATGCATACAGAAACCTATCAAGAATATAAGAATCGTATCGGGGTTAAAACCTTGGATTGAAAAAGAAGCTCTTGACAAGAGCCTTTTTACTTTGTTATTATTTAGGAAGCAATAAAGAGCAGGTAAATTATGTTTCGTATTTTAAAAATTGATGATGACTTTGTTTACCTTAGTCATCCCGATGGGCGCCTGAAAAAAATAGATCGTGCCCTTTTTGATTTTGATATAACATTAGGAAATCGTGTTGAGGTCTATCAAGATGGAGAATTGACAGTGGTTACTCCAGCGGAAGTCCAAACGGACTTGAGCCTTGAGGGAGACAAATCTGTTAAGTCTCATCTCTTGCAAGGGATTTTAGATCTTTTCCTTGAGACTCTTAATATTCACAACAATCATTTGAGTGACTTGAAGAAGATTTTCACGCAATTATTGATTACACTCTTCATGGCTTGGAGCTTGTTGGGAGTTATTCTGGTTGAGATTCTTCTCTTTGCAGAGTCAATTATTGTCTTCCTATGGAGACTCTTGGTTCGTCTTATTAAGTGGATGCATATTAAAGACAACACTAAGGTCTTGATTGATGAGACGCAAAAACGTCATGCTAAGCGTGAGCGTCAAAAAGCTCAAAGACTTGAGCAGGAAAGACGTCGTCAGGAAGAGCTAGAAGAACGTGAATACCTTCGTGAAACAGAACGTCAAAAGGAACTCATGATTGTTGAAGCTAGCCTTAGTCAGGAAGCAGAGCGTGAGAGCCTTTCAACTAGCCTTGCTTTGGAGCAAGCAGGTGCCTCAAGTCAATCTGCTAGTGAAGACTTGGTCGAAGAAAGCCAGTCAACTTCAGAGTCAGAAGTGATGTCTGAATCAGCAAAGTCTGAAAAATAGAACAAAAAAAGAACTGAGAGTTAAAATCTCGGTTCTTTTTCATATGAAAAAAAGCACCAGAGGTGCTTGAGAGAGGTGACTAAAGTGTTTTTTCAGAGTCACGAACAATGAGCAAGTCAACTTTTGCGTGACGGAGAATGTATTCAGAAGATGAACCAATAAGCAAGCGTTCAAAAGTATTGAGACCAGTGGCACCAACCATAATAAGGTCAACATTTTCCTTATCAGGGATATCAACAGCCAAGAGGCTCTTAGGATTACCGAACTCAATAACTTTGCGAATCTTGGTTAAACCAGCTTCTCTGGCTTGGCGTTCAAAGTCAGCCAAAACAGCTTTAGCTTCGTCTTCTAGTTTTTCATAGATATAAGAGTCGAAAGTCGCAACGCTTTGAAGGGCGCGTGTATCGATAACGTGTACCAATAGTAACTGAGCATTATTACGTTTTGCAACGTGCACACCTTTAATAAAGGCCAGTTCTGATTCGTAAGAACCGTCGACAGCTACCATAATACGTTCATATTGTTGAGACATAAGCTCTACCTCCTATCTTTAGCTTTATTATACTCCTTTAATTTAAAAAATGAAAGCGTTGTTATGGATTTTCTGAAATCTTTTTTTGACTGCTTACTTTAGGATGTCCGTAGTAATGTGAAGATTTCAGTATTATCTAAAAATTGAAGATTGCATGAAAAAGAGGTATAATACAATCTGTTATTAGCTTCGTAAGAAACATGATAATTAAACAATAGGAAGACAAGTCTTCAGAAATGATACCAAATGGCTGAGCCTAAATAAAGTTGGTGTCAATAAAAGTGGAAATCCCCATCAGGTGTTGAATTTTCTTATTTTCTGCTAGATGTATCTGCTTTTAGTATCTTTTGAAAGGATTAACTTATGAAAACATTTGATAAATCATCAAAGTTGGAACACGTTGCCTATGATATTCGTGGACCAGTTTTGGATGAAGCCAACCGTATGATTGCTAACGGTGAAAAGATTCTTCGTCTTAATACGGGAAATCCTGCGGAATTTGGCTTTACAGCACCGGATGAAGTCATTCGTGATTTAATTATGAATGTTCGTAACAGTGAAGGGTATTCGGATAGTAAAGGGATTTTCTCAGCTCGTAAGGCGATTATGCAGTATTGCCAGTTAAAGGGATTCCCAAATGTAGATATTGATGATATTTATATTGGTAATGGTGTTTCAGAGATGATTTCCATATCTATGCAGGCCTTGCTTGATGATGGAGATGAGGTCTTGGTCCCAATGCCAGATTATCCTCTTTGGACAGCCTGTGTCAGTCTAGCAGGCGGTAATGCCGTACACTATGTATGTGATGAAAAATCTAACTGGTATCCAGATATTGATGATATCAAATCAAAGATTACATCAAATACTAAGGCAATTGTAGTCATCAATCCCAATAATCCTACAGGTTCGCTCTATCCTAAGGATGTTCTTGAACAGATTGTGGATATTGCTCGACAAAATGATTTGATTATCTTTGCGGATGAGATTTATGACCGCTTGGTTATGGATGGTAAAAAGCATACTGCGATTGCTAGTCTTGCACCAGATGTTTTCTGTGTGTCTATGAATGGTCTTTCTAAGTCTCACCGTATCTGTGGTTTCCGTGTAGGTTGGATGGTTCTCTCTGGACCTAAAAAGAATGTCAAAGGCTATATTGAAGGGCTTAATATGTTGGCCAACATGCGTCTTTGTGCTAATGTGCTCTCCCAACACGTTATTCAGACTTCACTTGGTGGTTACCAATCCGTGGATGAACTCTTGATCCCTGGTGGGCGTATCTATGAACAACGTGAGTTTATCACGAATACCGTAAACGCTATTCCAGGGCTTTCGGCTGTTAAGCCTGACGCAGGGCTTTACATCTTCCCTAAGATTGACCGTAACATGTATGATATTGAAGATGATGAAGAATTCTGTCTTCGTCTCTTGAAGAAGGAGAAGGTTCTCCTAGTTCCAGGTAAAGGCTTTAACTGGAATGAACCAGATCACTTCCGTATTGTCTACCTTCCTCGTGTGGAAGAGTTGGCTGATCTCGGTAACAAAATCGAACGAGTCTTGTCATATTACAAGCGTTAATTTCTTAAAAAACTGGACAAAAAGGCTTGTCCAGTTTTTATTGTCTCTAAAAAGGGGATGTATTTGAGTAAAATCCGAACATTTTTCCTAAAAATGCCATAATATACATAATATAATGAATAGTAAAATAATAAATAATTTTCAGACAATTGTTTGCAATTTCTGGGTTAAGTGTGCTATAATGATAGGGCTAGTAGGTCTTGACGCAGAAGATTAGTACAAGGCTTGATATTATTATGATTACAATAGAAAGTGAAGACAATAAATATGGCAAATTTGCTGGCTAAAACACGTAAAATTACATCTATCTTGCAACGCTCAGTAGACAGCTTGGAAGGAGATCTTCCATACAACAATATGGCTGCTCAATTGGCAGATATCATTGATTGTAACGCTGCTATCGTTAATGGTGGTGGTGCTCTCCTTGGTTTTGCCATGAAGTACAAAACCAACAATGATCGTGTAGAAGAGTTTTTTGAAGCCAAACAGCTTCCAGAAGAGTATACACGTGGTATCAGCCGTGTTTATGACACTCAAGAAAACATTGGTATTGACAGTGACTTGACCATTTTCCCTGTGGAATCAAAAGATGACTTCCCAGATGGTTTGACTACAATTGCCCCTATCTATGGTGGTGGGATGCGTCTTGGTTCTTTCATCATTTGGCGTAACGACCATGATTTTGTGGATGAAGATCTTATCTTGGTTGAGATTGCCTCTACGGTTGTTGGTTTGCAGTTGTTGAACCTTCAAACAGAGAACTTGGAAGAAACAATTCGTAAACAAACGGCTATCAACATGGCAATTAATACCTTGTCTTACTCAGAAATCAAGGCAGTTTCAGCTATCTTGAATGAGTTGGACGGTTTGGAAGGTCGCTTGACAGCGTCTGTTATCGCTGACCGTATCGGAATTACACGTTCAGTTATCGTTAATGCCCTTCGTAAGTTGGAATCAGCTGGTATTATTGAGAGCCGTTCACTCGGTATGAAAGGGACTTATCTTAAAGTCCTTAACGAAGGTATCTACGATAAATTGAAAGAATACGAATAAGAAGAATACTGAAAGAAAGTGAGGTAGGAGGAGCCTGCCCCACTTTTTTTAAAGGAGAAAGTAATATGACAAAGGCATTGATATCAATTGATTACTCTTATGATTTTGTGGCAGATGATGGGAAGTTGACGGCTGGTAAGCCTGCTCAAGCCATTGAAGACCGTATTGCTCAGGTAACTCAAGAGGCCTATGACAATGGGGATTATATCTTCGTTGCTATGGACCGACATGATGAAGGAGATACCTTCCATCCTGAAACCAAGCTCTTTCCACCGCACAATATTGCAGGGACGTCTGGGCGAGAACTTTATGGTAAGTTAGCTGAAGTATATGATGCTATCAAGGATGATAATCGTGTCTTTTGGATGGACAAGCGACACTATTCAGCCTTTTCGGGAACGGATTTAGATATTCGTTTGCGTGAGCGTCGTGTGACGACAGTTGTTTTGACAGGAGTTTTAACGGATATTTGTGTCCTACATACAGCCATTGATGCCTATAATTTGGGCTATGATATCGAGGTTGTAGCGAGTGCAACAGCTTCCTTGACACCTGAAGCTCATGACTTTGCTATTGGGCATTTTAAGAATGTTCTTGGAGCAACAATTGTGGAGTAAGAAGATTTATGATTGAGAGTGGGAATCTGTCCTACTCTCGTTTTTTGTCGAAATCATAGGATAGTATCAGTTTTTCGTAGTTTACTATAAGAAAACGATTCCATATTAGTATATACTATTACTGAAATAATCTTGAATCATAAAGAGGTAGAACAATGACTAAAAAAATGACTTTTCCTGATGGATTTTTGTGGGGTGGGGCGACAGCGGCCAATCAATGTGAGGGTGCCTATGATGCTGATGGGCGTGGTCTAGCCAATGTTGACGTGGTGCCAATTGGTGAGGATCGCCTTTCTATTATCACTGGACGTCGTAAGATGTTTGATTTTGAGGATGGCTATTTCTATCCAGCTAAGGAAAGTATCGACATGTACCATCGTTACAAGGAAGATATTGCTCTCTTTGGTGAAATGGGATTTAAGACCTATCGTCTTTCTATTGCTTGGTCACGTATTTTTCCTAAGGGTGATGAGGCTGAGCCAAATGAAGCTGGGCTTGCCTTTTACGAGGACCTCTTCAAAGAATGTCACAAGTATGGCATTGAGCCTTTGGTGACAATCACACACTTTGATTGTCCCATGCACTTGATTACAGAGTATGGTGGCTGGCGTAACCGTAAGATGCTTGGTTTCTATGAAAATCTTTGCCGTACCCTTTTCACACGTTATAAAGGTTTGGTTAAGTACTGGCTCACATTCAATGAAATCAATATGATTCTCCATGCACCATTTATGGGAGCAGGACTCTGCTTTGAAGAGGGTGAGAATGAGGAACAGGTTAAATACCAAGCAGCTCACCATGAGTTGGTAGCTTCAGCTATGGCGACGAAGTTGGCCCATGAGATTGATCCTGAAAATAAGGTAGGTTGTATGTTGGCAGCAGGTCAATATTATCCAAATACAGCCCACCCACGTGATTACTGGGCAGCCATGCAAGAAGATCGTAGTAGCTATTTCTTTATTGATGTTCAGGCTCGTGGAGAGTATCCAAATTATGCTAAGAAGCAGTGGGAACGTGATGGCATTGAGATTGAGATGACTGAAGAAGATTTGGCCCTTCTTAAAGAGTATACTGTTGATTTTATTTCTTTCTCTTACTATGCAAGTCGTGTGGCTTCAGGTGATCCAGAAGTTAATGAAAAGACCGCTGGAAATATCTTTGCCTCTATTAAAAATCCATATTTGGAAGCTTCAGAGTGGGGCTGGCAAATTGACCCACTAGGTCTTCGTATTACCCTTAACGCCATTTGGGATCGTTACCAAAAACCGATGTTTATTGTTGAAAATGGTCTCGGTGCTGTGGATACACCAGATGAAAATGGTTATGTCGAAGATGATTATCGTATCGACTACTTGGCAGCTCACATCAAGGCCATGCGTGATGCTATCAATGAAGATGGTGTAGAGCTTTGGGGCTACACAACATGGGGCTGTATCGACCTTGTTTCTGCTGGAACTGGTGAAATGAAGAAACGTTATGGCTTCATCTATGTAGACCGTGACAACGATGGTAATGGTAGCCTGAAACGCTCTAAGAAGAAATCATTTAACTGGTATAAAGAAGTTATCGCAAGTAACGGTGCCTCTGTAGAATAGTCTATGAGTTGAGAGGTGTTCGCTGTTTTAAACCACGTGCTAGTCTGAATTCTATTTTACGCGTTTAACGAACACTAAAAGAAAATTGATCTCCAATTAAAGTCAGCCTTAGGGTTGGCTTTTTTTGTAAGAGATAGAAATTGTAATGTTTTCTAAAAAATGATATTCTTATTAGAGTTTGAGAGGAAGAAAACATGGGGAAAAAATCAGTTGTATTTGTAGCAGAGCTATCCTATATGGAAAAGTTAGAGGTGGCTCTAAAATCTTTGTGTGCACATAAAGGGCAGTGGAAAATTTATGTGCTAAATGAGAATTTACCAACAGAATGGTTTACGCTGATGAATCGTCGTCTAGAGGCTATTGATTCTGAAATTCTCAATTGTCGTGTGTCTGCCGAAAGCTTTAAACAATTTTCGCTTCCAAGTACGCATATTCATTATGCGACTTTTTTCCGTTATACAATTCCTGAGTTTGTTCAAGAAGATCGCGTTCTCTATTTGGATTGCGATATGATTTTTACGCAGGATTTGTCACCACTTTTTGAAGTGGATCTTGGCGGATTTGGTATTGGAGCGGTGGTGGACCGTCCGACGACGACAGATGGTTTTAACGCTGGCTTGATGGTTATTGATACCGATTGGTGGCGACAACACAAGGTGACAGAGTCTCTTTTTGACTTGACAAAAGAGCATCATCAAAATGTTTATGGGGATCAAGGAATCTTGAATCTTTATTTCAAGGATGCTTGGTATCAACTCCCATGGACCTATAATCTCCAAGTGGGTTCTGATAAGGACCAGTATGGTTATGGAGATTTGGAATGGTATGATGCTTTTAAAGGGGTACCAGCGGTTATTCATTATACTTCCCACAATAAGCCTTGGACGTCCAAACGTTTCAATCGTTTCAGGGATATTTGGTGGTTTTATTATGCCCTATCTTGGGAAGAAATCTTATTGAGAAAGCCATCCTTAAAGCTTAGCTTTAGTGACATGGTAGGTGATTTTCCTTACCATACGGCGATTTATACTAATACTGCAGACATCTTTGAATTGGAACATTTGCTGCAGGCTCTTCCAGATGTAGCTTTTCATGTTTTGGCTCATTCTCATTTCGGATTTAATTTGGTGAAGTTGGAGCAGTATCCAAACCTTATTCTCTATCCATCCTTTGATCCCTTGACTAGTCGAAAGGTCTTAGAAAAAATAGATTTCTATTTGGATATCAACCCATTTGACGAGGTTGATCATATCACAGAAACGATTCATCAGTTGGGGCTTCCGATTTTCTCTTTTGAAGGAACAAATCACGACCAAACTGGGCAAAATCAAGTGTTCAAGAATGACCAAGTAGACCAAATGGTAAAGGCTGTTCGAGATTATATAGATACGATTGAGAGATAGACCATGGAAAATAAAGAAGTAGTTAGTATTGTTATTCCCATTTATAATGTGGAAGCTTATTTAAAGCAGTGTTTGGAAACGATAGTGAATCAGACTTATCCAAACCTTGAAATAATTCTTGTCAATGATGGTTCCCCGGATAAGTCAGAGGAGATTTGCAAGGAGTTTTTCAAGCGAGATTCGCGTATTCGCTATGTGCGACAAGTTAATGGTGGCCTATCTGCAGCCCGAAATACAGGAATTGATTTAGCCACAGGTGATTACATCACTTTTGTAGACCCAGATGATTGGGTAACAGAGGATTATGTGGAGACCTTGTACACTCAGCTTAAGAAGTATGAGGCAGATGTTTCTATTGCCAACTACAACTTGTTCAACGAGAGTACCAGTAAGTTTTTGATTAAGGTAACGGAGAATGATTATTCTGAAACCCTCTATGAGGGGAGAGATATTATAGACCAGGATGCCATCCAAGAAACAAGAGATATGGCCTGGGCATGTGCTATGATGAAACTCTATAAAATCTCCTTATTTGAGGACCTTCGTTTTCCTGTTGGGAAGAATGTCGAAGACAATTTCCTTATGTACAAACTCTTGTTAAAGGCCAATCGTGTTGTTCATACTGAAAAATGTATCTACTGGTACCGAGTGGGTCGTAAGGATACGCTGTCGCAGGTCTGGACAGAGAAGCGTGTCTTAGATGAGATGGAAGCCAAGAATGAAAAACTAGCTTTACTAGGTATGTTGGGCTATGATTTGACCTGGCACCGTTATATTTATAAGACACGTCTGAAGCGGGCCATTGAAAAAATGGAAGAAGCTAATCTTCAAGATACTGAGACCTATAAGACGGCGCAGGTTAACTTGAGATTTTTGGAGCAATAAAGGTCGAGGGTTAAGCTATTTATTGCTTGGATTAGTCAGAAAGGATAACTATGCTTATTATTGCACAAGAACCTTGTCAGGCAACGGAAAAACTGAGAAGATTACTAGACTCCTTTGGTATCCAATCCCGTATGTTTTACACGAATTTTGAAACGGATGTTGATAAGGACACGATTAGTTTAGCATCGTCATTTATTTATTCCTCTGAGGAAGATTATCAAGGGACACCACTCTTTTTTAACGATTTGTCAGTTCCCTTATACTGGGAATTGTGGACTTTAGGGATTACGACCTATATTTTTGATGGTCAAGACCGCCGTGCCAGTGTCATTTTCCGTGACAATCTAAAGGAACGTACGGTCAAACAAGTTCAATGGTTTGGACAAGGGGAAAAAGTTGTTGCGGTTGATGATTATAATCGCTATGGCTGGCGTACCAAACAGCGTCTTCTGGATGATCAGGGGCAAGGCATAATGGATATTTACTTTAATCGTAACCAAGAAGAGGTCTTGATTCACTATATTCAAGATGGATACCTGATTGATCAGGGGTCTGAAGGAAGAGATAGGATTTTTTCAGGTAGGGAAGAATTAACTAAGGCTGTTTTGAATCAGATTCTGAAGTCAGACGAAGCTATCATCTGTATGGATTCCAATCTAATCCCGACATTGCAGACCTTGAATGTTAATCGTCTGGTCTATTGCTCCGATAGTCATGATGGTCTTGAGCTTATTCAAAATCAAGTGAATCATGTTTTGATTACTAATTATTATCCACAAGAGGAACGGAAGTCAGGCATGATTTATTTAGCTGGTGCGGAACAAGAAGGTTCTCAGACTTTTGTGCCTCAAGCCATGGTGATGACTGCTTCTGAAAATATTGAGGGCCTAGCTGACTTAATTGATGCTTTCCCGGATATTGACTTTCATATCGGAGCTCAAACTAGTATGGGGCCAAAATTGACTTGTCTCGAAGATAAGAGAAATGTCCATCTTTATCCAGGAATTCGTCAGGAGAAATATCAAGAGCTACTTAGGAATTGTTTCATTTATTTAGACTTGAATTATGGAAGTGAAGTGTCTGATGCAACTTTGGATGCGATTGAAAATGGGCAGTTGATTTTTGGCTTAGAATCAACGGTTCATCGTCACTACTATAAGGACTTACCAACAGTCTATACTTCCTTAGAGGAACTAGAGCAGGGGTTCCGACAACTCATACAGCAAACAGAGTTTTACCCCAAGGCTCTTGAAAGTCAGAAAGAGGTTTTGAAACTTGCCGAGAGGGAAGAAATCTTAGCTTTCTTTACTAGATTGGAGGGGGAAAAAGATGACGATTTACACCTTTAACCTATTGGTGGGTTATGAGCCTAATGGTGTGGATGTGGCCCAGGCGTCTAGAGCTTTGATGCTACGTGAATTAAAGGAGCCTGCTAAGTTTGTCTTTACGACCTGGCCGCAACCCTATAAATTAGATTACTATCTTTCTTTAGGACATCGCTACGAGGAGCTCCTCCATGCCTATCTTAGCTTTACAGATCAAGACAGTCATATTCCATCTTTGACAGTGGGGGCCTTGCAGCAAAAATTTAAGTTGACACGTCTAGATTTGAAGAGCCAAAGCGAAACAGACTCTGTTTATACCTGTTCTGATGGTACTTCTTTGGTCTTCAAGATGGATCCCTACCAAAAGGGTAGTGTGAGGTATGTAGATTACCACGTCAATGGCATCCTATTGAAGCGTGAGTGGTATGGAACAAGTAAATTGGTTACAGAATACTTTGAAAAAGGCATCATCATCAGGAGAAGTTATCACAATAAAGATGGTCGCATCGCCTTTGAAGAACTCAAGCAAGGAGCCAGTTGGTTATATAGGCTAGGCACTGAGATTTTAGTGACCAAGACAGAGGTCATGCGTCGTTTTCTAGCAAGACTCCCACTGACAGCTACGGATACCTTGTTGCTGGATAGGGCTTCCTTGATGGAATTTATGCGACCGATTTATGAACTGGATTCACCTGCAAAGCTAGGCTTTGTTTTTCATTCAGAGCATGAGTTTGAAAATGGGGACCTCTATTATGAGTATTATTACATCTTTAAGTACGCCCAACGCTTTGACTTCTTTATCACAGCTACTGAGGCACAAAAGGCTGTTTTAGAGAATACGCTGCAAAAGCAAGGTGTCACAGACGCCGCTATTTATGCCCTAGCAGTGGGACATTTGGATAAGCTTAGTTTTCCAGAGGAGCAGAGGAAGCCTCTTAGTTTGATGACTGCTTCGCGATTGGACCCACGTAAACGCTTGGATTTGGCTATAAGAGCCGTTGCCCTTGCCCATCAAAAAGAGCCTAACCTTCGCTTTGACATCTACGGTAAAGGTGGGGAGCAAGAGAATCTACAAGATCTAATTGATACTTTAGGGGCGAATGATTACATCCAACTTAGAGGACATGCGGATTTGCGTGACGTCTACCCACAGTACGAACTTTATGTCACTACCTCTCAGTGGGAGACCTTTGGTTTGACCCTGATGGAAGCGGTAGGAGCAGGTTTAGCCCTGGTTAGTTTTGATGCCCGTTACGGCAATCCAACCTTCATCAAAGATGGTGAGAATGGCTATCTGGTTACTTATAGCGAGACTATGGATGAGGACCTGCTTGTTTCTCAGATGGCGGATAAAATTGTATTTGCCTTAGAGAGTGATCTTGAGTCTATGCACCAAGCCTCATATGAGTTGGCCAAACAGTATTTGAAACCTGAAATTCTAGAGGCTTGGAGAAAGCTCTTGATAGCCATACGATAAGTGTTTTGAAAAAGCTCTATCTCTGTAAACTGTAGTAACAAAAAAGTTACTACAGTTTTTTTATCCTCCAAGCAAAATAGGCCTAATTATGGTAAAATAGAACGTATTGAAAAATCATCATTTCACGAAAGGAAGCAAGATGAAAATTACGCAAGAAGAGGTAACCCACGTTGCCAATCTTTCAAAATTGAAATTCTCTCCAGAAGAGACAGCTGAGTTTGCGACAACCTTGTCGAAGATTGTCGACATGGTGGAATTGTTGGAAGAAGTGGACACAACTGGTGTGGCCCCAACAACGACTATGGCTGATCGTAAGACCGTATTGCGTCCGGATGTTGCTGAAAAAGGGACAGACCGTGACCGCTTGTTTAAAAATGTACCTGAAAAAGATAACTACTACATCAAGGTGCCAGCTATCCTAGAAGATGGAGGAGATGCCTAATGTCATTCAACAATAAAACCATTGAAGAGTTGCACGACCTCCTTGTCTCTAAGGAAATTTCAGCAACCGAATTGACACAAGCGACACTTGACGATATCAAGGTGCGTGAAGAAGCGGTCAATGCCTTTGTGACGGTGGCTGAAGAAGCAGCACTTTCCCAAGCTAAGGCTATTGACGAAAAAGGAATTGATAAAGATAACCTCCTGTCAGGGATTCCACTCGCTGTCAAAGACAATATCTCAACAGATGGTATCTTGACGACTGCGGCTTCAAAAATGCTCTACAACTACGAGCCTATCTTTGATGCGACAGCTGTTGCCAATGCAAAAGCCAAAGATATGATTGTCATCGGGAAGACCAACATGGATGAATTTGCTATGGGTGGATCTGGTGAAACATCTTACTATGGGGCGACTAAAAATGCTTGGGACCACAGCAAGGTACCTGGTGGATCTTCTAGTGGTTCAGCAGCTTCTGTCGCTTCAGGACAAGTCCGCTTGTCACTTGGTTCAGATACAGGTGGTTCTATCCGCCAACCAGCTGCCTTCAACGGAATCGTAGGTCTCAAACCAACTTACGGAACGGTTTCTCGTTTCGGTCTTATTGCCTTTGGTAGCTCACTTGACCAAATTGGTACTTTCTCACCGACGGTTAAGGAAAATGCCCAATTACTCAATGTCATTGCCAGTGAAGATGCCAAGGATTCAACTTCTGCACCTGTTCGTGTAGCAGACTTCACTTCTAAGATTGGTCAAGACATCAAAGGCATGAAGATTGCCCTCCCTAAGGAATACCTCGGTGAAGGGATTGACCCAGAAGTCAAGGAAACTATCCTTAACGCTGCTAAACACTTTGAAAAATTGGGAGCAACTGTCGAAGAAGTCAGCCTACCTCATTCTAAATACGGGGTTGCCGTTTATTACATCATCGCTTCATCTGAAGCTTCTTCAAACTTGCAACGTTTCGACGGTATTCGCTATGGTTTCCGTGCAGAAGATGCTAAAAACTTGGATGACATCTACGTGAACACTCGTAGCCAAGGCTTTGGTGATGAGGTCAAACGCCGTATCATGCTTGGTACCTTTAGTTTGTCATCTGGTTACTACGATGCCTACTACAAGAAAGCTGGTCAAGTCCGTACCCTCATTATCCGAGACTTCGAAAAAGTCTTTGCGGATTACGATCTTATCCTTGGTCCAACAGCTCCAAGTGTAGCCTTTGATTTGGATTCGCTCAACCATGATCCGGTTGCCATGTACTTGGCTGACCTCTTGACCATTCCAGTCAACTTGGCAGGTCTTCCAGGAATTTCGATTCCTGCAGGTTTTGCGCAAGGTCTTCCAGTTGGTTTGCAGTTGATTGGTCCTAAGTATTCTGAAGAAACAATCTACCAAGCTGCAGCTGCCTTTGAAGCTACGACGGATTACCACAAGCAACAACCCCTTATTTTCGGAGGTGACAATTAATGAACTTTGAAACAGTCATCGGACTTGAAGTCCACGTTGAATTGAATACAAACTCAAAAATTTTCTCACCAACCTCTGCCCACTTTGGGAACGAGCAAAATGCCAACACTAATGTGATTGACTGGTCTTTCCCAGGGGTGCTTCCTGTCTTGAACAAGGGTGTTGTGGACGCTGGGATCAAGGCTGCTTTGGCCTTGAATATGGATATCCATCAGCACATGCACTTTGACCGTAAGAACTATTTTTACCCTGATAATCCAAAGGCTTACCAAATTTCACAATTTGACGAGCCAATCGGTTACAACGGTTGGATTGAAGTGCAATTGGAAGACGGCTCAACGAAGAAAATCGGGATTGAACGGGCCCACTTGGAAGAAGATGCTGGTAAGAACACGCACGGAACAGATGGATTCTCTTACGTAGACCTTAACCGTCAAGGGGTTCCATTGATTGAAATCGTGTCTGAAGCAGATATGCGTTCTCCAGAAGAAGCCTACGCCTATTTGACAGCTTTGAAAGAAGTCATCCAATACACTGGTATTTCAGACGTCAAGATGGAAGAAGGATCTATGCGTGTGGATGCCAACATTTCCCTTCGCCCATACGGTCAAGAGGAATTTGGTACCAAGACTGAGTTGAAAAACTTGAACTCTTTCTCAAACGTCCGTAAAGGTCTTGAATACGAAGTGCAACGCCAAGCGAAAATCTTGCGTTCAGGTGGTGTCATTCGTCAAGAAACACGTCGTTATGATGAAGCTAATAAGAGCACTATCCTTATGCGTGTCAAAGAAGGAGCAGCGGATTACCGTTACTTCCCAGAACCAGACCTTCCATTGTTTGAAATTTCAGATGAGTGGATTGAGGAAATGCGTACTGAGTTGCCAGAGTTTCCAAAAGACCGTCGTGCTCGCTATGTGGCAGAGCTTGGCTTGTCTGACTATGATGCCAACCAATTGACAGCGACGAAAGTCACTTCTGACTTCTTTGAAGCAGCTGTAGCCCTTGGCGGAGATGCCAAACAAGTGTCTAACTGGCTCCAAGGTGAAGTCGCGCAATTCTTGAACGCAGAAGGCAAAACGCTTGAAGAAATCAAGTTGACACCAGAAAACTTGGTCGAAATGATTGCCATCATCGAAGATGGAACCATTTCATCTAAGATTGCCAAGAAAGTCTTCGTTCATTTGGCGAAAAACGGTGGCGGTGCGCGTGAATACGTCGAAAAAGCTGGATTGGTACAGATTTCAGACCCAGAAGTCTTGATTCCAATCATCCACCAAGTCTTCGCAGACAATGAAGCAGCCGTAGCTGACTTCAAGTCAGGTAAACGTAACGCTGATAAAGCCTTCACCGGCTTCCTCATGAAAGCAACCAAAGGCCAAGCCAACCCACAAGTAGCCCTCAAGTTACTTGCTCAAGAATTGGCTAAGTTGAAAGAAGAGTAATAAATTTTTTCTAATATAAAAACTAGTCTCATTCTTTGTTGAACATAGAATATAGGCTAGTTTTTTTGATATACTCGGGAATGGAGGTAAATATGAAAAAGTTTATAAAAGAATTCTTTCTTAATGAAATAGTATTGATTACTTTTCTACTTTTGTTTAGTCTAGTGGTTTATTTTTTTTATAATAACTTTAATTTAGTTTTCCTATTATGGATTATACAAAGTGGTGTAATAATATTTCTTAAATATAGGTTTTCAAATTCTATAATTGGTAAAACAAAATTAGATAAAGTATGTATTTATTTTATTAGGTTATTGTTTCTGTTTATTGAGACTCTGTGTTGTTTTCAGTTCTTTGCTATCTTCTTTGTTATTAGTTATAAACTCTTTTATAAAAATTATGGACTTATACTTGGTTTATCATTTGTTCTTTTTTTAATAAGTATGATTGTCTTGGGTTATCTTTATGAAAAATATCAGATTTCAAAAAGATTTGATGAAACATTATCGCAGTTTGTATTTAATGGATTAGTCTCGGGGATTCTATTTTTTCTTTTTTTATTCTTATTTTTTGATTTGTTTATATTTATTATTTCACTGAATCCTGATACTGAAAAGGTATCTGATAGTGCAGTAAGTATTTTAGTCTGGTTTTTACCGCTGCTTTTACCATATGTTAAAGAGTTTTCCGAGATGCAAAGTAAATATTTTGATGGCTCTAATACAGAAACAAGTACTGTATATGATTATTTTGAAACTTGTTTTAAAATAATCTGGTTTATCTATTTAATAGCAATTAGGATTTATTTAACATTATTATCTAAAGGACAAATGTTTAACATTCCTTTTAGAGGACGAAATTTCAAGATAGAACTCAAATATCCTGAAAGTATAGGAGAATTTTTTATTTCCACCATGTTATCATTCGCAATAACAATGTTAATATTTATTGGGATTCAAACATTATATGAGAAAGTCTTCATTACTAATAATATTAATAGATATATAATCAAGAAAAATAAAAAGATAAATGATTATGATTTTATATTTAAGTTGGATAAGTCTGACAATAGTATCCAGTTTCGAGGAATAGTATATAATGAAAAGCTATTTGGAATAAAGGGCAATAGTAAACTAGATAACTTAGGAATAGAAGATTGTCTTATCTTTAAACCATTTATAGATGAAAAAACCAATCCCAATTTTTTTTATAGTACCGGAGGAACAAAAGAAGAATATATTGAGTACATTTCAAGTTCTATGGGAGTTAAAAGAAAGGATTTCGAAAAAGCGATTAGTAATCCTTGGAAATCCAAAATATTGAGTTATGTTGGAAACTATTGTCCTAATGATTAACGAACAAATTTAAAGTAAAGTATTTTTTCGAAAGATCATAATCAAGTTCAAAGACCTAGGTTATACTTAGGTCTTTTTTGTTATACTAATGGTATTCAATAAAACATCTATTAAGTAGGAGCAACCCAATGAACAAATTCTTAAGAGTCCTATTTATCCTCGTCATTCTCGCCATGACTGGTGCCATTATTTTTCAGCTATTTTTCCCAACCTATATGGGAAGTCACTCGGGGTACGGTATTTCAGTTGGCTGGCAGAGGGAGATTGGTATTTGGAATGTGGCAGTCCTTGTCATCCTGATTGCCGTAAACTTTAAGTACGATTGGTTTTATCTGAGAGCTGTACTGATAGCTTTGATTATTGGAGGCCTTGGAATTGGGACTAATCATTTCCTTAGCTATCTTCAATATCATCACTCAGTCAACGCCATAGGTGCACTTGAAAATTATCTTTTAGTCCTTGGCTGGGTTGTAGGTTGGTGGCTAGAGGTGTCTCGAATCAAAAAGAAATAAGGTAACTATTGTTTAGATTAGGGAGGTACTTCATAGGATACTTCCCTTATTTTTTTGGTCTCTTTTTCCTTGACAAGTAAAAAGAGAACGTTTACAATTTGATGTATAATGTTTCCTGAAAAGAAAACCAAAAATTGTGAAAACAAGGAGATCATCATATGGCTACTATGAAAGCAGCTCGCTGGCATGCAGCGAAAGACGTTCGTATCGAAGAAGTGGAAGTACCTGAAGTACAGCCTCATCAAGTAAAAGTGGCAGTTAAGTTCACAGGGATCTGTGGTACAGATTTGCATGAATATTTGGATGGACCAATCTTCATTCCAACAGAAGAACATGTGTATTCTGGTCAAAAAGCACCGGTTACTTTGGGACATGAATTCTCTGGTGAGATTGTAGAAGTCGGAAGTAATGTGACTCGTGTCAAAGTTGGCGATCGTGTAACCATCGAACCAATTCTTGCAGAGCACAACTTGATTGGTGATTATAACCTTGATCCAAACTTGAACTTCGTCGGCCTCGCTGCAGATGGTGGTTTTGCGAAATACTGTGTCCTTGATGGTGATCTTGTCCATGTGATTCCAGATAGCTTGAGCTATGAACAAGCCGCTCTTACAGAACCTGCTGCTGTAGCTGTGTATGCAGTCCGTCAATCTGCTTTGAAAGCTGGGGATACAGCTGTTATCTTTGGCTTGGGTCCAATTGGTCTTTTGATTGTTGAAGCCCTTCGTGCAGCAGGCGCATCAAAAATCTATGCGGTTGAATTGTCTCCTGAACGTCAAGCGAAAGCAGAAGAATTGGGAGCAATTGTTGTTCGCCCAGAAGAAGGGGAAACAGTCGTAGAGGCTATCCATCGTTTGACAGGAGGTGGAGCAGATGTTTCTTACGAAGTTACTGGGGTTCCGGTTGTTTTAGGCCAAGCCCTTGCAGCTGTTCATAAAGCTGGGGAATGTATGGTCGTATCTATCTGGGAACGTGAAGCCAGCATCAATCCAAATGAATTCGCCATCCAAGAAAAATCTCTCAAAGGAATTATTGCCTACCGTCATATCTTCCCTAAAGTGTTGGAATTGATGGAACAAGGCTACTTCCCTGCTGATAAATTGGTTACTAAGAAAATTAAATTGGAGAATATCGTTGAAGAAGGTTTTGTTGAATTAACCCAAGATAAATCTCAAATTAAAATCCTGGTTCAACCAGAATAAGCTTATAAAGGTCGAATGAATAGATAAAGGTCGAAACCGTTTTGTTTCGACCTTTTTGTGTTACAATAACAGAAACAAATAGATTTGGGAGGCGACTATGTCAAAGACGCTAAAAGGTAGTCTGATGGTCATAACTGCTGGGATTGCCTGGGGAGTCTCAGGGGTTTCTGGTCAATACCTGATGGCTCATGGGGTTAATGTCAATCTTTTGACGAGTTTACGTTTGATTCTAGCTGGGACCTTACTAACGGCTTCGGTCTTTTTTAGGCAGCGAGACAAATTAGTACAAGCCATTAAAGATAGGAAAACCTTAGTAAGTATCGCCTTATTTGCTCTCTTTGGTCTGGTCTTGAATCAGTATGCCTATCTCAGTGCTATTCAGTACACCAACGCTGGAACTGCGACAGTCTTACAGTATGTCACGCCAGTCCTTATTCTGGCTTTTTTGTGTGCAAAGAACCGCAGATTTCCAACGGTCTCAGAGTTAGTGGCGATTATCATGGCTATTGCGGGAACCTTTATTATCGCCACGCATGGTCAGGTGACAGAGTTGGCTATCACACCTATTGGCTTGTGCTGGGGCCTCTTCTCGGCAGTAACCTATGCACTCTATATCTTACTGCCTGCTAAAGCTATTGAAAAGTGGGGTAGTCTGATTGTCATCGGTCTAGGAATGTTACTCGGTGGTCTAGTCTTTCCAATTGCTATCCAAGCCTGGAAGTATGAGTTACCCTTGACTGGTGGAAATCTTTTAGCACTCTTTGGGTTGGTCTTCATCGGGACAGTTTTTGCTTATACAGTTTTCCTCAAGGGAACAACCATGGTTGGCGCTGTCAAAGGAAGTCTTCTGGCATCGGTAGAACCAGTGGCATCGGTCATTTTAACGGTCTTAATCATGGGTGACCACTTCTTTGCCATTGATGTGCTTGGAATGATTTTAATTGTTCTTGCTGTTATCCTCATTTCGCTTAAGGATTTAGTAGCCCTTAAAAAACAAGAGAAAATTCAAAGATAAAGATAGAGCCCAAGTGATTGTGGTTCTTTTTCGATACCTTCATGTCAAAGATGTTCTTAAAAAATAGGACTTAAGTCCCACACATAAACCTTAAAAATATGGTAAAATAAGAGGTAAACTAACATTTTGGAGAGAAAATGAGTATAGACGATTACAGGCCCCATTTTATGGTGGAGGCTGTTTATGATTTGAAACCTGACCAACTACGTGAACACGGTATTCGTGCTGTCTTGGTCGATTTGGATAATACCTTGATTGCTTGGAATAACCCTGATGGGACTCCTGAGCTACGTGCTTGGTTAGATGAGATGACAGAGGCTGATATCCCTGTGGTTGTGGTTTCTAATAATAAGCATGAGCGTGTTGAACGTGCGGTTGCGAATTTCCACGTAGATTTCGTAAGTCGTGCCATGAAGCCTTTTACTAAAGGAATTAATGAAGCGATTGAGCGTTATCACTTTAACCGCGATGAAGTTGTTATGGTGGGTGACCAGCTCATGACTGATATCAGAGCTAGCCACCGAGCAGGTATTCGCTCGATTTTGGTCAAACCCTTGGTACAATCAGACGCTTGGGTAACCAAGTTTAACCGTTGGCGTGAGCGTCGCATGTGGAAAAAGATTGAAAAAGCATATGGTCCAATGACCTTTAACAAAGGAATTTAATGGAAGAATTATTTTGTATTGGCTGTGGAGCCCAAATTCAAACAGAAGATAAAGAAAAGGCTGGTTACACACCCGCTAGCTCGATAAAAAAAGCTGAAGAAACAGGCGAGTTGTACTGTCAACGTTGTTTCCGTCTTCGTCACTATAATGAAATTGTGGACGTCCACATCACAGATGATGAATTTTTAAAATTGCTTCATGAAGTTGGAGACAGTGACGCCCTCGTTGTCAATGTTGTTGATATTTTCGATTTCAATGGATCAGTTATTCCAGGCTTGTCACGCTTTGTTTCTGGTAATGATGTGCTCTTGGTCGGAAATAAAAAGGATATCCTGCCGAAATCTGTTAAAGATGGTAAGGTGACCCAATGGTTGACAGAACGTGCCCATGAAGAAGGAATGCGTCCTGTGGATGTCATGTTGACGTCTGCCCAAAATCATCACGCTATTAAAGAGTTGATTCAACGTATTGAAGATCTCCGTAAGGGATGTGATGTTTATGTTGTCGGTGTTACGAATGTTGGTAAGTCGACCTTAATTAATGCGATTATCAAGGAAATCACAGGTGATAAAGATGTTATTACGACTTCTCGTTTTCCTGGAACAACTCTTGATAAGATTGAAATTCCTCTGGATGATGGTACTTACATTTTTGATACACCAGGAATCATTCACCGCCACCAGATGGCACACTATCTGTCAGCCAAGGACCTCAAGTACGTTAGTCCTAAGAAGGAGATTAAGCCAAAAACTTACCAGTTAAATGCAGGTCAAACCCTATTCCTAGGTGGTCTTGGACGTTTTGACTTTATTGATGGGAATAAGCAAGGTTTTACAGCCTTCTTTGATAATAACTTGAAGCTTCATCGCACCAAGCTTGAAGGCGCAGATGTCTTCTATGATAAGCATGTTGGAAGTCTTCTCATGCCTCCTGGACCAAAGGAGCTTGCCGATTTTCCAAAACTTGTCCGTCACGAATTCACCATTAAAGATAAGACAGACATTGTCTTCTCAGGACTAGGCTGGATCCGTGTCCAAGGAAAAGCTGACCAACCAACCATCGTTGCTGCCTGGGCACCAGAAGGTGTTGGCGTCGTCGTACGAAAAGCGATTATTTAAACTTAATAAAGTAGTTAAAAGCATAAAAAGCGTCTTTTCAATGAACATGAAGTTTGCCTAGATTTAGGTCATGAGCAAACGATGTGTTTTTCGCTGTGATAGTAATCCAAGTAACATAAAATGTTACTTGGATTCGGAATTTTTGAGACCTTAGGCTCAAAAATTAGCTATGAAATCGAAGGTTTGCTAGCACCGTATCACCTAAGAAAAACAGCAAAAAAATTAAAAGGAATAAACATGTCATTAACATCAAAACAACGTGCCTTCCTCAAATCGGAAGCACACACTCTCAAACCTATTGTACAAATCGGGAAAAACGGTCTTAACGACCACATCAAAACTAGCGTTCGTAACGCCCTTGATGCTCGTGAATTGATCAAAGTAACCCTACTCCAAAATACCATGGAAGATATCCATGAAGTTGCCGAAATCTTGGAAGAAGAAATTGGCTGTGATACAGTCCTTAAGATTGGACGTATCTTGATTCTCTATAAAGAATCAGCTAAAAAAGAAAATCGCAAGTTGTCACCAAAGGTCAAGGCTATCCAAAAATAGTTGCTGACTTTGCTTGGTGAAGGAAAAACTAAGGTATAGGAACACTTTTGAAGCATTAAAGCTAGCCTTAAGTCAGTTGTATAATGCTTGAGAAAGAGGAGGCGTACATGGCACTAGATCTCGTAACCCCATTTACAAAGGTTCAACTAGAGGAAGAAATCAAAGATACAGGCCGTAAGCAAGTGGGAATATTAGGTGGAAATTTCAATCCTGTTCATAATGCCCACTTGGTTGTTGCTGATCAGGTACGTCAGCAGTTAGGTCTCGATGAAGTTCTTCTCATGCCTGAATATGAGCCACCTCATGTCGATAAAAAAGAGACCATTGATGAAAAACACCGCCTTAATATGCTTATGTTGGCTATTAACGGTATCGAAGGATTGGACATCGAAACCATTGAGTTGGAACGTAAGGGAATCAGCTATACATATGACACCATGAAGCTCTTGACAGAGGCTAATCCTGATACGGATTATTACTTTATTATTGGAGCGGATATGGTCGAATACCTACCTAAGTGGCATCGTATTGATGAACTTATCGAGATGGTCCAATTTGTTGGTGTTCAGCGTCCTAAGTATAAGGCTGGAACCTCTTACCCAGTTATTTGGGTGGATGTTCCCCTTATGGATATTAGTTCAAGTGCAGTCAGAGCTTACATTAAGAAGGATCGCACACCTAACTTTATGGTGCCACAGTCTGTACTTGCCTACATCAAGAAAGCGGGGCTCTATAAATGACCTATGAAAAATATCTAGACTATTCTCGTGAAGAACTTCTTGAAAAGATTCGAGCGGTCATGAGCCCTAAACGCTTTAATCATGTCCTGGGTGTTGAGCGAGCTGCTATTGCTCTTGCTGAAAAGTACGGATATGATACTGAGAAAGCCGGATTGGCTGGTTTGCTTCATGATTATGCCAAGGAACTCCCAGATCAGGAATTCTTGGGGCTTATTGATAAATATAAGCTTGATCCTGAATTGAAACAATGGGGAAACAATGTCTGGCATGGCATGGTTGGGATTTATAAAATCCAAGAAGATTTGGGATTGACTGATTCCGAAATTCTACGCAGTATTGAAATCCATACCGTCGGAAGCCATGAAATGTCAACCCTAGATAAGATAGTCTATGTGGCTGATTATATTGAGCATAACCGTAATTTCCCTTTGGTAGAGGAAGCTAGACAAGTAGCAGAGCAATCCTTAGATAAGGCCGTTGCTTTTGAGACAGTCCATACGGTAGAACACTTGGCTCATCAGGCCTTGCCGATTTTCCCACAAACCCTGGAAACCTATAATGCTTTTGTGAAATACTTGAAAGATTAATAACAAATTACTGGAGAATATCATTGACTAAAGAAGAATTACTTGAATTGGTTGTCAAAGCTGCTGATGAAAAGCGAGCTGAAGACATTGTTGCCCTTGATTTGTACGGCCTTACAAGCCTAACAGATTACTTTGTTATTTTGAGTGCAATGAATAGCCGTCAGTTGGAAGCTATTGCTGACAACATTCGTGAAAAAGTGAAAGAAGCTGGCCTTGATGCTAGCCACATGGAAGGTGACAACAAGGGTGGTTGGATTCTTTTGGATCTTAACGACGTCGTTGTCCACATCTTTACAGAAGATGAACGTGCTCACTATAACCTTGAAAAACTCTGGCATGAAGCACCAATGGTGGATGTGTCAGCTTATTTGGCATAAAAATTGAACTCAGTTGGCGACAACTGGGTTTTGTTGCTTAAACTAAAGATTTAATAGGAAGGATAGAGCCTTGTGTTTAGTTGGTTTGTTAACTGAACACGAGCTAAAGGCAGTGAGAAAAAGATAAACTTTCTTTGTGTCAGGTGATACGGCAGAAAGTTTCCTATTTTCTCTGTGCTTTTGACGCTCTTTGTATCTTGATTTATGGCTACTTATGAAACTTTTGCGGCGGTATACGACGCTGTTATGGATGATAGTCTTTACGATTTGTGGACGGATTTTTCACTCCGTCATTTGCCAAAGACTAAGGATAAAAAGAAATTGCTTGAATTGGCTTGTGGAACTGGAATTCAGTCTGTACGCTTTTCTCAAGCTGGTTTCGATGTAACTGGACTCGATTTGAGTGCTGATATGTTGAAGATTGCTGAGAAGCGAGCAGCTTCTGCCAAACAGAAAATTGACTTTATTGAAGGCAACATGTTGGATTTATCGCAAGCGGGCAAGTATGACTTTGTGACCTGCTA
The DNA here is from genome assembly GCF_052384325.1 of Streptococcus sp. cx1. NCBI lineage: Bacteria > Bacillati > Bacillota > Bacilli > Lactobacillales > Streptococcaceae > Streptococcus > Streptococcus sp. cx1. Next base: position 27,110 of record NZ_JBQSUN010000006.1, on the reverse strand, counting down.
CTCAGATTCAATCTGCTATATGCAGGACGAAGTAGAAGTCGGAGACGTCTTCAAAGAGGTTTACAATGCCCTCAATGAGGATGGCGTCTTCATCTTTGATGTGCACTCAACCTATCAGACGGATGAGGTTTTCCCTGGCTATTCCTACCATGAAAATGCAGAAGACTTTGCTATGCTTTGGGATACCTATGAGGATGCGGCACCACATTCTATTGTCCATGAATTGACCTTCTTTGTCCAAGAGGAAGATGGAAGCTTTAGCCGACATGATGAGGTCCATGAGGAGCGTACCTATGAGGTCTTGACTTATGATATCTTGTTGGAGCAAGCTGGCTTCAAATCTTTCAAACTTTACGCTGATTTCGAGGATAAGGAGCCGACTGAAACTAGTGCACGTTGGTTCTTTGTGGCGCAAAAGTAAGAACCTATGAGAGTTACAGGTATTATTGCTGAGTTCAATCCTTTTCATAACGGTCACAAGTATCTCTTGGATCAGGCTGAAGGTGTAAAAATTGTTGCTATGTCTGGGAACTTTGTTCAGCGAGGTGAGCCAGCTATTGTGGATAAGTGGACTAGGGCTCAGATGGCTTTGGAAAATGGAGCAGACCTCGTGGTTGAGTTGCCCTTCCTGACATCAGTCCAGTCTGCCGATTATTTTGCTGCTGGAGCCGTGGATATCTTATCTCGACTGGGAATTGATAGCCTTACCTTTGGCACGGAAGAAGTTCTAGATTATCAGAATATAGCAGATGTTTATTCTGAAAAGTCTGAGGAAATGGAAGCCTTTGTGGAGAGTTTGCCGAGTGATTTGTCTTATCCACAGAAGACGCAAAAAATGTGGGAAAAGTTTGCTGGTGTGGACTTTACTGGCAATACCCCCAACCATATTCTAGGATTAGCCTATGCCAAAGCTTGTGTTGGTAAGGGTATTAAGTTGACTCCTATCCAGAGACAAGGAGCTGGCTATCATTCCTCAGACAAGGAAGTATCTTTCGCCTCAGCGACCAGTCTACGTCTCCACAAGCAAGATAGTGATTTTGTGGATAAGTTCATGCCCAACAGCAAACTTTTTCAGACTTCTCCACAGGTCTCTTGGGATAATTATTTCCAATTGCTGATTTATCAGATTTTTACAAATCCTGATTTGACTAGTGTTTTCCAGGTGAATGAAGAGATTGCTAGTCGTCTAAAGGCTGCTATCCGTGAGGTTTCTTCTGTGGAGGAACTCGTGGATAAGGTGGCGACCAAACGATATACAAAGGCACGGGTACGTCGTATTTTGACCTATATTCTGGTTGGAGCTGTAGATAATCCTTTACCCCAGGCTGTTCATGTTCTTGGATTTTCTCAAAAAGGGCAGGCTCATCTCAAATCTGTGAAAAAGTCTGTGGATATAGTGGCTCGGATTGGAAGGGAGCCTTGGGATATTCTTACACAACAAGCGGATAATGTTTATCAATTAGGTAATCCCGAGCTTTCCGAACAAAACTTCGGACGCATACCGCATAGAGTAAAATAGCTTTATAGAAGGTCTACCTCTGGTAGGCTTTTTTACTTTTCGGAAAATATTCTTAAAAAGGTCAAAAAAGATCAAATAAAACTATTGACCTTTACTGACTAATAGTGTATGATAGTTACATAAGGATTTATCTTCCTTATAAATCTTGTGGCGTGGGTTAGTTCCTTGTAAAAAGGTAATTATAGCTTGGCTACAAAAAAATGATAACAAAGGTCAAAAAAAGTCAAAAAAACTATTGACTATTACTGACCAATGTTGTACAATATAAACATAAGGAAATGAAATCCTTATGAAGGCTGTGTAAATAGCCCATATACCAATAAAAAAGTCTTGCAGCTAGTCTGCAAAAATTTTCATCTGAAAGGTCAGTAAAAGTCAAAACCAAATTCTTGACCTGATCAAATGAAAGGTATATGATAAAACTATAAGGAAAAAGGATTCCTTGATATTCAAGTTTCTTTCTGAAAAAACTATTTATAGTTTCGAAAGGGGCTTGGAAGTTAGCTATATTGAGAGATTCACAGAAAGAAGGTGGCTCTTATGCTAAATGACAATTTGTTTAAGACTGAGAAAGTTCTCAGTCTCCTACCAAGAGCAAAACCTGAAATTATTAGAAGAGTAGTTGAAGCTACTAAAAATTTTTAGGGTTTTGGTCAGTAAAAGTCAAAACTTACACATTAACATAAAAAATAACATTTAAAAAATTTCACAAGAAAACACAAAACGAGGTAATTATATGAACAACAACTTTAACAATATGGACGATCTTTTCAATCAATTGATGGGGAACATGGGTGGTTACCGTTCAGAAAACCGTCGCTACATGATTAACGGTCGTGAAGTGACACCTGAAGAATTTGCTATCTACCGTCAAACAGGTCAATTGCCTAGTAATGAAGGTGAAGCAGTGAACCCAACTCAACATCAAGGTAAAGGACCTAAACAAGATGGTATTCTTGCTAAACTTGGTCGTAACTTGACTGAAGAAGCTCGCGAAGGTAAATTGGATCCTGTTATCGGACGTAACAAAGAAATCCAAGAAGCTTGCGAAATCTTGGCTCGTCGTACCAAGAATAACCCAGTCCTTGTCGGGGACGCTGGTGTTGGTAAAACAGCTGTAGTTGAAGGTTTGGCTCAAGCTATCGTTAATGGTGATGTCCCAGCTGCTATCAAGAACAAAGAAATCATCTCAATTGATATTTCTGGACTTGAAGCTGGTACGCAATACCGTGGTAGCTTTGAAGAAAACATTCAAAACTTGGTAAATGAAGTCAAAGAAGCTGGAAATATTATCCTCTTCTTCGATGAAATCCACCAAATTCTTGGTGCCGGAAGCACTGGCGATGGCCAAGGGTCTAAAGGTCTTGCTGATATCTTGAAACCTGCTCTTTCACGTGGTGAATTGACAGTGATTGGTGCAACAACTCAGGATGAATACCGTAACACTATCTTGAAGAACGCTGCTCTTGCTCGTCGTTTCAACGAAGTTAAGGTTAATGCTCCTTCTGCTGAAGATACCTTCAAGATTCTCCAAGGTATCCGTGATCTTTATGAAAAACACCACAATGTTATCTTGCCAGATGATGTCTTGAAAGCAGCAGTAGATTTCTCTGTCCAATACATTCCACAACGTAGCTTGCCAGATAAGGCTATCGACCTTGTCGATGTAACAGCGGCTCACTTGGCTGCTCAACACCCAGTGACTGATGTGAATGCTGTTGAACATGAAATCGAAGAAGAAAAAGCTAAACAAGAAGCTGCAGCTGCCAAAGAAGACTACGAAGCAGCTCTAAATGCTAAAGTTCGCATTGAAGAACTTGAAAAGAAAATTGCTAACCACACAGCAGACCTTAAAGTCACTGCAACTGTTAACGATGTGGCTGAATCTGTAGAACGTATGACTGGTATCCCAGTATCGCAAATGGGAGCAACTGATATCGAACGTTTGAAAGATATGGGCCACCGTTTGCAAACTAAGGTTATCGGTCAAGATAAAGCCGTTGAAGCAGTGGCACGTGCCATCCGTCGTAACCGTGCAGGATTTGACGAAGGTAACCGTCCAATTGGTAGCTTCCTCTTTGTAGGACCTACTGGTGTTGGTAAAACTGAGTTGGCTAAACAATTGGCTCTTGATATGTTCGGAACAAAAGATGCTATCATCCGTTTGGACATGTCAGAATACAGCGACCGCACAGCCGTTTCTAAATTGATTGGTACAACAGCTGGTTATGTTGGTTATGATGACAATAGCAATACTTTGACAGAACGTGTTCGCCGTAACCCATACTCAATCGTCCTTCTCGACGAAATTGAAAAGGCTGACCCTCAAGTCATCACCCTTCTCCTCCAAGTTTTGGACGATGGTCGTTTGACAGATGGTCAAGGTAACACTGTAAACTTCAAGAATACTGTGATTATCGCAACTTCAAACGCAGGCTTTGGTTATGAAGCTAACTTGACAGAAGATGCTGATAAACCAGAACTTATGGATCGTTTGAAACCTTACTTCCGTCCAGAATTCCTTAACCGTTTCAATGCTGTCATCGAATTCTCACACTTGAGCAAAGAAGATCTTTCTAAGATTGTAGACCTTATGTTGGTTGAAGTTAACAAGACGCTTTCTAAGAAAGACATTGACTTGGCAGTTAGCGAAGCTGCTAAAGAATACATGACTGAAGAAGGCTACGACGAAGTCATGGGTGTTCGTCCACTCCGTCGTGTGGTTGAACAACAAATCCGTGACAAAGTCACAGACTTCCACTTGGATAACCTTGATGCTAAACACCTAGAAGCTGATATGGAAGATGGTGTCTTGGTTATCAAAGAAAAAGATGCTGAATAAGAAGTATAAAACCTCCTAATCCTATTATGAAGCAGAGATGTTAGTAGACATCTCTGTTTTTTCTTTTTTATTTAAGACTTTCCTTGGGTGCTAGGGACGGAAGCGACTTCCTAACGGAATTCCATTCCTAAGATTTGAGCCTAAGTCTCAAATCTTCCGAGTGAGAGAAGCAATGGTGCTTCTCTCACCTTTAGCACAGCGAAAAGTCTTGTTTTGGGTATAGCTGTGACTTTTATATTTATTCTTAAATATAAAATGAGATAAAATTATTTAAATTATAATAATCTAAAAACTAACTTAAATTTAGATTCTATTTTCAAGAAAACGTTGACAACGTATATATATATATATAATGTTTACAGAAAATTAAATTTAGGTGAGGAATTCTTATGAAAAAGAAAAATTGTTTATTTACTTTTGCAGTAATTTTACTATCTATAGCACTAACAGGTTGTTCGGCCAGTAAAAACATAATAAATACTGCAAAAAATATTTCAGGAAGAGTTACAAGTAAATCTTCAAGTTCTTCAACAACGTCAAGTTCTTCAGGTTCTGTAAGTTCAAGTAATTTTAACCCTCAGGACACATCTGATACCACAATTGAGAGTATTTCAACCTATAACGACTATCTAACGATGTATTCGAAAATTGTTGATGAATATCTAACGAATTATCAAAATGCTGTTGCTGGTACAGTACTTGATGACGCAAATACAATTGAGCAAATGAAGCAAGAATCATTAAAGTCTTTGGAAGAACAGAAGAAAGAATACGGTCCGATGGGAAATACTAAGATTGTTGGTAAAGATAGTCTAGTTGAATTCTTGAAAAATTACCGTAATGGGTTGAAAGAATATACAGATAATATTTCAACCCAAATTCAATAATATAATTAAGGAGAACAAATGAAAACAAAAACATTAGCTGTCACAAATGGAGTAGTAGGACTAATCGGAGGAATCTTTCTTCTTTTTGGAATCTGGTTTATTTTAGGTGTAGCATCTTCGGGCTCAGAGGTTGCGACTGGATTAATGACTTTATTTGTATATCTTGTAAAGTTAGCCCTACTAGTACTTGGAATAGTTGGTGCTGTCTATTATAAAGGAGATACTCCGGTAGGAACTGCTCCTAGTGTACTCTTGATTGTTGGAGGAGCGATTTCTCTTATTCCTTTCTTAGGATGGATTGGCGGAATCTTAGGAATAATAGGTGGTTCATTGTATCTAGCGAGCCTGAAAAAATTTCTTTAATAGATGAATATGAGAAAATTATTTCAAGGAGTGTAAAATGGATTTATTTTGGCCAATGTTTTTCTTTATGGCATTCGTGGTAATTATCATGATTTTTGCTACAATTTCAGAGGTAATCAATAAATTAGGTAATATAGCAAAATGGCTCGGTTTAGGAGCGATAGCAGGAAATGTAATAAATAATAAAATCAATTCAGACACTGCTATAAAACAAGGTAGAACTTGGAGGAAAAGTCGAAAAAATCGTAATAACGGATTTTTAGACGATTTTGAAGAGTTTGTCTCGCCATCTTATGAATCAGATGAAGAACATGAGTTGTCTGATGAAGAGAGCTTTAGAGAATATCAAGAATTTAAAAAGTGGAAAGCAACACAAAAAGGTAAGTAGCACAGGCTACTTACCTTTATTCTTTATCATCACCCTGATACTTTTGCAAGCGTTCCTGGATGATGTTGAGTCGGGGTTCGAGGTCTTTCTTGAAGACGCGTGTTTTATAGTTAAGGTCTTGTTTGATGTCAGCGAGAACTAGGTTTTGTTCCTTGATGATGTCAAGGTTGCGTTTGATATTGTCCAGATCGTGAGAGATATTTTCTCGTGATTGGTTGAGGTCTAGGATTTCCTCTTTGATGTCTTCACGTCGTGTGTAAGCGTAGTAGGCACCGTAGGCAAGAGTTCCAAGAGCTAGAAAGCGTCCGATTTTCATTCTGTTACCTCTTTAGCGATGCTGTCAGCAAGGTCGGCCAGGGCAGCGAAGTCTGGTTCGTGTTCGTCAAATCCCATGTGGATACCATCGTCTGCACCGTAACGAGGAACGAGATGAATATGAGCGTGGAAGACGGTTTGTCCAGCAACTTCTTCGTTGTTATTAAGGATATTCATGCCGATTGCTCCAGTTGCTTTTTGCACGGCACGGGCAATTTTAGGGACACGGCTAAAGACAGTCTCAGCGGTCTCAGCAGACATTTCTAAGATGTTACGAACGTGCTCTTTAGGAATAACCAAGGTATGTCCTTTTGTAGCTTGTGAAATATCGAGGAAGGCTAGAACCTTGTCGTCCTCGTAGACTTTTGATGAAGGGATTTCTCCAGATATAATTTTACAGAAAATACAATTATCCATAATAACGACCTTTCCATGAGTTTTTGTTATAATAGATTATATCATACCAAAGAGAGAAAAGATAATGCTTAAATTAGAAAAGGTGACGGGTGGTTACGCTAATATTCCCGTCCTAAAAGATGTGACTTTTGAGGTGGCTGATGGTGAATTGGTTGGTCTCATTGGTCTTAATGGTGCTGGGAAATCAACAACAATTAACGAGATTATTGGTCTCTTAACACCTTATGGGGGACAGATTGCCATTGATGGGTTAACTATTCAACAAGATCCAGCTAGCTATCGTCAGAAGATTGGCTATATTCCTGAAACGCCAAGTCTCTATGAAGAGTTGACGCTTCGTGAACATTTGGAAACGGTGTTGATGGCCTATGGGCTTGATGTGACTGAGGGGATGGCACGTGCGGATAAATACCTCAAGCTCTTTCGCTTAGATGAAAAATTGGACTGGTTCCCGACTCAGTTTTCAAAGGGAATGAAGCAGAAGGTTATGATTATCTGTGCCTTTATTGTGAATCCAAGTCTTTTCATTGTTGATGAACCCTTCTTGGGCTTGGACCCCTTGGCTATCTCCGACTTAATTGAGCTTTTGGCTGAGGAAAAAGATAAGGGCAAGGCAATTCTCATGTCTACACACGTTTTGGATTCGGCTGAGAAGATGTGTGACCGCTTTGTAATTTTGCACCATGGACAGGTCTTGGCCCAGGGAACTCTCGAGGAGCTCCGTCAGACTTTTGGCGATGATAGTGCTAGTCTTAACGATATCTACATGCAGTTAACTAAGGGAGAATTGTCATGATAGCTAAGCTATTTATGGAGCGTAGCAAGCGATTCAATGCCCGCTGTGCTAAGTATAGCCGCTACGTCTTTAATGATCACTTTATCTTGGTTCTACTCTTTCTGCTAGGTTTTGTCTTGGTGCAGTATAGCCAGTTGCTTCGACATTTTCCAAAGAATCCGTGGGCAATCATTCTTGGTTTGCTTGTGCTTTGTCTTCTATTACCTTTCTGGGGGAATATTGCGACCTATTTAGAGCCAGCTGATAAGCATTACCTTTTGGTGAAGGAAGAAGAAGTGCTAGACCATGTTAAGAAGGCAACGGGGCGTGCTTTTAGATTTTGGGTAATCGTACAAAGCCTGATTTTTATTTTGGTTATTCCCCTCTTTTTAGCCTTGGGGCTTCCAGTTTGGGGAGTTATCCTTGTAGCTGTGGCTATGGCTATTCTTAAGTACTTTATTTTCCAGAAAAAGGCCCAACCTTTTTATAAGCAGTCTGGCCTGAATTGGACTGAGGCTATTGCAGCGGAAAATAAGCGTCAACAATCGATTCTGAAGTTCTTTTCACTCTTTACCAATGTTAAAGGGATTACGTCGAGTGTTAAACGCCGTGCTTATTTGGATGGTATTCTCAAACGTACAAAGAAAGACAAGGAACATACTTGGTACAATCTTTACCTAAGAGCCTTCTTGCGTTCTGGGGATTACTTTGCCCTTAGTTTACGCCTGTTTGCCCTAACACTTCTAGTTATCTTTTTGGTTCCTGAAAAATGGTTGGCTATGGTGCTTGTGGTTGTTTTTGACTACCTCTTGCTCTTCCAGCTCACGGCACTTAAATCGCACTTTGCTTATCAGAGAATGGCTAATCTTATGCCAGTTGGAAAAGACATGCAGGTAAGCAATCTTAAGCGCTTGATTAGCCAGATTGTACTTGGGATGACTCTGGTACAGGCTGTTTGTCTCTTCGACCTTAAGTTTAGCCTGATTTTGGTTGGAATGATGCTAGTTCTGAGCCTTGTTTACCTACCAGCCAAGCTTAATAAGATGATTGACTAACACCTATTAAATAAGTTAAAATAGAAACGAATGACTAAAGAAAAAGGAGATGCCTAGGTGACATCAACAGATAAAGATTTGAGCCTGACTCCTCTCAAAGGAAATAGTGGTAAGGCCTATATGGGAACTTACCCAAACGGAGATCGCGTCTTTGTGAAGATGAATACAACACCAATCTTGGCAGCTCTTGCCAAGGAACAGATTGCGCCCCAGCTCTTGTGGGCTAAGCGTCTGGGAAATGGTGACATGATGAGTGCACAGGAGTGGCTTGATGGTCGTATTTTGACCAAACATGACATGAACAGTAAACAGATTATCCAAATTCTTGGTAATTTGCACCGCTCTAAACACTTGGTTAATCAACTCTTGCAGTTGGATTATCATATTGAAAATCCTTTTGATCTTCTGCACGAGTGGGAGGAAAATGCCGCTTACCAATTGCGTGAGAATGGCTTCCTTCAAGATGTTGTTAGAGATTTGAAACGCCATCTTCCTGAGTTTCGTGCGGAGATTGCAACAATTGTTCACGGAGATGCTCGTCATAGTAACTTTGTCATCACAACCTCAGGATTGATTTATTTGGTTGATTGGGATTCTGTACGTCTAACAGATCGTATGTATGATGTGGCGCAGATCCTCAGCCATTACATTCCATTGGCACATTGGCCACAGTGGTTGTCATACTATGGCTATAAGAACAACGACCTTGTGATGGACAAAATTTACTGGTATGGGCAGTTTTCATATTTGACACAGATTTCAAAATTCTTTGATAGTCGTGATATGGAACATGCCAACCGAGAAATTTATGAACTTCGTAAATTCAGAGAGACCTTGCACAGATATTAGAAAGTAGACATGCGAGTTAGAAAACGTAAAGGTGCAGAGGAACACCTAGCTAACCATCCTCAGTACGTTATCCTTGAGCCGGAGGCTGCTAAAGGTAAGTGGCATGAGCTTTTTGGTAATGACAATCCTATCCATATCGAGGTAGGATCTGGTAAGGGGGCCTTCATTACTGGTATGGCCCAACAAAACCCTGACATCAACTACATTGGTATTGATATTCAGCTGTCTGTATTGAGCTATGCCTTGGATAAGGTTTTGGCTTCGGGTGCTGAAAATGTCAAACTCTTGCGCGTGGATGGCTCAGCCTTGACCAATTATTTTGAAGATGGCGAAGTGGATATGATGTATTTGAATTTCTCAGATCCATGGCCTAAGAGTCGCCACGAGAAACGTCGTTTGACATACAAGACTTTCCTAGATACTTATAAGCAAATTTTGCCTGAAAATGGAGAGATTCACTTTAAGACAGACAATCGTGGACTTTTTGAATACAGTTTGGCGAGCTTTTCACAGTATGGAATGGTTCTCAACAAAGTTTGGTTGGACCTTCATGCCAGTGTTTATGAAGGCAACGTCATGACTGAATACGAGCGTAAGTTCTCAGAAAAAGGTCAGGTCATCTATCGAGTAGAGGCCCAGTTTAAAGATTAACTCTTGAAAACTTGATTAAAAATAATGATTAGCCATTAATAGGCTAATCGTTTGATGTGGAGAGGTCGCATAGAGGCCGAGTGCGCACGCTTGGAAAGCGTGTAGTCCTTAACGGGGCTCGGGGGTTCGAATCCCCTCCTCTCCTTTGAGAAATAGACAAAAAATCCCTTCTATGACAGAAGGGAACTTTTTGTTGTCCTTAATTGAAAAATCTTTCTAATCCCAAGGGCTTTGAATACCTGCTACCCAACCAGTACAGAGGGCGCTAGTGATATTAAAACCGCCGGTATGGGCATTGATGTCAAGGACCTCTCCTGCAAAGTGTAGGTGAGGGACTTTTTTACTTTCTAGGGTCTTGGGATTAATTTCCTTAAGGTCAACGCCACCTTTAGTCACAAAGGATTTGGCAAGTGACATTTTACCTGTGATTGGAATTTCCATGTCCTTAAGCTGACTAATAATGCTTTCCAAGTCTTTGGGGTGCAGTTGTTTAACCTTGCTGTCAGCCTTGTCTTCTGCTAGGAATTCAGCGACACGCTCAGGCACAAGCGCTTTGAGGGTGTTTTTGACAGATTTCTCACGGTTTTCCTCAAAGTAAGTCTTGAGATTTTCTTGGCTTTGGTTAGGAAGAAAGTCCAGATGAGCGATCTCACCACCCTTAACAAAGCTGGAAAGACGTAGGGCAGCTGGTCCAGATAGGCCAAAATGGGTGAAGAGAAGATCATGGGTAATTTTGTGTTTGCCATAGGACAGAGTGACATCGTCAAGAGAAATTCCCTGTAAAGCCTTGTGGGGAAAGTCCGTTAGGAGTGGACTTTCCGCAGCTTCAAGATTAGTGACATGGAGCTTAAAATGGCGGGCAATATCATGTCCAAAACCAGTTGAACCAGTCGATGGGTAAGATTTTCCTCCAGTTGTAATGATGAGTTTATCACTGGTAAAAGTCTGGTCTGAAGACTTAACTTGGAATTGCTCATCAACCTTTTTGACGGAGACAACTTCTGTATTGGTAAGGATACTAGCACCTAGTTCTTGAATTTTATTTTCCAGAGCTTGGATGATGGTCCGTGATTTATCTGTCTTAGGGAAAACACGTCCGTGATCCTCAACCTTGAGTTTGACACCATTGTCCTCGAAAAAAGCAATGATATCGTGGTTATCAAATTGTGAAAAGACGCTATAGAGGAAACGTCCATTACCAGGAATGCCTGCTAGAAGATCGTCTAAAGTCCCGTTGTTAGTAACATTACAACGTCCACCACCAGTACCAGCCAGCTTCTTTCCGAGACGTTTATTTTTTTCAATTAGGAGAGTTTGTTGGCCATAGAAGGCTGAGGCAATGGTCGCCATCATGCCAGCAGGCCCCCCACCAATAACGATAGTATCAAAATGTTTCATGCCTTTATTTTAGCATAATTTAAAAAGGGAGAATAGTTGGTAAATGGTCAGTTTTTTTAGACAATTTATGTTAGAATAGGAGTAGAAGTTTAAATTAGAATAGTTATTAACTATGGAGGAAAATATCGTGTCTGAAAATAACATGAAACACCGTTCATCTGTTTACGATAGCATGGTTAAATCACCTAACCGTGCCATGCTTCGTGCGACTGGGATGACGGATGATAGTTTTGAAAAGCCTATTGTTGGGGTTATCTCAACTTGGGCTGAGAACACACCATGTAATATCCACTTGCACGGTTTTGGTCAAATTGCCAAAGAAGGTGTTAAAGACGCGGGTGCTTGGCCAGTTCAATTTGGTACGATTACCGTTGCCGATGGTATTGCCATGGGGACACCAGGGATGCGTTTCTCATTGACATCTCGTGATATCATTGCCGACTCAATCGAAGCAGCTATGGGTGGTCACAATGTCGATGCCTTTGTTGCTATTGGTGGTTGTGATAAGAATATGCCTGGTTCTATGATTGCCATTGCTAACATGGATATCCCAGCGATTTTTGCCTATGGTGGTACCATTGCGCCAGGTAATCTTAACGGTAAGGATATCGACTTGGTTTCTGTTTTCGAAGGTATCGGTAAATGGAACCACGGTGATATGACTGCCGAAGAGGTTAAAGAACTTGAATGTAATGCCTGCCCTGGCCCTGGTGGTTGTGGTGGTATGTATACTGCCAACACAATGGCGACAGCAATCGAAGTAATGGGTATGAGTCTTCCAGGATCATCATCTCACCCTGCAGAATCGGCTGAGAAAAAAGCAGATATCGAAGAAGCAGGTCGTGCGGTTGTTAAGATGCTTGAACTAGGTCTTAAACCATCAGATATCTTGACACGTGAAGCCTTTGAAGATGCCATCACCGTCACAATGGCACTTGGTGGTTCAACAAATGCGACACTTCACTTGCTTGCTATTGCTCACGCAGCTAATGTTGATTTGACACTTGAAGATTTCAACGATTTCCAAGAGCGTGTGCCTCACTTGGCTGACTTGAAACCATCAGGTCAATATGTCTTCCAAGACCTTTACAACGTCGGTGGTGTGCCAGCCGTTATGAAATACCTTCTTAAGAATGGTTTCCTTCACGGTGATCGTATCACATGTACTGGTAAGACTGTTGCAGAAAACTTGGAGGCCTTCGATGATTTGACACCAGGTCAAAAAGTCATTATGCCGCTTGAAAATCCTAAACGTGCTGATGGTCCATTGATTATCTTGAAAGGTAACTTGGCTCCAGAAGGTGCGGTTGCTAAAGTATCAGGGGTTAAAGTTCGTAACATTACTGGTCCTGCTAAAGTATTTGACTCAGAAGAAGATGCCATCGAAGCCGTTCTTTCTGATGAAATCGTTGATGGCGACGTAGTTGTTGTACGTTTTGTAGGTCCTAAGGGTGGTCCTGGTATGCCAGAAATGTTGTCATTGTCATCAATGATCGTTGGTAAGGGGCAAGGGGACAAGGTTGCCCTCTTGACAGACGGACGTTTCTCAGGTGGTACTTACGGACTCGTTGTTGGTCACATTGCTCCTGAAGCTCAGGTTGGTGGACCTATTGCTTACCTCCGTACAGGTGATATGGTTACAGTTGACCAAGATACTAAAGAAATTACTATGCACGTTTCAGACGAAGAGTTGGCGAAACGTAAAGCTGAGACTGAGTTGCCACCACTTTATAGCCGTGGTGTCCTCGGTAAGTATGCTCACATCGTTTCTTCAGCATCTCGTGGTGCCGTTACCGACTTCTGGAACATGGATAAATCAGGTAAAGCCTAATTACATGATATAAAATAAAATCACACCGGCCATTTGTTCGATGTGATTTTTTGGTGTTAAATCCTAAGACAGTTGATTATAGTATCATGACAAGTGATCGTCTATCTGCTGTTAGCCTGATAAAAAACCGGTTGGAGATGTCCAATCGGTTTTCCTTTTATTTTCCGCCTCGAGGTGAGATACCAAGAGCAATGCGTCCATAACGACTGATACGTGTCATCTTCCAGACTGGTGAATAAGTGGTCTCCACCTTGACAGAGTTAATGCCGTCGATGGCTTTTAGCTTTTCAGCGATTTCATAAGGCATTGTCTCTTCACAGCCACAACCAGTATCAGTAAAGGTCATAAGGAAGTAGCAGTGGCCATTTTCATCGACAGTGATTTCATAAATCAAACCAAGGTTGTAAATATCTAGCTCAATCTCAGGGTCGAATACAGTGGTCATTTGTTCAACGATTGCCTCTAAGAAGGGCTGGGCCAAATCATTGACCTTAATATCATCACGGAAGTTTTTCATAGGACTCATTCTTTCTATTTTGCTTTTGTTTATTATGGCATAATTTAGGGCTTTTTTCAATCTCAGATGGCAATATGAGGCTTTAGTGAGCGAGTGGATTGACAATAAAAAAACTCCAACAGTTAAACCGTTGAAGATAATGTGATTTATGCTTCAATATCAAGCAGTTTTGCAACCAAAGTTGCTCGAATGCCACCCATAATTGGAGCAAGAATGAAAATCCCAAACCTTGTGGAATTGTTCCCACCATTCCTAGATACAACAGATCTGATACCGACCAAAGCCAATTTGGAAGTACCGATTGTTTAAGTCAAAGACTTTCCTTCTATATACATTTATACCCACACCTAGTTTACCAAAAGCTTAGCTTCCTATCAAGTAAATTGTTTGAAGAGTGAAAGGAAAAAATGACTTTAAAAGAGTCCTTCAGATATCCAGAATAACTAGTCAAATTGACAGAAAGGTGTGATTGTGATATTCTCATAGTAAGACATTTCAAGAGAAAATGAGGCTATTATGAGTATTGAAAAGACAGTCAGCGAGATTGCTGAAATCCTTGGCGTTAGTCGTCAAGCAGTCAATAATCGTGTCAAACAACTTCCAGAAGAAGATCTAGAAAAAAATGCTAAAGGGGTTACTGTCGTTAAACGCAGTGGCTTGATTAAGTTGGAGGAAATCTACAAGAAAACCATCTTTGACGATGAGCCAATCGATGAAGAAACAAAGCAACGTGAGTTGTTAGAGATTCTTGTAGACGAGAAAAACTCTGAGATTGCCCGTCTTTATGCTCAGTTGAAGGCTAAGGATGAGCAGTTGTCTAACATGGATGATCAATTGCGTGTCAAAGACGTTCAAATCGCTGAAAAGGACAAGCAAATCGATCAACAGCAACAATTGACCTTGACTGCTATGAAGGACAAGGAAGAGCTTAAACTGGAACTCGATGAAGCTAAGGTTGAGGTTGACGAAGCTAAGGCCCAAGTGGAAGAAATCCAGACCAAACAAGAAGAAGCTTCTAAAAAAGGTTTCTTTGGACGTCTATTTGGAAAATAAAAAAGAAGCTGGGACTCAGTCTCAGCTTTAACTATTATAGGAGAGAAAATGGAAAATTTAGAAACTTATATTGCCTTTGATTTGGAGTTCAACACAGTGGACGGGGTTAGACATATTATCCAAGTATCGGCCGTTAAGATGGACCAGCATGAGGAAGTGGATCAGTTTGATTCTTTTGTCCATTCGGATGTTCCTTTGCAGTCCTTTATCAATGGTTTGACGGGGATTACAGCGGATAAGATTGCCAAGGCACCAAAGCTGGAGTCCGTTCTGGCGGATTTTAAATCATTTGTTGGCGACAGTCCACTTATCGGCTACAATGCCCTTAAGTCAGACTTGCCTATTTTGTCGGAAAATGGTTTGGACTTGGAAGAGCAATATGCTTTAGATGTTTTTGATGAGTCTTTTGACCGTCGTGCTTCGGATTTGAATGGTATTGTCAATCTCAAGCTAACCAGCGTAGCAGATTTCTTCGGAATCAAGGGACACGGGCATAACAGCTTGGAGGATGCTCGGATGACCGCTCAGATTTACGAGAAGTTTCTCGAATTAGATGAAAATGCCAAACTTTTGGAACAACAGGAAGAAGTCAGTAACAATCCTTTTGCTGCTTTAGGTTTGGGTGGCCTTTTCGACTAAAGCTTTACAAGAGCTGTAAAGTCTGTAAAGAGTGATAGCTAACTTTTTCTGTAAGAAAAGAAAATCCTCTAGGGTTATAGCTTGCATATTACCTTGCGTTATAAGGTAGAATCTAGGTATCAAAGGTGGTGAAAGACCTCCCTTGATAGAAAATCTTAAAAGGAGGTGACTGAGATGTCGCAGTTTTCAACAGGAGAGTTGGCTAAAGCAGCAGAAGTGTCTGTTAGGACCGTCCAGTACTATGATCAACGAGGGATCTTGACGCCATCTGAAGTCACAGAGGGTGGTCGGAGAATCTATCACGACTCAGATTTGGAACGACTACAAGTCATTTGTTTCTTAAGAGATTTGGATTTCTCAATCAAACAAATCCAAAAACTCTTGCAAGAGGAGAATAGGGAACAGGTTTTAGAGCTTTTATTGACAGACCAAATTGAAAGCTTGGAAAAGTCTTCAGAGGAAATAGAGGTCAAACTAAAACGTGCCCGTCACTTGCAAAAAGCAACTGCTAAACGACATCAACTTTCGTTGGAAGATTTGTCAGACATTTCACGTCTTATGGAAAATCAAAAATCATGGCGTCATTTGCAGTTGAGAATGTATGGGAGTGTCATTCTAACCTCCCTTCTTTATCTGATGGGTCTACTGGTTGTCATTTATTATTTTAAGGATCCCAGAGGTTTGTTTGTTGTCTGTCCTGCTTTTATTATAGTAATGAATTTAGTGATGTTTCACTATAGAAAGCAGTTTGAATACCTCTGTCCTAATTGTCATAGGACCTTTGATCCAAGTTTTAAAGAATTTGCTCTTGCAGGTCATACACCTAGGACTCGTAAGCTGACTTGTCCTCATTGTCATGTGAAGTCCTACTGTCTAGAGTTGGCTAAGACTAAAACAAAATAAGTTATCGAACACAAAAAAACGCTTGAGAATTACTTCTCAGGCGTTTTTAGCTTATTCAACTGAGCTTAGGGCTTCAAGCATATTAAGTTTGGCAAGACGTTTGTTGACGACGAAGCCAAGGATAATAAGGATTATGCCGATAAGAACAGCTGGTAAAAGGTAGGTAGCCAGTCCGATAGATGGATCAAACATGATACGATCTGGCGGAATGATGCTTACCATATATTGGTGGAGTGCCTGTCCAAGACCGAACCCAACGAAGATACCGATGATTGAAAGGTAAATGGTTTCACGATAGATGTAGAGGGATACTTCGTTATTGTAGAAACCAAGAACCTTAACGGTTGAAAGTTCGTGGATACGTTCTGAAACGTTGATGTTAGTGAGGTTATGGAGAACAACCACAGCAAGGAGAATGGAAACCGTAATCAAGATACCAATAACCTGTGTCAATGAATTGACCATAGTGCTAATCTGCAGTTTAAGGTTGTTGTTTTGAACAACACCGTAAACATTAGGTAAGTTGATGAATTTGGCTGCCATATTTTCAACATTTTGCTTAGTTGGTTCAGCGAGAGTAACAAGGTTGGCATTATTCACTGAAGGTGTCCCAAAAGCTTTTTGGTAGTAGCTAGCATTCATAAAGAGGAAATGCCCCATGTACATTTCAGTGATACCAGCTATCTTAATCTTGACAGATTCATCCTGACTGTTTTGCACAGTAATGGTATCTCCAACCTTGAGGTTTAGGAGTTTTGCCATTTTTTCAGAGATAATAGCTCCGTCATTAGATAGCTTGAGAGTCTTATTACGCTCTCGGTCATGCAAGCTAACGTAACTATCAACGAGTTTATCGTCACGGTCGTTAAAGACAAGGGTTGAGATTTCTTGGGTGTCCTTGTTGCTACCGGCAATTTTTTGCAAGGTTTCAAAATGGACATTCAAGTATTCTTTAACGTCTTTGCTATCGAGGAGTTTAGTGAGTTCCTCATCCAAAGCACTTGACGTATTTGGTTGCTTGGCAACAATCATATCATAGTGAATGATATCTTCAAACTGTTGCTGGTTAAGGTTAGATACAGAAGATCGAATGCCTAAACCTGCGAAGAGCAGTGCGATAGAACCTGCGACACCAAAGAGGGTCATAAACATCCGTTGCTTATAGCGGAAAATATTACGCATGGTAACCTTTTCCGTAAAGCTGAGACGTTTCCAAAGAGGTGTGATGCGCTCTAGGACAATCTTAGCTCCTGCACGAGGTGGTTTTGGAAGGAGGAGTTGGGAAGGTTTTTCCCAGAGCTCTTTCTTGGCAACCGCAAAGGCAGGTAGCACAGCAGATAAGAGACCTAAAAGGAAGGCCACAAGGGTAAGTCCTAGGTAGAAGTGCAATTCGAAAGCAGGAAGCTGCAAATCGCTCTTATAAGTATTGTGGATTAGAATCGGAAGTAGTGTATGACCGGTAATAACACCTGCAGTTGTACCAGTAATACTCGTTATCAAACCATAAATGACGAATTTATGGATAATTCGCGAATTACTGTAGCCTAGGGCGTTGAAGATACCAGCCTTACCACGTTCCTCTTCAACAAAGCGTCCCATAGTTACAAAGGTAACCAAAGCTGCCATAAAGTAGAGAGCGACAGGGAAGATGTTACTCACATCGTGAATGATGTTAATATTACTTTCATATGCAACATATCCCTCAGAACCCGGAATCTCTCGACGAGAGTAGAATTGATAGCTAGGCGCTGGTAAATTATCAACCATTGCTTGACTTTCTTCGAGTTCTTTTTGCTTGGCTTCAATCTTGGTAGTAGCTTCTTTGACGCTAGCGGCTTCGGCAGGGTTGCTTGTAGCCATTTGCTGGGTCTGTGCGAGTGCTGTTTCAAGTTCTTGTTTAGCTTGAGTAATTTGAGCTTTAGACTGTGACTTGATTTCAGCGAGGCGTTTCTCAGGTTCGTCTTTAAAGAGTTCCTTGAGTTCAGCCTTTCGTTCAGAAATCTTATTTGCGTATTCCTCACTAAAAGGACTAACGTTTTCTAAATCCTTGTAGCGGATGCGGGCAATCATGTAATCATTAGAGGTGAAGTCCGTCTCTGGAACAATGGCATAGCCATCCAGTTTCCCCGTACCAGCACTGGCATTACCAAGACGGTTCCTAGAGAGAAGTTCAGAGGAATTAACAAAACCAGTAATGGTATATGTTTGTTCCTTTAACTGTTTTTGCCCTGAGCTATCTACTGGCTCAGAAAAGTTAATCTTATCTCCGACGCTATATTCTTCTTTATAAGTTGAGGAAAGAGCGATTTCCCCGTCCTTAGTAGGAAGTTTCCCCTCAATAAGGTCGTAAGTAGAGATTTTC
This sequence comes from Streptococcus sp. cx1, assembly GCF_052384325.1. Lineage (NCBI taxonomy): Bacteria > Bacillati > Bacillota > Bacilli > Lactobacillales > Streptococcaceae > Streptococcus > Streptococcus sp. cx1. Next base: position 8,346 of record NZ_JBQSUN010000006.1, on the reverse strand, counting down.
TTAGGTTTAGAGAAAATACGAAATGCCGTATTCGTCCCCTTGATAACAGCATCTTTGAAATAACCATATTCGATGTCTACATTCTTTTTCTTAATCGAATTGAGAAGGTCCTGATCGGTTTGGTTGATACTGTAAGTGCTGATTAAGCTCAAGTCAGCTGTTTGATGCGTCTTGAAGAAGTGTTCCCCAGTTTTTTTCATATTAGGAGAAGTTACTTTAAGACCAATCAAGGCAAAGGATCCCAGTGCCATAAGTAAGGCAATAGAGAGCATACGCCCTTTAGAAGCTACAAAGGTTCGCCAAACATCTTTCCAATAAGTTGTTTTTTTCATGACGGTGCTCCTTTCTAGTATTCCAAGTCCTCGATTTTTTGTGGATTAGGATTAAGTTCCACACTCTTAATCTTGGCATCGTGCATTCGAATGACACGATCGGCAATTGGAGCTAGAGAAGCATTATGGGTCACGATAATAACAGTTGTTCCCTGTTTGCGAGCCATTTCTTGAAGGAGGGTCAGGATTTGTTTCCCTGTTTGATAATCCAGAGCCCCTGTTGGTTCATCACAAAGAAGAATCTTTGGATTTTTGGCAACGGCGCGTGCAATGGCAACACGCTGTTGCTCCCCACCAGATAGTTGTGATGGGAAGTTGTCTAAGCGGTCTCCCAAACCGACTTCGACGAGTGTTTGAGTAGCATCTTTAGCGTTTGGAACGATTTCAGATGCTAGTTCGACGTTTTCCCTGGCTGTAAGGTTTGAAACTAAGTTGTAAAATTGGAACACAAAGCCAACGTCCTCACGACGATATGTTGTCAGTTCTTTGGCTGTGTATTCAGAGATATCCTTACCATCAATAATGACGCGACCTTCGTCATTGGTGTCCATACCACCCAAGATGTTAAGAACGGTTGATTTCCCTGCACCAGAGGCACCGAGAATGACGACAAGCTCCCCTTTTTCAATATCAAAGCTTACGTCGTTGTTTGCGATAATTTCCAGATCACCGGTTTTATAGCGTTTATAGCTATGCTTCATTTGAATATAAGCCATGAATTTCCCTTTCATACGAAAATAATGATGCTGATAATTACCTATCTTTCCGTACTCTATTGTAACGGATTTTCCTTGGAATATCTAGGTTTTGAAGCAAAAAAAGGTTTAAAAGACGATAAGATTTTCTTACATGTGACAGAAATTTGAGCGAAGCGTTTACACATGAGAAAAAACTATTCTAGATGAGCTTTGAGTGAGGTGAAAATTTGGTGAAATAGTTATAAAGTTAGGTTATTTTTAGTCTTTTACTGAGTAGATTTACTGTTTTTCCAAATTTACATCATTGTCGGAGAGTTTAGGTCGGTAAATGTTTCATAATAGGGTTGTCATAGGGAATCTGCTTTTGCGTCAGAGTCGATGATGAATAAAGAGTTTTTCATAGTTTCGAGCACGGATCTATCCAGAATACCGCCATTTTTTTGAATTTGGAGGATACATTTTCTATAAGGGTTAATTTATTCATTGGGAAATAGGGGCCTTTTGGTAATCGTTTTTTTGTGTTAGTTATTTTTAAAGAAGTTGTGATTACCTTAAAATGTGATATCTAAATGAGGGATGTACATTTTTAGAATGAGTTGTTTATTGGGAGGTGGTTTATAAAGTTGTTTATAAATCCTTTTGTTGTAACTTTCTTTGAACTAATTGAGGGACTTTAGTTTCTAATCTTATTTTAGGGTATTGAGAGTTCGACATTCTTACTCAAGAATTCTATTTTATAGTTACATTTAAAGTGTTTGGACAGAATTTTGCTATCCGATAAAATTTTGGGGGAGATGAGTCAGCAAAAGTGGTTTTTGAAGAATCTGTCTAAAAAACAAGTATTGTTTCCCTAAGTACTACTTAAAGAAATTACCATTTGCATAGCTTAAAAAAGCTAATCTGATAATAGATTGTCATCAATTTTAAGACATGAAGTTGTCATTTATTTAAAATGCTTAAAAATTAAAGAAATACTTGAAATCAAGGATTTTGCATGCTAAGATTGTTATCTGGGTGAAGGGTTGGTCAAACAGCTCAATCAACCTTTTACCTTCTACAGCAGCAAATTGGACTCGGTTGTTAGCCAGTTAGAGCTAACCAAACAAATAGTGAGGGATTTATGAATAAGAAAAAAAATAATGGTTTTATCGGCAAAGCAATAATCAGCTTGATTACTACTTTGGGGACTCTAGCTCTATTCATGGGTACCAGTGGAGCTTCAGCTGACGTTAAAGAAGCGCCAAAACTTGATTTAGATGCCAATCAAACTAAGGTTCAAACCGTTAGTGATGAGGAATTGAAGACTCATGATGGGCAAGCTCAAGATACGAAGAAACAAGATACATCTGGACAAAAACAGCCAGAAACTGAAGGATCTAAGACTTCAGATGAGGAAACTCCTGATTACATCGTTATCACTGAAGTAGTGGATTCGTCGGAGCATAAGCAGGACTCCAATCAAGTGGTTGATGGCGTCGCTCAAACGCTCGACCCAGACTTGTTGAATGAGATTTTAGCTCAAACTAGCGAAGTTGGAGAATACCAGATTTATGTCAAGAATGATGATGAGCTATTAATTTCAGGACCTGTACCTACCCAAACAGCGAACGAAGATGTGAATTACCCTACTTTAGAAAGTTCATTAAATTCAGCGAGCATCTACTTAGGTCAAAAGAATCGCTATAAATTGGCCAATGAAGAAGACGCACAGTCAGGTCTTGCTTTGGTTGAAGAATAAAATTTTTATATGACTATCACAAAAAGACTTGGATTTCTTGTCCAAGTCTTTTGTATGTTATGACTGAATTGCTTAATGAGTGTATAGAAAAAAGGAACCGCGAGATTCCTTTTTATTTTTTAGAATGGCAATTTACCTGCAAAGGCACCCATTGATTTTTTAGTCGCTTCATCAATTTGTCCAAGAGCATTGTTAAGTGCTTGAACAGTCATATCTTGAAGTGTTTCCACATCATCAGGATCCACGACAGCATCAGAGAAAGTGATGTTAACCACTTTTTTGTCACCAGTTAATTCAGCAACAACTAAGTCTTGTGCTGATTTTCCAGTGAAGGTTGTAGCAGCCAATTCAGCTTGGCTTTTTTCCATTTGTTTCTGAAGCTTTTGAGCTTGCTTCATCATGTTCTGCATGTTCATCATAATAGATTCTAGATTCCTTTCATATCAAGGGATTAGCCCCTGTTTCTTAAATTTTACTGCCCACTTCTGACCAGAAATAAGTAGTATAAAAATCTTAACTATTATACCATGTTTAGCTTGATTGACAAAGTGGGGAGAGGCATTGGAGAAATTTATAAAGACTTGATTTTTTCATATTCATAACAAATGTTTGAGCAAGTACAAATCATTAAATTGTAAGACTTGTGATAAATACTGTACAATGGTTTATTGTTAATCCAGTCAAAATTCGATTGGAGATAAAAAAGAAAGAGAAGATAAGGATGCAAAAAAGAAATATTTTAGCGATTTTTGTAGGACTAATTATAGGGCTGTATACAGTCTTAGGAATGAGCCTATTTACTTTTTTAAATTTAAAATACCACTCTGTTTATTATGCTCAGCACATCCCTCATAAGGTGGGGACAGAGCCAGATCTCGTTATGTTGGTAGAGAATATGGGATGGATTTATACGCCGGAGATTGATGGTATTCGATACGACGATGATGGAACAAATGCTATTATAAATACTAAAAGCAAAACTTTTTTAACAAAAAGCTTAGGAAGCTTTTTATATGATAAGGATAATATGACTATCGGTTTTGACAGTACGTTTAGATTTGACCACGTCAGTTATTTTTCAGAAGAAGCAAAAAGAACTAAAGTTAATGAATCACAAATTAAACGAGAGATTAGGGAAGATTTTTCCCCAATTATGAAGGTTCAAACAAAACCCTTGATCAATCTTCAGTGGTTGTTTAATTTACTTTATCAAAGTAGTTTCAACTAGAGAAAAAGAAAGAGAAGTGACAATGCAAAAAAGAAACATTTTAGTGCTCTTTGTAGGACTAATTATAGGGCTGTATACAGTCTTGGGAATGAGCCTATTTACTTTTATTAATATAAAATTTAACTCTGTTTATTATGCTCAGCATATTCCTCATAAGGAGGGAACAGAGCCCGACATCATTATGCTGATGGAGAATATGGGTTGGGCTTATACACCGGAAATAGATGGTATTAGCTATGATAATGATGGAATGTACGCTATAACTAGAAATAAAGGAACGAAAACGTCTATATTAGGTCTTTCAGGTGATACTCTATATTTTAGTTCGGCATCTGGTGATGGCTATCTTTTAAATCGTAATTTTTCTCTCCAAGATGCTTTTGATGAACATTATCACAAGATTAAGTATAATCAACGAAAAGTCCAAAAAGAAATTAGAGAAACTGTTCAACCTGTGATTGATGCTCAAGCAAAACCATTAATCAATCTTCAATGGTTGTTTAATTTACTTTATCAAAGTAGGTTTAATTAGGAAATAAGATAGCATAGAAGTGTTTTGTAGGAACTCTTGCCTTTGCTATTTGAAAGTAGTTTAGGTTGAGTGAAATAGTTGGGAGAGTGGTTCGATATAATAGGTCTATTTCCTGGCTATCTATGACGGCTAACCTTTGAAAACACCTCATTTTTATGCTACTATGAAAGTTATGAAAAAACAGTTACAAGGCTTGACGCAGGTGGAGGTCAAGCGGCGGATAGATGCCGGTAAAACAAATCATTTTAAAGCAAAAACTGGCTCCAGCAACTGGGAGATTTTTAGGCGTAATGTCTTTAACTCCTTTAATATGCTCAATTTTGCTATTTTTGTGGCCTTGATTGCTGTTCAGGCTTGGTCGAATCTCTTTTTCTTCGGAATCATTGTGCTTAATGCCTTTACGGGTATGATGACAGAGTTGCGTGCCCGTCGCATGATTGATAAGCTCAATCTCATGAATAAGGATCAGATCCGTGTGGTGCGTGATGGCGAGGTGACTTCTATTAATCCTCAGGATATTGTCTTGGATGATATCATGCTCTTGTCTGCGGGTGAGCAGGTGCCTAGTGATGCCGTGGTTGTTGATGGGATGGCTGAGCTCAATGAGGCTATGCTGACGGGTGAGAGTGACCTTATTCTCAAGAAGGATGGGAAGGAGTTGCTCTCGGGTTCTTACCTTGTGAGTGGTCAAGTTTATGCTAAGGTTATTAACGTAGCCGAGGACAATTACGCCAATAAGCTCATGCTAGAGGCCAAGACGCATAAGCCAATCGTGTCACGTATCCTCTATAATATGGATAAGATTGCTAAGTTTACGGGCAAGATTGTGATACCGTTTGGGCTTGCGCTCTTTTTTGAGGCTTACTTGATTAAACAGCTCTCTCTTCAAGAGTCGGTAGTTACTAGTTCGACAGCTCTTTTGGGAATGTTGCCTAAAGGGATTGCCCTTCTGACAATTACCTCTCTTTTAACGGCTGTTATTAAGCTTGGAATGAAGCATATCCTGGTGCAAGAGATGTACTCTGTTGAAACCTTGGCGCGTGTCGATGTGCTTTGTTTAGATAAGACAGGGACGATTACACAAGGAAAGATGACCGTTAAGGGTCTGGAACTACTATCAGAGCGTTTTACGAAAGAGGAGTTGGAGCGCTTGCTTGCGGCTTATATGCAGCATAGCAAGGATAAAAACGCAACAGCCCAGGCGATTCGAAATGCCTATGAAGGTCTGGAACATCATTATCAGGTGGGCGACGTTATTCCATTTTCAAGTGATCGTAAATGGGGTGCTGTGAGCGTTGATGGGCTTGGAACTCTCTTTTTGGGAGCACCTGAGATGCTTCTTAAGGAAAATCCAAAAGCAGTCGATCAGGCTCAGGCTCGTGGTTCTCGTGTTTTGATTTTGGCATGGAGTCAGTCAGCGGTTGATACAGAGACTATGAGTTTGCCGAATGACGTTGAAGGCTTGACCTTGCTTGAAATTGCCGATCCGATTCGTGAGGATGCTGCAGAAACTTTGGAATACCTACGTTCAGAAGATGTGACGCTTAAGATTATTTCTGGTGACAATCCTGTGACGGTTTCTCATATTGCCCACCAGGCTGGTTTTGCGGATTATCAAAGCTATATTGACTGTTCTAAGGTCAGTGATGAGGAGTTAGAGGCTTTGGCTGAAGATACGGCAATCTTTGGTCGCGTATCTCCGCATCAGAAGAAGTTGTTAATCCAAACGCTTAATGCCAATGGGCATACCACAGCTATGACTGGTGATGGTGTCAACGATATCTTGGCACTACGTGAGGCGGACTGTTCGATTGTTATGGCTGAAGGGGATCCCGCTACACGTCAGATTGCCAACTTGGTGCTAATGGATTCCGAGTTTAAGGATATTCCTGAAATCCTATTTGAGGGACGTCGTGTGGTTAATAATATTGCCCACATTGCACCTATTTTCCTCATCAAAACGGTCTATTCCTTCCTTTTGGGACTTATCTGTATTGCCAGTATTGTTTTTGGAAAGGCAGAGTATCTCTTGGTCTTCCCATTCATTCAGGTTCAGATGACTTTGGCGGGGCAATTTATCGAGGGTCTTCCACCATTTATTTTGACCTTCGAACGTAATATTCGACCTGTTGAGAAACATTTCCTCAGACGTTCGCTTCAGTTGTCTATTCCTAATGCCTTGATGCTGGTTATCAGTGTTCTTATTTTCCATCTATCTCAGGTCTATCTTGGCATGAGCAATACGGACATGCTGACGCTGTCTTACTATATGATGGGATCAACGGGTGTTCTTGCCGTTATTCGTGCTTGTATCCCGTTGAATAAGGGGCGTGTGGCCTTGATTATTTACTCAGTCTTTGGTTTCTTAATCAGTTCTTACTATCTTCGAGATGTGATTGAAATTTCGACACTTAATAGCTACACCTTGCCAATCTATCTGGTAGCAATGGCTATCTGTACACCGCTTTTCTTTTGGATTAGCTACAAACAAGGTGCTTTCCAAAAAACATAAGTCAAAACTCGAGCTTGGTAACAGGCTTGAGTTTTTTTGATACCTCAACAGTAGGAAAGGCCTTGATGTGTATGAGGTATGGTACAATAGAGGCATGAAAACAGTAGGGCACTTGACGCCAAAAGTCATTAAAGCTTTTGATTTGGACTACAAGCCTGGTGAAGAAATCACGCTGTCTGCACAACGTAAGAAGCATATGGAAAAACATCGCCAGGAATTCAGTGATTTTGATGCCACCTATGAACGTATTCCGGAGATTATTGCTCATCCGGACTATATCGGTCGCCATCCTAATGGCCAGTCCTTGGAATACATCAAACGTATTGATGGTAATGTTCTGGTGGCGGTCAGATTATGTGATAAACTTAATGTCCGTACCATGTTTGTGATTAAAGATTCTAAGCTGAAAAATTATCTAAATGCTGGTAGAGCTAAGAAAATGTGATATAATATAGATAAGAAATAACAACGAGGGCGGAAGAGGCAGCCGCCGCACCTTCGGGTCTGAAAGAGATGCAGGACTGTCACCCTGCCGTTGTTTATCATACCGAGAAGTCCCTTTTGGGACTTTTTTATTGTCTCTCGAAAACCACTAGCTGTGCTAGTGGTTCCGAAAAGCTTTTAGCGATGTATCAAAAAAGTCCCCCTAAAGTGTTATATTAGATAAGGTTTCCCGACCACTAACTAATATACAAAAGGAGGACCCCTGATGAGACAGGATAATAATAGTTTAGCACATACTACATGGAATTGTAAGTATCATATTGTTTTCGCCCCAAAATATAGACGTCAGATAATTTATGGGAAATACAAAGCAAGTATTGGTCAAATCTTACGGTTATTATGTGAAAGAAAAGGTGTTGAAATTCATGAAGCAGAAGCTTGCCCAGATCATATTCACATGTTAGTGAGTATACCACCGAAACTAAGTATTTCTTCATTTATGGGATATTTAAAGGGTAAAAGTAGCTTAATGATATTCGACCGACATGCTAATTTAAAGTATAAATATGGGAATCGCAAATTTTGGTGTCGAGGCTTTTATGTTGATACGGTTGGGCGAAATCAGAAGCGAATTGAAGAATATATTCGTAATCAATTACAAGAAGACGTGATAGCAGATCAGCTCAGTCTTTTTGAGGAATATGATCCGTTTACAGGTGAGAAGAATAAAAGAAAGTAATCTTAAAGAGACCCGCTAGACGGGTCAGCTAGCAAAGGTGGTGCTGAAGGGAAACCATTCGGTAGGCCTTTAGGCCTCGGCCGGTAGCAGAGGCTTTCAGCCGAAGAGCAAGCCACCCGTTCT